>CAUUGG010000001.1:0-150571 GCA_963544825.1 uncultured Acholeplasmataceae bacterium
ATAACCTGTTTTGTTACTGTAAAAATAACCCTGTTAATTACATTGATAAAGATGGCCAATTATTTTTAACTACACTAATAGTTGGTGCAATTGTTGGAGCTGCTATTGCCACTGGAATTAATTGTTATAAACAAAATAAAGAAAGTGGCACAATTAATTGGAAAAAAGCGCTGCTTGCAGGTGCTATGGGTGCTGTTAGTGGAGCTGCTGCAGCATCTGGAATTGGCTTAATTGGTTCTACCTTGATAGGTGGAGCTACTAGTTTTGTTGAAAGCGTTGGCAATGACTTGATTGATAATGGTGGTGATTTTTACAAGGTAAACTACATATCAGCAGTAATTTCTGCTGCTGAGGGCGCTGCAATGTCAGCAACGTTAGTTGTGGGAATGAATGCAACCAAAAAGTTGCTTGCGCATTTAAAAATAGGTGTTTTGAAAAATGGATTTACTAGTAAACTTTATAGTATTTTAACTAAGAGTGCTCAAAATAAGACTATTGGAAAAATTAGCGCTAAAGGTGTACAAGGTAGATTCAGTTTATTTGGTAAATCTTTAACTAAAGCTTTTAAAAAAGTACTCCCTGGTCCAACTGCAAGGAAAGCAATATTTGATAGCGCTGTTGATCAATTATCCAATTTACTTTCTGAACTCTTAAAAAGTTTATTTTAATATGATTTTATATAATTCAGTTGACAGCATATGGGAAATTCTTAGATTAAAAGAAACAAACACATTGTTTTTCTCGTTGATAGCAAGTATTATTATTTATTTATTTATTTATTTAATAATAAAAAGAGCATTTACTCGTTCTTATTCGTTTTTAGCGGGTAGATTATTAAAAGAAAACCTATTTTTTAAAGAAAATAATGCTCTAAAACCTAAAACACGCTATATTTCGTATTTTTTTATTTTTAATTTGCTTTCAGATATTATTTCTAATATCTTGTTTATATTTTTATCTAAATATTCCTTTTTCCAATATTTTATAAAAGGATATGGCGTTTTAAAGTTGGTATGTTTTTTATTAGTAAACAACTATCGTCTTAGCATAGACTCAAAATGCCGCGAAAAAGAAGAAGAATCTAGTGAATACATAGAAGAAAGTATTAAAAAAATACTTGAAACTAATCCGCATTTTTTTGATTGTTCAGAACCTTTTCCTGAAGACACTTCCGACCCAAAGTATAAAATTCTTATATTTAATTTAACATTATATGTTTTATTTAAAACACTTTTAAACTTTTGGCGATAGCTCCGTTTGTAGTATCTATTAAGACAAAAAAAGATTTTAGATAGGTCTCGTGTTGTACTATTTTAAAATTATACAAACTTGAAAGAATTTTATACTGATTTTGACGAATTTATTTTCTAGAAAATTTAACATCTCTAAATTACATTTTGGTTAATAAAAGATTTTTTAGGATTTCATATGCTTATACATCCATTGCCCTAAATATTTATAAAACCTTTTTAATTTTTGAAATAATATAAAAGAAAGAGTGTTTATGATCAAAACTAAACTTTTTTTAATTTTAACTAAATCAGAGAAACTTAATTTACTTCTACTTTCTGTTTTTAAGTCACTTGGTTTTTTGTCACTAACTGTCTCGCTATACGTGTTGGCCAAACTTTTTTTAAAACAAAACGCAACAGACACTATTCACATCGTTGGTCTAATAGTCGCAGTAGCAACGTTTGCTTTAATTCAAATGACCACAGCTTGGTTTGCACAAATTACCGCAAGCGCTGTTAAAACTAGAATTAGACTAGATTTCTTTGCCAGAATTATTGACTTTAAAAGTCCAAAAATAGCAGAAAACCCAACTAAATACACACAACTTTTAACAGAAGGGGTAGACCACCTAGAGATTTACTTCACTAAGTTTGTACCTTCTTTTGTGGTAGCGTTTTTCTCAATTTTTTTGTTGTCAGGACTTTATTTTGTAAACGGCAACTACTTTGCTGGCGGAATTTTCTTATTTTTCATTCCCTTAATTCCAGTTGCGATGGCTTTGAGTCATCGTAAAGCCCGCAAAACTTTTAAAAAAAACTGGCAAATCTATTTAAATCTTGGCGAAAAATATACTGATAACTTAAAAGGTTTGCGTGAACTTAGACTAGCAAATTGCCAAGAAATTGCAGAGGCTAAATTAAAACAAAACGCAAAAGACTTTAAAGTCCAGACTATGAAGGTTTTAAAAATGCAGTTAAAATCACTGTTTATCATGGACTTTGTTACCTATTTTTCAGCAGCGCTAGTATTATTTTTAGAAATAATTTTGCCGCTTATTTTAAGAAAAAACGGAATTTACTTCTATAAATATGAACTGTTAAACTCAAAAACTATATTTTTGTGTTTAACGGCACCAGCGTTTTTTGTACCACTTCGCCAACTTGGCTCGGCTTTCCACGCCGCAATGGCGGGAGTTTCAGCATATGAAAACTTAAATCAAGTTTATATGCAAACAAATAAAATAACGGACATTAAATACACAGAGTTTTCAGAATCAGTTCATACACTTGAGTTTAACAATATAAGTTTTGCTCACGGAGACAACCAAGTCTTAACTAACTTTTCATATAAGTTTGAAAAACCCAACTTCTATTTAGTTAAAGGAAGGTCAGGCTGTGGTAAAACTACTTTTGCTGAACTTGCTTCAAAAATCCAAAAGCCACAAAGAGGCGAAATTTATTTAAATCAAACAAATATCGCTCAAATTAGTGATGCTGATTTTTATCAAAAACTAATGTATATTTCGGCAGAACAGCCGATATATGGAGAAACTATTTTAGAGTTTTTCAAAAACCATGGAGTTTCTGACACCGCTTTAATTAAAAAGGCCTTAATAAATTTTGATTTACCTGAACTGAGTGCAAACCTTGACTACTTAGTCAACGCAAGCGAGGCTAATTTATCTGGTGGTGAAAAACAAAGACTGTATTTAGCGTTAATTTCTTTAATTGAAAAAGATATCTATATACTTGACGAAATTTCTGCTAACCTAGATAAAGAAAATGAAGCCAAGGCTCTTAGCATGCTTGAAAATAAAGCCAAATCAGCGATAGTTATTTTAATTTCACACCGCTTGAGTGCTGAAGTTGAAAACTCTTTAGTTTTAGACTTTGAAAATAAAGAGGTTAAGAAAAATGCATAAGCGAGTTTTTCTAAAAAACAATTTACTGGCAATGACTGCGGCTGTTTGTTTTGGTGTGCTTTCTCAATTGAGTGTACTTTTAATTGCAGTCCTTCCCTTATTTATTTTATTTAAATACAGTACGCTTTCTTTTACTACGTTAGTAGTTTTAGGTGTCTTGGTTCCAACAGCCGGACTGCTTAGACCGTTCTTTCGGTTCCTAGAGCAGTACTTTAACCACCTAGTGGCTTTCCGTATTTTGGAAAACTACCGGCTAGTTTTATTTAAAGAACTTAAAAACACAAGCCTAGACTTGCTTACCGAGACTTACAAGAGTGATTTTTTGACAGTCTTGACCAAAGACATTGAAACTCTTGAGTTGTTTTTTGCCCATACTATCTCGCCTTTCTTTATTTCTGTAATTTTAGAAGTATTTGTTTTAATCACGGCTTACTTTATTTCGCCACTTTTAGTTTTAATAATTTTTTCAACGCAATTAATAATTTTACTGCTTTACTTTATATTCTTTAAGTTAAGTCAAAGTAAGTTTACGCAAACCAGGTCTTTATTTAAAACTTTAACTAAAGTAATATTTTTAAAAACTTCGGCCCTTAGAAGTATTTACATGTTTGGCCAAGTCAAACAAGCAAGTGAAGAAATCAAAGAACATTCTACTAAGTTAAATCAAAAAAATGTATTTCTTAACTTGTTAATTGAAGGCAAAATAACTTTTGTTACTGCATTTTCAACTCTACTTGCAGTAGTTCTTGCGTATTTTTCCAAAGGCATATTTAAGGTTGAGTTTGCCAGTTATTTTGCCCCAATTTTATTTTATTTAACCTTATTTTTAGTATTTAGTCTGTCTACTTTATTTGAACAATACGCCTTAGTTCAGTCTGCTGATGAGCGAGTTAAAAAAGTGTACGCTATGCCAAAAGAAAATGAGGTAGTAGGAAAGACTGACTTTACATTTGAAAGCGTTTGTTTCAAGTCAGTTAATTTTGGCTATAAAGCAGACCAAATGGTAATTAAAGACTTATCTTTTGAAATAAAGGTTGGAGAAATCTTTGGTGTATCTGGCCGCTCGGGTGTTGGAAAGTCAACACTAGTTAAGTTAATTTCTGGACTAGTTCAGCCAGTTAGCGGCGAAATTGTTTTTAACAACAAACATAACATCAACTCTATTAACACCAAGTCTTTAAACCAAAATGTCTCGGTTTTATTTCAAGACGAACACATCTTTAAAGACACCCTTAGATATAACTTAACTTTAGGAAACCAATCAATTCAAGATAAAGAAATAATTCAAGCAATTTACCAAGCAGGGCTAGGTGAGTTTTTTGAAAACCACGGCGAAAACCTAGACCTTGAACTAACTCCTGAACATCTTAATATTTCAACTGGCGAGAAGTTTAGAATAGCACTTTGCCGGGCAATTTTGAAAAACTCTCGGTTAATTGTCTTAGACGAACCAACTAGATTTTTAGACCCTGAAAACGAAGAAAATGTTTTAAGTATCGTTGCTAACTTAAAACAAACTCACGCTTTTTTAATTATCACACACAAGCCAAAACCTTTTTTAATTTGTGACAAAATAATTAAATTAAATTAAAATATAAACATAGAGGTAATATTATGGAAAAAAATAAAATTTTTGGAAAACCAGGCAGAAGTTTCTACACACTTCTACCAAAAGCCGATGGTTTTTTTGGTTTTACTTTAGCAGACTTTATTTTTATTGGTGTCTCTGCTGCTATTATGCTCGCAATCGGTGGACTGCTTTTTCCTCTGCACGCAGTTAAAATATTTGGCGCCAAAGCGATTGGCTTTGCTTTTCCTTATGGCTTTTTAATCTACATCGTGCTTTACAAGGTTCGTAAACCTGGTACTCTTTTGCTGCTTAGTTTAATGCTTGGAATACCGTTGGCATTTCGCCCAGTTATGCTGTTTTCTTTTATTATTCCTGCGTTAATTTTAGAAATAATTTGCTTAATTATTTTTAAAAACTACCGAAAAACTACCCCTAAACTCATAGCCAGTGCTTTGTTTGTACCACTGCAAACTCCTGCACAATGGTTCTACATGCGCTTAATTTCAGGAAAGGCCAATAACACCATTATTGTTGGCAGCACCTTAAACATCAGTTTAATAATTTCTTTTACTATAGTTTTAGCAATTATTGGTGCTGTACTTGGATTTATAATCGCCAAAGAGTTTAGAAACCATAAATTACTTAAACTAAGTGACTTTGTTGAGTAAACTAAATCCACTCGTTTTACTTTTAAACTCTATTTTAATTTTTAGCCTTGGCTTGGTTTTAGCCGAAACCAAGGCTAAAACTTTTTTTATTTTAGTTAGTTTAATAATTTTAATGGCCTTTGGATTCGCAGATGCTTTGGCTACAAAACTGCCAAGTTTTTTGGTTTTTACCGCTATAGTTTTAGCAGTTTTTTGGCTGCAGACCAAAAGCGCAGAACAAACATATTCTGTATTTGTGCGTTTTTTTGCAGCATTTTTAGCCTACATTTTAATGAGTGGACTTGACCTTAGTTATTTAACTGAGATTTTAATTAAACTAAAAGTCTCTCGCAAATTTATTTTAGGGATTTGCGTAATGTTTACTTTCCTGCCAGTTTTTATGCATGAGTTTAGACACAACATGCAAGTAAAGAGATATGTCGGCAACACTAAAAAAACACTTTATCAAAAGTTTAGAGGTCTAGTTGTACCAGTTTTAGTCAGAGCATTTGAGATTACTGAAATGCTGACTTTGACAGCAATTTTAAAAAACTTTAATTTAAATAAATCAAGACAACTCGTTTTGCCGACATACTTTAAGTCTTTAGTTAAAAATATTTCTTTTATTTTAACTAGTATTGTAAGTTTTACAGGAGTAACCTTGTATGCTTTTGTCTTTTAAAAACTATACACTTACTTTAAAAGAAAACAAAAGAGTAATTTTAAAAGATATTAACATTGATTTTTTGCCAGGTGAAATTTACTGTATATTTGGCCACTCTGGTTATGGCAAAACTACAATGCTTAACTCTATTTTAAAAAATTTGGCAAAAACTCATGAATTTACGCAAAAAGGCGAAATCACTTTAAACCACACAGACATTCAAACAATTAGTGCAGATAACTACTTTAAAGCGGTATCTGCAGTTATGCAAAACCCTGAAGACCAGTTTTTCTTTCCAAAAACTCTATATGAGTATTCTTTCCCGTTGTTAAACATCGGGCTTTCTAAAACGCAAACTCAGCAAAGTTTTGATACTTTTTCAAACTATTTTAAGTTAAAAAACCAAGATGTTTTTACTTTGTCTGCAGGTGAAAAACAGATTTTAGAGATTTACGCAAACTTAGATACTGATAAACAAATCTATATTTACGACGAACCTCTTGCTAATTTAGACAGAAACAAAGTCCTTGAGTTTTTCACAAAATTAAATCATTTGAAAAAAGCGGGTAAAACTGTAATTATTTTTGAACACCGTACTTGTTTACTCAGATACTTAACTGCCAACAATTTTGTATTAAAAAACGGAGAACTTAAGAAGTTTGATTTCTCGTGTTTTTCAAAAATTCAACCACTTGTCTTAAATGAATCTTTAAATGACATTGCTCTAAGTGTTAAAAATTTATCTATTAAGTTAGGTTCTGACTTTAATTTTTTACTTAAAGAACTTAACTTAAAAAAAGGCGAACTTAAACTAATAACTGGTGAAAACGGAAGTGGTAAAACCACATTTTTTAATTTACTACTTGGTAATTTAAAAATTGGCAAACCTGGCAAAATTGAAGTTTATTTTAATAAACACAAATACAAAAACCTAAAAAAAATAAAAAAATACGTTAGTTATTTACCACACGATGTACGCTATATGTTTTCAGAAAACAAAGTGGTAAAAGAACTGGCTAAAGTTAAAAACCAAACTTTAGTTAATAAACTGCTTTTTGAATTTGCTCTAAACGATAAGTTAGAACAACACCCATTTACCCTTTCACATGGTGAGCAGCAAAGACTAGGTTTACTTTTGGCTTTAGCAAAAGAGCCTAAATTTCTACTTTTAGATGAACCTACGTCTGGACTTGACGATGAACTGTGTTTTACAATCTGCAATGCAGTTGCTAACTACACAAATACTTACTGCGGATCAACTTTACTAATTACGCATGACCCCAGAGTTAAGGCTCATTTTAAAGTCGAAGAAGTAGAAATTATCAAATAAAACACAAAATAGTAATTAGTTGATATTGATTAACTGTGGCTTTTAAGGATATTTTCCTTAAAAGCTTTTTTTAATATTTCTTTGTTAAAATTTTAAAAAACTAAGTTTAGGCGCAGCAACCTGAAAGAAAATATAAAAAAGTTATGTTTTTATTAAACGATTAAAAGCCTTGTTAAGCGATTTCGTTTTTTTTTTTTTTTTTTTGATTAAATACTACTAAAACTTCTTTTTGATGTCTGTAAATTGCAATTTATTGAATTTTAGTGATGTGATAATATATTAAAATGCATTTGTTAGGCCATTATATTGAATTATGAATAAAGCGTCAAACTTGCATTTTTGCATCGTTTATATTTGCTAAATAAAATAAATGTATAACAATAGTATTTATTGTTTTTCTTTTTCGTGCAAGGAGGCATAAAAATGCATATTAACAGAACAAAGGGCTACTTTATCTCAGGAATTTTTATCTTGTTATTAACATTAACAACTTTATTTTTAATTTTCTTTTTTATACACCCTACTGTTTATTTATCTAAAGCCAGTGGCTTTTCTCAACACGACGGTGTGAGACCAGGTAAAAATAAACTGCGCCTTGTGGTGCCAGAAACTGTAGACACCACCAAGTCTACCTACATTTCTGTAAAACAAGAATGGTTTGAAACTAGCAGAATGGGGAGAATTACTGACATTAAAGCCAAGCAAGGCAAACATGCAGCAATAGATTTTACAGACCGTAAATACAACCAAGAAGTCTTTACAATTTACACCAAAAACTGGTTTGGAATTAAAAGAGAACACGACGTTATTGTAGATTACTCTAACTTTCTTCGTGTCTTTTTCCCAGAATCACAAGACGGTATTGCTCCGCGCAAACCTGTAATTTTGCCATACTCAAAACTACAAACCGAATATAAACACATCTACGAAGAACTGTATAAAATGAAAGGCTTTGTGGCGTTTGACGAAGAGGGACACGCAAGCGGACAACCTGTAAGTAAGGAGGAAGTCTTTATAAAAGAAAACGCCAGGGGCCGCGCTTTTATTGTTAACAACAACACACACATTTCTTTAGTTTATGATTTTGTGTTGCCAGGTATCTTTAAAAACCAAGCACAAAAAACTCAAGTTTATGACTTAGTTGAAAAAGTAATGGGCAAAGCCAGAACTCTTGACCCT
This sequence comes from uncultured Acholeplasmataceae bacterium, assembly GCA_963544825.1. Taxonomy (GTDB): domain Bacteria; phylum Bacillota_I; class Bacilli_A; order Acholeplasmatales; family Acholeplasmataceae; genus CALISC01. The sequence continues at coordinate 8,545 of CAUUGG010000001.1, forward strand.
GAAAGTCAAGGTCTGGAAATCAAGTTAAATACACCACCTTTCTATATTTCTAAGTTCCTTGGTTGGTACTACATTGACCCAGTTGGCAACCGAGTTGACCTAAAACCAGGCGAAGAGTTTTTAATCCCACAATGGGTGAAATCAGAGCTTAGACTAATTGCCAAATACGACATTACTACTGATACCGACAAAATAGGGCCTGAACTTGATAAACAAGGACTCGTTGCTATTTCTTATTTTGACGGCGCTGAAAGAGTGTTTTTTGACATTGTCAAAAAAGGAAGTCCGCTAAAAGAACATGTTTATCAAAAGTCAGGATATACATATGAAGGCTGGTATAGAGATAGTTCTTTAACTGAAAAAGTAAATTTTGCCTATGAAGTTGCAGACGCTCATACTGTTCTTTACTTAAAATCTATTAAGCAAAATCAACCACAACCCGAGAAACCTGTTCAGTACCATACTGTTAACTTTATTACGCCAAGTGATGCGAACCAATTACTTCCAACTAGACGTGCACACGGCGAGAAACTAGAGACTAACTACTTGACTCCATCTCTTGTCTCTAGACTAGACGAACACGGCAATCTTTGGGAACTTGACTACTGGAATTTAGTAGACCCAATTACTGGCACTAGAACCAGATTTGATTTCAATACTCCAATTACCGAAGATATCACGCTTGAGGCTGTGATGAGAAAACGAATACCGGCTGCTTCTAAATATACAATCAAGAGATACTATGAGTCTGTTGACCAGGCCGGCAACTTCGTTGAAGATAAATCTAAAGAAGAAGTTGTTGAAAACCAAACTGCAGGGCAAGAAGTTGAGTTGTCGCCAACTCAAACAAATGCACCTACTGGTTTTACTTTGGCAGAAGGTACTGTAACTAAAAAAACAATTAGTAAAGATGGCTCTACTGTTTTTGAACTTAAATACACCCGCAATCGCTACAAAGTAAACTTTGAAGTTAACTACAACGGCAGTCACTTTAAAGACGTTAACGCTTCTTCAACACCTGAACAAACTGTTCCATATGAAGGTAATTTAACTAAACCATCAAACCCAACAATTACTAAAGCAGGATATACATACACTTTCAAACACTGGCAGCTTAAAGACGAGATGGGCAATGTTTATAGAGAGGTTAGTGAATTTGATTTCAACACCAAAATCACTAAAAACTTAACCTTAGTTGCCTATTTTGTTAAAGAAACTACTAATACTACTTACAAAATTCAACACATTTTTGAAGGTGTTGGTTCAATTAAAGAGCGCACTGAAATCACTCAAAAACCTAGTAAAACTAATGTCTATGTAACTGTGACAAGGTTAGACCGTTTAAGTGGATATGACTATGGTTTTACTGTAAATACTCCCCCACAAACCCAAATTGTAAAAGCAGATGGTTCAACAACCTTTACATTAAGATACACCAGAAAAGAGTTTACAGTAAACTATATTGTCAACTACAAAGACCAGTTTAGTGGTAACATTTCGCAAACTCCGCTACCCGAAAAAGTTAAGTATGAAGGCCAAGTGAAAAGCCCAGGCGCTGCTTCAATTGAAAAATTCGGTCGCACTTACACCTTCAAACACTGGCAACTTTTGGCTAGTATGAACGGAACTTATGTAGAACAAACTCCTTATAACTTTGCTAACAAAGTAACCGAAGATATTACTTTAGTTGCTTACTTTACAGAAACTATCCATAAAGTTAACTACAAAATTGTGCATTATCTTGAAAAACAAGGTGAGTCTGATGCTCTTAACGAAACTTATGATGAAATTGTTGAGGAGCAAATTGACCAACTAGTTGAAAATAAAGCAAAATACAAAAAGTACAGCGCCTTAGACACAGACTTATATGAAACAGATAACACGAAAACTAATGTTTTAGAACATCACTTAACTGTAGGCGACAACTTCGTTAGAGTTTATCAATACTACAAGTTAAAAGAAACTAAGGTTGACTTTAAAGGAGACAGTGGTATAAATAGTATTTCAGAAGAAACTAAAATGGTTAAAAAAACAAGAGAAATTACTTTACCTACCTATACTCTTAAACCTGATTATGATTTTGTTGGTTGGTCAAGTGCTCTTGACGGAAGTATTGAGCCTAAGTTCATTGCCGCTGGCGCTTCAATGCAAATTTACGCAAAAACCAAACTTCAAGTCAGACAAATCCTATATACAATTAAAACTGAAAATGCAGACGGTAGTTATGGCGAAACTACGCTAACTAAGTACGGAAGACCTGGTTCTATTCATACTATTAATTTTGCAAATCCTGATAGCGAAGTATATGAAAATCCAGAATACAGTGTGCCTAGTTTAACTGTAAACCAAGATGAATCTCAAAATAAAGTTACAGTTACTTTGCTTAGAAAAAAATTCACAATAACGTTTAAGGTATTGGATTATAATTTTAAAATAGATGATAAACAAATCAGGCATGGTGATAAAATTGGAGACATAAATATTAAAAATATTTTAGATGCTGGTTATTTTATAATTAAATATCAATTAGATGAACTTGTTAAACCGTTATCGGAAATAAACGAACATATGGTTAAGAAAAATCATAAGATCACAATTTATGTAAGCGATGAAGAAGTAAAAACCGTTGGCAAATATCCACAAACTTATGTTGAAAAACCAGAAGGGGTTTATGAAGTTGAAACAGTTCAATATAAAATAAAGTACAAATATATATACAAGGATTATGGTTACACATACACTCGTAAATACTATAATGATAAATATGGAAATAAATATGAAAAATATCATGGTAAATATTTTAGGTTTGAAGATATCGTTTTCACACGATTGCCTTTAAGTAATATATGGTTAAGTAAAAGAATTATTGATTATGCTCCAATTAATGCAATCACTAATTTACCAAATGAGAATGGTAATTTAAACCATTCAATTCTGAAGGCAATTGTAGAACACATCAACACGATTGCTGGTTATAATTTTTCCTTACCCACATATGACAGCGGTAAATTTTCACTTAAGCCAGCCTATGATTCTAACAAATATTCCAAGTTTGCTAAAATCGGAACAGACTATGGCAAGGAAGTTTTAGGAAAAGCCAGAGTATATACTACAAAATATCGCGACATTGATTTTGCTGAATCTATGCTCGATTCATTCTATAAATTATGGGATGATTATCAATATTTTGATTATTGGTGGGTAGCGACTAATATAAGTAACGATAAAGCATATTCATTTAGATTTAACGGCAGTATGTATGATCGCGAAATAAACATTGTTAATGGTATAGTGCTAGCATGCTAGTATAGTAATTTCAGAAAAACAAATTAAAGAAATATTTTAGCGCTCTTAATATTTAAGTGCTAAGTAAAAAACGGCTATATAAAGCCGTTTTTTTATTATACAAAACATGATTCTAAAAAATATTAAAAAAATAGCACTTAACTATTGACAGTGCTAAATTAAATATGCTAGAATATGTACGAACCAAAAAGGAGGTATAAAAATGCTAACAGGTAGAGAAAAATTAGTCTTAAAAGCCCTGGTTTCTGAATACATCAAAACAGGTCGCCCACAGGGCTCTAAATACTTATCTGAAGAAATTCCTTATCTTAAAAAATATGCGCCCGCGACGATTAGAGCAGATATGTGTAATTTAGAAAATCTAAACTTCCTTGAAAAAACCCACGCTTCATCTGGACGTGTGCCGAGCACCAAGGCTCTTCGCTACTACATTGAAAACTTACTTACTCCCTCTAAAGAATGCGAAAACTTATTTCCAGTAGTAGATAAAATCGCCGATAAAGCAATTTTTTCAAAATCCGGCGTAGTTGAGGCTTTAACTTCTTTGCTTTCTTCTATTAAAAACTCTTGTATAGTTTCCTACGAAAGCTACACGATCTCCCAAAAAGTCAAGTCAATTCAACTAATTGCTCTAAATGAGCAGCAAGCAGTACTCTTAATAGTTTTAGAAAATGGACGAGTTAGCAACTACAAAATAGATATCCCTAAATACTTTAAGTTAAGTGTGCTAACCGACTGGCTAAATGCCCTGACTTCAACCCTGGTAAATAAAGAACTAACCGAAGTCATTGACACACTTGCCTTTCAACTACAACCAGTTTTAGCAGATGACCCTAAAACCAAGTTTATTCGGTTTTTAATTAAAGTTTTAAGAAAAGAAATAGTTAATCTCCACAGTGATAAATACACGCTAATCGGCTTTGAAAACTTCCAAGATAATCTATTTTTTCAAACTAGCTCAGAAATGCATGCCTTTAAATCCCTGCTTTCGGCAAAAAACTTAAAAAACCTAATAAATGAAGACACAGGTCTGGCTATTCGCTTCACTAAAGAAATTGAGTTTATTCAAAAATACCCAGCAGTACTCTTTACCCTGCCTTACCGCACTGGAAACTCACTTTCTTGCCTGGCCTTGATGGCACCAGATATCGTTGACTACAACACAATTATTCCTTTACTTAAATACATTGAAATTAAATTGCTAGATCTTTTTAAAAAGGAGGTGACAGATGAATAAAGAAGAAAAGGACATTCCTGAAAACCCAGAATACAGCCAAACAAGTACGGAAAACTCAAAAGATTTGAAAACTAAGCACAAAAAATCTCTTCGCATCAAAGAACTTGAGGCTGAGTTAACAGAGGCAAATTCTAAGATGCTAAGAATTGCCGCTGAATTTGAAAATTACAAAAAACGCATCAAAACTGAACAAGAAACTGTCTTTAAATACGCCAATATGGATTTAATTGACAAACTTATTCAACCACTTGACCAACTGCGCACAGTTGCAGAAATGCCGACTGAAAACGAACTACTTAAAAATTTCTTAATCGGCTTTAAAATGCTTTCAGACCAAATATTTACACTACTTGAAACAGAAGGCATTAAAAAAATCTCACCAGCAATTGGTGATGAATACGACCCGATGGTCCACTCAGCATTAGAGAAAGTAGAGTCTACACAACCTGAAAACACAATTACTAAAATTATTCAAAACGGCTACACATATAAAGACCGTTTACTTAGACCTGCCATGGTCGAAGTTTCAAAAGGAGGAAATTAATTATGGCAAAAACAAATAAAATTATTGGTATCGATTTAGGTACAACCAACTCATGTGTTTCTGTAATGGAAGCAGGTGAAGCAAAAGTTATTCAAAACGCAGAAGGTGGCAGAACTACTCCTTCAGTTGTGGCTTTTAAAAACAACGGTGGCAATATTGAAATTATTGTCGGAGAGGCTGCCAAAAGAATGGCAATGACTAACCCAGATACAGTCACTTCAATTAAGAGACATATGGGTGAGACTAACTTTAAAACTAAAACTATTAAAGGCGAATACAAACCAGAAGAAATTTCTGCAATGATCTTACAATCTTTAAAAAAGACCGCTGAGGCTTACCTTGGTGCAGAAGTCACAGAAGCGGTTATCACCGTGCCTGCTTACTTTAACGACGCACAAAGACAAGCAACTAAAGACGCCGGTAAAATCGCTGGTCTAAACGTGCGCCGCATTATTAACGAACCCACTGCTGCAGCACTTGCCTATGGCTTTGACAAACAAGACAAAGAACACACAGTCTTGGTATTTGACTTAGGAGGTGGTACTTTTGATGTATCTATCCTTCATCTTGCTGACGGCACATTTGAAGTAGTATCAACTGCCGGCGACAACAAACTAGGTGGCGATGACTTTGACCAAAAAATTGTTGACTATTTAATTGAAAAGTTCAGACGAGAAACTGCGGTTGACCTATCTCGTGACCGCTCAGCGTTGCAACGCCTAAAAGACGCCGCAGAAAAAGCCAAAAAAGACTTATCTGGCCTAACTCAAACTCAAATTTCACTACCATTTATTTCTATGGGTCAAGCCGGACCTGTGCACTTAGAAGAAACTCTGACTCGTGCTAAGTTTGATGAGTTAACCGCTGATTTAGTAGAACGCGCTAAATTACCTGTTAAACGTGCACTTCAAGACGCTAAAATGACTAGCGCCGACATTAACCAAGTGTTGCTTGTTGGTGGTTCTACTCGTATCCCTGCAGTTCAAGAAATGGTGAAAAAAGAACTTGGCAAAGAACCAAACAAATCAGTTAACCCAGATGAAGTTGTGGCAATGGGTGCCGCTATTCAAGGTGGTGTTTTGGCCGGCGACGTTAAAGATGTTTTACTTCTAGATGTAACTCCGCTTTCTTTAGGAATTGAAACTTTGGGCGGACTATTTGAAAAAATCATTGAAAGAAATACTACAATTCCAACTTCTAAATCAAAAGTTTTCTCAACTGCTCAAGACAACCAACCAGGTGTACTTATCCATGTACTGCAAGGTGAACGCAAACTAGTTCACGACAACAAATCACTTGGTAGTTTTGCCCTAGACGGAATCCCACCAGCACCTCGTGGCGTTCCACAAATTGAAGTTACTTTTGACATTGACGCCAATGGTATAGTTTCAGTTAAAGCCAAAGACCTTGGCACAAACAAAGAACAGGCAATTACAATTACCGGTGGCTCTGGACTTTCTGAAACTGAAATCGAGCGTATGGTTAACGAGGCTAAAGAAAACGAAGAGGCTGACCGTAAACGAAAAGAGTTAATTGACCTTAAAAATGAAGCCGACTCAATGATTTATCAAACCGAGAAAGCCATTAAAGACCTTGGCGACAAAGTAGACGAAAAAGAAAAAGCAGAAATAGAGACTGCTAAAAAAGATCTTGAAGACGTGCTTAAAACTGAAAACTTTGCAGTTATTAAAGAAAAGAAAGAAGCCTTTGAAAAACTAGCACAAGGAATTGCCATGAAAGCATACCAAGCCAAACAAGGTGCGCAATCTGCAGATCAAGCAAAACCTGAAGATAACAAAAACCAAGCAGAAGACGTAAAGGAAGCTACTTTTAGCGACAAGAACTAATGGCTGCTAAACGCGATTACTACGAGATTTTAGGAGTTTCTAAAACCGCTAGTGACGAAGAAATAAAAAAAGCCTACCGCGCTTTAGCCAAGAAATATCATCCAGATATTTCTAAAGAAAAAGACGCAGAGACTAAGTTTAAAGAAGTTCAAGAAGCTTATCAAGTGCTTTCTGACCAAAGTAAACGACAAAACTACGATAAATATGGCTCAGAAGACCCAATGTCTGGGTTTTCTGGCCAGGACTTTTCTGGTTTCCAAGGTTTCACCAGTGGTTTTTCTGACTTTTTTGGCGATATTAAAGACTTTTTTCAATCCTTTACAGGGGGCGGCTCTAGTAGGCAGTCAACTGGTTCTACAGGTTCTGACATTCACACAACCCATAGGCTAAGTTTTGAAGAAGCTGCACTAGGTACTCAAATTAAAATCAAAATTCAGCGTCAAAAAAAATGCAGTGAGTGTGCAGGCACGGGTAGTTTTGACAAGTCAGCACCAGCAACTTGTTCTCAATGTCAAGGACATGGCAGAACCTATCAAATCAGAAACTCCATATTTGGCCAAATTCAAGAAGAAAAAGTATGTGCAAAATGTAGTGGAACTGGAACTACTGTTACAAACCCTTGTCGGGTATGTTCAGGTCAGTCTAGAGTTAAGACAACAGAGACCATTACTATTAACGTCCCAAGTGGCGTTGAAACCGGAGACGTGCTTTCGGTTAAAGGAAGCGGCAATGAAGGTGCTTTCAATTCACGAAACGGCGATCTTTTAATTGAGTTTATTGTAGCTGAGTCTAAATTCTTTAAACGAAAAAACTTAGATATCTACACAACCTTGACCTTGACATTCGCAGAGGCTGCTCTTGGTGCCAATATTAACGTTCAAACCATTCACGGCAACATTGACCTGGTAGTGCCCGCTGGCATTCAGTCAGGTGCTTTCTTGAAGTTATCTGGCAGAGGTGTAAAAAGATCTGGCCGGCAAGGCGATCACTTAATTGAAATTAAAGTCCAAACACCTGCAAGTTTAAGTTCTGAGCAAAAAGAATTATTTAAACGTTTAGCTGAACTTGAATTAAAACAAAAAAAGTCTTTTCAAGACAGAGTTAAAAACTAGTCAAGGATATCAAAACCCAAACTAGTCCTTATTTGGTTGTTTTCAACAACAACTACCCCACCGTTTTGAAATTTAGCGGTAAAGCATTTTTCTTTATTTAAAATCCAAACGATGGTTTTAATAAAATGCGAGTGGCACACGACAAACAGTGTGCCACTTTTTATTTTAGATGCTTTATTTAAGAAACTAGTAGCTCTTTTAAAAAGCATTTCATCGTCTTCAAAATTACGACCAGTTTTTAAACTTGGAATTAAGGAAGTCGGCATTCCGTCAAACTCCCCAAACTCACGCTCAACTATATCGCCGTCAGCAATAAGTGGCAATGCTAACATCAGTTCATTTTTTAAAAAAACAGCAGTCTCAAAAGCCCTTGAAAAAGGTGAGACTAAAATTCTGTCTGGAACTAACTTATTTTTCTTTATAAACTGTGCAGTATTTTTAAGTTCAAAATACCAAGTAGAGTCAAGGTGAGTGTCAACGTGTCCCTGGATTTTATTTAAAGCATTAGTTTTAGTTTTTCCATGTCTGATAAATACTATTTTCATCTTTTTTTTCCTTTTGTTTTTACCTTAAAATCATAACAAAATATGTACGAAATTTGTTAATTTTTAAGTAATTTTTAAAATCTGTCGCAACTATATTTGTGAAAAAATTCAGTTGATAACCAAGAAGTAAGAGTAGATAAAATATGAAAAAAATAAAAAAAGATGAATTAAAACTTATTAAAAGCATTCAAATTTTGCTTGCTAAAGATGAGCAAGACCTAAAGGATAATTTTGCTGTTGCCAGCAAGATTGCTAAAACTATTAACATTAACCAACCCAACTACAACCTAAATAACTTAAAGATTGATAATTTTTTAAAACTAAAACTTAAAACCACAAAAGATTTTCTTGTGCTTATAGCCAGAAAATCAATAGACAATTCAAAATCACTTAAAACTCAAGCAGATTTTCAAAAAAGATTTGCTTGGCTTTTTTTCGCCAAAAAAACCGAGCATTTACTCTGTGTATTTTTAGACAGTAAACTAAGAGTATTGGGCAAAAAAATGTTTACAGACAAAAGCACAAACAATTTAAAAATCCCACTTAAAGAAATAGTGTTGTTTGCAAATCGCTTCAAATCTAATCAAGTAGTTTTGATGCACAATCATCCAAGTCAAGACCCAGAACCTAGTGAAACCGACATCAAAACTACTGAAGTTTGCCAAGAAATTCTTCGCCATTTAGACATCAAACTACTTGACCATTTAGTGTTTACAAACACAGAATACCGGTCTATTTTTTCGTATTTTTGACAATATTTTTTGAATTGAAACTGCAGTTTTTCAATTGCAAAACCAAGGCTTAAATGTTAAAATATTTGCGTATCTGCGTGCGTTTTTATTCCCCTAAATTCACGCATTTTATAAAAAAATACGCATATAAAGAGGATATTGATGGCAAATTTAAAGAATTACGATGAAAAATCCATACAGGTTTTAAAAGGTCTTGAGGCTGTTCGCAAGCGCCCTGGTATGTACATTGGTTCAACTGACTCAAGGGGTCTACATCACTTAGTTTGGGAAATTTTTGACAACGCAGTTGATGAGGCTTTATCTGGGTTTGGCAATACCATTACTTTAACTGTTCGTAAAGACAACTCAATTTGCGTGGAAGACGAAGGTCGTGGAATTCCTTATAAAAAACACGAGTCTGGTGTCTCTACACTGCAGCTTATTTTTACAACTCTACACGCCGGCGGTAAATTCTCAGACTCAGGCTACAAGGTGTCAGGCGGTCTGCATGGTCTTGGTGGCGCCGTTGTAAACGCACTTTCTTCAAAGTTTACAGTAACTTCTGCCAGAGACGGCAAAATTTGTCAGCAAACTTACTCAGATGGTGGTTCTAAAATTCAAAAAGACCAAATAATCGGTGATACTCGCAGAACTGGGACTAAAATTGAGTTTTGGCCAGATCCTAAAATTTTTCAAACTACTACTTTTGTCTACGAAACAATTCGTGAACGCATTCGTGAGGCTGCTTTTTTAATTAAAGGACTAAAAGTAGTTTTAATTGACGAACGCTCAAAAAAACGCGAAGAATTTGAATACGAAAACGGAATTAAAGAGTATGTTCAATTGTTGGCTGGCTCTAAAAAACCGCTTGGTCAAATCAAAACTTTTACAGGTGAACATTTTTCTGAAAACTGCAATTTGCCAATTGAAATAGATTGTGCTTTTATGTATTTTGAAACTTATTCGGAAAACATTATTTCTTTTGTCAACAACATTCGCACCAAAGATGGTGGAACTCACGAAATTGGTTTTAAAACTGCCTTTACTCGTGCGTTTAACGAATATGCGCGTAAATACAACTTCTTAAAAGAAAAAGACGAAAACCTAGACGGAGTTGACTTAAGAGAAGGTTTGATTGCCGTTATTTCGCTAAAAGTTCCTGAAAAACTTCTGCAATTTGAAGGACAAACCAAGGCAAAACTTGGAACCCCTGAGGCTAGAGCTGCGGCTGATCAAGTAGTTTACGAAAAACTAAGTTACTTTTTAGAAGAAAACAAAAAACTTTCAGAAACACTACTAAACAAAGCACTACTTGCCAAAAAAGCCAGAATTGCTGCAAGAAAAGCAAGAGAACAAGCTAGGCAAGGCAAAACTTCTGCCAAGAAAGACTATGTGCTTTCAGGAAAACTAACTCCTGCACTTTCTAAAAAAGCCGAAGAACGCGAACTTTTCTTAGTGGAAGGAGACTCAGCGGGTGGTTCTGCAAAACAAGGTCGCAATCGTCAGTTTCAAGCTATTTTGCCGCTTAGGGGTAAAGTTTTGAATACCGAGAAAGCCAATGTTGACCAAATTCTTAAAAACGAAGAAATTTTAAACATAATTCACGCAATTGGCGCTGACTTTGGAAGTAAGTTTGACTTAAAAAAATCAAACTACCACAAAGTTATTATCATGACCGACGCCGATACAGATGGTGCCCACATCCAAATATTGCTTCTGACTTTCTTCTTTAGATTCATGAAACCGCTAATTGAACACGGATATCTATATATAGCTAACCCTCCACTTTATAAACTTTCTAATAAAACCAAAAAAATCTACTGCTGGTCTGACGAAGAGTTAATCAAAGCGCAAAGCGAAGGTAAGTTTCAAATCCAACGCTTTAAAGGTTTGGGTGAAATGAACTTTGACCAACTTTGGGAAACCACCATGAATCCAAATACTAGAAACATTATTCGCGTCAATGTCTCTGATTTTGAAGAGTCTGACCATCATGTCTCCGTCTTAATGGGCGATGATGTTGCGCCACGTCGTGACTGGATTGAACAAAACGTGGACTTTAACGCCAATGATAACTTCTTATCGCTTAAAGAAAAAGGTATGCCGGAAGAACAGACCCTAGATGAGGAACAGGTAGACTAATATGCAAAAGATTAAACAAAAAATAGACGAGTTTATCGACAAAAACATTACCGACTCTGCTTTAAGTGAAATATTTTCAGACCGTTTTGCCAGATACGCTAAATACATTATTCAAGACAGAGCAATCCCGGATGTTAGAGACGGCCTTAAACCAGTTCAAAGAAGAATACTTTACGCAATGTATAAAATGGGCGTGTTTTCAGAGAAACCGTACAGAAAATCTGCGCGTATCACTGGGGAAGTTATGGGTAAATACCACCCACACGGAGACTCATCTATTTACGAAGCGATGGTTAGAATGTCTCAAGACTTTAAGATGAACATCCCACTGATAGACATGCACGGAAACAACGGTTCTATAGACGGAGACAGCCCAGCGGCTATGCGTTATACCGAGGCAAGATTAGCATTTGCCGCGGAAACCATGCTAATTGACTTAGATAAAAAAACGGTGGTGTTTGTTCCAAACTTTGACGACGAAGAAATAGAACCAGTGGTTTTACCTGCTCGTTTTCCAAACTTACTTGTAAACGGTTCTAGCGGAATTTCGGCAGGATATGCCACTAAAATCCCTCCGCACAACATAGGCGAAATTATTGACGCCACAATTCACCTGCTTAACCACCCTAAGGCTAGTCTTGAAAAAATTCTTGAGTTTGTCAAAGGTCCTGATTTTCCAACAGGTGGTATTGTTGAAGGCAAAGACTCAATTGTCCAAGCGCTTGCCACTGGAACTGGGCGCATACTTTTAAAATCCAAAATAGAAATTGAAGAAATCAACTCAACAACTAAAAGAATCGTTGTTACAGAAATACCTTTTGAAGTTTCTAAAGCAGATTTAGTTAGAGAAATTGACACTACGCGTATTGAAAAAGGTATTGATATCCAAGAAGTTAGAGACGAGTCTGACAAAGATGGTCTTAGAATCGCAATTGACTTAAAACCAAACACCGAGCCGACCGCTATTCTGGCTTACCTGTTTAAAAACACGCAACTTCAAGTTTACTTTAACTACAATATGGTTTCAATTGCTGACAGTCGACCAGTTTGCATGGGCATTATTGACATTTTACTTGCCTACATTAACCACTACAAAGAATGCTACACTGCTCGCACTCAGTATCTTTGCGACAAAGACAAAGAACGCCTGCATATCGTTGAAGGTCTGGAAAAAATGCTTTCGGTGTTAGACGAAATTATTAAAATAATTCGTGCATCCCACGACAAGAAGTCTTCAATTGAAAATATCGTCGCTGGTTTTAATGGTATCTTTACAGTCAAACAAGCAACCGCGATTGTTAACATGCGCCTATATCGTTTATCTAATACAGACATAGTTCTATTACTTAAAGAAAAAGAAGATTTAATTGAGCGAATTAAGGAATACGAAAAAATTCTGGCAGACCCTGAGTACCTAACTAAAAAAGTCGGAAATGAACTAAAAGAAACTAAAAAACAGTTGTATGTTGAAAGAAGAACTGAAATTAAAGAAGAGATAACTAACCTAAAAATTGACGAAAAAGCCTTAATTTCTAACGACACTTATCACTTTGGTGTTTCGGCAAACGGATATATTTACAAATCTTCGCTAAAATCATTTGCACAAAGCAAGCAAACTCAGTTTAAAACAGGCGACAGTTTAGTACTTGAGCAAGACGTTTCTAACCACTCAACACTTTTAATGTTTACAAATCAAGGTAACTTTATCGCAGTTCCAATTTACAAAATTACCGAAAAGAAATGGTCAGAACTAGGAATTCACATCGGACAAATTGTGGAACTGGCCGACCAAGAGCGAGTAATTTATCCGTTTATTGTCAAAGACTTTGCCAAAAACTTAAAGTTTTTACTTGCTACCAAACAAGGTTTTGCTAAACAAGTTCTACTTTCTGACCTGACCACTACTCGCTTCACCAAACCTCAGCGCGCAATTAAGTTGGCAGCCAAAGATGAGTTGGTCTCAGTATCGGCCGGCCCACTTAAATCAATTCTTTGTTTAACTAAAAAAGGCTATGGTCTGTGCTTCGCAGAATTCGAAGTTCCTGAATACGGACTTTACGCATCTGGGGTTCGTGTAATTAAACTAGAAGACAAAGATGAACTTGCGTCTGCTTTGTTTGTTAATGAAGAAAGCCAGATTTTAATGCTTACAAACAAAGCAACTGTTTTTCTGAGAAATTACTTTGAACTTCCGCAAATGCAGCGCTACCGTAAAGGAAGTTTAATCTATCAACGTCAAAAAACCCAACCTGCTGAATTAGTTTCCTGTGTTGCGATAAACTCAAGTCAAAAGGACGTAGATGCAAATATTTTCTTTAAAGAAGTAGTTTTAACTAAAAAAATCGCAGATCTTAAAAACTCAAATAAATTTAGACTTGCTTTAGAGGGAGTAAGTAAAGACAGTCTACCTTGGTTAATTGCAATTAAACAAGACTTGCTTCAAGATTTAAAAGCTGCTGAGCCAAAACAAACAATTGAAATTGCTAAAATTAAGAAAAAAGCCACTAAGATCTCAGAACAAGCCTTTTCTGACTTTAGTGCTGAATTTGGTCTAGATCAGTCAAATCAAGATGAAGAACAGAAAGACGAGCCTACATACTCATCACCTTTCTTTGATGATCTTGAATTTTAACAGTTTAAATATTTATTTTTAAAAAGGAGTAATAAATATGAAAATTAAAGTACTTAACACTAATCAAACTTATGAATTTCCAAATGGCGCTTGTGCTTTAGATGTGTTAAAAGAAGTAAAGTTAGACTTTACACCTTTTGCAGTGAAAGCCAACCGTCGCCTACGCGAACTTACCTATCAACTACACGCAGACTGCGAAATTGAGTTTTTATCGCATTCGGTACGTTCTGCTAACCGAATTTACGAAGCCTCTTTGCGTTTTATCGTAGCGATGGCTTACAATCGTTTGTTTAAAAGTCAAGTTAAGTTCAACTACAACGTCTCTATGTCTATTTTGGCTATTCCAAAAAAACTTGGCCGTAAACTAACTGAAAAAGACATTGAAGCGCTAGATAAAGAAATTAAAAAAATAATTAAAGCAGACTTGCCTTTTGAAAAAGTCTTAATTCCGCTTGAACAGGCTGAAAACATCTACGCAAAACAAGGTGATTTAGATAAATTGGCTGTCTTAAACGTACGAGAACAAGAATACGTAAACGCCTACAAAGTTGGCGGTTACTACAACTATATGTATTCAAAAATGGTGCCAAGTACAGGTTATTTGAAAGACTACAAAATTTTTCTTTACGACGCTGGCTTTATTTTACAATACCCACGTGGCGAGGCAAATGGTCGTATTCCTGAGTTTTCAGAATCTTTAACCTACGCAAATACTTTAAGAGAAGCCGCTGCTTGGTCTAAGTCAGTTGGAGTTGGCACAATTGCTGAACTTAACGAAAAAGCGTTTGACCGCAAAAAAATTAGTGAGTTTATCAATATGTGTGAAATCAGACACACCAATAACTTCTTTAAAGTAGCCTCAGAAATTTTGAACTATGGCGCTAAAAAACGCTTAATTTGCGTCGCTGGTCCTTCTTCTTCTGGCAAAACTACATTTGCAACCAGATTAAGATATACACTTGCTTCACTTGGCGTCAAAACTTTAATGATTTCAATTGACGACTACTACGTTGAGCGCGCAAAAACTCCACGAGACGAAGACGGAAACCTAGACTTTGAAAGCCTATACGCTCTAGACATTGAGCTGTTTAACCAAAACTTATCTGACTTAATTCAAGGAAAGCCAACTAGTTTGCCAGTTTATGACTTTAAAACTTCTTCTCGTAGTTTCAAAGAACCACTTACTATTGACGCAACTACTCCAATCATTATTGAAGGTATACACGCCTTAAACGAAGAGTTGACTAAGTCAATCAAAAGAGACTTAAAATACAAAATCTTTATTGGACCACAAACTCAGGCGCACATTGACTTTCACAACCCTATTTCCTTTACTGACTTGCGTTTACTTCGCCGAATTGTAAGAGACTCAAAATACAGAAATGCCAAAGCCACCGAAACGCTTTCAATGTGGCCGTCTGTTAGAAAAGGTGAGTTTAAGTGGATTTATCCAAACCAAGAAGGTGTGGACTTTGTTTTCAACACCGAACTTTCTTATGAATACGCTGTCTTAAAAAAACACGCACTTCCACAACTACAAGCCATCCCTCGTTCATCTGAATACTTTATTACTGCCAACCGTTTGGTTAAATTCTTAAAATACTACGTAGACATTGACGACCAACTTGTTCCTTGCAACTCACTACTTCGTGAGTTTATCGGTGGTGCCTGCGTTTAGGCAACTGATTTATTTAAATGTTTTTACTTAAAAACATTGACCGCTTTACCTTGGATTTCAAGCAAATCAACAAATTAACTTCGCTTTACGCAAAGCGTGGGCAAGAGACTTACTTCGCTGAGTTTTTCAAAAAATTCAAGCAAGCGCTCATCCCTGGTCTAGTTTCTGAAAATACCTACTATTTTTCTTGCATGTTTTCTGAACTAGATAAAGACAAATTAAAAAAATTTACTTCAAACGACTACAAGCCAAACAACTTAAAAGAAAGGTTTGTCCAAAACGCAAGAAAAATCATTTCAAATATTCAACAGACCGCCGAAAAAGGTCTGCACAACTCAGATATTTATGCCTACTCATCTGCGCTTAGCGACGGAATTCAGACAGTTTCTTTAAACCGAGCGCAACCAAACCAATCAAGTTTCCTAGATACAAGTGGCAAACCACTCGGAATTGAGGCAAAACTAAACGAGGTCTGCACACTTTACAACACTCTTTGTGTCAAAGAAATTGAAAAAGTTACGTTAATTTCTAATTTCTTAATTGACTACTATATGTTGGAGCCTTACTTGGATAACCAAAAAGCGTTGTTTTGCTTGCTTGCATATAGACTGCTTACCGCTGAGTTTAAAGTCTTTTCTTATGTTTCTTTTTTTAAGTTCTTAGCACCACTTAGCACTCAACTAGACCAGGCTTTGGCAGTGGCTAGCACTAACTGGTTGCACGGACACTCAGACACTTCGCTGCTTTTTGAGATTTTAACCTCCGTGTGCTTCCAGGCTTATCAAGAGTTTGAAACAAAGGCTCACCAACATCAGTTTGAAGCAACTATAAATCGCAAAAACGACATCATTGGCCAAATTAGGAACTTCCAAGATACCTTTACCGTTGCTGATTTAAAAAAAGCCAACCCACACATTTCGCTTTCCACAATTAACCGAACACTAAAAACCTTGAAAGATTCGGGTGAAATTATTTTAGTTGGCAAAGGCAAAAGTTCTTTTTGGCAAAAAACTCACACCACGACTAACTTACTCCAGTCTTCTTTTTTTACGAAAGACTGATAATTGGTTTTGTTAAAGTATAATTAACTTACCCTACATAAATTCAAAAAATAAAGGAGAAAATCATGAATTTACTGAATTTTTTAACTAAAACTAACTCTGGTTTTAACTACTATGAACTAGTTGGAATTGCTGCTGGTATAGTAATTTTTATTTCGTTTACCTTCAGAAAAGACTTAATTATTCGCTCAGTTAACTCAGTTGGCTGTCTACTTTTTGTAACTTACGGTATTTTAATTGGTGCCCACTCAGTTTGGGCCATCAATGGTGCTCTTTTCTTATTTAACTTAGGTAATGTAATTTACGCTCTTGTCAAAACCCACAAACAAAAAGGTCTACCGCAAACAGAGACTATAACTATTGACAAAGTAGAATACGACCGCTTAAAAGCACTAGAAGCCGCTCAATCTAAATAAATCTTAAACTTTTTTACCTAAATGAGTTTAGCAATTAAAGTCGGCGAAAAATACAGAGAAACAATTCTATTTAAAGAAGCCGACATTGCCGCTTTTGCAGAAGTTTCAAAAGACCAAAACCCACTACACATAGACCCTAGCTACGCTAAAAATACTAGATTTGGCAAACCTATCGTACATGGTGCTTTGCTGTTTTCGCATTTTTCTCGTGTTTTTGGCACAATTTGGCCAGGTGAAGGCTCGGTTTACTTAAAGCAAAACATTGAATTTCTAAGGCCAATTTTTGTAGGAGACGAAGCTACTTTAGAAATTGAATGCAAAGGCATCGACTCAGTTAAAAAAAGAGTAACTTTTTTGTGTACTTTCTTTAATTTAGAAAAAAAGGTAGCGTGTCGCGGTGAAGCCGAGATATATCTGCCTAATTTAGAAAAAGAAAATGGATAAAACTGAAATTATTCAAAGTAAAATTCAACAATACATTGACTTAAATGTCTTGCCTTTTGTAAAAGAAATTGAAACAAAAGGCACTTTTCCTGTGGATTTAGTTAAAGACATGCAAGCAAACTCTTTGTTTGGTTTAACCATTCCAGCTGCCTACTCGGGTTCTGGGCTAGACTTTGGCCTGTATATTGACACTGTTTTAAGATTGTCTCAAGCAGATGCCGCAATTGGCGTAATTTTAGCCGCACACTCGTCACTTTGCGTAGCGCCTATTTTAAAATTTGGAACAGAGACACAAAAAGCCAAATATCTACCACAACTTACTAAAACCAAACTAGGTGCGTTTGCTTTAACTGAAACCAACGCAGGCTCAAACCCTGCTATTTTAGACACCTCCTTTGAAGAGCATTCAGACCACTTTTTGCTAAATGGCTCAAAATTATTTATTACTAATGCTCCACACGCCGACATTTATTTAGTATTTGCAAGAAATAAACACGCTGATAACCCTAGCCGAGAAATGGCTTGTTTTATTGTAGAAAAAGAAATGCCTGGAGTTTCTTTTGGAAAACCAGACAGTAAACTTGGCATTCGTCCTTCTTCTTCTTGTGAAGTTATACTCACAAATGTTAAAGTTCCAAAAGAAAACCTACTTGGACAACTTGGCCAAGGCTACAAAATTGCTTTAACTACGCTAACCGGCGGCAGAATTTCGATTGCCGCACAAGCCCTTGGAATTGC
This sequence comes from uncultured Acholeplasmataceae bacterium, assembly GCA_963544825.1. GTDB lineage: Bacteria > Bacillota_I > Bacilli_A > Acholeplasmatales > Acholeplasmataceae > CALISC01. Next base: position 26,978 of record CAUUGG010000001.1, read on the forward strand.
CAAGGCTGCTTTAAAAGAAATTGAGACTTATTCAAATCAACGCCGCCAATTTGGCCAAACTTTGGCCGAGTTTCAACACACTCAATTTCGCTATGCTGAACTTAAAACCAAAATAAAAGCAGCAACACTACTGCTTAATGAAGCTGTTTCTACCTACCAAACACCTGATAACATCCAAGATTCTGCGATGGCCAAATTGTATTGTGCAAAAGTAGCAGTTGAGGCCGCTGATTTTGCTGTACAAATTCACGGAGGATATGGCTACATGACTTCGTTTATTGTAGAGCGACTATACAGAGACGCAAAAATTACCGAAATTTATGAAGGAACTTCTGAAGTTCAAAAAATAATTATTGGCCAAACCTTATTAAAGAAATGAAAGTTGCAGTTTTAGTAAAAGTAGTTCCTAATACTACTAAGTTTGATTTCAACAAAGAAACCAACACTTTAGTGCGTTCAGGTGAACAAATAATTAACCCAGACGACTTAAAAGCAATAGCACTTGCACAAAAATTAAATCCTGACATTGAAGTAATTTCAATGGCTCCACTTTTCCATAAACCTGTGCTGTCTTCAGTGTTTGCCTATAAAAATATTAAAAAACTAATAATCTTAACCGATCCTACATTTTCAGGTTCCGACACCGCTGCAACTGCAAAAGTTTTAGCTGAGTTTTTAAAAACCCAAAACTACTCCTACATTTTTGCGGGCTATCAAGCCCTAGACGGAGACACCGCTCAGGTCGGACCTTCAGTTTCTACGCTGCTAGGTGAAACTTTAATATCTTGTGTATATGATATAACTAAACAAGCAAGTTCTTTAAATGCTTACGTAAACTCAGATTTTGGTGATTTAGAGGTAAAAATTCCTGAAAAAGCGCTAATTACCGTGACTTCTAAACAAGCAACATCGCCGGTTTTAGACCTTACTAATTTAAATAATTTAAATAATGAAAACATCCAAACTTACACTAATCAAAACCTAAAGATAGAAATTACTGAACTAGGCTTAAAAGGCTCACCTACTAGAGTTAAAAAAACTTTTTTAAAAACTTTTCCCAAAAAATCTACAGAACTCTTTAAAAGCAACGCAGAGTCTGCTGCCTCTGTTTTAGCCAAAGAATTTAAAGAGTTTTTAAAATAAGGATATACATGCACATGAAAAATATTTTTATTTTAGGTTTTTTAAATCAAGACAAGCAAATAGTTTCTGGAACTTTTGAGCTGATTTCTGAAATCAATCAAAAAAATTTAGACTCAGTTATAGTAAACGCCTTGATTTTAACAGACTCAGATTTACCTAGCCAAGAAAATAAAAAACTAAAAAACTTTGGTTTTCATCAAACTTATGTCTTGATTTTGTCAAAAGACTACTTTTTAAATGTGCAGTCAACTGGCAAAACTATCTTTAACTTATTTAAAAAATTACCAACTCCAGATATCTTTTTATTTCCATCTGGCATTTTTACCCGCAGCTTAGCCCCTGTTTTAGCAACTCATTTCAAAGCTGGGTTAACCGCAGATACCACAGGACTAGAAATTGAAGCGGCTGCTGATTCACTTAAACTAACAGCTGTCAGACCTGCTTTTTCTGGAAATATTTACGCAGAAATTATCTATCCCAATTCTTTGGTGCAAATGGCTACAGTTAGACAAGGGTTATTTGAGTTAAAAGAAAAGCCAAACCCTGCGATGAAACTTACAAAAATTGAGGCAAGTCAAGTAAAAGAACTTAACTTTAAACAGATTTTAAATAAAACTAAAGAAAACTTTTCATTTCAAGGTAAAGAAATTATTTTTGACTTAGGTCGCGGTGCTGAAAGTGCAGTTAAATACTTCGATGATTTTTTAAATCAGTCAAAAGTTGCAGTTGGTGCAACTAGAGGATTGGTGCAAAAATCGGTGTTTGCCAAAAATAGACAAATTGGTCAAACCGGCTCCGCAGTTGCTCCTAACTTACTAATTTGTTTTGGAGTTTCAGGGTCAAGTCAACATCTTGCTGGTATTCAAAAGGCTAAAAAAATTATTTCGGTTAACATAGATGAAAGCGCTCCACTTAACCAACATGCGGATTTAGTGATTGTTGGAGATGCAAACGAAATAATTCCTAAGTTTATCAAACTAATTTCTAAAAAGGAGATTTAAATGCAAAACAAAGTCTACATTGTTGCCAAAGGGCGTAGTGCAATCGGTAATTTTGGCCAAACATTTGCTGGGCAAAGTATTACTAAAATCAGTGCGCAAGTATTATCTGGTTTACTTGAAAAATACAAAATCAATAAGGCCGAAATTCAAAAACTAGTCTTTGGTCAAGTTATGCAAAGCGCGTGCGGTCAAAACACAGCCAGACAAATTGCACTAGAAACCGGACTTAGTCCAAAAACCACTGCCTTTACTGTAAACATGGTCTGTGGCTCTGGTATGCAGGCAATTGTTTCTGCTTATCTTGATATACTTTCTGGCAAAACTGACTTAATCGTAGCCGGAGGCGGTGAGTTTATGTCAAATGTGCCACACGCTATTTTAAACTCAAGGACAGGCTGTAAATACGGACCTCTTAAAACCCTTGATTTAATTGAGTCAGACGGGCTGACCGACTCTTTCTTAAAAGAACCAATGGGACTTTTAATGGACAAAGTTGCCACTAATTTAAAAATTACTAAAGAAGAAGCAGCTGTGTACTCAGATAACTCTCATAAAAAGGCTTACCAAGCCCAAAACATTATATTTAAATCAGAAATTATCCCAGTTGCCATTAAGTCAAAAAAAGCAGAAATAAGTTTTGAAAAAGACGAACACATCAGACCAGAGACAACCAAAGATGCTATCTTAAAACTGCCTTCCATTTTTTCACAAAATGGAATTACTAATGCTGGAAACGCTTCCGGTATTAACGACGGAGTTGCCTTTGTCTGCCTGGCTTCAAAAGCATATTTAGATAAACATCCAGAGCTTGAACCACTTGCTGAAATCGTAGACTTTGTTGAAGTTGGAGTAGAACCAGAAAATTTTCCACTCGCTCCGTTTTTTGCAATTCAAAAACTAATTGTGAACAATAAACTTAACCTAAATAACCTAGATTTATTTGAAATCAATGAAGCGTTTGCGCATACCGTTATTGCTAATCTAAAATTACTATCTAAGGAATACAAAGTTCCGTACAGCGCTTTGTGTGAAAAAACGAATGTTTGTGGTGGTGCGGTCGCACTTGGACACCCGCTTGGCATGTCTGGTGTCAGAGTTGCGGTTTCTTTAATTACTCAGTTTGAACATTTTAATTTAAACTCAGGAATTGCTGCACTTTGCATAGGCGGTGGTCAAGGAATTGCGCTTTATCTTAAAAGGAGCACAAAATGAATAGATTTAAAGACAAATTAGTTTTAATTACTGGTGCTGGCCGTGGAATTGGCAAAGAATGCGCACTCCAATTTTTAGCAGAAGGAGCAACCGTTATTGGCCTTGCTTTGCATCCTTTAAACTACAGTCATCCAAATTTATTTGACTATTGTCTAGATGTTTCTGACCGCGCACAAATACAAGATGTTTTACCTGAAATTATTGCCAAACACGGTATCCCTGAAATTCTTGTCAACAACGCAGGAATTACTAAAGACAATCTGACTCAAAAAATGGCAGACAGTGACTGGGACAAAGTAATTTCTGTGAACTTAACTGGAATTTATAACTTAACTAAACCACTTATTCCTGAATTTTTAAAAACCGGCAAAGCACAAATTATTAACATAACTTCAATTGTTGGGCAATACGGCAACATTGGCCAGGCTAACTACGCTGCTGCTAAAGCCGGTTTAATTGGCTTAACTAAGACCTGGGCAAAAGAGTTTGCCCGAAAAGGTGCAAACATCCGAGTAAACGCAGTCGCTCCTGGTTTTATCTTAACTGATATGATGAAAACAGTTCCAGATACTTTACTTGAAAAGTTTAAAAGTCAAACCATGTTAAACCGTTTAGGAGAGCCCAAAGAAGTTGCAAGTGTTGTGCTTTTTTTAGCCTCTGACGACTCAAGTTATATAACTGGCGCAACAATTGACGTCAACGGCGGAATGCGTCTTTAAAAAACGTTTTTCTACTTATTTATACTTTAAATTAAACTTAAATTTTGTTATACTGTTTATTAGTGAAAAAGGAGAATTTAAATGGCAAAAAAATATGTTTATTCATTTAGTGAAACTAACGAATCAATGCGTAATCTTTGCGGTGGTAAAGGTGCTAACCTTGGCCAAATGACCCAACTTGGATTACCAATTCCTCAAGGTTTCACAGTTACAACCGAGGCTTGTACAAAATACTACAAAGACGGCGAACAAATTTCTACATCAATTCAAAAAGAAATTCTAGACGCAGTTAAAGCCTTGGAAAAATTAACAGGTAAAAAATTCGGAGATCCAAAAAATCCGCTTTTAGTTTCTGTAAGAAGTGGTGCCAGAGTATCAATGCCAGGTATGATGGACACAATCTTAAACTTAGGTCTAAATCCAAATGTAGTTGATGGACTTAGCCAAATTACTGGTAACCGTCGTTTTGCCAACGACTCATACCGTCGTTTCATTCAAATGTATTCAGACGTGGTGATGGGCGTTGAAAAACGTAATTTTGAAAACATTATTGACGAACTTAAAGCGCAAAAAGGCGTAGCACAAGACTCAGACTTCACAGCAGAAGACTTAGATGAAATGATTGCTCGCTTTAAAGAACTTTACAAAAAAGAAATCGGCGAAGAGTTCCCAACTGACCCATTTGTGCAACTATTTGGTGCAATTGGTGCGGTTTTTAAATCTTGGAACAATCCACGTGCTGACTATTACCGCAAAATGAACAACATCCCTTCATCTTGGGGAACTGCTGTTAACGTTCAATCAATGGTATTTGGTAACTTTTCAGACAAATCAGGTACAGGTGTTGCTTTTACTCGCCACCCTTCAACTGGTGAAGCAAAAGTATTTGGTGAATACTTAATTAACGCTCAAGGTGAAGACGTAGTTGCTGGTATCCGCACTCCGCAAGCCCTTGACACTTTAAAAGACGTAATGCCTGCTTGCCACGCTGAGTTTATGCGTTTGGCTGCCTTGTTGGAAGAACACTTCCGTGATATGCAAGACATTGAGTTTACTATTGAAAACGAAAAACTATACTTCCTTCAAACTAGAAACGGAAAAAGAACAGCGCCTGCTGCTCTTAAAATCGCCGTTGACTTAGTTAATGAAGGCAAAATCACCAAAGAACAAGCAATCACTCGCGTTGAGCCTGCTCAACTTGAAAACCTCCTTCACCCACATTTCTCAGCATCTGCTTTAAAAACTGCTAAACTTGCCGGCAAAGGTCTGCCTGCATCTCCTGGTGCTGCAACTGGACAAGTTGCCTTCTCTGTGGCCGAAGTTCTTCGCCTTAAATCAGAAGGTAAAAAATCAGTACTAGTTCGTCTTGAAACTTCACCTGAAGACATCGAAGGTATGCATGTTGCCGAAGGTTTCTTAACTGCTCGTGGTGGTATGACTTCACACGCAGCCGTTGTTGCTCGTGGTATGGGTAAAACTTGTGTTGCTGGTTGCCATGACCTTCAATTTTTATCTGACGGAACTTGCCGTCTAGGTGGCTCAGAAGTTAAAGAAGGCGACTACATTAGTATTGATGGTTCAACTGGTTCTGTTTATTTACAAAAAATTGAAACTGTACCTGCAGAAATTTCTGGAGACTTTGAAACTTTCATGGGCTGGGTTGACGAAGTTCGCACCCTTGGAGTGCGTGCTAACGCCGAAACTCCAAAAGATGCACGTCAGGCTATCTTATTTGGCGCAGAAGGTATTGGTTTAATTCGTACAGAACACATGTTCTTTGACTCAACTCGTATTAAAGCGATTCGTGAGTTTATCGTGTCTGCTACTGCTGAACAAAGAAAAGTAGCACTTGAACGCATTCTGCCATATCAACAAAAAGACTTTGAAGACTTAATTGAAACTGTAGAAGGTAGAGCGATGACTATTCGTTATCTAGATCCACCTCTTCATGAATTCATTCCAAAAGAGGCCAAAGAAATTGAAGAGCTTGCGCGTGAACTTAAAGTTGAATTAAAAGAACTTTACAGCGTAATTGCTTCTCTTCATGAAGAAAACCCAATGATGGGTAACCGTGGTTGCCGTCTTGCGGTTCGCTACCCTGAACTTGCTGAAATGCAAACTAAAGCGGTAATTACTGCCTACATCGCTCAAACTAAAAAACATCCTGAGTGGAAACTAGTGCCAGAAATTATGATCCCACTAGTTGGTGAACTTCGCGAATTCCAATTCGTTAAACAAACTGTTTGTAGAGTTGCAGATCAGTTAATCAAAGAAGCAGGAGTTGACCTTGAATACAAGGTTGGTACAATGATAGAAATCCCTCGTGCTGCAATTTTAGCAGACAAAATCGCAAAAGATGCTGACTTCTTCTCATTTGGTACAAACGACTTAACTCAGTTAACTTTTGGTTTCTCAAGAGATGACGCTGCTAACTTCTTACCGGCTTACTACGACAACAAGATTTATGAGTTTGACCCTTTCCAACAAATTGACCCAGAAGGTGTTGGTGAACTTGTAAAACTTGCAACTAAACTTGGCAAAAAAGGCAACAAAACTTTGAAACTTGGAGTTTGTGGTGAACACGGTGGAAACCCATTTTCAGTTGAGTTCTTCCACAATGCAGGTATTACCTACGTTTCTTGTTCTCCTTTTAGAGTTCCAGTTGCAAGACTTGCAGCTGCTCAGGCAGAACTTAAAAATCCTCGCAGAAAATAGGTATCTAATTTGATTAAAAAAGTAGTCTTAACTTAAAAAAGACTACTTTTTTATACTAAAAACTAAATAAAATTACATTTAAATTTGATTATTCAAGGAGTTTTATATGACTAAAAAAAATTATTCAGTTGTTAATTTAGTCGCAATTGTCGTGGCTGTCGGGCTGGCGGCTTTCGCGATTTTTGCCGAAATCCACGCTTTGATTGGCGCAATTAATAAATACAAGAACAACACCCTTACAATTAGTGAACTAATGATTAGTTGGGTGCGCTTTGTTACTTTAATCTTTCTTTTAACTGCTGTGCTACTTTCTTCTTTTTCAGATAAAGTTTTTGCAGGACTAGTTATTTTATTTCTAGACTTTTACTTAATTAAGGTCGCTGCCTTCTTTAACTTAGTGATGCGCGGACAGTTTTCATTCAAACAACACTATCCAATGTTTATATCTGTATTCTTAGCAATTCTGTTGGCTGTCTTAATAGCGATGGTATTTATGCTAAAACGCCCTGTGCTTTATCGTTTGCACTTTGTGCATTACCTGCCAATTATTGGCACATCTATTTTCTTTTTGGCCTACAGTGGAGCAGAGCACGCACTTTACCTGTCACTTGCCATGCTAGTGGCTGTACTAACCGGTCAAAAAATAGTGTCTGGTATCATTTTTGTATCCCGTTTTACTTTCCCAATCATTGAGCTAATCGGTGGACTTCACAAAAACCAAGGAACCCGCATTTACTACATCGTTCGTTGGGTGATTGCCTTTGCTCTCCTTGCCGCGGCTATTTCTTATCTTTCTTACGTTATTACTACCTACTTTCAAACTAGAGCAAAACAAAGAAAAGGTCGTCAAACTAAAGTAGAAGTTCAGACCACAAAAGCCTAGGCAAAATTGAAAGAACTCACGTTAATTGTTGGCGCAATGTGTGCGGAGCTGACTTACTTTAAAAATAAGTTAGGCGACTCAAAACGTTTTTTTTCAGACGTTGACCTCTACACAGGCACTTTAAACGAAAAACCTGTTGCACTACTTTACACAGGAATTGGCAAAACTAATGCTGCTTTTGCTTTAACTGAAGCACTTTCTGTGCTTGAACAAAATGCAATATCTGTTAAAAAAATTATTAACATTGGCCTAGCCGGTGGTTTTGGACTAAAGTTAGGCGAGATTATTCGGATAAAACACACTACTTTTTCTGACTTTGACTTATCAGTTTTCAACGACCCTGTCCCAAGTTTTGACTTAAAGTTAGCAAACGTATCAGAACTAAAAGCAGTTGTTTGCTTTACAGCAGACCGTTTTGTAACTAGTCCACTAGACAGTAAAGAGAGTGCTTATGTTTGTGACATGGAACTAACCTCTTTAGCACAAATTGCCGAAATTAAACAAATTCCCTTGTCAGCTTTTAAAATTGTCTCTGATTTACTTGACTCAAAGTCTAATCAAATTAACGAATACTTTGGCTCCAAAAGACCAGAGGCTATGGCTAAACTAGAAACTGTTTTATTTACTTCTCTGGAGGCTTAAAGTGAAAAAAGGAATAATTTTAATCGGCGATTTATTTGAAGAAACTGAAGCCTTAGTTACCAGAAACATTTTACTTAGAGCTGGTATGGAAGTTAATTTAGTCTCAACTTCCGATAAGTTTGCATGTGTAAGTTCAAATGGTCTAAAAGTTGAAGCTAAATACTTAATTTCAGAAGTTAACGCTAAAGACTTTGACTTTGTTGCAATTGCTGGCGGTGCTTGGGTGTCTGAACTAATTAAAAAACCGAGCGGAGAGAAGTTTAAAGCAATAATTGATTTAATTCAAGACTTTGCTGAACTTAAAAAAACAATTGCTGCAATTTGTGCAGCCCCTGTCTTTTTAGCGTATGCCGGTTTACTTGACAACACAGAGTTTACTTGTTTTCCTGGATTTGAGAAATACATGCAAGGTAAATACTTAAATGTGCCAGCAGTTCATTCAAACAACATAGTTACCGGACATTCAAGCGGCTATTCACATGAGTTTGCTCTATTGTTACTTGAAGTTCTTTACAATTTAGAGAACCGCGAGAAAGTAGAAAACCAACTAGGTCTTATTAAATAAATTAAAAATAAATCAGAGGTGTATTTTGAATAAATTAAAACAATATAATTACCGCACTGCAAAAAAATTTATCCTCGCAGCAATTATTATGTATTTTATTATCATTGCGTTATTTGCTGCAGTCTTGATTACCACCAGTTTTTTAGATAGAGGTCCGAGTATTGATCTGAAAACAGGCATGGTTAATAATAAATCTGTTATTAGTTTGCATTCGCCAGTATATGTTTCGCTATTTGTTGCATCCGCAATTTCTGGGCTATTGCTTTTGATTTTCTACATTTTGTCTATTATTCAAGCGTTTAAAGCACAAGTTCACGATATTTTGCTTTTAGTTGGTTTGTTTATGCCAGTATTTGGACTAATTGCTCTATTTATTAAACTAGTTTATATAAACAGAAAAATCGCTGAACTTAAGTTTAGTGAAGTTGAACCTTTAGAAGTTGTAAAATAGTTTTAAGAACTATTTTGAGTTTTTGAAAAAAAATATATAATGATTTTGAGATGTTAAATGGATTCAACAAAACTTTCTAGTTATATTAGTGCTAAAAAAGCGCTTAAAACAACAATTATTCTTTACTTGATTTTAATTGCTCTTGCTATTTTAATCCCGGTTCTACTAGTTACTTTAACAGGACTTACTGCAGGTTCCATTGCTGGTGGTCTTGGCTTAAATGTTTCTGTTAGTTCAATACAAGGATCTTCTTCATCTGGTATTACTGCTATTTTCGGTTCTTATCTGATTTTATTTCTAGCTCTATTTATAGCAGCTGGTGTTATTGGTTTACTAACATTTATATTTTATATTATCTCAATCGCTAGAGCCTTTGAAGGAAAAGCAGGCGATATTTTACTAATCTTAGGATTCTTTTTTGGTATCCTTGGCTTTATTGGTTTGTTTGTTAAACTGAGCTATGTTAATAGCCAAATTAGACAACTTCAATCTTACGACTTTCAATACTAATTTCTACAAATAAAATTACTTAGCAAAACAATGAAAAAGCACAAATTATTCCGGCTTTGGATAATTTGTGCTTTTTAATTTGAAAAATAATTTCTTTAGATTAGTTTTATAAGGTAGTGCTTAGTGCTGATTTGATTTTTTCTTCAAAACTCAAAGGTGCTTCTTTTGAGCCAAATCTTTGAATAACTTCTCCTTGTCTGTTTACTAAAAACTTAGTGAAGTTCCACTTGATTCGGCCGCCCGGTAGTACCTCTTTTAAGTATTTGTAAAGTTCAATTGCGTCTTTGCCGTTCACCTTGATTTTAGAGAATTGTGGGAAAGTTGTGTTGAAATTCATCACACAAAAATTGTGAATTTCGGAATCTGTGCCAGGTGCTTGCATTAAAAACTGATTGCAAGGAAAATCTAAAATCACAAATCCTTGGTCTTTGTACTTTAAGTAAAGTTCTTCAAGTTCTATGTATTGTTTTGTAAAACCGCATCTAGTTGCGGTGTTTACAATCAACAAAACCTTTCCTTTATAGATGTCTAGTTTTAGGTCTTGGTTGTCTTGTGTCTTTACAACAAAATCATATATGCTCATAAATTACTCCTTTTCGCTTAACTTCAGTTTAGCAATTTCTTCTTTTTGTTCAACAATTCTTTTAATTAAAGTAGAATTGCGTTGTTGCTCATCTACTGTGCACATTTTAAGTTGACTAGGTTCACCAATTATAAACAATTTTTCTTTAGCACGAGATACTGCTGTGTAAAGAAGTTCGTTGGTAAGCATTATATAAAAACGACTTAGTAAAATAACAACTGCTAACTTATATTCAGAACCTTGAGATTTATGGATAGTAGAAGCATAGGCTAGTTCTGTATCTTCTTTAATATCAACAGGTAAGGACACTAAATTATCGCCAATTTTAAGTACAAAAGTTTTTGCCTGAATATCTACGACTTTGCCAATATCTCCATTCATCACACCGTGGTCTGGGTAATTTTTAGTAATCATTAGTTTGTCGTTAATATAAAAACGCGAGTCTTTTCTAATCTCTAAAAAGCGGTCTCTGTTTTCATAGGGAATAAAGTAGTTTTGACAAATCTTGTTGATATCGTGAACTCCACACTCCCCTTCTTTCATTGGGATTAAAATTTGAAAGTCTTGGTAGATATCAATGTTTTGTTTTTCGCAAAGTTGCAGAAAGTTAATGATGTTATTGCGGATATATTCAACTGAGCATTCACCTATACTCAAATCTTTGCTTATATAATTTTTGAAATTAGTCTCGTTAACTTCTTTGTTTTTAAGCGCAGAAATTAAAGGAACGATACCAGAGTCTTTGCTTTGTCTACAAATTTGGTTTAAAGTGGTCACGGGAAAACATTTTGAGTTAATTGAATCGTTTAAAAATAGACCTGGTTGGATACTTGGCAACTGGTGGCCATCTCCAATAAAAACAACCTTAGTGTTTTTGTCAATTGCTCTTAGCAGCGCGTCTGCTAGGCGAATATCTAACATTGAGGCTTCATCTACAATGATTAGACCAACATTTGTAAAAGGCTGATTTTCGTTTCTTTTAAAGCAGTATGAACGCTCATCATCTATAGCCGGAATCCACTCTAGGGCTGAGTGGATAGTCGCAGTTAAGTCACCTGTGCTTTCGTGGATTCTGCGAGCAGCGCGACCAGTTGGCGCTAAAAGTAAGTTAGCAGTTTTAAAAAGATTAGTTTCATCGTTTTTGGCATATTCAAGGTAAATATCGTTAACTGCTTTTAAAATAGTGGTCTTACCAGTACCAGGTCCACCTGTGATAAATGAAAGCGAGTTAGTTAAAGCCATTTTGATGGCCTTATTTTGGTCTTCTGTATAAGATATTCCGGTTTCTTTTTCTTTTATTTTAATTTGTGCTTCAATAAACTCAAGTGGTAGTGAGTTTGTGTTGTTTGCAAATATATTGTTAAGCATTTTAGCAACATTAACTTCTGCTTTGTAGATCTCTGGTAAATACACAAAACCATTTTCAAAAAATAAACGATTGGCAAAAATCAAGTTATCAATCGCAGTTTTCAAGGGATACTCACTAATTTTGTATTCATCAATTTTCTTTAAAAAAGTTTCGGTTTCTTGAATTAGTGCGTCTTTTGTGTAGTAACTATGTCCATCAATTGAATAGGCACTAATCACATGAAAAATTGCTTCCTCTGTCCGTTTTAAGTCAGTTTTTTCAATACCTAGTGCTTGGGCTACTAAATCTGCTTTAGTAAAACCAAAACGATTAATTTTTTTTGCCAAGACATACGGATTTTTCTTAATTTCAGTGATTGGATTTGACAGTTTTTTAAAAATTTGGGCAGAAAAACGAGCAGAAATTCCAACCGAAGTTAAGAAATTTAAAATCTCAACCTCTTGGAAGTTCTCTTGAACTTTTTTGGTGATTTCTAGAATTATACTGTTTGAAAAACCAAGGTTATTTAGACAACTTGGGTCTTCGTTAATTTTTTTAACAGCATCACTGCCCAGCGCTTCCCAGATTTTAGTTGCTTTAACTCTACCAACTCCTTGGATGTTAAGGGCTTTAAAAAGATTTACCAGTTGCTCTTCAGTGGTGCCATGTGGAATTGAAAAAGAAATTAGTTTAAAAGTTTTAAAAACAGGATGTGGGACTTTGGTGTGAGTAACTTCATAAGCAGTCCCTGCACGCAGTGGTTTTCCATTTGAAAACGCTTGAAAATTACCAATAATTCTAACGCCTTCGCTCACGCCTTCTGCTTTAAACAAGCATATCATGTACTCAAGGCCAGTTTTTAAGGTTTTTAGAAAAATAAGTTGGCGAGTTGTAGTGTTTTCAGTTTTTTCCATTACCTTAATATCTCCTTAAATCAGCGTCCATATACACATCTTTAATGCGGCCAGCACCAAGACAAACATCGCCTTGATACAACACTAAAAACTGACCAGGTGTTACTGCTTTAGTTGGTTTAAAGTAAACTTTTGCAGAATTATTTTCCAAAAACTCAACTTCAACTTCAATGTCTTCTTGTCTGTAGCGGAATTTAGCAAAGTACTTACCATTTTGTTTCGGTGCTCTGAAAACCAAATTATCAATAAAACAGTTATTTGAGTGTAAGTACTCTAAATTGCTTTCAGGTGCCACTAAAAGAGTGTTTTCTTCAGGGATTTTACCAACTACGTAAAAAGGTCCATCAAACTCGTAGGTTTTGCCTAAACCTATACCTTTTCTTTGACCGATTGTATAGTTAATTAGTCCAGTGTGTGTACCTGCTGTGCGGCCATCTAAAAATTTAATTGGACCGGCTGCAGTTTTTAAATAGTTTGACAAAAAACTTTGGAAATTTCGCTCACCAATAAAACAAATTCCAGTTGAATCTTTTTTTGCACGGTTTGCCAAACCAGCAGCCTCGGCAATTGCTCTGACTTCTTGTTTAGTCAAATTGCCAACCGGAAAAATAGCTTTTTTGAGTTGTTTATCGGTAAGTTGCGACAAAAAATAAGTCTGGTCCTTGTTTTTGTCAATTCCTTTTAGCAGCATTTTTTTGCCGTCTATTATTTCAGTTCTAGCGTAGTGACCCATTGCAATCAAGTCAGCACCTAATTTTTCTGCGTACTCTAAAAAGGCTTTAAACTTAATTTCATTGTTGCATAGCACATCAGGATTTGGTGTACGGTTAGCCTGAAATTCGGCTAAAAAATACTGAAATACACGGTCCCAGTATTCTTTTGAAAAATCCACTCTAATTAACTCGACACCAAGTTGCCTGCAAACAGCCTCTGCGTCTTTGGCGTCTTTTTCTTGTGGACAGACATCGTCATTCAAATTAGGGTTGCCAAGGACATCAAAATTAGTAGTGCTGTCCCAGTTTTTCATGTAAACAGGGATGCATTTGTAGCCTTGGTCTAAAAGTAGTTTTAAGGAAACTGCGGAATCTACACCGCCAGACATTCCAAGTACTACTGTTTTATGTTGATTTTTCTGCATACCTGCTCCTTTCATTTTTTTACTTATTTAAAATATTCGTTATCAGGTTCTATGAAAAAGTCTGTAAGTTTTCTTTCAAAAAATTCAATATGCAGTGGAAAAGCAGAGCGTTTAAATGCATTTTTAAAAACTCTGGTTTTAACTGTATTTAAGATTTTTTGTTTTTCTGCTTTGTTTAACTTATCGCCAAAAAGTTCATCAATTAACTCAATGCTAAACTCTTTACCTTGAAAACAAAAAGCATTTAAAACTTGATCAAGATACGCGTAGTTGCCTAAAATCTCTTCCGTGTTTTGGTTTGGCAACAATTCAGGTGAAATTGGTGCGGCCAAGATTTCCTGAATTACTTTTCGTTGGTCATAAAACTGATTTTTAGCAAAGTATGCTAAAACTGCTTTAATTTCTGACTTAAATAGCGTTGCGTTTGTTGCAAATAATCCGAAAAGATCTGCACCAACTGTTCCAAAACCCAAAAGAATTTCAGAAAGATCAGAAGTATTTAAAACAACACCATTTACTTTGTTTGCAGCGTTTAGTAAAAGAAGAGTTCTAACTCTAGCCTGTGTATTTTCGTAAATCACATCTTTTTCAAAGTGGTTAGTTTGTCTAAATATAGATTTACATATTTCGTCAATCTCAATGATTTTTGGAGTTAAGCCTAAACTTTTGCATAATCTATTAGCTCTCTCAACACTTTCATTATTGTTAACACTTGGTAAAATTAGCGGAAAAATATGGTTTTGCGGGTCAACATTTAGTCGTTTGCAGGCAAGATGTGCAAACAATAAAGTTATTGCAGAATCCAAACCACCTGAAATTCCTATTACAAATTTATTTGGAGTAAGTTGAGTTAACTTATCTGCCAACTGTTTTTCGGCTGTCGAGATAATATAGTTAACTTTAGTGTCTGAAAGGGCTAAAGTTTTATTTTTATTTTCTATTTTTAGCTGAGTAATTTTGTCTTTTAAAAACTGGCGATAGTCAATAAAAACAGAATGTTCAACAAAAGAAAGTGTGCGGTCTGAGTAATTTAAAATATGGTTGTTAACCAAGAAAACTACGGTGTCAAGTTCTTTAATTTTGTCTAGTTTTTCCTTTAGATAAGAAAGGGCTTTGATGTTAGACTCACTGTAGAAAATTAAGTCAGACTTTGAGTTTAAAATAATGTCTTTTCTGCTTATAAAGCGATTTAAACCAGTTTTAACCAGTGCATTTAAAACCTCGTAAATCTGGTCAATATTTTTTTTTGGATTTAAAACATATGGTCTGTCGATTTGAAAGTTAGTCAGTTCTGTTAAGTCAAAAATCCCAGTTTCGCAGCCGTTTTTTAAATAGTTATTTTGAAAAATTTCTTTAGCAGCCTTTGGAACAAAGTCCAAAAACTTATCTGGGTTGTTGCGAATCATGCTAGCCGAAACATCCATTTCAAACTCAATGTATTCAGCCTTGATAGCTTCCGTTAATTTAACTTGATACCCTGGTCTTTTAAAGATTAAAAACTCATATTCAGAAAGTAGTTCTTTGTAGTTAATCCATCTACCAATATTCAGAGCATTGTCTGCACCCATTACAAAAACTGGCTTAGTTTTGTATTTTTCGGTCAAACGTTTTAATGTGCTAAGGGTTCCTAGATACTCAAAGTCATTTAGTTCAATTTCGTCAATTATTACGCGTTCATTGTCTTTAAAAACAGCCTTTAACATAGACAGTCTTAAGGTATTTGGCATTAAGCCTGATTTTTTGTAGTTAATAGAACAAGGAACTACCATCACTTTTGACTCAGGATAAGTCTTTAGAATTTTTTCAATAATGCCGACATGGGCAACAGTAACTGGGTTAAAAGACCCACCATAGATAAAATATTTCATAATTTTTCAATCACCCTTAATTTAGCTGAGTGTGCGCGTGGATTTAAAGTACACTCCGCAGAATTTGGTAGTATTACCTTCTTAGTAATTAGCGAAAACTCTTTTTTCTTTTCAAGCAAAACAGGCAGACCAAGCGGAGTTTTTTCTTCAGTTAAACTTCTAAACTGCTCTTTGACGATTTTGTCTTCAAGAGAATGAAAAGAAATCACGCAAAGTCTGGCGTTTTTTGCAAGTAAATTAAAGGATTGAGCAAGCGCAGACTTTAGTACATTTAGTTCATCATTTACTTCTATTCTAAGTGCTTGAAACACACGCTTTGCTGAGTGTCCTTTTGTTTTAAAGTTAACGCTGTCACAAATTGACACTAAATGCTCAACTGTTTGAATTGGTCTTTGCTCAATTATTTTTTTGGCCAAAATATTGCCGTTTTTCTCTTCTCCGTATTTGAAAAAGACATCGGCAAGCTCTTTTTGAGTGTAGTTATTTAAAATAAACTCAGCAGTCAAACTTTGTTCTGTGTTCATTCGCATATCTAAGTTTTTTGAACTGATATACGAAAAACCTCTTTCAGGAGTATCTATCTGCATACTACTAAGCCCAAGGTCAAACAGCACACCGTTTACTTTATTTACACCAACTGAACTTAGTTTTTCTGTAATTTCGGCAAAATTCGCATTAAAAATAGTGAAGTTAGAAAAATGTTTTAGCCTTTTTTCAATTAAAGCACAAGCAGTTTTGTCAGTATCAAAAATATAAAGGTGTCCAGTTCCTTTAAGTTTAGTTAAAATAGCCTCAGAATGCCCACCAGCACCACCTGTTGCATCAACATAAACGCCACCCGGCAAAATATTTAAATTATCTATACATTCTTGTTTTAAAACTGAGATATGTGGTGTTTCCATATGACAATTATACCCTTAAAAAATCAATTTATTTACTAAACTAGTATTTAGTTTGACTAAACTATAATAAAAAAAGTGGCGAACCACTTTTTTATTTTCTTAAGCCTAATTTGGCAACGATTGCACGATAACGTGGAACATCGCTGTTAAGTAGATAGTTTAACAGACTACGACGTTTACCGATTTTCATGTAAAGACCACGTTTTGAGTGTAAATCTTTTTTGTGCACTGCTAAGTGTTGAGTAAGCTGTTTAATTTCCTCAGTTAGCAGAGCGATTTGCACTTCAGGTGAACCTGCGTCTTTATCATTGATGCGGTTATCGCGAATAATTTGTGCTTTTAATTCTTTAGTTAAAGCCATAATTATTTCTCCTGTCACAGTTGCTAAAGAAAGAGGTAAAAAATCCTAAATCCTTGCAAAAGTCTTAAAAATTATACCATATCTCTACTTGGATTTGTCAAAATAATGTCTTGGTTAAAATACAAAAGTAGCAACTAAAAGGTAAATTGAAACTGCTAAAAAGTCGTTTAGTGTAGTTAAAGCAGGACCAGTTACATCATTTGGCGAGATTTTAACTTTTTTAGCAAGCAGAGGAATGACAGTGCCAATAACTGCAGCGATTACCATTGATAAAAACATAGAAATTCCGACACAAAACGCCATGTTTAACGCTAAATAAGGATGTTTATCGAAACCTTGAAAGTGTCCGTATTTAGTGCCGATTGCTACAAACGAAAAGACAATGGCAAAAGCAAAAATCGCCGAAATTACTGAGTTCACCAAAGCAATCGTTATTTCTTTTAAAATATGCTTATAAATTGCCCTTCGCTTATTTAACTTATCTTTAGAAATCAAGATAATAGTGAAACCCATCGATTGGCTGCCAATGTTTCCGGCCATGTCTAAAAGCAAGGCCTGAAATAAAATCAGAATTGAAACTTTTTGAATAGTTGAGTCAAACACTAAAATAAATCTGGCAATCAGCAGCGCCAACACTATTGAGACAACTAACCATGGAAGTCTATATAAAAACTTTTTAAAAGGTGGTGTGTCTATGTCCATTTTTTGGAAACTTTGTAGTTTTAAATACTCTTTTTCAGTCTGCTCAACAATTTCGTCCAGAATATCGTCAGCGGTGATTATGCCAAGCATACTTTGTTTTTCGTCAATTACCGGCATTGCCAGTAAGTCATATTGACGAAATACACCAATTGCTTCTTTGATTGTCATTGTATCTTTTAAGAAGTGATATTCATAAATAATGATGTCTTTAAGTGAGTCTTGACTGCGGGCTTTAATTAAGTCTTTTAAGTCAATTACTCCTTTTAACTTGTTTTTAGCATCAACCACATAAACAAAGTCAATAAAGTCAGTTTCCGTTGTGTGTCTAAGTACGTAGTCAGTTGCTGCTTTGATGTCCATCTCTTCATTTACGCAAACATAGGCTAAGTTCATGATAGACGCACATTTTTCTTTGTCGTAAACTAAAAGTTTTTTAATGTCTAGATATTTAGAAGATGTCAGTAAATTTAGAATTTTGCTTTGTTTATCTAAACTAAACTCACCAATATATTCACGAAGATCATCAATTTCTAAGTTATCTAAAATTTGTCTTTGTTCGTGTTCTTTAAGTTGTGTAAAAAACTCACTTTGCACATCTTTTTCTAAATACACAAAAACTTTAGCAGCCTTTGCTTCAGTTAAGTAACTCAAAACTAATTTTTGTTTCTCAAAATCAAGTTCGCCGAAGTTTTCGGCAATTTCGTAGGCCTCAAAACTTTTTAAGTATTGTTTGGTTTTAAGAGACTTACTAATTTGTTTAAAATCAAACTCTTTATTTTCACTAAACATAATAAGTATCCTCTTTATTAACCCAGCACAGGCAGTGGTAATTTAAAGGCAGCCACTAATGCTAAAGTTAAAGTAAAATGTGCAACTAACGCCAAAGTATCGCAAACTGTGGTAATAATTGGGCCAGCAGCAGACGCTGGGTTAATTTTAATTTTTTTGAAAAACATCGGAATTAACATCGCAATAAGCGGTGATAACATTAACACAACTAGTAAAGTTAGTGAGTTAATAAAGGCGTAGATTGCAGAAACTCGGTAGATTGAAACGGTTTTCGGAATTGCGTTTTTGTAACTTAAAATAAACAGGAAAGAAAAGCCAAAAACCAAAGCAGAGACAGTTAAAGCAGTATACAATCCTGCTTTAAACTCTTCTAAAAACGATTCTTTGTCGATTTTGCCAAAGCGAGAAAGTCTAACTAAAGAACCTGAAAGTATTTGGGAAGACACGTTGCCAGGACATCCCAAGATTAAGGGTTGAATGGCCGTAATTATTGCGATATAGGCAAATTTAGAGACTTTTGGTTCAAATACTGAAGTTACAAAAGAAAGTGGAATTGAAAGCAATATTAAAAGAATTAACCATGGTAGGCGAGTGATGGCTTGTGCAAAAATTTTGCGGCGAGTTAGGGATTTTGCCGAAAGCAAAGAAAGTTGTGCGATGTCTTTGTCGGCCTCGGTTCTAACAACATCTAAAATATCGTCTAGGTTCAAAACTCCTAAAAATATACCACCTTTGGAAACTACCGGAATTTGAAACTTGCCTGTGTTGTTCAAAGTAGCGGCAGACTCCTCAATATTGTCAGTGTCATAGACTACTTCGGTTGGTTCAATTAACTCACTAACCTGTTTAGGCGAGCGAGTTTTAACTAAAGTTTTTAAAGAAAGCATGCCTTTAAAAACTCCGTTTTCAGAAGTAACAATTAAAGTTGAGATACTTTCTGCATCTTGAGCATGTTCAATTACTTGTCTAGTTGCTACTTTGACGTCCATTGTGTCAAAAACAACAAGTGCGTCTTTAGACATATAAGAACCTGTTTTATCTTCTCGGTATTGTAGTAAATTAGAAATTTCTTTATAGTTGGTTAACTTAGTAATTATTTCGTTGTATTCATCTTCTTTTTCTTTTTGGAGAAACTTAATAAAGTCAACTAAATCATCTAAACTTTGTTCGTTTAAGACCTCAATTTTTTTTAAGTTAGTTAGTTCATTTAGCACAAATAAAGCATTTTCATTAGTAAGGTATGCAAAAAATACAGCAATAGTTTTGCTGTCAATTAGTTTAAGAACTTGCCTGCGCTCCGTCTCTTTTAATTCAGTAAACAAAACAGACAAATCAAAACCATGCATTTCTGTAAGTTCTTCAAGAATTTGCGCTTTATTAACTTTTTTATATAGTAAGTCTTTAAACATTGTTAAACTCCGTAAATTGTTTAGAAAGCAATTTAGTTATTAAACATATTTTAAATTATTTTTATGCTTTATGCTACATAAAAGGGGTAAACAAAACTGGTTAGTTTATTTGTAAATATATTGATTACTAATTTAGAAATTTATTAAAATCTAGCACAAACAACTACACCTAAAACAGCGTGAACATTGTTCCAATCAAGTTCGGCACCGTCCACGATGCTTTGCGCGCTTGGGTTAGAACGAGGGAATTCTGTGCCAAGCCACCACCACTGATGACGAGCAGCGTCGAAATAAGGCATTTGATGATCTGTTTCAACAAAAGTACTCAAGTCAACACTGCGATAATACTTACCATTTCCAGTGTAATTACCTAAAACTGCTCTGGCAAAATCCGTAGATTCTTTTTTAAGCTCGGCTTGTTTTCCTTTGTCTAAAGCAGGTTTAACTGAAAAATCTCCGTCATCATAAGTCGGCATGTGAACTTCATGGCCTAGAACTTTTCCGATATCTTGAACCATTGCTTTAAAAATAGAGCGCTCTGGTTTTGAGTTATCTTGATATCCAATGTAAAAGATGTTGAATGGAGAAAAATCTAAGATTTTTTCAGTAAACCAAGTGTTTCGCTCTGGAATTTTGAAAAACCAAACAGTTTCAAGTTGAAAATACTCACCATTGTATTTTTCGTATTTAACACCATTTGCGTCTTGCCAGTAACTACGAGTAAACTCCATGGTATAGTCTTTGCCCTTTGAATTAAACTTAAGGCTGTGAGTTTTGTCTTCAATTTTGTGAATTCCAACAGGATATTCTACTTTTGTTTGCGGATATTTGCCGAGTTTATTTGCTGGTTTACCAAAATACACAGTAACCTTGTGCTCTTTTACAACAATAAAGTTTTCAACATCTGCTTTAGCCATTTCTTTGCCATCAAGGTGTAGTTCTCTAATAAGGAAACCCTGTTCATTTATGGCTGGGTAGTCAATTTCGCCAATTATGGCTCCGTGTTTGACATGTCTGCTTGACAAATATGTTCCGTAGTTTCTGGCATCAAAATTCACAGTATAAACTTTTCTAAGAATAGTTACAGTTACCTTGTTTAGTGCTTTATTTGCGTTAACTGTAATTTTTTCTACGCTATAAGTAGGTTCTTGATAAACTGTGGTGTCAGGATTTTGATAACTAACAGTATGAGTTGACGCAATTTTCCCGGTTTTCTTCTCTTCAGTTTCTAAAAAAGTTCCGTTTGGCTCTTCTTTTCGGATATTGTAAGTGATCTCTCTGTCTTGATAATCAGTTACCGCGTAGATTGACTGAGTTTCACCAGTTGCAATAAATTTAGTTTGAATTGCTCCGTTTTGTGCATTGCTCCAACCTAAAAAATTATGAGTATTTTTAACTGTGTAATTTGGCAAGCTAATCAGTCTTGTTCGTTTGACTAGCGCTGATGTTGGAGAAAATGATTCAATACCTGAATCTGCAACAAAATTTACTCTAGTAGTTTTTAGTCTATAGTATCTATGAACTTTAGTGTCACTAGAACCTGGAACTAAATCTGCAACTAACTTAGCAGGTTTTGTGTCGTCAATTTCATAAATATCCTTATCTGGACCTGAGTAAGGAGTGTAGTTAGCCTTATCTTTGACTAACTGATTAGCCTTATTTTCAATAATTTCGTCGTATTTACCATCTAAGGCACTAGATTCGCCTTGTTTTTCAAGATAGTGAATAACTTGGTAATCTGCACGCTCTTCTGGTGCTAATACAGCAAAAACTTCTTTAGTTTGACGAGTTATTAAAATATTTTTAACAGAACCACCTTCTTTGTCTGTCCAACCTAAAAACTTGAATTCATATTTAATGTTTGTGTTCGGTGTGAAGTTAAAAACTTCGCCTACTTTGGCATTTTGAACCGGCCAAGTAGGAGAGTCAGTTTTTCCAAGGTCTGCGTTTTGTACGCGCGGAGTAATGAAGACAAAAACATCTTTTTCTTTAAAAACGGGTTTTATTGTGATGTTGTCGTTGTAATCAGTATTTGGATTAAACTCATTGTCAGATTCTTCAACGACCAGCTTTTCTAACACAAAATCTTTAGTTGCAGTACTTAATTTCTTGATAGTTAGTAGTTTTTCGTAAATATCTTGGCTTAAATTATTGGTATATTTAAGCGTAATTGTTTGTTTTAAAATAGGGGAAATTGTGTTTTGGTCTAAACCATCTTCAGTTAGGTTAAAACGAATAGTGTAGGTTCTTGCTTTAAAGTACAGTTTAATTGTTTGTTTTACGCTGTTTGCTTCAACATGTAGACTTGAAACTGATTTTGTTTGGTCAAAACTAATTTTGTGAAAAGGATGTGGGTGACTTAAAAGAAAATCAGCAATTGCTGCTTTAATATCTTGGTCATTTGCTGAAACTAAAGTACCGATTTTCTTTTGATTTGTCAATTCAATTTCGTTTTCAGAATCAATTGAGTCTCTTAAACCTTCATAAACTAAGTTTAAATAAACTTTTTTAGTGATGTCAGTTTCTTCCCACTTAGCAACTAAGTGAATATCTGCTTCAACTAAGTTATCTTGAGTAAAGTCAACTAGTTGACCAGTCGCTTGATTTAACCAACCTTGGAAAGTGTATTTCTTTACACCAGTTAGATCTGTTTTAGTAGGTTTTTCAATGTCTCTTAAGTTTTGTCTAAACTTGTAATTTACTTCTTTTTTAGTTTGTCCATCTAACATACCACCATTAAAGTCAAAAGTAACTTTGTAGGTTTTTCTTTTAAAATATAGATTAAAAACAGTAGAGCCATCAGCAGCAACAGTTTGTTTAGTAACTGAGTTTGCAAGATCTAACTCAAAGCCATTTGGAGCACTTAGTTTATCTGAAGATAGTTGAACTTCTTTACCAGGTTGAACACCAGAAACGATTTTGCTTTCTGTATCAAAACCGGTTTCGTCTACTTTTTCAAAGTGACGTTTAATTTCGTATTTAGTAGTATTTGGTGATTTAAGGCGATAAACTGGATATAATTTGTGATTTTTTAAACTTGCTTTAAGGTCAGAAATCAGAGTTCCGGATAAAGAGTTTGTCCAACCTATAAACTCTTCGTTTTTTGCAAGTTCAAGTTCATCGTTAGAAAACGATACATTGATTTTTTCATTTAATTTAAATTTTCTTTTAGCAATTTCTTTACCTGTTTTTGAGTGAAAAGTGATTTCTATATTTTGACTAATTTTGCTATTTCTCTTTTTAACTCCATAAATAGTTCCCAAAATTATTGCCAAAATAGCAATTATAGTAACTAAGATACTTAAATAGAAATATACTTTGTTTTGACTAATTTTTTTCATATTTACCTCCTGTAAAATATTTAAAATTACCCAATGCAAACTACTACACCGAAAACGTGGTACACATCGTGCCAGTCAGGGCTACCGTTGTTGGTGATGCTGTGCGTGTATGGGTCAGAGTCTGGATACTGTGTGCCGAGCCACCAGTACTGATGGAAACTACTGTGGTAATAAGGCATACGATGCCCAGATTCTACAAAAGGATTTAAGTCTACACTACGATATTTTCCAACATATTGGTTAGAGTAACTGCCTAAAATTGCTTTCGCATAATCAGTAGATTCTTTTTTTAAATGAGAATATAAACGAGCATCTAAAGCAGGTTTGACTTGAAAATCACCAGTATCATAAGTCGGCATATAAACATCGCCTTTCAGTACTTTTCCGATATCTTGAACCATTGCATTAAAGATAGAACGCTCAGGTTTAGCGTTGTCAGGATAACTAGTGTAATAAATGTTAAATGGTGAAAAGTCAATGATTTTTTCGGTAAACCAGGTGTTTTGTTTAGGAATTTTAACAAAATCAACAGGTTCTATTTTAAAATATTGATCGTTGTATTTTTCGTATTGATTGTCGTCTGTGTCTTGCCAGTATGAGCGAGTAAACTGCATAGTGTGGTCTTTGCCTTTTGAGTTAAACTTAAGTTTGTGCATTTCATCTTTTAAATATTGAATGCCGGCAGGATTGTCAACTTTAGTTTGTGGGTATGCGCCAAACTTCTTAGTAAGTTTACCAATATGCAAAGTTACTTTATGATTTTTTTGAACTAAATAATTTTCAATTTCTCTCTTAGTTTTTTCTTGACCATCTAGCTCTGCTTTTCTAATACCTAGACCCTGTGCTGTAAACTGACTTTCATCAATCGCACCAATTGCAGCACCGTGTCTAATTGTTCTTTCAGCAAAAGAACTTATGTGGTTTTTAACTTCAAAGGTAATTTTGTAAACTTTTCTAATTATAGTAACAGTTACTTTATTTTGAGTTTTATCTGAATTAACTGTAAATTTTTCAACACTAAAAACAGGTTTTTGATAAACAGATGCGTCAGGGTTCGCGTACTCAACTGTGTGAGTAGATGCAATTTTGCCACTCTTACTTATCATATTTTCCACAAAAGTACCATCAGTATTCTCTTTTTTTACAGTGTAAGTGATTTCTCTGTCTTGATATTCAGTTCTAGCATGTAATTCCAAACTCTCTATGTCTTTTGCGACAACAAACTCAGTTTGCACAGCACCATCTGGAGCATAAGCCCAACCAAGGAAATTGTGAGTGTCTTTAAGGGTGCAGTTAGGTAAAGTGATACTTCTGGTTTTTTTAACTTCTAGTGTTTCAAAAGTTAAGGCAACAATACCTTCGCTTTTCTTAAAATTGACTGTGACTTCTTTTAATTTATAGTATTGGCGAACCTCAGTTGTGTTGTCGCCAGCGGCAAGTTTTGCTGTTAATTTATTGTCAGGATGAGTAGTGTCTTTTTATAAAGTTGAATGTCAAGGTTAGTATAATCTTGGTAAACAGCACCATCTTTAACAAATTGGTTAGTTTTGATTTCTTCAATTCTTTCGTAAGTATTGTCAAGTGAACTTTCTTTTCCTTGCTTTTCAAGTAAATGAACTACCTTGTAGCTAACTAAAGAATTTTCTTCATTGTTTTTAAAAACTGGATACAGTTTTGCGTATTCTTTTTTGGCTTTAAGTTCAGTTATATATGTTTTGCTATTTTGGATATTTGACCAACCAAGAAATTCATCGCTTTTAGCAAGTTCAAGTTCTTCGTTTGAAAAAGATACACTAATTTTTTCATCTAATTTGAACTTTCTTTTAGCTATTTCTTTTCCTGTTTTTGAGTGAAAAGTAATTTCAACATTACTGACAGTTCGGGCATTTTTACTTTTTATGCCAAAAACTGTTCCCAAAATAATTGCCAAAATAGCAACTATAATGACTAAAATACTAAAATATAAATATAATTTATTTTGACTAA
Organism: uncultured Acholeplasmataceae bacterium; assembly: GCA_963544825.1. Taxonomy (GTDB): domain Bacteria; phylum Bacillota_I; class Bacilli_A; order Acholeplasmatales; family Acholeplasmataceae; genus CALISC01. The sequence continues at coordinate 52,160 of CAUUGG010000001.1, forward strand.
TTTTTTTCATTTTTATCCCCAGAGATTAGTTAATTCTAATCTAAATTTGTTAGTTTTAAATTTTTTTAAGTTAATTTAAAGACATCAGCTAAGCACTTAGCAACTCCGTCTTCTTTGTTAGTGTGTTCAGTAAATAACTTAGCGTGCGGGTACAACACTTCACGACTATTTCGCATAGCAACGCCATATTTTACTAAATCAAGCATATCAACATCGTTAACATTGTCGCCAAAAGCAATCGTATGGTTTAAATCGATATCATTTGATTTTGCGAGTTCCGATATTGAAATTGCTTTGCTTTGTCCTTTGATGTGAACTTCATAAAGTGGGAAATTACCGTTTTCTGTAAAAACATCAAAGTAATATCTAAATCCAAGGCTAGCAAAGTTTTTGGAAACGTTTTCTTCAAAAATCTTGGCAGTGTCTGGCTTTAAAAGCACCAGTGCTCCTGGGAAATCTGGTAAAGAACCACTAACTTCCTTGGTAATTTCAATAATTTTAACCTCAGATTGACCAGCAAAAAAAGAAAATCTTGCCAGTCGGTCGTCATAATTGTAGACATAACATAAATTGTCTACATTAAATAAGTAACTTTCAACTATATTTGCGTTTCTATCAACTAAACTTAAAAACAGTTCAGGCTTAATGTAGTTTCTAAACACAGTTTTGCCTGTATGCATATCAATTAAAGTAGCCCCGTTGTCAGCGATTATATATTTTGACTTAAGCGCTAAGTTTTTATAAATATAGTCAACACCAATCTTTGGTCTACCTGATGCTAAAATCACTGTATGTCCGTTTTTTTCAACTTTGTGCAAAGTCTTTTTCGTAAATTCAGAGTAATCTGAACGTTTTTCAAGTAGCGTACCGTCTAAGTCTATAAAAATAGTGTGCTTAGTTTTAGGGTCAAAATGTTTTAAAAGTGTTTCTGCTCTCTTGTTTGTCTCACTAATTTTTGTAATTAAAACATCGCTTTGTTCACCGCTGCCAGTCAAAAGATAGCCAGTGTCTTTATTTTCATTTACTTTGTTGGTGTTTTTAATTAGTTTTTTATAATTTTTATTTGGGTTAGCCTTTGCTTTTTTAACTGAATAAACAATTAAATAAACAACTAACGCTAAAAAACCAATACTAATAAAAATATCAGCGACATTGCAGTTAAACGCCAGTTTGCCTTGAATGAAGGGAAAAACTATAAAGTCAGTAACTCCTTCTGGCAAAAAAATACGTTCGAACGCATTGCCAAGTGCTCCACCTGTGAGCATCGGCAAGATAAAGGCGGCCATTATTTTATTTTTTTTGTAAATAAAATAAGACTGAGCAACCAGTAAAGTAGCTAAGCCAAGTAGAGTAATTATCACTAAAAAAACTCTGCTTTGACTAAATGAACCATAGGCAGCACCTCTGTTTTTGATGTGCGAAAACTCAAGTAAATAAGGAATGATGGTTTTGCTTTCGCCAAGTGGTAATTTAGCTGCAACTATGGCTTTAGAAATTAAGTCAAAAGCCACAACGCTTAACAAAAAACCAAGTGAAACTAAAGGGATGGTTAAGTTGCTAAGTAATTTACTTTTCTTCATTTAACACAAAATGTTGAACTTCAATGCCAACAGCTTCCGCCATTTTTTTAGAAGCAGCGGTTTGCGGAGAGTCCGGCATATACATCTGTTCGTAAATTACTTTTTTAATTCCGGCTTGAACTAGATGCTTCATGCACTCTGAACACGGAAAGTAGTTAACATAAACCACGCAGTCTTTAACTGCGGTAATTGAGTTAAAAATTGCATTCATCTCGGCGTGCACAACATAAGGATACTTAGTGTTTTCATAAGAACCTGAGCGTTCCCACGGAAAATTATCGTCAGAAATTCCACGCGGAAAACCGTTGTAGCCAATTCCAACAATTCTTTTATCTGCATTAACTATGCAAGCGCCAACTTGGGTATTGGGGTCTTTTGAACGTTTTGCCGACAGTTTGGCAATCCCCATAAAATACTCATCCCAAGAAATAAAGTTTTCTCTTTTCATTATTCTTGCTCCTTAACAACAATTCCAAGTTCTTCCAGTTGTGTGTCCCAAACAGAATTTGGCGAATCGTTCATTAAGTCACGAGCAGACTGAGTTTTAGGGAAAGCCACAATGTCTTTGATATTAGTTGTATTACACATAATCATGACAATTCTGTCTAAGCCTAGACCAATTCCGCCGTGTGGAGGAGTTCCATATTGGAAAGCCTCAATTAGGAAACCAAACTTTTGTTTGATGTCTTCGTCGCTTAGACCTATTGTTTTAAAGATTTCAGCCTGTAGATTAGAGTCATGTACTCGAATTGAGCCAGAGCCAAGTTCGTATCCATTTAGCACTAGGTCATAATGTCTGGCTAAACATTTTTTAGGGTTTTTCTTAAGCATCTCAGGGTTTTTAGGCTGAGTAAAAGCATGGTGCATTGACTCAAGGGCTTTGGTCTCAGGATTAACTTCAAATAAAGGAAAGTCTGTGACCCAAAGAACTTTAAAGTCATTTGGTTTAATTAACTCAAGTATATTGGCAATTTGAATGCGCACAGCACCCAAACCCTTTGAGACTTTTTCGTATTCGCCAAGACCAAGGAAAATAATTTCACCTGGTTGTAAGTTTAGTTTTTCAATTTCTTTATCTGTTAGTTCTTTTGCTAAAGACCCGCTTACTTTGCCGTCTGCTACTTTTAGAAATGCAGTTTTTGCAAGTGAGTTTTTTAAGGCCAGGGCACTAAGTTCATCTAAGACTTTGCGAGTAAACTTATCGTTTGCTTGAAAACGAATACCGCGAATAGATTTAAATGAGTTAATAAATGATGAACCCGCTGCTTTTAGCCAAGCAAAGTCAGTAATTTCTAAGTCGTATCTTAAGTCTGGTTTATCTGAACCATACTTAGCAATTGCATCTTTAAACTTTAAAACTGGAAATTTGCGTGGTAAATCAAAGTTAAGTACATCTTTAAAGAGTTTTTTAAACATCTTTTCAACCATTTGCATGATTTGTTTTTCGTCAACAAAAGAAGCCTCAATGTCAATTTGGGTAAACTCAGGTTGACGGTCTGCACGCAAGTCCTCATCACGGAAACACTTGGCAATTTGATAGTATTTTTCAAAACCTGCGACCATTAAAAGTTGTTTATAAATTTGCGGAGATTGAGGAAGCGCAAAAAACTGGCCATGATATAGTCTACTTGGCACTAAATAGTCGCGTGCTCCTTCCGGGGTAGATTTTGCTAAAATTGGCGTGTCAATTTCCACAAAATCCATAGCCTCTAAGGATTTTCTAACCGAGCGCACGATTTCTGCTCTTTTTAAAATGTATGATTTTTGCACAGGTCTGCGTAGGTCAAGATATCGGTATTTTAAACGCACATCTTCAAGAGCATCGGTTTTATCTGCCACGATTAGCGGTGGGGTTTTAGCAGTACTCAAAATTTTTAAAGTATTAACTTCAAGTTCAAAGCGTCCAGTATCCAGATTTTTGTTTTCAGATTCACGAAGGGCTAAAGTACCAGTTGCTTCAATTACAAACTCACTTCTAAGGGTTTCTGCAACTTCGTAAATAGGATTTTCCGGTCTGACAATCAATTGAAGTAAACCATAGCGGTCGCGAAGGTCAACGAAAATTAAGCCACCTAAATTACGTTTTTTAGCAACCCAACCCGCGACGCTAAGTGATTTTCCAATTAGTTTTTCCTGAATTTGGTTAGTTTTTACTTTCATTTATATGCTCCTTTGCAAACTTAGCAAGTTTGTTTGAATCAAAGATAACGGTTTCTTTAGATTCAGCGTTTTGACAAAAAATAGTTTGAGTGTCCCGCTCTTGTTCGCCAATTGTCAAAATATATTTAGGGTTAGTTAAATAAGCCTGTTTTAACAATGCAGAGATTTTTTTATTTTCGTAGCTAATTTGCCCACTGTAGCCCAAAGACCTTAACTCTTTTAAGATGCCAAGGGCATAAAAAGAATCTGTGCACGCATTGATAATAAAAAAATCAGGACCAGTTTCTTTGGCTAAAAAGCCAGATAAACTAGCAACTTCTAAAAGCCTTTCAAAACCAAACGCAAAACCAAGAGCACCGGTTTGAGGACCGCCTAGTTCGTCAACTAAGTTGTCGTATCTACCGCCCCCACAAATAGTTGCTGCATTGCCAAGGTCTGCAAACTCAGCCTTAACTTCAAAAACAAGACCAGTGTAGTAGTCAATTCCTCTGACTAACTTGTGATTAACTTCGGCGTTAATTTTAAGTTTACTTAAGTTTTGAATTATTTGGTCAAAGTATTTTTTTTCATCTTCTGGCAAAATATCGTAAACTTTAGGGGTTTTTAAAAACAAATCAGAGTTAGCACAAACCTTGCAGTCAAGTACTCTTAAGGTATTCTCGTGAACTCTGGTTTGACAGTCTGTACAAAGTTTATCTAAATTTGGAGAAAAATAAGCTTTTAGAGCATCAGCATAAGTTTTTTTAGTTTTCTCACCACCCAAACAGTTTAAATGAATTTTGTAGTTCTTAATTTTTAAGTCCGACAAAATTTGGGAAATCAATATAAAAACTTCAGTGTCTGCAACTACTGACTTTGGTGTGAAGTTTTCAACTCCAAACTGAAAAAACTCACGGAAACGACCTTTTTGCGGGCGTTCATAGCGGTAGGCTTTACCAAAATAGTAGTATTTGGTTTGTTTAGTTGTGTATAGTTTATTTTCAATATAAGCACGAGCAGCAGGAGCTGTCATTTCAGGACGAAGCGTGATTGCACGGTCTCCTTTGTCTTTGAAATCATAAGTTTCTTTTTTGACCATGTCAGCAGTTTCGTTTGCTCGGTGAAAAAGTTTTGAGTCTTCAAAAACAGGCGTCTCTAAATAAGCGCAGCCCAAGGCCTCAGCGTTTTTCTTTAAAACTAAATACACAGCCTGGTGTAGTTTCGCGGCCTCACCAAATAAATCGTAAGTTCCTTTAGGTTTATTCATTTTTTTTCCTTTCTAGTTTTCAAGCAAGAGAGTAAATGGACCTGAGTTTGTCAAAGTTATTTGCATATCCGCACCAAAACTACCTGCTTGGGTGTTAAAATCTTGACTTAAATTATTAAGCGTTTCCAGATAAAGTTTCTCAGCCTCTTTATAGTCAAGAGCGTTTGTAAACGAAGGTCTGTTGGAGTTGTTTGCATCTGCGTATAGAGTGAACTGAGAAATTACCATCAGTTCAGCACCAACTTCTTTTAAGCTTAAATTAGTTTTACCAAAACTGTCTTCAAAAATGCGTAGTTTCTTTAACTTACTGCACATTTTTGAAACATTTTCATTAGTATCGGTTTGACAAAAACCAACAAAAATAAGTAAGCCTTTACTGATTTTAGAAATAACCTGACCTTCAACCGCGCATTCAGCAGATTTTACCCTTTGAATTAGTGCGCGCATTATTTGACAAACCTTTCAACTTGAAAAACTCCGCTTAGTTTTTTTAAGTTCAAAATTATTAAATTAAGTTCGTGGGCGTCTTTAACGCCGATTTTAATTTTGTAAACTTGAGTTAAAGAGTTTGCTTGCACTGTTTGAAACTCAGCAATAGAGGTAGAAGTTGAGTTGATAAGCGACACAATTTCAGACATCATGGTAGTTGTGTTTTGGACTTTTAATCTCAACCAGGCCGCAAAACGGCGGTTTGGTGATTTGCCCCAAAACACCTGGATTTCTCTGTTTTGATCTAAAGTTTTTAAGTTCACACAATCTTTTAAATGAACAACTATACCTGAGTTTTTAGAAACATAACCTTTGATTTCATCATCGTAAACCGGATTGCAACAAAGTGCTAACTTAACTTGTGGTTTGTTTAAACCTTCAACAATTACACCAGTGCTGGAAGCCGCTTCCAGACCTCTGGCGGCTTTTTTAAGTTGAGCTTCCAGGGCACCTTCTTTAGTTAATTCGGTTCCATTAATTTTGGCAATTACTGTTTTGGGAGAAAGTAAGTTCTTGCCAATTTCAAAGTAAAAGTCATCTAAAGTTTGGAAACTTTGCTTTTCAAAATTCTTTTCTACAAAGTCCATATCCAGCGTAAAGTCAGTAATTTTGGCTTTAACGAGTTCTCGTTCTAATTCTTCTTTGCCGGATTTTATTAGTTCATCTCGGTAATAGGTGTTTAAGAAGTTCTTAATTTTGGTTCTCGCACGCGAAGATTTAGCAATTTTAAGCCAGTCAATTGACGGAATTGCGTTTTTCGCAGTTTTAATAGACACAATATCGCCAGTTTTTAACTTAGTGTCAATTGGAGACATTTTGTTGTTAATAGTAGCCCCAACCATAGTAGTGCCAACTTGAGTGTGAATTGCATAGGCAAAGTCAATTGGCGTAGAGCCGTTTGGCAGTTCAATTACCTTACGGTCTGGAGTAAAGACGTATACATTGGCGTTTAAAATGTCTTGTTTAATGTTTTCAACGAATTCAGCGGCTTCTTTTTTAGTTTCGTCTGAGTCTTTTGAAATTTTAAGTAAATCAGCGTACCATTTAAGTTTTTCGGCTAACTCAAATTGTTCACGTTCTTTTGAGTAGACTTTGTTTTCTTTGTATGCCCAGTGAGCAGCAATACCCAGTTCTGCAACCTCGTCCATTTCAAAAGTTCTAATTTGCACTTCAAAAAGTTGACCCATTGAAAAAAGCACGGTTGTGTGTAGAGACTGATATAAGTTGGGTTTAGGCATAGCAATGTAGTCTTTAAAGCGCTTTGGAATTGGTGTGAAGTTCGCGTGAATTAAGCCTAGAACCGAATAGCAATCGGCAACAGTTGGAACAATTATACGAACCGCTAAAAGGTCGTAGATATCTTCAAAGTCTTTTTTCAAGATAACTAGTTTTTTATAAATACTGTAGATATTTTTAATGCGGCCTTTGATTTCAAACTTGATATCGGTGTTTTTAGTTAAAACTTCGGTAGTCGCAGCAATTATTTGATTTATTTCCTTTTCGCGTTGATCTTTGGTGTTGTTAAGAAGCGATGAGATGTACTTATATGTGTCGTTGTCGGTGTATTTCAGTGCTATGTCTTCAAGTTCTGCTTTAATTCTAAACATACCAAGGCGATGGGCGAGTGGGGCGTAGATATCTAGAGTTTCTTTGGCAATCGCGGCTTGGCGGTCTGGTTTTTGAAACTTAAGTGTACGCATGTTGTGCAGGCGATCGGCGATTTTTATGATAACTACTCTGATGTCTGTAGCCATTGCGATTAGCATTTTTTGCTGATACTCAACTTGAGTGGTGTCGGTTTTAAACTCAACTTTAGAGATTTTAGTCACACCTTCCACAAGATTAGCAATTTCTGTTCCAAACATTTGGCTGAGTTCCGCCTTTGGCAAGTCTGTATCTTCAAGCGTGTCGTGAAGTAAACCTGCGGCTAAAGTCTCTGGACCTGCGTGCATGTCTGCTAAAATCTGAGTGACTGCGATTGGATGCGTAAAATACGGGTCTCCGTTTTTTCTAAACTGATTGTCGTGATATTTTTCGCCGACTAAAAAAGCCCTTTCAATTAACTTTAAACTGTCTGGGTTTTTTATGTATGTATCAATTGTGTTAATTAAGTTTTGATATAGTTCAGCGAACTTTGTTTCAATCATTTTAAAAAAATTATTTATTAGTATTCAAGTAAAGTAAAAGTTTTGTAGTTTTTAAGAAGTTCACGGCCTTTTAAGTCTTTAAGTTCAATTAAGAAGCAGCAACCAACTACTTCGCCACCTAGTTTTTCAATCATGTCAATGGTGCATTTAACGGTGCCACCAGTCGCCAAAAGGTCGTCAACTATTACCACTTTGTCGCCTGATTTAATTGCGTCTGCGTGAATTGACAAGGTATTAGTGCCGTATTCCAGTGAGTAGGCCATGTCTAGAGTTTTTCTTGGTAGTTTTCCTGGTTTTCTAACTGGCACAAAGCCAATGTTTAACTTATAGGCAACAGGGCAACCAAAAATAAAACCTCTAGCTTCAGGTCCACAAATTATAGTAGCACCGTTGGCTTTGGCAAACTCATACATTTTGTCAATTGCAGTTGAAAAAGCATTTCCGTTTTGCATTAAAGGAGTGATGTCTTTAAAGTCAATTCCGGGTTTTGGAAAGTCTTTAACAGGTGCTATATAATCGGCTAGTTTTTTAATTTCCATGGTTTAAACCTCACTATATAATTATATATTATATAAAAGCATAAAGGCTTAGGCTAACTATCTGAAGAACCAAAGCCACCAGTTCTTAGTTTGAAGTTAGCGTTTTCTTTGGTTTTTTGGTAGCAGATAAATACACCTTGTGCGATTTTTTCACCTTTTTTTAGTAAAATATCGGTTTTACCGAAGTTATAAAGGAGCACTAAGATATGACCTTCGTTGATTTCGTTGCCGTAGTAGTCTGCGTCAATTATTCCAACACCATTTGGTAGCATTAAAGTTTTTTTAATTGGCAGTGAAGAACGAGCAACTAACATCAGAAACTCATCTTTAGGAAAACAGGCTTTGATGCCAGTTGGTACTTTTGTGATTTCACCTGCTTTAATTACAGTGTCTTTTGCCACAGCAAAATCATACCCAGCAGAAGCCTTAGTTGCCCGAACCGGTATTTCGATGTTTTGGTTTTCATATTCAGTTACGACTTCGAATTTTCGCATATTTTGCCCTCCTTTCTGGCGTTAGCTTTTTGAAATTGTTCAAAGACTAGTTTGTCTGAAACCGCAGTATAAATTTCGGTGGTTTTAACATTTTTGTGTCCCAAAAGTTCTTGCACAGTTCTGATATCTGCGCCATTTTCAAGCATAATAGTAGCAAAAGTGTGTCTAAGCAAGTGGGGGTGGACATTAAAAGTTTCACCTGCTTTGTCAACCAAGGTATTTAGAATTTTTCTAACGCCGCGAGCAGTGAGTTCTCCACCCTTGTAGTTAATAAAAACGTGTTTGGTTTCAATGATATTGCCTTTGTTTTGTAAAACTGGTCTGGTATATGCAAGATAAGTTTTAATGTCAGCAGCTAGCTCTTCAGATAAAAAGATTAGTCTTTCTTTGTTTCCTTTGCCGGTAATTTTAATTTGGAGCTGTGCAAAATCCAGGTCTTGAACAGAAATATTTATCAACTCAGAAACACGCAAACCAGTTTCAAAAAGTAATCTAAGCAAAATAGAATTTCTAACGCCAAGTGGTTTGGTTTGGTCTATTACTTGAAACAAAGCAGAAACCTCTTCTTTAGTTAAAGTTTTTGGCAGTTTTTTGGGAACTTTTGGCGGTCTAATGTTTTTTGCGATGTTTGTCGTGATCCTACCACTTTCGTGTAAAAATCTGTAGAAAGACTTAAGTGCAGAAATTTTTCTAGCGATAGTTTTCGGAGTTTTTCCAATGTCAGCAAGATGAGAAATAAAGTATCTAAAGATGCGTTCATTTGAAACATCTGAAAAAGTTTCGGCAAGTCTGTTTGCTTGTAAGTAAAATAAAAAATCTTCCAAATCTTTTTTGTAGGCTATCTCTGAGTTTTCAGAATAGCCTTTACTTTTTAATTCTTCAAGAAATTCAATTAACTCATTCATTGCTGTAACCAATTGATTTCAGGTAAGTTATTTTTCTTTAAATACTCGTTGGCTTTTTTAAAAACATTGGAACCATAAAAACCTTTATTGAAAGAAAAGAAACTAGGATGACTAGTTTGCAAAACTAAATGTTTTTCTTGGTCAATTAGACTTAAAAAATTGGTTTTAGCAAACTCACCAAACAACATAAAAACTATTTTTTTTCTATATTCATTTAAATAAGAAATTGCATTTTTAGTAAAAATATCCCAACCAATATTTTTGTGAAAAAGTGGTTCTCCCACTTTAGTTGTTAAAAATGCATTAAGTAGAAAAACGCCTTGTTGGGCTAAATAAGTTAGTTTTGGAGAAGTATTTTTATAATTGTATTCAAACTCAATTTCCTTAAAAATATTTCTTAAAGAAACTGGAATTTTTGGGCTATTTGCAGAAAATGCAAGACCGTCTGCAACTCCTTTTTGAGGGTATGGGTCTTGGCCAATAATCACTACTTTAATGTCTTTTAAAGGGGTACTAAACGCAGCGTAAATATCTGATTTTAAAGGGGTAATTTCTAAATTTAGATAGTCTTTATCCAGTTTTTCTTGAAGTTTATAAAAATATGGTTTCTGATTTTCGCTTAAAAAAAAGTTTGACCAATTCTGTTCTTGCATAAAAATTACCTCCTTTATTGTTTAAAAAAAGGCGAGTTGTGCTCGCCTTTTTAAAAATGTATTGTATTAAACAAACTCGGGCTTAACTTATTTAGTTAAAAGTGCAAGTTTTTTAAGAGTACGAACAAGTTGAGAAACGTAGCTGTTTTCGTTGTCATACCAAGACATTACTTTAACTAATTGTTTGCCGTCAACATCAAGGATTTGAGTTGTATGAGCATCATATACAGAACCGTAAGTTGTGCCGATAACGTCAGATGAAACAATTGGATCTGGTTGGTAGCAAAGTGTCTCAGAGTGAGCAGCCTTGAAAGCAGCGTCGATTTGTTCAAGAGTAACAGATTTTTTAAGTTCAACAGTTAAGTCAACAACTGAACCAGTAACAGTTGGAACACGAAGAGCAGTTCCGTCTAATTTACCTTTTAGTTGAGGTAGTACTAAAGAAATTGCTTTAGCAGCACCTGTTGAAGAAGGAACGATGTTTTGAGCAGCACAACGACCGCGACGAGAATAAATGCCTTTTTTGTGTGGAGAGTCCATAAGTGATTGGTCAGCAGTAAAAGCATGAACAGTAGTCATGAAACCTTTAACGATACCAAATTTATCATCAAGAACTTTTGCAATTGGAGCAAGACAGTTAGTTGTGCAGCTTGCACCTGAAACGATTTCTTCGCTTCCGTCTAGTATATTGTCGTTAACGTTGTAAACGATAGTTTTAACATCACCAGTTGCAGGAGCTGAAATTAAGACTTTTCTTGCACCTGCTTCAATGTGCCAGTGTGCTTTTTCTTGAGAAGTAAAAAGACCTGTACATTCAAGAACAATATCAACACCTAGTTTTTTCCAAGGTAAGTTTTTAGGATCACGTTCAGCGATAACTGGAATTGTTACTCCATCAACAATTAAATTATTTTCTTTAAAAGAAACTTTGTCTTGTAAGAAACCGCCTTGAGCAGTGTCATATTTTAAAAGGTAAGCAAGAGATTCTGCATCTGTTAAGTCGTTAATAGCAACAACTTTAAAATCTCTACTTTGAGAAATTTGGCGGAACGCAAGACGTCCGATTCTACCAAATCCATTAATTGCAACTTTAATAGCCATATTTTTCCTCCATATCTATTACCTAATAATTTTAGCACAATGCAGCCATAACAAGTGCGAAAAATGCTATTTTTCCATATTTAAATTTACAGCATCAGATTAAAATAAAATAAAAATATTGATAAAATAGATATAGAGGTAAAAAATGACTGAAAACCTAGAAATTGAATTTAAAACTGAATTAAGCAAGCAAAAATATACTGAATTGTTGGCAAAATATGCAAATTTAGCTGAGCAATTTACACAAATCAATTACTATTTTGACGATTTTGCGATGAAACTAACTAAAAATAAACAAACTGCCAGAATCAGACATATTTTAGATAAAAATTCTTATGAACTGACAGTTAAGTTTCCGGATAAAAATGGAACATTAGAGAAAACAGAAATTTTAAACGAAGAACAAGCAAAGAAGTTTATTAAAAAAGGTTTTAAGTTCAAATTTGACACTATAGTTTTCTTAAGTAATAAAGGTAAACTAAAGACTAAAAGAGTTGAGTTTAAATATAAAACCGGAACTGGTTTTTTGGATTTTTCAACCTGGGGTTTTCTGAATTTAAACAAAGTATATGAATTTGAGTTTGAAGCAATTAGCCTAAAAAAAGGTAAGACTGAGTTTGATGAGTTTTTAAAAGAAAATGAAATTGAATATATAAAATCTCAATCAAAGGCTAGTCGTATACTTAAATTAAATGAAAATAATAAATAATATAATGGCTTTATTAAGCCTTTTTATTCTATTTTTTAAAGTTGGCTTAATCACCTTTGGTGGTGGTTATGTCATGCTTGGAATTCTTGAGCATGAACTTTGTGAACGCAAAAAAATCTTATCAAAAGATGAAATGATTACGCTTTTAGCAGTCTCAGAAACTACGCCCGGTCCGTTTGCCATTAACGCAGCGACTTATATAGGACACAAGAAACTCGGATTTTGGGGAGCAGTGTTTGCAACAATCGGTGTAGTTCTTCCGTCTTTTATAATTATCATTTCATTAGCATTCGTGTTAAAGAAATACAACACAAATGTTTATCTAAAAGGATTTTTAACTGGAATTAAAGCAGGGGTTATTTTACTGATTTTCAAAGCAGGTATTAAACTTCAAAAAGGGATTTTAAATAACTTAACTAACTTTTCTATCTTTTTAGTGTGTTTGTTTTTAACTTTATTTACCGAACTTTCTTTAATCTACATAATGGTTTCACTTATTTTAATTTCAGTATCAACCCATAAATTAAACGAAGAACTAAATAAAACTAAAGGTGGTGTATTTTGAAAATACTGACCTTATTTTTTCTTTTCTTAAAAATATCTGCGTTTACTTTTGGTGGTGGATACGCCATGATTCCACTTTTGAACTTTGAACTTACAAAACGCGGATACATAGACAGCGATGAACTTTACACTTTTATCGGGATTTCTGAAAGTACACCAGGTGCTTTTGCTGTCAATATAGCGACCTACATTGGCTTTGAACAATACGGAATTCTTGGTGCTGCTTTGCTTAACCTAGCAATAGTCTTGCCATCATTTTTAATCATTTTATACATTTCTAGCAGCAACATGTTAAATCAAAGTCTTTACATTAAAAGAGCAATTTCTTTTTTAAAACCAGCAGCGATTGCCTTTATTTTTACAGCGGCGATTAAAATTTCTTTAAAAGTTTTCTTTGATGTAAATAGTTTACTAATTTTCAACTTCAAAGCCAATGCTTTTACAATTTTGATATTCTTGTTTGTCTTTTTAATAAGTCTACTTTGTGAGAGTTTGAGCCGCAAAAAAAGACCACTGCACCCAGTTTTAGTAATTTTGCTTTCTGGTTTTAGTGGCCTATTGTTAACGGTATTAAATTTAAATTGAAACTTCGCTAAAGTCAGTGACTTCTAGTTTAATAGTGGGAATTTCTTGAGTTTTCTTTTCAGGCACTTCTTTAATGCTGATTTCTTTTATGTAGTCATCGCATTCAAAATCGGGACTTTCCATAATTTTTGCGCGAATGTCTTTAGGAATAAAAATTCTTATTTCTTCATCGTTGTAGCCAACTTGCATTTTTTCGTTTTCAATAATAATTGGACGTTTTAAAATTGCAGGATTAGCTAAAATCCAACGTTTAAGTTCGTGAGTAGTAAACGAGTCTACATCAAAAAAATCATTTCTAGCGGTTTTTGAGCGAGTTGAAATAATTGAGTCAAAGCCATCGTCTGCTAAACTAAGCATTAAATCTATGTCAGACATTTGTACTTCTCCTGCCAAAATATTGACCTCATCGTATTTAATTCCAAAACTATCTAGCCATTTTTTGGCTTTTCGGCAAGATGAGCAAGACGGAGTAGTATATATTTTTAATTCAGTTTTTTTGCTTTTTTTCTCGTTTTTCATATCTATGTAAGTATAACAAAAAAGTTTTTAAATTCAATACCAAAAACGAAAAATCCCTGATTTTTTGAAATTAAACTACCGTAAAAGTTTTATAAATTTCTTTATTTAAAGTAGAATAAATTTTTAAAATAATAGCGGAATTACCAGTATTTTCTTTACTAATTTTTAGTTCAGGAACATTTTTGAGTAAATTTTCAAGAGTTTGAATGAGTTTTTGTGCATTTTCATTAGTTTCTGAAGCAGTTTTAAAAAGTTGAGAAATTCTTTCTTTTATAATTTCATTACTTACTCTATATCTACTTAACTTACTAGAATGCTTTAAACAGATGGTGTATTTCTCACGGAAATTATTCAAACAAATAGAATAAGAATTGTCTTGGTTTTTTTCAATTTTTGTGATATTTTTACCAAAAATATTACTAAAAATTGACTGCATTTCTTGTTCTGAGTAATCTAAACTGTTATTTAAATAAAGTAGATAAGTTTTTGAATTGGTTTGCAGCGCTAAATAATCCTTTTTAAAGAAGTTATAAGTGACTTTAAAAGTTTTGTTTAATTCGCTTAAGGTAAAATCTTCGCTTTCCTTATCAAACCATTGTCTTAGATTTTGACTTACATTCTTTAAGTCATATGAACCAAATAAGTCTGCTGTAGCATTTGAAAATGCTAAATTTGAAGACATAAAGAACCTTGTATGCTCAGAATCTACATAACTATTTGAAATTTTTACAGGTGCAGCGTCTCCATATCTAATTTCTGCAAAAAAAGAGACAGTATATATATTTGAATACTTGTCTTGAAGAGTCAGTTTCAACTTTTTGTAAGCGTAAGTGCTTACTTTTAATTTGTTGATTTCTGAGTTTAGCTCAGTGTAATTAAGAATTTCTAGATTTAAATTTTTAAAAATATTAGTTTTTGAGTTAAAGTAATTTAGAACTTCTTGAATATTATGTTCAGTTTGATAGTAGTAAAACATAAATAATCTATTTAGTTCATAAAAATCAGAAACGGGGCTTATTCGCCTAACTTTTACCTTGAAAACTCTAACTTCGCCAGTACTAAGTTTTTGAATTGAAAATAAAAAGTTACCATTTTTATCTTCTAAGCTGTAAATTTCGTATTCTTTTTCATTAAAAATATTCTTAAGTTGTCCTTTAATTGTAGCAATAACTGAGTTTATATCGGTTTCAAAACCAGTATAAAGTGTCGTTTCAGAACCATTTAAAGTTGTTGTAGAGTGTCTGAAGGTTTTCTTTTTGAGTTCATCTGAACTAATTGATGTTATCTTCTCGTCGTCTGCAATAAAGTAATTGTTATCGGTTTTAAAAGTTAGGTCTAGTTTATCAATTTCTTTTGCAATTTTGAGTTTTAATTTTAAGGTTTTTAAAATTTGTTTTGTTGAGTTATTTTTCGTGTAAAAATTAAGTTCAATTGTTTCGTTATGTGTATTTAATTTGGTTAATTGATTTAAAAGTTCTAATTCATCAATATTATAGTTGGAAATGAATTTTTCAAAAGTATTTTTAATCTCTGCTAGAGTGAATTCGATTTTATCTTTTTTAAATAAGTTAATTTCATTTATGGTAGTAAGTTCGACTAATTCCACAAAAGTTTCAAAGTCTTTATTTAAAGAACCGATTTCTAGTTGCACAATCTTAAAAATATCACCGTAGACAACAAGTAAAAACTGTTTGTCGTCTCTTTTAAATCTTTTTAAGATTGCTTTTTCGAAGTCAATTCGTTTTTCATTTATTTCTGTGAGTAGTGAAAAAGTCGCTATATATTTTTGATAATTTGTTTTAATTGAATTCTCTTCTGATTCAAATACATCTTCATTTAAACTTATTTTGCTTATTTTGTTACTGTCAAACGCTTCTGTATCGAGTCTAAAAAAGAAAAACAAATATCTGCTGTCTTTTTTAAAAGAAATGAATTTACTTTGTCTAATGTCTTTATCTGTGTCTTGATAAAAATTTTCATATATTCTTGCGCTGTTTAGATTAAAAAAACTAGAGTTTTTATAATCAATTGTCCAATCAGATAAATCAAAATCGCTATAATTTAAAATTTGTTTCTTTATGTCTTTAGTATTTAGGTTTTCTACTTTGACTTTTGTGCCGCTTTGAATTATTTGATAACTTTCATTTTTATCTATTTTGATATATTCGTGTCTATGATAAATAATTTTATTTTCGTCAAGTGCTATTTTTTTATTACCTATAGAAACATCTAAATAGAATTTTGAGTTTGATAAAAATAAAAGTGAAATATTTGTGTTTTCTGGTTTTATTTTATTTCCGTTATTTTTTGTATATTGATAGTTATAGTGGCGGGTAAAACCGTGATGCTTGATACCTAAAATGTATCCGTTTTTAAGTAAAGTATCTTTATTTTCTAATTTATCCCCTTTTATAATCGGGACTCCTTCAAAAAATACAGAATAACTATTTGCGTTGTGTATTGGCGGTTTATTAGGTCTGGGTCGGTTTTGTCTTTTTAAAGTAACTGTGCTTTTAAGTGTTTTGTTATTATAGATAGAGTTTGAAAAAAATAAACCTAATAAAAAAAGTAAAAATATAACTGTTATAAATAGTTTAATTTTTCTTTCCATTTCTATTTTTCCTCCAAACCAAAACTGAAATTAAGATAGTTAAAATAAATGTGAAACTGGCTAATGACGCGATTATGAAAGGTATTTTATACTTTAAAAATAAGTTATTTTTATCTTTTTTACTTTCGTGTTCTTGTTTTTCTGTGTCATTTGTATTGTTATTATCTATTTGTGTGTTTTTGAAATACAAAGTTTTCTTTACTTTTATATCTGGTCTTTTAGTATCAAAAAACTCACAAACAAACCGACCTTGCTCTGAGTTTTTAGAAATGATTTTTACATCTATTGTTTTATTAGAAAGATGTTTAAGTACACTTTTTTTAAGTTCATCTAAAGTAAGCGTGCTATCAAATGTAGTCTTATTTAATTTGTTACTCTGCTTTTCTAACTCTGCTTTATAATCAATAGTTACTTTTGACGCTTCATTTATCAAATTAGTTTTTCTAATAGTTAAACTATTTAAATCATCATTTAATGTAATTTCTTGTTTAAATTCATTGTTAAGAGAAAAGTTGTTAAGCTTTAAATGCTTAAGTAGCTTAAAAATGTTTTCAGTGCTTTCGTTTTCCTTTAAGAAAATTAAGTGTTTGTATTTATTTATTTTGATATAAATGAAAGAAACATCAAAATTATGTAAATCAAAATATACTTCTTTGCTTAAATTTATAGTAAGTTTTTGTTCGTTTATAATTTTTGTATTTACAGGTAAATTATTTTTATCTACAATGAAATTGAAATTGAGCTTATTCAATTTTAAATCGCCATTTAAGGCTATTTTAAAGTATTCAAAATCAATAAAATTGTTGTCGATTTTAAAGATATTTTCACTATCTTTAACTGGCATAACATTAACTTTATATTCTCTTTTTTCACCAAATAAACTAGTTAAATGAAAGTTAAGTAAAAGTTTATTAAAAAGGTTTTTGTTAAAATCTGATACTTTGCTTGCATCAATTTCTAAATCAAAATTATTCGAAATTTTGTAGTGTTTACGAATTAAATATTTGAGTTGATTTAAATCAAAATAGGTAAAGTAAATCGTTTCGTTTTCTTTAACAGTAATTTCAGGAAAAACATCTAAGACTTGTAAAAATAACATTAGTTTTCTAACGCTATTTTTGGAAACAAAAATCAGTTCAAGTGAGTTTTCGTACTTAATTGTCTGCAAATCAACTTCTACTGTTTCTGATTTAATTTTAATAAACTCTATTTTTTTTAAGTCCGTTTCATTGCTAGTTTTGTCAATAAAACTTAGGCGATGCTCAGTAGACTTAAAGTAAGCATATAGCACTTCTGGATTTATAAACTCAGAACTTACACGTCTATTTTTGTCCAAAAAGCGATATGAACTGTCTGATTTATTTATAACCTTAAGTTCAAAATCAGACTCAACATTTTGTTCTATTTCTTTACTTGCCGAAAGCATTAAAAAAGAAAACAAGGCCAAAATTGTTATTAAAATTGTTTTTATGAATATCTGTTTTTTTATCATCAAAATATATTTATTTGCCTTAAATAAAATTACTTAAAATAAATAAAAAAAAGAGGCAAAAGCCTCTTTTTTTAAAGATATGAATTTATTTCTTTTCTTGAATTGTGTATTCGTATTTGTTGACGTCTTTAACCAGTGGTTTGACAGTTTTTTCAACAGTTATCGTGCTAGTTACTCCGCTTTGACTGTAGCCTTTGTGGTTTAGTCCTTCTGCAATATTTAACTTATAGACGTTTGGAGTTAGTCCATTCCCGTTGTAAATCAGTTTGCCTTTAACTTTGATATTGTTAAATTGATTGATAGGAGATGAGTCTGAAGAAATTCCAGAAAGTGAGTGATTGACGTGGTTTGCACTCAGTGTATAGATTTTGTAGTCCTTAAACATAGTAAGTTCAGTTGTATATTCACCTTGCTCAGTTGCTTTAAATAAATGGTAAGTGTCTGCTGAATACTGCTCAGTCTCGCCCCTCATTTCAGTGGTTCTAAAACCAACAATGTGGGTATTAAAACGATTTTTCTTTAAAGTTAATTTAACTTTAGCGCCATACGGAAACAAATAGTAGTTTGAGTTGTCTTGAAGTGGTTTAGTTGGGTTGTCTTTAGCCAGTTCATACATTGAGTTGTTTTTATACAAACGCACACCTTTGTCAAATTGAGTGCCTTCTTTTGAGATATCAAAGGCCATGTGACCTTTGGTGTCTTTATCTAATACTAAGAACTTAGCGTAACTCTTTTGATAAATTCCCGTGATTTCGCGAGAAGCTTCGCCGTTTGGCAAGTCAAATAAGTCTTTAGACTCTAACTTACCTGGTTCAACGAAGTTAAGAGAAGATTTGTTCATTTCAACTGAGTTTAGCCAAAAATGGTCTAAAGACATTTTTTCTTTTTCTGAGTAGTTTTTAAAAGCAAGAACATAGCGAGCATTTGGGTCTTTGACGTGGTATGTGTTTTTGCGAAGTCTTTCAACTGTGTAGTTTTTGTTGATTTTATAAAGGTGAACTTGCTCTTCACCTGCGTTCCCTGTGTAAAAAACATAATCTTGGTTTTCAGGAACAGGTACATTGTTTGAGTTTATGTTAATTTTTCCAACAAAATCCAGGTCAACGTTTTCAATAGCCTGGTCGGTTTGAGCGATAGAGTGTGCAAGGCCGTCTACATAGAAATTATAGTCATTAGCCGGTGAAACGTCACCACGCGCAAAGTAAGTTGAGTTAATTGTGTATTTAGCGTTTTTAACCGCAATGTCACTGACTTTTGCGTTAACTCCAATTTGATATGCCAATGAAGACACCGAAAGTCTTGGGAAAAAGTCGTAAACCGCGGTAATGTCTACATTTAACTCAAAGTTAATATCTTCGGCTTTGATGTGGCTGATGGTGCCTTCTGATTTGTAGGCAACCAGTGAGATGTTGTAACTTCTTTGAATAGAAGATGAGCGTTTAAACTTATCTGAAAAAGAGATATTTTTAAAAGTAATATGGTCAATTTGAGCACCCGGAGCAACGTGGAAAGAAAGTAGAGAAATCCCGACGTTTTCCGCAGTTGTCAGTTCTTTTTCTTTAATTTTAATTTCTACGTTTTCAAAGTTTAAGTGATGAACGCGTGCGTATCTGTCAAGGTTTCCAAAAATAGAAGTTCCTTGGTTGTTGTAAAGATTGGTGTCGCGAGGTGATCTTTTTGAGTAATCACTACCTTTTAGTAGACTTTCGTCTTTTTGAATAATGAACTTAAAGTTGCGAATTGTTTTGTTGTTACCATCAAAATCAAAAGCACGGTTTTTGCCAAACAAAGCAGGAAGTTCACGACCATTTAAGTCAAGATCTTTCATCAATTTAAAGTTGCCTTCTTGTTTTTCTGATTTTATTTTCAAAAGGTCTTCGTATGAATAAATTGAGTAAGTTTTTAATTTAGAGACAGCAATTGTTTGAAAAATCATACCTTCAAGCGGATGTTTTTTAGTGACACGCCAGTTTTTAAGTAGATAAACTTTTTCATTATCGTAAGTAAAGAAGACAAGAGCAACGTATTTTTTTTCTGGTTTTAAGTTTCTAATTTCAAAGGCTAGAGAAACTTTGCCTTTTTTTGCGTCTTTTTCAAAAGAAAACTCATAGTAAGGTTTTGAGGATGCTTTTAAGTCGCTAGTTGCTTTTGGAATAGCCACCCCAAGTTCATCGCGACCATCTCCTGCTTTATGTTCGTTTACCTGAATTTGTACGTTAGCGTCCGCTCCTTGTGATAAAAACGCCTGGCGATCACGGTGGCGGTTTAATCTAAAGGTAAAGAAAGCAGATTCTGCTTTAATGTCTTGATTAACCGAAACTCTGTAAAGACTGCAGGCAGTTAAAGTAAGTGCTGAAATTAGAGTTAAAAAACCAACTAGTAAGTATTTAATTTGTTTTACCATATTTTGACGCGCTCCTCTGGTTTGGTGTACATTAAGTCTCCTTCTTTGATGCCGTAATATTCAATAAACTCATCTAAATTAGCAAGTTGACGGTTCGCTCTAAGTTCACCAGTTGCGTGCACGTCAACATTGGCAAGCATTTGGTAGTACTCAACTCTGGCTTTGTTAAACCAGTTGGTAGCCCACGATTTAAAGAAAGCATCCAGATCTACCGTTTTGTCCATTTTTAAAGCAGAAAGTGCACAACTTAAGCCTCCACAGTCTGCGATATTTTCAGAAACGGTTAAGGTGCCGTTGCATTTGACACCAAGTAAATTACTGTGTCCGTCAAATAACTTAATCATTTGCTTTTTCTTTTCTTCAAAAGCGGCTAAATCTGCTTCAGTCCACCAATTATTCAGGCGGCCATGTTCGTCAAACTTAGCACCATTGTTGTCAAAAGCATGCGAGATTTCGTGGGCAATGACTGTGCCAATTGCGCCGTAGTTAGCAGAGTTTGAGTTTTCTTTTGAGTAAAACGGAGGTTGCAAAATACCTGCTGGAAACACTATTTGGTTAAAAAGTGGGTGGAAGTAAGCGTTTACTTCATACGCAGCCATTCCCCAGTATTTAGTGCTAACTGATTCTTTGTATTGAGCGTATTCATAGGCAGTCATAAGTCGTTTTAAAGAGATTGTGGCTGAAACTAAAGTCTCACCTTCTGATTTAGTTTTAATTTTAAAGTCTCGGTAATAAGGCGGAATTTCGTCAGGATATCCGACAAATGGTTTGATTTTTGACAGTTTTAGAATCGCTTTTTCGCGAGTTTCTTTACTTAACCAAGTGTTTTTAGAAAGACGGTCTGTGTAAACTGCGATAAAACGACGAATCATTTCCAAAACATCGGCTTTTCCTTGTTCACCAAAGTATTTTTTGCCAAAATAAATACCAACAGGTTCGTCAAAAAACGCCAATGTGGTGTAAAGGGCTTTTTTGGCTCTTGGTTGTGGTTGTTTTTGGCCAACTAGTTTACGTCTCAAGGCTCCCGCGACATCGGCAAGTTCTTCAGATAAGTAGCGAGCATTGCCAAGAGCAGTTTTAACTATCATCCAAGATTTAATTAGTTCAAAGTTTTCACTTGAAAACACAGTATTTAGATTTTCAAAGAAACGAGGGTAGGAGATATTTACAATTTCTGCGTCTACTTTAGTTAAAGTTCTAAAAATTTTGCTAAACTTTAGATATTTAGATTTTGCGTCAATTTCTTTAAGCGGTGTTGGGTTAAATTTTTTGTCGTATTCAGCGTCTTCTAATCTAGATGAAGTAAAAGGTGCTAAAAATTTATCAAACTCAAGAGTTTCTTTAACGTATTTGTCTACTAAAGCATCGGCTAGCCCTGCACTTCTTAACACAGTTTTCGCAGAGTCAGCAAAAACTGACAAGTTTTCTTCAAGTTGTTCTAGATTTTTTTCATAGTACTCACGGTCTGGCATGATAGTGCTTGCGTGGTCAACTGCCAAGATATGTTTAGTTGGGTCTGCAAAACTCTGAGAAATCCCAATAGTTACAGGCAGTGGAATACTGCTTAGTTCAAGTTCAGGATAGGCCTCAGCTAACTCTTCAATTGAGTCAAGTCTTTGGATTTTTTCAATAAGCGGTAAAACAGGTTTTGCACCCATTTCATTACGGTATTTAAAATCTGTAACTAATTTGTGATATTTAATCGCTTCGTGAATCAGTTTATCATCAGGTATGTTTTTCCCTTCAGACCAGTCTTCGAAAAGTTTTAAAAGAATTTCTTCGTTTTGATCGTGAATTTTAGAAAACGTTCCAACACTAGGTTTATCTGCTGGAATTTCTGTTTCATCAATTAATTGTTTGTTTACATGTAAATAAAAATTGTCTTTCAAAGTTTCCATATTTCAGTCTCCTAATGCATTTATTATAGCATTCAGCCCTTTATATAATATTAAATAAACACACAAAGTAGAAATGCGAATAGTTTGCAATTGCAAAATTGTTAAGTTAAAATAATTTACGAGGAAAAAAATATGAAAAAAATCTTAAACGTTCTCTTAACTTTATTTTCTTTATTTACGCTTTTTTCGTGTCAAAAAAACAAAGTTAACGTGGTAACAAGTTCTTATTTAACATATTCAATTGTTGAGCAGTTAACTAAAAATACCAAAATTACAGTCAGCACTGCAAGAGCACCGTATTTAAACATTCACAATTCTGAGTTAACTTTGACAGATAAAAGCAAAATTATTGAAAGTGATTTGCTAATTTATTTTTCTGAAAATGTTGACTTGCAAATCAAAAAAGCCCGCGGTAGCCTAGATTCACTTAACTTAGAGAAAGCACTTGGCGTTAATGAAAAAACTTTTTTAAAAACTAGCGAACAAATTTCAGAATCTGAAAAAAATATCCGTAGACACGCCTCTTCACACTACTGGTCAAGTTTGGAATATACAGTAAAAATAATTGAAAAAATTGCCGAAAAGCTTACTCAAAAATTTGAAAACAAGTCAGTTATTACTGCAAATAAAACTACACTGATAAACAAAATTATCACACTTAAAAATGACTTTACTAGTTTTCTAAATACTAATTTTAAAACTGGTTTAAACGATGAAAAAATCCTTTTTTGTGGTCACGATTCAATAGGTGCATTTATGGTAGAAATGGGCTTGTTAAAAGGTTATACACCAATTGACACAACCATACAAGACCGAAACGAGGACACTATAAAAGCGATAAATGAGTTCGTTGAACTAATTAAAAAAGGTACTAAAAATCCCAATAAAATCTTAACTGTGTTTGTTCAAGAAACAGGCAAAGAACAGGTTTTAGAAAAACTTAAATCAAGTGTGAAAGCACACCACATTTCAAATGTTTCTTTTAAAACTTTTCATACTTTTCACGCAGTTTCTAAAGAAGAATACAGTCAAAAAATTTCTTTTCAGACAAAAATTTCTGAAAATATCGCTAATTTAAAATTAGCACTTTTAGGTAAATAGACATGATTGAGTTTAAGGAAGTTTCGTTTAAATACGAAGACACAGCAGTCTTTGAAAATCTAAATTTAAAGATTAACAAAGGTGACTTTATGTACATTTTAGGACCAAACGGTGGTGGCAAAAGTACACTAGTCAAACTGGTTTCAAAAACTTTAAAACCAAACAGCGGTAAGGTGATAAATGGTGCAAAAAAAATTGGCTACATGCCACAATTTTTACGATTTAAATCAAACTTTCCGGCTTCGGTTTTTGAAATTATTTACTCAGGTTTTGAAAAACAATACTTGTTTGCCAAAAAAGAACAAAAAGCGAGAATTGATAAACTACTTTCTGAAATGAACATCTTGGACTTAAAAAATAAACTAATTTCTGAACTTTCTGGTGGCCAACTGCAACGTGTACTTTTTTTAAGAAGTATAGTAGATGGGCCAGACCTTTTAATATTAGATGAGCCTGCTTCTGCACTAGACCCTAAATTTAGACATGAGTTTTATCAGTATTTATATACACTTTCTCAATCCGGCACTACTGTTTTAATAATCACTCATGACCTTTCTGGAATTGATGTGCTTGAATGTAAAGACCGCGTAATTTACGTAGAGAAAGCCATAGTTTACGACGGTATTTTTTGTGATTTTCACAAACAAATATTAAATAGAGAAAAGCATGCAATATTTAGTTAATTTAGGAGTGTTTTCAAACACCTACATTTTTATCGCAGCCGGGCTAATTGCAGTAACCGCTGCTCTGCTTAGTCCTTTTATCGTACTTAAAAACCAGGCGTTAATCGCAGACGGACTTGCTCACACTGCGTTTTTTGGAATAGCCTTGGGTGTCCTTTTGTCTAACTACCCTGTCTACGTTTCAATTTTAGTTACCGTTTTCTTTTCAATTGTGATACAGTTGATTATTGAAAACACCAAAATCGACTCAGACAGTGCAATAGGGGTTATTGAGGCCCTAGGTTACAGTTTAGGAATCTTGATTATTTCGCTTTGGGGTGCTAACTTTAAAAGTGATCTTGGCAATATTATCAACGGTAGCCTGGCAACGATGGAATGGCTTGATTTCTTTAATGCGCTAATTATTTTTAGCATCACCTTAGGCTTTATTTTATGGCAATACAGGCGTTTAGTTTCTCAAACTTTTGACCCAAGTTACGCTAAATTTAACCATACAAACAAAATAATTACCAACTATGGTCTTTCAATTTTAGTCGCTGTTTTAATCTCAGTTGGTATGCGCATGATGGGTACCTTGTTAATTTCTGCGCTAATTTTATTCCCAGTCTTAATTTCAGTTCAGTTTAGAAGAAACTTTATTGAAAGTATGCTAATTGGAGTAGTAGTTGCGATTTTAACCATTATTATTGCTGCACCAATTCAACTAAACACAAATGTTGCTCCTTCTCCTGTTATAGTGCTTGTATATTTTTCTTTTTTAGTTTTTTCTCTACTTTTCCAAAAAATTCGCAAAATTATCCTTCACAAAAAAATTACTAAATGATAAAATATCTGTATGGATAAAAGCAAAAAAACTATAAAAAAAATAGCATTAGGCCAGTATTTCACAAAAGGTGTTCAGTGGTTAAAACCACAAATTAAAGATTTTGTTAAAAATTCTCAATGTTCAATTGCTTATGACCCGTTCGCCGGAGCAGGTGATCTTTTGTCAGTATCTCCTGAGTACGGTATTTTTGAAACAAAAGGCTTGGATATTGATGAAAAATTAGATTGGGAAAACAATGATTCTTTAAAGTCAATACCAAAAATTAAAAACGCAATAATTATCACAAACCCGCCATATCTAGCTAAACAATCTGCTTCAAGAAAAAAGATTTGTTTAAACGAATATTTTAAAGATTCACCTTACGATGATATATATTTAGTTGCACTTAGCAAAATGATTGAAGCGCAAAAACATATTGTTGCAATTATTCCTGAGTCTTTCATAAACTCAACATTTAAAGATAAAAATCTTTTAAGTTCCGTTACTATATTAGAAGAAAACCCTTTTAAAGATACGGAAGTACCGGTTTGTGTAGCGTGTTTTGACGGTGTTTATAAAAATTTTTCTGAAATTAAAATTTATAAAAATAATAAGTTTGTTGACTTTCTAGAAAACATAATAAATCTAAGAATTGAACCAGAAAACTCTTTGAAAGTAACTTTCAACGATACTGAAGGGTGGTTAGGCATAAGAGCAATTGACAGCACCGATGACATAAACAATATTAAGTTCGACTATAAAGAAAATATTAAATACGACTGGCAAAATAAAATAAAAAATACATCTAGACATTTTACTCTAGTTTCGATAGATATTTCTAACAATAACAGACCAAAATTTTTAGAAAAATGTAATCTTTTGTTAAATGAAATTAGAATAAAATCTGGTGATGTTTTACTGACTCCTTTCATGGGGAATACAAAAAGTGGCAAAAGAAGAAGAAGATTGGATTTTAGACTAGCACGTGCAATAATTGAAAAAGCAAATAATTTAATGTCTAGAGAAGTAGTGTAATTTAATGAAAGATAATTTAAAATACCTTGAGTATAGTTGTAATAACCCAGAAAAACTTGATGAAAGATACATGAATTTAAAGAAAAATAATTTGAATAAATATGTCGAGTTTACAAATAAAATAAGAAGTCTTTTAAACGACATAAGAAAAGACAAATTTATTGATGAGAAAAAATTTTCTATTTTGTTAAATTTAATTACTGATTCTTATGGGTCTAAAAACGAATTTAATTGTTTTATAAACGCCTGTGATTCAACAATTGGCACAATTAAAAACAATCCTGAAACCTTAAAACAAATCGTTGAATTGTTTTTCACATATAGAAATGGCAAAATCAGTGCTGACCCTGTCCATATACAGTCTCTAATTGACAAGGGTTCACAAAGAGCACTAGGTATCGTTGGACAGCAAAAAATAGTTGAAATTGCCCAAAATTTTGGTTTTGAGTATACAAATGACCCCGATATTTTTCTAAAAAATAAAAATAGTGTTTCTTACTACAAAAAAGAGTTAAAAGAAAAGATTATTCCTGAGATAGATTTTGGTTCACAAAATAAGGATTTAGATATCATTTTAAAGTCAAACGATAAATATTTTTTCATTGAGTCCAAGCACATTAAGGAATGCGGAGGTGCTCAAGATAAACAAATCAAGGAACTAATCGGTTTAATTAAAACGAAAATGCCTAAAAACACTTTTATAGTGTCTTTTTTAGATGGTGTTTTTTCAAACGAAATTTTAAATTCAGAAATATTTAATGTTTTTGATAATAAAGATAAAATTATTAAAAATAAAATAGAACAACAACAATTAGAAATACTTGATAATTTACACAAAAATAAAAGTGCTTTTTGGCTAAACTCTGCTGGTTTGGTTGAATTTTTGCGTGATTTAGCGTAGATAAAAAACGTGTGTTATACTATTTTTAAAGAAAGTTGCTAATCAAGGAGAAATATGACAACAAATATTTTAAATTCTGCAACGTCTGCAAACCCTCCGCTCACGGGCATCTTAGTTGCAGTATTCGTTGCACTTATCGTTGTTTTAATCGTAATTTCCGGTTTTACTTCGATGACCGAGGCTGCATTTATGTCTGTAAACCACATTAGAATTGATGAACTTACAGATTCGGATAACCCAAAACTAAAGAAAAAAGCCAAAAAAACACTAAATTTGATTAAAAATCCGAACTATGTTTTAGCTACCATTCAGGTTTTAAACACTTTAATCGCATTTATTAACGGTATTATTGGCTCTAAACTGTCACAAGACGCCTTAATTCGTATTTTTAAAGTTGACACAAATTCAAATAACTATGTGCTTTATTCTGTGTTAGTTACAATTGGACTAACCGTATTTTTGCTTTACTTTCAAATAATTTTTGGTGAACTTGTTGCTAAAAGAATCGGAATGAAGTGGAGCGAAAAAATATCTTTAAATTGCACTCCGATCATCAGAGCGCTAATGTTTATACTGTTCCCGTTTGTTTGGCTACTCATGGTTTCAACTACCTTTTTTGCTCGTATTTTTGGTGTTAAAAAAGGCGATGAAATTAAAGAAGTTACAGAAGACGACATCATTTTAATGGCATCAAATGCCACAGAAAGCGGAGAAATTGATGTTGAAGAAAACAAACTAATTGAAAATATTTTTGAGTTTGACGACACTAAAGTTTCTGAAATCATGACCCACCGCACTGAAATTGACGCTATAGAAATCACTGCAACTTACTCAGAAATCTTAACTAAAATTAATGAATCTCAATACACCAGATATCCTGTGTACAAAGAAACCATTGACAATATTATTGGTACAATTCACATCAAAGATATCTTAAAATACGCAATTGAGCCAAGCGAGTTTAATTTAGGTAAGTCTGTTAGAAAACCATTTTTTGTCTCGTCTACCTCTAAAATTAACGATATTTTTGTGCATATGAAAAAAAATAAAGTCCACATCGCCATGGTGCTAGATGAATACGGCGGAGTTGCGGGGCTTCTTACAATTGAGGACTTAATTGAAGAAATAGTTGGTGAAATTAACGATGAGTTTGACAGTCCTGAGGCTGAGTTTAAAGAAATTAACTCAACTACTTTTGAAGTAGATGGGTTCTTTGAACTAGATATTTTGTCTGAAAAACTAGACATTGAGTTTGAAGCGGAGTCTAACACTGTAAACGGTTTTATTACCGAGCAAATCGGACACCTGCCTAAAGTTGGTGAAAAAATTTGCGTGACTTATAAAAACTTTGAGTTCCGTCCACTATATATTGAAAAAAACGTCATTAAAAGAGTCTTAATTAAAAAGGTTTTAAATCTAGATGAACAAAATTCGTAACTTCTCTATAATTGCTCACATTGACCACGGTAAGTCTACATTGGCTGACCGTATTTTGGAGTTGACTAACGCCGTTTCTAACCGCGAAATGAAGGCGCAATACCTAGATAGTATGGAACTTGAGCGCGAACGCGGAATTACTATTAAGTTAAACGCTGTGCAAATTCACTATCAAGCCGAAGACGGAGAAGTTTATAAAATGCACTTAATTGACACCCCAGGCCATGTAGACTTTACCTATGAAGTTTCTCGTTCTCTGCAGGCCTGTGAAGGCGCAATTTTAGTAATAGATGCGCAACAAGGCATTCAGGCACAAACTCTTGCAAACTTATATATTGCCCTTGACAATGACCTTGAAATTATTCCGGTTATCAACAAAATAGACCTGCCAACGGCAGATGTTGAAAAAGTTTTAAAAGAAATTGAAGAAATTATTGGCATTGACAGAAGCGAAGTTGTGATGTGTTCTGCTAAAAATGGAATTGGCATTAAAGAAATTCTGGAAGCGGTTGTCAAAAAAGTACCTGCGCCTAAACCAAAGCAAGACACCAATACTTTAAGAGCATTAGTTTTTGATTCATATTACGACGCCTACAAAGGAGTAATCCCTTTAATTCGGGTAGTTGAAGGGACTGTTAAAAAAGGTGACACCATTTACTTTATGCAGTCTAAATATAAAGCAGAAGTAGTTAGTGTTGGTGTATATACTCCTGAAATGCGTGAAACCGATACTTTGGCAGCGGGAGAAGTTGGATTTATCTACGCCCAAATTAAGTCAATTCAAGACATTCAAGTCGGAGATACCATTACTTTTTTTGAAAATCAAGCAACTGAACCTCTGCCCGGATATAAAAAATTAAACCCTGTTGTTTTCTCAGGTATTTATCCAGTTGAAAATAAAAATTACGCTCAATTGAAAGAAGCACTTGAAAAACTAAAATTAAACGATGCGGCTTTAACTTACGAAATGGAGACTTCTAAAGCACTTGGTTTTGGTTTTAGAACAGGTTTCCTAGGATTGCTTCACTTAGAAATTATTCAAGAGCGAATTCGCCGCGAGTTTAATATTGACATTATTGCCACTGCTCCGTCAGTTATTTACACAGTTCATTTAACAAATGGCAATGTTATTCAAATTCAAAACCCGTGTGAACTGCCAGAACCACAACAAATTTCCTATATTTTAGAGCCTTTTGTGAAAGCCTCTATTATGACTCCATCTGAATACGTCGGCAGTGTTATGGAAATTTGTCAGGCTAAACGCGGGGTTTTTGTCTCAATGAATTACTTAGATAAAAACCGCGTGAACATCATTTACAAGCTACCGCTTTCTGAAATCGTTTATAACTTTTTTGACAAACTAAAATCACAAACTAAAGGTTATGCGTCGTTTGACTACGATATGGACGAATATGTACGCTCTAACTTAGTTAAGTTAAATATCTTGTTAAACGGTGAACAAATTGATGCTCTGGCAACAATTGTACACAAAGATTTTGCTGAGTCCAGAGGCCGTGCCTTGACTGAGAAAATGAAGGATTTAATTCCAAGACAAATGTTTGAAATTCCCGTGCAAGCGGCAATTGGTAACCGAATTATTGCAAGATCAACAATTAAAGCAATGCGCAAAGACGTGCTGGCTAAATGTTATGGCGGTGATATTTCTCGTAAGATGAAACTCCTTCAAAAA
This sequence comes from uncultured Acholeplasmataceae bacterium, assembly GCA_963544825.1. Classification (GTDB taxonomy): domain Bacteria; phylum Bacillota_I; class Bacilli_A; order Acholeplasmatales; family Acholeplasmataceae; genus CALISC01. The sequence goes on from CAUUGG010000001.1 coordinate 81,908, forward strand.
CAAAAAGAAGGTAAAAAGAAAATGAAACAAATCGGTCGTGTTTCAGTACCACAAGAGGCTTTTTTGGCTATCTTAAAACAAGGGGATGATTAGTGCGTGGGCTTTACGTACACATCCCTTTTTGTCATTTAATTTGTTCGTATTGTGACTTTGTCAAAAAACAAGTTAAAGACAAAGCAGAAGAAGATGGATATATAAAAAGCCTAATTGAAGAGCTAAATAGTGTGTATTTAGACAACCTATATTTTGACACTGTCTTTATTGGCGGTGGGACTCCGAATAATCTGAGTTTAGAAAATATAAACTTATTGTTAAAAACCTTAAAAAAGTTTAAAGGTGTAAAAGAGTATACAATTGAATGCAATCCCGAACTAATTACCAAAGAACAAGTTGCTTTATTTAAGAAATATGGCGTAAACCGTGTGTCTTTAGGCGTGCAGAGTTTTAACCCAGAAACCATAAAATTTCTGAAACGCAACCACACAGTTTTAGATGTTAAAAACTCAGTTAAACTAATTAAAAAGGCTGGTATTCAAAACATTTCTTTTGATTTGATGTACGGTATAAAAAATCAAAGTTTAGAAATACTAAAAAAAGATTTAGAAATTGCAATAAAGTTTAAACCTAAACATATATCATATTATGCCTTAATTTTAGAACAGAACACCTTTTTAGCGTTCTTAGAAAAGCAAGGTATCAAAACGACTTTAGCAGACGAAATGTGTTTGAAGCAATATAACTTTATTAAAAAAATCCTAAGAAAACACCACTTTTCACAATACGAAACTTCAAATTATGCAAGGTCAAAATACCAGTCACAACATAACTTAATCTACTGGACAGACTCGACATATATAGGCGCTGGGCTTGCTGCAAGCGGCTATACCGCGGGAATGCGTACAAATAACACCGCAATTTTGCACGCCTACATTAACAAAGGACCAGAAAAAACAGAAGTAAAACAAAGTGAAAGTGAGTTAATTTCAACAGCAGTAGTGCTTGGACTTCGTAAAACTAATGGTATAAAACTTAAATATTTTAAGAAAAAATACAGCGTTGATTTACTTAAATATTTCCCGGTAATTAAGAAATTACTTACAAGAAAAATGTTGAGATACACCAAAGGTAGGTTGTATATACCATATAAATACATTTATTTAGAGAACCAAATTATGCAGGAGTTTGTATGAAACCGTTTTTAATCAATGAATTTATTTTATATTTAAAAAACGAAAAGTCTTTAGCGAAAACTACCCAAAATGCCTACAAGGTTGACATTCAACAGTACTTTGAGTTCTTTAAAAAATATCACAAAGAAATCCAAAGACCTGAACAAATTAGTCCTAAACTGATTAAAAACTACATTAGAACGTTGCAAAAAAAATATGACAGTAGGACAACTAATAGAAAAATTTCAGCAATCAAAACGTTTCATGTTTTTCTTGAAATGGATGGTTTGACTAAAGAAAATCCAGCACAAGAAATTAAAAATATTAAAGAAAAAGAAAAAGTAATTCGCACTATCAACGCAGAGCAAACTAGTAAAATGATAGATTCAATTGATTTAAAAACTGTTTACAATGTTCGCAACCTGGCGATGTTTTTAGTCTTATACGGTTCTGGTCTTCGCGTTTCTGAATTGATTGGACTTGACTTAAAGTCACTACATTTAAACGAAGGGTTTTTAATTGTTGAAGGGAAAGGCAGTAAAGAACGAACTGTACCACTTACCGAAAAAGCAGTAGAAGCACTTAAAATATACATTAAAGATGCCCGCAATATCATCTTAAAAGAACGCACTTTACCTGCTTTGTTTGTGAGTAGAAACAACAAAAGAATAACTCGACAAGGGTTCTTTAAGATAGTTAAAAACATCGCTGAAGAAAACGAAATTGAAAATGTTTCACCACACACTTTCAGGCATTCTTTTGCAACACACTTGCTGGAAAATGGTTGTGATTTAAGAGTGCTACAAAAAATACTAGGACACGAAAGCATTCAAACAACACAAATTTACACTAATATTTCAGATAAATACAAGCGAGAAAAGTACAATAAAACTAGACCAAAAATAGCAGATCTAGAAAAATCATAATTTAGTTTTTTTAAACTAAATGATAAAAAAATTAAAAAGTTTAACTTATGTTGTGGAGCGAATATCCGCGATGCTGTTAAACTTTTTTTATTTTTTAAATTTTTTTAAAATATAGACTTATCTTTACCATAAAATTGTGCGAAATTTAATTTAATAGCAAGTTTAGTATAATTAAACATTTATTAAAAATATAATATATTATTAAATCAAATATTTAGTGATTTTTTTATTAAAGATATTTAAGATATAAAAACAATGGAAGTATTAAATTATTTTTTATACAATCATTTTGCTATATACTCATCTAAACTAAAAAAGTTTATCTCCGTCTATCTGTGTTTAATTTGGGCAGGTAAAAAAACTATGTTATTTTAAGACGCTCTAGGACAAAACAGAATGGATAATTGCCCATAAAACATAATAATAATCGCTCAAAACACGCCTATAGAAAGTTTAGTATATGTAATGTTTAATTAAAAATAGTAAAAAAGTTTAATAGTATTTAAATAGTATTTATACCTGGGCACAATGCTAATAAATTTTAATTTATAGTTTTTCACTATTTTTTCCAAACTGAATACTCTGGATAAATTATCGCTAAAAAACTCGTTTTTGAGCATAGAATAGTGAAAATTCTGATAGTTAATAGTAATCCACATTCCCACACATTTTCACTTGTCGGCTTCGCTAACTTGCTATATTTTGGTTTACATAATATATATTATAGGAACAAATAAAAAAATAACAAAAAACAGAAATAAACTATGCATTCACGCTAAAATTAAAAATAAGGTGTATAAAAGTAGTTATACTTATTTACTTCTCTCTTTTTTATGTTCACATTTGAAAAATGAATATGAAAAAAACGCAAAACGAGTTTTAACGAAATTAAATTCACAGAATTGATGGAATGACTGTGAATTTTGTTAATTTTTTGCCAAAACTCGTGAGTTAGCAACTTAATTAACAATTAAACTTTTATGTAATTTACAAATAAATATTAGTAAAACTAAACTAACTAAACTACTTCTTCTCTTAGAAATAATTAGGCTTATTTTTAAATTGTTGTTTTTTATGTTGTTATGTTTTTAGTGCAGCGTTTTTCTACTAAGACAAATGTGTCGAGTCTTATTATAAATAACTAAAAAATATTAAAAAAGTTTAGTTTTATTAAACTCACAATAATTAGCGAAAAAGTCATACTTTCTGAGGCGTTGTACTTTTCGTTTGAAGAAAAATTTACAAATATTTAAGTGTACATTTTACATTTAAACTAATTTAAAACTGTTTTAATTAGTTTAAAAATATTAAACTCATTAAAATATCATTTTCGTGTTCCAATTCTTAAGTCATTAAACTTTTTTGTAGTTTTCGTAATGAAAAATTTAGTAAACTTTTTTTATTTCTGTGGATAATATAAAAACACTGTTAAACTTTTTTAGTTTTTTTAACTTTAGTTATTTTACATTCCTGTTCTTTTCTTAAAATATAAATAGTGCATTATTTAAAAAGGGGACAACAAACGAAGATAAACTAATGCAAGAATTTGTAAATAATTTTCAGATATTGAAATTACAAATATTATCGCAGTCTTCTGCAGCCTATACCAATCCAACAGGTTTTTTTATGTCTATGCTTTATACGGTTTTATTTACAATAACTTCAAATTAAATCCAAAAATACTCTTCAATTTTTATTTTAAACTTTTTGTATTTAAAACTATTTTGTTTATTTAAATTAAACTATGCAGATTTTAAGTTTTATTTACTAAAAGCAAACAGGACATCTAAAATGTAAAGTTATTTTAAGTTTCACTAACACTTATAAACTTCATTTTCATTTTCGTAATTTTGCAGAGCGCTAATGTGGTTCTCCTTTTTGCAAGTGGGTGAAAAAGATTTAAAATAGTCACTTCAACCGAGCTTGTGTATGTTAATGATTATTTTAAAAAACGACACTTTGTAATAATTTCTAATTTATTTTTTTAAATTGCGCAAACTGTGGAAATCAGAATTTAAAAATGTCTGTGTTTAAAAATTGTATTTTATTAACTCTAAGGCACTTCTTAAATTAGATAAATTAAAATTAAGTTAAAGACAATCTTGGTGAACTCCTAGGTAAAGCAGTCAAAAAAAACTATAAACAGTTTACGTTTTTTTGGTTTAGTTTTGTTTTAAATATGCTAAGCATAAGTGAAACACATTGATAAATAATCTGGCGCAAATATTGTCTTAAGTGTGCATTAAACTTTTTTAATATAAATGTATTTAGTTTAATTAAAATAAACTACTGGAATTTTTGTTATCGAACAAATATAACGCAGATTTTGTATAAAACAATTTAGCCATAAAAGTTATTCGTGATATTTTTAGGCCTGTATTTTCACTAACTAGCGTATTAAAAATGGTATTAAACATAAATATAAATAATTTTAAAAGTTTAATTAAAATAAACTGCGTAAATTACAAAAATCTAATTAATGTGTTTTTTATTTGCATATAATGTTATATAATATATAAGTATTACGGAGGAAAAATATGCCTTATATTATTGCTGTTCATGCACGTGAAGTTCTAGATTCACGTGGTAACCCTACTGTAGAGGTTGAAGTAACTACAGATTCAGGAGCGTTCGGTCGTGCTCTTGTTCCATCTGGTGCATCTACTGGTGCGCACGAAGCAGTTGAGCTTAGAGATGGAGATAAAAAACGTTTTCTTGGAAGAGGTGTGTTGAAGGCTGTTGCTAATGTTAACGAAAAAATCGCACCTGAACTAATCGGTCTATCTTGCCTTGACCAGATGGCGATTGACCAAGCGATGCTTGATTTAGATGGAACTCCAAATAAAGCAAATCTTGGTGCTAACGCAATCTTAGCGGTTTCAATGGCAACTTGCCGAGCTGCTGCTGACTTTCTTGGTCTAGACTTGCACTCATACCTTGGAACTTTCTTTGCACATACTTTGCCAGTGCCAATGTTAAACATCTTAAACGGTGGAGCACACGCAGACAGTAACGTTGATTTCCAAGAGTTCATGATTATTCCTGCTGGTTTTAAAACTTTCAAAGAAGCAATCGTTTGTGCTGCCGAAGTTTATCACAACCTAAAGGGTGTTCTTAAGAAAAAAGGTCTTGCAACTGGTGGTGGAGATGAAGGTGGATTTGCTCCAAACCTAGAGTCAAACGCTGCAGCTTTTGACTTAATTGTTGAAGCGATTAAACAAGCTGGCTACAAACCTGGTAAAGATGTATTTTTAGCAATTGACGCCGCTTCTTCTGAGTTCTACGACGAGGCTAAAAAACGCTATGTTTTCAAAGCAACTGGTGAAGAATTGACTTCTGATCAACTAGTTGACTTCTATGTTTCTCTAGTCGAAAAATACCCTCTTATTTCAATTGAAGACGGTTTATTTGAAGACGACTGGGCTGGCTGGAAAAAACTAACTGAAAAACTTGGCGATAAAATCCAATTAGTCGGCGATGACTTATTTGTAACTAACGAAAAACGCCTAGCTCAAGGTATTGAAAAAGGTGTTGCTAACTCTATTTTAGTTAAAGTTAACCAAATTGGTTCTATTACCGAAACTTACCGCACTATTGAACTTGCTAAACGCTCTGGCTACACCACAGTAATTAGCCACCGTAGTGGAGAAACCGAAGATACATTTATTGCAGATTTAGCAGTTGCCCTAAACGCAGGACAAATTAAAACTGGTTCTATGTCTAGAACTGACCGTATTGCTAAATACAACCAACTAATTCGTCTTGAAGAACTACTTGGCGACCAAGCAGTTTATCCAGGACTAGCTGCATTTCCTAAACTAAAAAAATAAATTTTAGTTTAATTATTTAAATACACATAAAAATGAAAGTTAAAAGCCCTTTGTTCTTGCACAAAGGGGCTTTTAATTGTCAAAATAAGGTTAAAAATGAAGATTATCGCAAACAACAAAAAAGCATATTTTGACTTTGAAATCATTAAAACCTACGAAGCAGGAATAGTTTTAACTGGTTCTGAAGTCAAGGCTCTTCGCGCCGGTAAAGTCACAATGACTGGTGCTTTTTGCGATATTACTAAACATTTAGAACTTTACTTGCGCGACATGAAAATTGGGTTTGCAAAAGAAAACCTTGCTAAGTTTCAACACAAAGAAATAAACGCTCGTAAACTGCTTTTACATAAAGCCGAAATTATTCAAATTAAACAAAAAGTTTTTGAAAAAGGTTTGACTTTAATTCCTTTAAAAATTTACTTTAACCATGCTCTTGTAAAGGTAGAAATTGGGCTGTGTCGCGGTAAAAACTTAAGGGATAAAAGGCAAACCATTAAAGAACGCGATTTGAAACGTGAAAACGCTAAATTTAAACTAAAAGTTTAACAAAAGGTATCAAATTATGAAAAAACTAACAGGCAACCAAATCAGACAAATGTGGCTGGATTTCTTTAAATCCAAAGACCACTATGTATATAAGTCAGTTTCGTTAATTCCGAAAAACGACAAGACTTTACTGTGGATTAACTCAGGTGTAGCGTCACTTAAACAATACTTTGACGGCACTATGATGCCGCCATATCCAAGAATTACTAGTTCCCAAAAGTGTATCCGCACAAACGATATTGAAAACGTGGGACTAACCGCGAGACACCATACTTTTTTTGAGATGCTTGGTAACTTTTCTATTGGCAACTACTTTAAAAAAGAAGCGATTGCTTTTGCTTTTGAGTTAATGACTTCACCTAAATGGTTTGGGTTTGACTTAAATAAACTTTATTTTACATATTATCCTAAAGACCTTGAAACTAAAGAAATTTGGCTAAGTTTAGGTGTTTCTGAAAGTAAATTAGTGCCGCTTGAATCAAATTTTTGGGAAATTGGCGATGGACCTTGCGGGCCAAATACCGAAATAATTTATGACCGTGGAGAAAAATATGACCCACGCGGAGAAGTAGCTTTAAGAAACGACTTAGAAACTGCTCGCTATGTTGAACTTTGGAATATAGTTTTTTCTTCTTTTAACGCAGAAACTGGCAAAAAACGAGAAGACTACAAACCGCTTCCGCACAAAAACATTGATACTGGCGCTGGTTTTGAGCGACTTTGCGCAATTATGCAAGATGTGGAAACTAACTACGACACTGATTTGTTTGCGCCAATTATGCGAGCAATTGAAAAACAAACCAATCACAAATACCTAGGTCAAAAAGAGTTTAAAATCATTGCTGACCACTTAAAAACTGTGACTTTTGCAGTTTCAGATGGAGCCGTGGTTTCAAATGAAGGCAGAGGATACGTGCTTAGAAGACTAATTCGTCGTGCTGTTAAAGCAGGGCGTAGACTTGGTATGCAGAAACCTTTTATATATCTGCTTGTGCCAAGTGTAATTGAGGCAATGTGTGAGTTTTACACTGACCTTAAAAATAGTGTTGAAGTTGTTCAAAACATTTTAAAACAAGAAGAAGAGAAGTTTTTAGAAACTATTGAAGCCGGTGAAAAAGAGTTTTTTAAACTTATTCAAATCAAAAAATCAATTTCCGGCGAAAGCGCTTTTAAGTTATATGACACCTACGGCTTCCCGTTTGAGTTAACTAAAGAGTATGCCGATGAAAACGGTGTTGAAGTTGATGAAAAAGGTTTTCATGAGTTTCTAGCCAAACAAAAAGAGCTTTCTCGCTCTGCTCGCCAAAACTTTCAGTCAATGAAGGGGCAAAACAAAGGGTTTTTAGAGTTTAGCGAAAAATCTGAGTTTATAGGATATGAAAACTTATCGTCTGAATCTAGAGTAATCAAAGTTTTTAAAGAAGGGATTGTCCTTGATAAAACTCCTTTTTTTGCAGAAACCGGGGGTCAAGTTTCGGACCTTGGAACTATTGAAAAAGCGGAAGTGAAAGGCATGCTTAAACTACCGTTTGGCCAACACCTACACATTGTTGAATCTCAGTTTAAAGAAGGCGAAGTCGTTAAATGCCAAGTTGACGAAGCACACCGCACACCTACTATGTATAACCACAGTGCAACTCACTTAATTCACAGAGCCTTGAAAGATGTGCTAGGTGAATACGTTAACCAAAGAGGTTCAAAAGTTTGTGCGCCTTACTTGAGATTTGATTTTAACTGCTACAATTTTCCAAAAGACGAAGAACTCTTAAAGGCTGAAAAAATTGTTAAAGATAAAATTAAAAAAGGCCTTAAAGTTAAGTATGAATACACTGATTACGACACTGCTTTAAAACACGGCGCAATCGCCTTGTTTGGCGAAAAATACGATAAAACTGTTAGAATGGTTTCAATGGAAAACTACTCAATTGAGCTATGTGGTGGTACTCACGTTAAAAATACAAATGAAATAAAAGACTTTGCGATTACACAAATTGAGTCAATTGGTTCTGGACTTTACCGTATTTTTGCGGTTTCTGGTGCAAACCTAAAGGCTAAAGTTGAAGAATATGCTGCACATTACTTTAATGAAGCCAGTGTTATTTTAAACAAAGTTAATGAACTAAACAATGTTTCGCTTAAATTAGAGTTTGCGAAAAAACCAGAAATTAAAGGTTCATATCAAGATATTTTAAATGCAAAATCATACCTGCAAGAAATCAAAGAACTAGCCTTAAAATATGAAAAACAAATTAGTGAAATTAACATTAAAAATGCTTTAAAATCGCTTAACAATGCGACTTCACAGAATTATATTTTTAAGTCAAAGATAGATTCAAAAATCGCAAAAGATGTGTTTATGCAGTATGTAAACACCCAAAAACTAAATAACTGTATTATGATAAACATAGATGGTGAAAAGGTTAATATTTTTGTTAAATCAAATACTCAAAAAGCCACTGACTACATTAAAGAAATCAACTCTATTCTTAACTCAAAAGGTGGAGGTAGACCTGATTTTGCTACCGCTGGCGGTGGTGATTTAAGCAGAGTTGACCTAGTTTTAAAGGAGTTTAACAAAAATGATTCTTGGAATTGATCTTGGCTCAAAAACTATGGGCCTCGCAATTTCTGAGTCTCATATAATTGCCAATAACTTAGAAACTTTTCGTTTTGAAAACGAAGACTACTCGCTTTGCATTGCTCATCTAGTTGAACTTAACACCAAATATAATTTTCAAGAAATCGTACTTGGCTACCCTAAACACATGAATGGAGATGTCGGAGTGCGCGCAAAAATTTCGGAAGACTTTAAGACCTTAATTGAAGAAGCACTCCCTGGTGTTAAAGTAATTTTAGAAGATGAACGCTTATCTACAAACGCCGTTTTTGGGGTTTTTAGACAAAGTAAAACTAATATAAAACAAAGAAAACAATTTAAAGATGAACTTTCTGCTGTTGTAATTTTACAAAAATATCTAGACCGCAGATCAAGTTTTTAAACCAAAAAAAGGTGATTTTATGGAAAACGAAGAAAAAGTAATTTCTTTAAATGACAAGGTTATTGAATCCTTAAAAAAAGATAAATCCAGAGAAGTCAAAATATCTGTGGACGGTATGGACGAAACCTTTATCGTGATTTTTACAACTACTCGTGAGTTTGCAGGAGAAACTAGAAACTATGTGGCTCTACTTGACAAAGAAGGAACTAACTTAATTTTTGCCAAATACAACGAACTTACTAAAACTGATACTAACCTTGAGTTTAGCGGTAGTTTAACAGATATAGAAGACGTTGAAGAATACAGACAACTTACCGAAGTTTTCCTTGAATACATGTCTGATTTGGAGCATGAATAGTCTAGAATTTAATTTAGTTAAAAACCACTGCATTTTTCACCAAGTTCCTATTTTAAAAGACAGAGCAGTTTTATATATCAACGAATTGATAAAAAAACAAAACATTAAAAAAATTTTAGAAATTGGAACTGCTTACGGTTTTAGTGCTCTTAGTTTTTTAAAAGAAAATAAAAACTTAGAGATTACGACTATTGAAAAAAATCCAGATAGTTTTGCGAAAGCAAAACACAATTTTTTAATTTGTGGAGTTGAAAAACAAGTGACTCCGCTTTTAGCCGATGCAATTGATGTTGACTTTCAAGGTGAGGTTTTTGACCTAATTTTTATAGATGGCCCGAAAGCACAATATTTAAAATATTTTGAAAAATTTCAAAACAACTTAAAAAAAGGTGGCCTGATAGTTTGTGACAACATTTCTTTTCACAAACTAAACCAGAACTCAGTTTCTAAAAACACAGCCCAACTTCTTAAAAAACTAGAAACTTTTAAAACCGAAGTTCTCAAAAATAATTCCTTTAAATCTGAGTTTATAGATATCGCAGACGGTCTTTTAGTATCCAAAAAGTTATGAAATACTTAATATATCCACTTGACCTAACAAAATACGATAATGTTGATGCTACGTTGGTTTTGAGAACTGAGTTTTCATATAAATGCTATCGCCGTTTTACAGTTGAAGAAATTAATACTTATTTAAAAAACCACAAAGCCTTCATTGATCTTTCTTTTATGGCCTATGACCAAGATTTTCCTGCACTTAAAAATTATTTAAATAAACTTAAATATAAAGAAAACATCATTGGTTATATTGTTGCTGACATCGGCGTTGCTCAGTTTTTAAAAGAAGAAAACTTATTAAATAAGTGTGTATATAACCCAGAAACTCTAATTACCAATTGGCAAGAAGTTCAAACTATTTCTGAACTTGGTTTTTTTGGGGTATTTTTAGCTAAAGAAATTACTATTGAAAATATTTGTGAAATTAGTCAAAAAAATCCTGATTTTAATCTTTTTTTCCAAGGACACGGCAGATTTTCAATGTTTCACTCAAAGCGCCATTTACTTTCTATATACAACAAAAAATTTAAACACACCTTGGATTTAAAAAATAGAGCAGACTTGTTTTTAAAAGAAAAAAATAGGGCAGAAAAATTAAATGTCCTTGAAGATGAATTTGGTACCTATTTATTTCGCGGTAAAACTACGCAAATGTTTAGTTATATTGTAAAACTAAAAACTTGTCTTAAATACTTTGCGATAGACCCTTTGTTTTTTTCAGATGAATATGCAATAGATGCACTTAATCTTTATCAAAAAAACAACATTTTAGATACAGACATAGAACAATTTAAAGCAAAATACAGTGACTTGCAAGACACAGGTTTTGCAGAAACAAAAACGGTGTATAAAAAATGAGCGAACTGTTAGCACCAGCTGGTGATATTGAAAAACTAAAATACGCACTAATCTACGGAGCAGATGCCGTTTTTATCGGCGGGCTTGAGTTTTCTCTTCGTGCGCGTGCTTCTAACTTCACAATCCCGTTAATTAAAGAAGCGTGTGAGTTTGCGCATTCTCTTGGCAAAAAAGTATACGTGACTGCCAATATTTTGCCACACAGCGAAGACTTAGAAGGTTTAAAAAACTATTTACAAGAGTTAGAAATAGCAGGAGTTGACGCCATTATATGTGCGTCTTTTGCTATTATTCATGCTGCACGTAAATACACCAATTTAGAAATACATCTTTCAACTCAGCAAAGTGTTATCAACTCGCGCACTATTTTGTTTTGGAAAGAACTAGGTGTAAAAAGAATAGTTTTAGGCCGAGAACTTTCAATTAAAGAAATTAAAAATCTTGACAGACATGGACTTGACATTGAAGTGTTTATCCATGGTGGGATGTGCATGAGTTATTCAGGTAGATGCTCACTTTCAAATACTTTTACAGGTAGAGATGCCAACCGTGGAGGTTGTGCACACAGCTGTCGATGGGAGTATTTTTTGTATTCAGGTGATATGCAACTTAAAGACGAACCTGTTTCTTTTTCAGCTATGGACTTAAACGCAGTGCCGCACATTAAAAGTTTACTCTTAGCCAATGTGTCTTCGCTTAAAATAGAAGGTAGAATGAAGTCTCTACACTACATTGCTACTGTTGTTAAAACTTATCGTCAAATGCTTGACGAAATTTATGAAACTAAAAAAATTAACTCTGTTAAAAAATATAGCCAGAAATTAAAGGCTGCTGAAAACAGACTAAGTGCTACTGGGCACTTAGATAATTTACCTGCTGAAACCAAGGTGCTTTTTGACCAAAATACCACTAAACCAAATCAAGCATTTTGTGGGCTTTATTTAAATCAAGAAGTTAAAAAAGGTGTGTATTTATTTCAGCAAAGAAACTACTTTTCAGTTGGTGATAAAATTGAGTTAATGGCGCCATTAGGCAAAGAAAGAACATTTAAAGTTTTAAAATTATGGAATGAAAACTTTGAAAAAATCCAAACTGCAAACCATGCGATGAGTAAGGTTTATGTAAAATTAAATGCCAAAGTTGAGCCATATTCTATGATTAGAAAAAAATGAGTGAAGATTCTTTTATCGTAACTAAGAAATTTGGAAAAGTTCTAATTAGATTTAATCAAAACATAAAAATAAGCTACTTAACCTGCGAGGCAATACAACCAGTTTTAGTTTTTCCAAGTCCTTATTTGTATCAATATAATTTTCGTGAAATAGCCTTAAAAGGCGAAAAAATAGTAAATAACTCAAGAGTTCAAGGCGATGTTTTTTACTATTTTCGCCAGTACAATCTTGAGGTTTCTCAAAAAAATAAGGTAATGGTTTTTGGCAAAATCTATGACTTTTTGCCAAGTGCGGCATTGCAAAAAAATGTATTTGGATTTGACGGAGAATCTGCTTACTTCTTTAGTTCTAAATACAAAACGTTGCAGACTGCCAAAAAAGAGTTTTACACTAAAGTCCTAAAAGACTTTCTTTTTAAATTTCTAAACCGCTCAAAAGAAAAACTTACCACCGTTGCAGACGCCTATAGTTTTAAATTAGTCAAAGGCTACTATGGCAAATGTAAACGCACTGTTAATGATAAGACTGAAATTATTTTAAATCCAATTTTGATCTGTTTTAAAGAAGAGTTCGCTATTGAAACTATTTTACACGAGCATGTGCATTTAACTCACCCAAATCACGGTCTGCGCTTTAAGGCAGCACTAAATAAACTTTCAATTTTATTTTTAGGCGAAGCACAAAAATCAGCGGTTGTTTTTCCTTCGTTAGTATTTAGCGAAAGACTTTAAATTAGTATTCTAATTCTTTGGTTTTAAGAAACTCTATTTTAGTGATATTTAACTTATCAATTTCACTAAATCTATTGATTAGTAGACAAATTAGGGCAAATAAAATTGGTGTGAAAATTAAGGTTAAACCTAAGCGAAGCAACAGGCTTAAAAAAGCAAGTTTGCCAAAATAAAACCAAGTGGCAAAAGTGTTTATCAAAGTATAGCCAAGATATCCGAAAAATGTAGCCATAAAAATAGTTAATTTAGAAATTCTTTTGAAGCAAATAATTGAGTAAAGTAACACCCAAAAATAAGTGGCAAATCCGTAGATAGGAAGATAACCAAGTGAATTTAAAAACCCAAACAAAAGGTCGTAAACTACGCCAGTAATTAGTGCATATGCTGGACCAAAAGCAATCGCAACCACGGCTAAAGCAACGATAAAAAAAGGTACTCTAAACATACCAATTGGCACGATATATGAGTATAGTGAGTTAACTGCAACTGCGCTCGCCGTTAAAACTGCTGCAATTGTTAACTTAATTATTTCTAACTTATTTTTAGTGATTTGCATGTCTAAATTATATCATTTTTTCGCCTTTTTTTCACATTAAAGTGAAGTTAAAAATCACTTATGTTGTATAATATTTAGTAGTTAACAAGGAGAAAAAATGGCTAAAAAAAATGCATTAACTCAAGAAGGGTACGATAAATTAGTAAGTGAACTTAACGAACTTAAGTTTGTTAAACGCCCTAAAAACATTCAAGCAATTAAAGAAGCGCGCGCTCAAGGTGACTTGTCTGAAAACGCAGACTACGATGCTGCTAGAAATGAGCAGGCGCAAATTGAACACAAAATCAAAGAACTAGAAAGCATTTTAAAAGACGCAGTTATTATTAAAAGTAACCGCGATGATATTTGCGTAATTGGCAATAAAGTTGAACTTAAATATCTACACAATAAAGCAGTTGAAAACATCCAACTAGTTGGTAGCCAAGAAACTGACCTTTTTAGTGGTAGTGTTTTAAAAATTTCTGTAGAAACTCCGCTGGGCCGTGCTATTCAAAACCACAAAGCAGGCGATAAAGTTTCTTTCAAAGTTTCTGAAAACAAAAGCCTTGATGTTGAAATTCTTAAAGTTTACCAATAATGCCTAAATACAGGTTTACTGCATATTTAAAAAGTATCTTTAACCTTCCTTTAGCAGAACTCAAAAATCAAGGTGTCGACACTTTGATTTTTGATTTAGACAACACTCTGCTTTCTTATAAAGAAAACTCTTTTTCTAAAGAAACTGTAGATTTTTTTAAAAAATTAAGTGTTGATTTTAGATTGTATATTTTTAGCAATTCAGGCAAATCTAGACAACTTTTAAATAACTTGCCTGCCACCAAAGTTTTTTTTAACTTAAGAAAACCTTTTACTAAAACTGGCAAAAAGATTTACAGAACTGAACAAATAAAATGTCAAAACTCAGCGTTTATTGGTGACCAGTTGTTGACAGATGTTGTTTTTAGTAATAAAATGCAGTTTAAAATGACATTTTTAGTTAAGTCTATAGATTGCACAAGTGAACGTTTTTTGACTAAAATTAACAGATTTAGAGAAAAAATTATTTTTGCTTTTATTCGTTTTTTTAAACCTAACTATTTTAAAAGAAACTTGCTTAGATATTATTTAAACACTAACTTTAAAGCAAAAGTTAAATATTTAAAAAAAGCCTTGAAAACTAAATTAGGCCAAGACAAAGAAAGATACTTGCATTCTTTGTCTACCGCTAAAATGTGCAGGCAACTCGCAAAACACTGGAAAATTGATGAAAACCAGGCGTATCTTGCGGGTTTAATTCACGATTTTGCCAAACACGTTAATGCAGACGAGGCTCATAGTTTAGTTAAGTTTGCATATCCTGAATTAAAACAGACAAATAGTACTAATTTACTACATGGCCCAGTATCTGCTTATTTATTTTCAGAACTAATTGATTTATCTGAAGACCAATTAAACTCAGTATTTATGCACACAACTCCAACTCCAGAAATCTCTACGCTCGGCAAAATTCTTTTTATTTCAGATAAAGCAGAAACGAGGAGAACTTTTAAGGACCTTGGAGAAATTAGAAAAGTGATGTGGCAAGACTTAAATAAGGCTTGTGTATTAGTTTTTGAAGGGGTTTTCAGGAGTTTAAAATCTAGAGGCATTGAACCTGAGCAAATACAAATTGACACTTACAACAAATTAAAACAAGAAATTAAATAATTTAAAAGGAGTAAAAATGGACTCACTTAGATTAAAAGAAATTAATCAAGACTTAAAAGACATTGACGTTAAAGATGTTAAATACTACAATTTTACTGGAATCCATCCACTTTTTGACATCGCAGTTATTGGAACTGCAACTGAACGCCAGGCTTTAGCGTTAGTTTCTAGAGTTAAAAGCTACCCTGAGTTTAAGTCAGTTGAAACTGGCTCTGGTTGGACTTTGATTGCCACTGAGCAAATTTGGATACACATTTTTACCAAAGAGGAAAGAGAAAGTCGTGGACTTGATGATGTCTACGCTCAATACGAGGAAACACTTTAATTATGATAAAGACAATTAAAACTATTTTTATAATTTTTCATTTTGTTTTAATTGGTACAGTTATTTGGTTTGTTTTAGTTAAAACTAAAGCACTTGAATATAAACTACCTTTTAAACAAGACGAAATCCAAGCGGCTTACTACTACGATGAAGTCAAAGACTTAGATAAAGATGTATTTGCTGATTACATGCACATCAAACCAAAGCCAGAAAACCGTGTAGTTGCAAATAAAGACGACGATAAAATTAAGTTAAAGTTCATAATTAGCGCTGCTTTTAATTCAAATAAAGTTATCTACAGGAAATTTCCTTTCTATAAGTCTCAGCCAAGTGGCACTAAAGAGGCAGTAGCTTTTGCCAAAAACAATTCAGAGTTTATTGTAATTACGAGAAAAGCAGTTTACGAAATTAGTGTCATCGGCGATAAACACACTAAAAAAATTATTAGAATTATGAATTTAGGTGAAACATTTAAAGAGATTTCAAACACTTTTGCTTATAAAATTACAAAAAATTAAAACCAAAACGCTTGGATTTCCAAGCGTTTTTAATTTGCTCATAAATAGTTTGTATTTTAATTTGCAAATGCTAATCATTTGCAAATTAAACTCATTTGGACTATACTAAATATGCAAGTTATTTTTTTAAAAAAAAATATACTTATGAAAGGACTATATATGAAAAAATTATTATTTGCACTATTTGCCTTAGTTGCTCTATTTGCTTTAGGAAGTTGCCACGACAATAGCAAAAAACCTCATCATGGCCACCATGACCATCACGGAAAAGTTATGCATTTTCACCATCTAAAAAGCGAATACAAAGTTGGTGATGAACTTAAAGTAGAAGCACACAGCTTTAAAAAAGAAATTAAAGAATACAGATGGTATCTAAAACTAAAAGACGGAAAAACTGAAGAGTTTAAAGAAAGCACTAAAGACTTTACCTTGAAACTAGAAGAAAAACACATCGGCGCTGAACTCCACGTTGAAGCCCTAGACGCTGCTAAAAAAGTTATAGACAAAGCACACAAAGCCCTTAACATAAAAGCAAAAGAAACTAAACAGGCTTATAACTTTGCTTTAAAACAAAATCTAATTTTCGCTTAAGTATAAGCTCTAAAATTAAAAAAATCCAGTAAATGAGGTACACCTCACAATTACTGGATTTTTTTAATTTCTTGAATAATTTTTACTAGTTCATTTTCGTCGTTTAATCTACAGACCATTTGTCTCAATTCAAATGAAATTTTAATGTTCTTTAAATAAAAAAGAATAGCACCACGCAGTAAAAGAAAGAAACGTCTTTGGTCTTTTTCTTGGTTTTTAAGCAAAGTATAGTGCTTGAAAATAATTTCAGCGATAGAAGTTGGTGCTTTTAAATTAGGTGTTTTAGTTAAAATTTCTTTAAAAACTAAAGGATTGGCAAGTGCTTTTCTGCCAATCATTACAGCGTCTACCTTGCAGTACTCAAGCATTTTAGTAAACTCTGCTAAATTAGTGACATCTCCGTTTCCGATTACTGGAATAGAAACTGCTTCTTTGACTTTTTTAATTTCTGCAAGGTCAACAACACCTGAATATCCCTGTTCTTTAGTACGACCGTGTACGGATATAAAAGAAACGCCTGAGTTTTCAAGAATTGTGGCAACTTCTTGGCCGTTTATAGTGTTTTTATCAAATCCTAGTCTGATTTTGGCAGAAACCGGCAGAGAAACTGCGTTAACTACAGCCTCAGCAATCGCTTTTAGTAAAGGTAAATCTTTAAGTAAATAAGAACCTGAATGACCACGGTCAGAAATTTTGGGAGCAGGACAACCGAAGTTGATATCAATGAAATCAAAATTGTAGTTTTGTTCAAGTATTTTGGCAGCCTCTGCCATGATTTCTGGGTCATTTCCAAAAATTTGCACACCTATAGGATGTTCAATTTCTTTAAACTCAAGCATATGAAGTGTTTTTTCGTCACCATGCACCAAGGCGTATGAAGAAATCATTTCAGTGTAAAGTAGACCAGCACCCGCTTCTTTACAAATTTGTCTAAATGCAGAGTAAGTGTAGCCAGCCATTGGGGCCAGTGCTAATTTGTTATGGAAGTTTAGTTTCTTAAAAATATCTTGCATTTTTTGAACTTATATCCTTTAGTTAAAATTTCGTTTGCAAACTCAAAATCAGCCTGGTTTGCTTCTCTGACACCTCTTAGTGGATAGTTCAGCCCTAAGTCTGTCCATTTTTTGGCACCATGTGTGTGGTATTTTAAAACTTCAATTGCGCAAACTGAAGAAAGCGAGTCTAAAAAACTACGTAAATTTTTAAGTTGAGTTGTGTATAGATTTATGCCGGGAATTATTACCTGTCTGACTACTATATCTTTATTTTGTTCGTCTAAAAAACGGGCAAATGCATAAACCGGCTCAAGCGGTCTGCCGGTTAACCACAAATGTTTTTTTGGATCAGAATGCTTTAAATCCAGCAAAACTAGGTCGGTGTTTTTAAGAATTTTTGCGTATTTATCTTTTTCGCTTTCTTGATATAATCCGGCCGAAGTATCTAGGCAAGTTTCAATTCCTTGACTTTTGGCAACCTTAAACAAGGCATCTAAAAACTCAAGTTGAAATAAAGGCTCACCACCACTGACAGTTAATTTAGGAGTAGTTCCGTAAAATAATTTATACTGATTGAACTTCTTTAAAATTTCTGAAACTGTGTAAGTTTCACCTGAATTTCTGCTCCAAGATGTGCGGTTGTGGCAGAACTTACAAGCCAACGGACAGCCTTGTAGAAACAAAACAAAACGTAGACCTGGTCCGTCAAAAGCACCAAACGGTTCAATTAAATGAACTTGGCCTTTAACTTCAAGCAAGGCCTTATCTAGTGGCATGAATTGTTCTCGCAATTACCTCAAGTTTTTGTTGGTCGGTTAATTTAGAAAAGTTTACAGCATACCCAGATACCCTGATAGTTAAATTTGGAAACTTCTCTGGGTTTTTATAGGCCTCTATTAGTTTTTCTCGGTTAAAGACGTTGATATTTAAATGATATCCTTTGTTTTGAAAGTAGCCGTCTAAAATTGAAACTAAGTTAGTTTTTCTGACTTCTTCGTAGTCAGGTAAATTACTTGAACCCAAAGACTCCGGAAGCAATTGGAAAGTATTTGAAATTCCGTCTCTAGCAAACTCAAACGGAATTTTGGCAACGGAAAGCAGTGAGTTTAAAGCCCCAGTGTTATCACGACCATGCATAGGATTTGCGCCAGGTGCAAAAGGTTCGCCTTTTTTGCGGCCATCTGGAGTAGAACCAGTGTGCATACCATAGACTACATTTGAAGTAATTGTCAAAATAGACATCGTAGGTCTGGCGTTTAAGTAGGTAGGGTTAGCAGCGATTTCTTTCCAAAAATCTTTAACAACAGCAACTGCTAGTTCATCTGCTCTGTCGTCTGCATTCCCGTATCTTGGCCAGTCACCAGTGGTTTTAAAGTCTTTAATTAAATTAGTGCTTTCGTCGTATATTGGTTCAACCCTTCCATATTTAATTGCAGAAAGAGAGTCTGCAACCACTGAAAGTCCAGCAATTCCAGTTGCAAAATTACGAGTAATTTCGTCATCAAGTAGAGCCATTTGCATAGACTCATATGCATATTTATCGTGCATATAGTGAATGATGTTAAGAGCGTTAACATACAGTTTTGCAACTTCTTTCATTGCTGCTTTAAAGGCCTTGTAAACCGCTTTAAACTCAAATTTACCGCCTTTTAACAATTCAGTTTTAGGAAGAGTTATAACCTGTTGTCCAGTCATTTCATCTCTTCCTTGGTTGAGTGCATAAAGCAGAGTTTTGGCTAGGTTAGCACGAGCTCCAAAAAACTGCATTTCTTTGCCAACTGCCATTGGCGAAACGCAACATGCAATTGCGTAGTCAGAGCCATGACATTCAGATATAGAGTTGTCGTTTTCATACTGAATAGCCGAAGTTTCAATTGATACTTTTGCGCAATACTTCTTAAAGTCAAGAGGTAGTTTTTCAGACCAAAGCACAGTTAAATTAGGCTCAGGATAAACTCCTAAGTTATAAAGAGTATGTAGCATTCTAAAAGAAGTATTGGTTACAAAAGACTTAGTAGTTCCGTTCATGCCAGCGATAGATTCGGTTACCCAAACAGGATCTCCTGAAAACACAGAATTATACTCAGGAGTGCGCGCAAATCTAACCATTCTCAACTTCAATACAAAGTTGTCAATCAACTCTTGGGCTTCAGACTCAGTTAGCCTGCCTTCTTGTTTGTCTTTTTCAATGTAGATGTCAAAAAAAGTAGAAACCCTACCTAGTGACATCGCAGCGCCGTTTTGTTGTTTAATTGCCGCTAAATACGCAAAATAAGTCCATTGCACGGCTTCTTTTGCAGACTGAGCAGGTAGTGAAATGTCAAAACCGTATAATTTTGCCATTTGTTTTAAGTCAGCAAGTGCTTTGATTTGCATCTCTAGGTTTTCAATTTTTTGAATAATTTCAGGGGTATAGGGAAACTCAAAACCTGCTTTGCTTTTTTGTTTTTCTAAAATCAAGCGGTCAACTCCGTAAAGTGCGACACGGCGGTAGTCACCAATAATTCGGCCGCGTCCGTATCCATCTGGCAATCCAGTAATTACGTGGTTGTGTCTAGCGATTTTAATGTTTTCAGGATACACATCAAATACACCTTGATTGTGGGTTTTTCTGTATTTTGTAAAAATTTCTTCAGTGTCTTTGTCTAGTTCATATCCGTATGAAGACAAGGCTTTTTTGGCAATCTTAATTCCGCCTTCTGCAAACAAAGCACGTTTTAAAGGTTTGTCTGTCTGCAGACCAACAATGCATTCTGGTGTTGTTTTGCTGTCTCCAAGTAAGTATCCAGGACCATATGCCAAAATATTTGAAGAGGTTTTGCATTCTGCGTCTAGAATTCCTTTTTTGGTTTCTTCGACAAGAAGTTCGTTTAATTTTTCAACTTGTTTTAAGGTATTTTGAGTTGGACCAGCTAAAGTAAGTGTGAATTTTTTTGCTTCAGTGTAGTTAGCCTGAATAAAATCAGCAACATCAATTGTCTTTTTCCAACGGTTTCCTTTAAAATTTTCATAGTATCTCATAGCACAAATATTTTACCATTTAAAAATACAAAAAATTGTATATTTGCTTAGAGTTTTTAGGGTATTAAAGCAAATATTTTGATTAAAACTGCTTGTTTTGTTGTTATAATGAATTTGTTAGTTATCTTTTTAAAGATGTCGCAAGGAGGCAATATGATAAATCCAAATTTAAAGAAAATTTCTAGAATTCAAACTCAAGAAGTGCAAGACTATTCGTTTGAAGAAAACGTTGTTCCGAAAACTACTTTTAAATCTCTTTTACTAAAAAGTTTGTTTTTCGTTGGTCTGCTTTCTGCTTTTGCTTTAGTTGTATTTTTCTTAGGTTATTATTTTATTTTTAGCAATACATCTGGTTTAACCGCGGATCAAAGAAAATCTAATTTACTTATCTTTTCAATTGTTTCGCTAAGTGCTTTTGGTTTGATGTTCTTGTTTTCGCTACTAGGTAACTTTGTGTCAATTGCTAGATTCTCAGTTTGGGTATACTCAATTTCATCAGGTGTGTTTATCGGCGCAATTACTTTAGTTTTTGAAATGATTTTAAGAGGCGTTGGTATAATTGCCCTTAGTGCAACTGCTTTTGTGTTTTTAACAGTGTTAGTTTTAAACTTAAGCAATTGGGTCAGAGGAACTCGTAAGCTTTTCAAAGTCATGATGTTTCTAGGACTAACCGTCCTTTTAATGTCTTTAGTTAACTTAGTACTTTGGTTAGTTTTTAGAAAAACTGACAATCAACTTTACAGCAATACAACTTACCTTTGGTTGCAAATCGCGCTAAGCACTGTCTACATCTTGTATTTAACAATTGTTTTGACCTTTAGCATTGAAGGGCTAAGAGAAGTTGCACAAAACGATGGTCTTGACAAAGGCTATTCTTATGTTGCGATTTTAGGATTGATTTCTACGCTTACTTGGATGTACATTGAGTTTTTAAGACTTGCTGTGATTGTTGCAATGATTTTTGCATCCAAAGCAACTGACTAATTGTATTTTTAAAGCATTTTTAGAAAACTTCTAAGGAGATATTCCTTGGAGGTTTTTCATTTTTAACACACTTTTAAGTATTTTAAGTCAGCACGATTAAATATATTAAGATGAATAGGCAACAACAGAAAATCATTGAAAGCAAAGACCAACACATTTTAGTGTTAGCCGGTGCTGGCAGCGGAAAAACTTATACATTAATTCAAAAAATAAAGGCAATTAAGGAAAGTGAAAATAACGCAAAAATATTGTGTTTAACATTTTCAAATCTGGCAGCCAAGGAACTAAAGCACAGGTTAAACGAAGAAAGTGTCGGTGTATATACTTTTCACGGTTTTTGTTTTAATTTAATTAAACCGTATATTTCAGACAAACAAGTTTTGTTTGAAACTCCGCGTCTTTTTAGTAAAGGAGAAATTCTAGAAGTTTCTCTCTACAAGGCTAATCCTGACAAAAAACCAAGTAAAACTTTAAAAAAATACAAAGAGTTTCTTGATAAAAATGCGTTAATTGATTTTGACGATATGCTTTTACTTTGTTTAGAAAAACTAAAAAATAAAGAAATTAGACAAACTTGCGACTATGTTCTAATTGACGAAGTTCAAGACACAAACCTAGTTCAGTTTCAGATTTTAAAACATTTAATTTCTCCTGACACCAAAACTATTTTAGTTGGAGACATAGACCAAGGTATTTATAAGTTCAGAGGTGCATCTTTTGATTTAATTGAAAAATACCAAGAAACCTACTTGCCTAAAGTTTATATGCTCACACAAAACTACCGCTCAGCGCCAGCAATTGTTGAATGCGCAAATAAGCTAATTGAAAAAAATAAAAAAAGGCCAGAAAAAGTACTTTTTTCAGACCTTAAAATTAAAGCAAGCATAAAAATTTATCTATACTCAAAAATCTCTGATTTTATTTTAGAACTAAAAAACTATTTAATTGCTCAAAGAAATCAACAAGTAAAAATAAACGAAATTTGTCTATTGGTCAGAAGAAACCAAGAAAGAGTGTTAATTGAGCAAGAACTCAAGCGAGGCTTTAGGTTTTTTGAATATTTGCCGCAAATCTACACAGTACACGAATCAAAAGGACTTGAGTTTAAAACGGTTTTTATAGTAGGTCTTAACGAAGGGGTGTTTCCATATACTAAAACAGGTGCATTGCTTGACATAGAAGAAGAAAGAAGGCTGATGTATGTTGCGATTACCAGAGCGAAGCAAAACCTTTTTTTAGTGAGTTTTGAGTTTAGCCAAAACGGCACAAAACTCAAACCTTCTAGATTTTTAAAAGAAATTTACTAAGCCTATTTGTCTGGCAAATCATCAAGACAACTAAGGTCTAAGAATTTTTTATAAACAGTTTTATTAACACCAGATCGTGCTTTAAAGTCTTCTTTAGAAGTGTAAAGCCCGCTCTTTCGTGCGTTTACGGAGTCAAACGCCGCTGTATCTCCAGTTCCGTCAATTGTGGCAAACGGCATTTGCAGAGTATTTCCTTTAATGTTGAAAGTTTTAGCACTAGACTCGTTAACCGCGAGTTTTGAAAAACTAAAGCCACGCGCGCAAAACTCATATGCTACTTTTAGTGTCACTAAAAGTTCTTGGTCTTTAGCCTTAATCTCATATCCCAATTGCTCAAGTTCACGGATTTTGTTGCCAATTGCTATTTTGCCGCTAGTCATCACAGTGTAGTCAAACTGAACTGCACGTTTTGAAAAAAAAGCAGAGTAGAAAAGCAAAGGTTTGTGTAGTTTAAACCAGGCAATTCTAATGGCCATAATAACGTAGGCAGTGGCGTGGGCTTTTGGAAACATATAGTTAATCAGTCCGCATGAGTAAATATACCACTCAGGCACACCAAAGACTCTTAGTTGATTTGCGTACTCTGCCCATTTTTGTGGGTTTCTGCGGCAATTTCCTTTACGAATAAACTCCATAGCGTTAAACGCCAGAAGTGGTTCAACGTTGTATTTAGAGATCAGGGTTATCATGATGTCGTCGCGACAACCAATTAAGTTTTTAAAAGGAATTGAGCCAAACTCAGGGTGTCCATCTTTTAAGACTTTTCCGTTATTTAGCCACACGTTTTCGCCATGCGAAAGCCCAGAAATTTTAACCAGTTCCGCAAATGTTGTGGGTTTGGTTTCCGCTAAAATTTGCGAAACAAAAGGTGTACCAAACTCAGGTAGGGCAGTAGAAGCGGTTGCCGGCATAAAAGGTGCGTTTGAGTAGTCTACGTTTAGAATTTCGTTACCTGAAAACATTTTATAAACATCAACGTCGGCCATTGGAATGTCTCTGACTTCGCTAAAGGGAAACTCAGCAGGGTTGGCCTTGACGTAGTCAAATAAAAACTTAATCATGGTCGGATCATCGTGTCCTAAAATATCTAGTTTTAGTAAGTTTTCTTCAAAAGAGTGGTAGTCAAAGTGAGTCGTGCGCCAACTTGCTGTGGTGTCGTCTGACGGAAATTGCACAGGTGTGACGTCAAAAATTGAGTAAGGCTTTGGCACCACAACAATACCACCTGGGTGTTGCCCTGTGGTTCGCTTAACTCCAACAATTTTTTTAGCCAAGGCTGCAATTTTGGGTTTGCGGATTTTCATTTGCTTATCTTCAATGTAGCCCTTGACATAACCAAATGCGATTTTTTCGGCAACTCCCGATACAGTTCCTGCTCTAAAAGCGTGGTCCGCTCCAAGCAAGGTGCGAACGTATTCATGAGCTTGTGCTTGGTATTCACCTGAGAAGTTAAGGTCAATATCAGGGGTTTTGTCGCCTTGAAAACCAAGGAAGGTTTCAAACGGAATGTCGTGTCCATCTCGGTTTAGTTTAGAGCCACACACTGGACAGTCTCGTTCTTTTAAGTCGTATCCATCGTCTGCTTCGTTTAAGTCATCTTTAAACATTTCGTCAAACTGAGTAGAGGCGTAGTCTTTCTTTGAGTCTTCGTTGAACTTAAAGACCTGGAAACAACCTTTTGGACAAAAGTAATGCGGAGGTAAAGGATTGACTTCAGTTATACCTAAAATTGTTGCCACAAAAGAAGAGCCAACAGAGCCACGGCTACCTACCACGTATCCGTCGTCGTTAGACTTTTTGACAAGTAAATAAGACATGTAGTAAATTGAGGCAAAGTTATTTTTGAGAATGGTAGTTTGCTCTCTTTTTACTCTGTCTAAAATAAAAGGGTGTGGGTTTTTGCCGTACTTTTGCTCAAGGTTTTTAGAAATTAAGCGCTTAAACTCACCTTCTATTGAAGGAATACCTTGGTCTTTAAAGTAGTCATCTGAAAACGAATACAGTCCTTCTGGAAAAGCCTTAATGTCTTGAATTAAATCAGCTATCTGATTTGAGTTTTCAACCACAATTTCTTTGATTAGTTTATCGTCATTTAAAAAAGTAAACTCAGCACTTAGTTCATCAGTTGTCTGAAAAAAGTAGTCAGGTGTGGCCTCGTATTGCGCAAGTTCATGGCGACCTCCGCCAACTAATGGAGTTCTGATAAAAAACTGATAGTAAATTTGGTCTTCTTTATTTAAGTAATGTGGATTACTTGAGGCAACTATGGTTTTATTTAACTTTTTGGCGTGTAAAATTAGTCTAGAAATTGCGTTTTTAATTGCCTCTGTTCCACCGGCTATGTTGTCTTTAAGGTGTGAAAAACAACTTGGCGGATAAACTAAAACGTAGTCGTATTTTAAAATATGTGAGTCCAAAACATCGTCGGTTGAGTTTAGAGCATCAAACCACAGTTCACCTGCTCCGTTTGCACCAATTAACAAACCTTCTTTGTATTTTTCAAACTCAGAAGCAAGTACACGGGGTCTTTGGTGAAAGTACTCAGTTAAAGCAGAAGTTACTAACTTAAATAGATTTTTATAGCCGGTTTGGTTTTTAACCAAAAAATCCACAGCAAACGGCATTTGATGTAAGTAAGTTTTACTACGATCTACCGTGGTTTCAAGTTCATTGAAGGTTTTGATGCCTTTTTGTGCAAGGTCTTCAAGCATTTTGATAAACATTTGACCGGTAGCATCGGCGTCATCTATCGCGCGGTGGTGGTTTTCTAAGTTGATTTTAAAGAAACGAGAAAGTGTGCCTAAGTTAAAACGCTTAAGTTTGTCTGAGTAGTGATATCTGGCTAAGTTAAGAGTATCAATGTACAGTACATTTTCGCCAAATGAATAGTTTAAGACTTTGGCTTTATGAAGCACATTTAAGCAGTCAAACGATGCGTTGTGAGCAACTAACACTGAGTCTTTTGCAAACTCTATAAAGTCTTTTAAGACAACTTCAATTTTGGGTTGTCCTTTTAGCATCTCGTCGGTAATGTTAGTTAAGTTTGAGACAAACTCAATTAAATTTTCTTCAGGGTCACAAAACGCCTGAAATCTGTCAATGATTTGACCGTTTTTGACTTTAACTGCACCAATTTCAATAATTTTGTCGTTAACTATGGAAAGTCCGGTGGTCTCTAAGTCAAATACCACGTAAGTAAGGTCTTTAAGTAAGGTGTCTGAATCTCCCTTTTTAATGTAAAAAGAGTCGTCAATGTAGGGCATTTGCACGCCGTAAATTGGTTTAATTTCGGCTTTTTTGCAGGCTTGCGCAAATTGTGGGTATGCATAAATTCCGCCAGAGTCAGTAACAGCGATGGCTTTGTGTCCAAAAGACTTAGCCAAGGCTACGTAGTCTTTAATCTCACCCACTCCGTCCATGTTAGAAAGTTTAGTTTGAACATGTAGTTCAATTCTCTTGTCTTCTGCTTTGTCTTGGCGAGTAAATAATGTGTTTTCTTCGTTTTCATTTTCTTTGTTGACAATTTCAAAGTTTTTAAGCATCAAAACAACGTCGGCAGCATAGGTGTCGTATTGAACTTCTGCAATAATTTTTAAGTTAGTGCCGGGCTGAATTTTTTCAGCCTCTGCGATTTCTTGGTTGTATAGAAACTTCTTGGCCAAAATAGCATCTGTTTCATCTTCTAAAGTCATTTGAAGCAGCGTGTATTTGCCATCTTTGAGTTTTCTAATTTCTGCCTCTACTACGGTAACGTGAAACTTATAAACTAGACTTTCGCCTTGATTTTGTTTTTTTGTAACTTCGTAGTTGTCATAAGGAATTTCTTTTAATTTCTTTAAAGAAAGGTCATCTCTAAAAGAGTAGCTACGGCGTCTTGAATAACCTTGGTTTGAACGCACAGTTTGGGTGTATGCTTGGTTTGAACCAGTTTGAATGTTTTCGGACTGAGTGTTTAATTCAAAAGTGGTTTCGCTAACCGGTCTTTTTTTGAAATTAAAGATAAAAGGTAAGCCAAAATAGTTAGAAAAAGCATTAAATAAAGTTTTGCTTAAGTTCTGTTTAATAGCCCAGTTAAGCGTATTTGCGTCAACTGTGATGTCAATAGTTTTGTTGGTTTCGTCAACTTTAAACTCAGATTTTAAAACAACTTCAAGAAAGCGTTTATTTATAGGATCGTTGGTATTGAAACTTTTAATTTGAACCTGAAAATAACTAATAAAGTGCACATCTAATTTGGAGTAGGTTTCATAGGTAAAAATTAGTTTTGTGTTTTTTGGTGCTCCGGCGTTTTGCAAAAATTTAAAAGTTTCTTGGTTAAGTGAAAAAAAATCAGAATACGAAATTACTTCTTTTAACCTAATAGTAACTTCTAGTTTTTCGTCAGTTTGCTTAAAATTAACAACGGTTGGCGAAAAGTCAAAATTTTTTTCAAAAAAATCTTTTATACTCATTATTTCCTACTCCTGAAAATCTTTAAATGACTTGGCAAGTCTATCAATATCATACTGCAATTTCGGCTTTTTTTCAATTTAAATTAAGATAAAAAAGCAATTTTAAATCTGAATTAAAATTGCTTTTTTAAAACTAAATTTAGACTAAAAACGGTTTTTAAGTAAATCAATTATGGTGTTGTTTTTTAAATCATCTAAGTTAAAAAGTTCGTATAAAACTTCTGAAGTATCCTCTAGGTTATTCTTTGCTGACTTCCATCCTGCTCCATCTGTGAACCAAACAAAATTAAAGCCTTGAATCTCTTTAACAGAAGTTGCTAGGTTTTGTTTTATTGTCTTAAGTGTTTTTTAACTTTAAACTCGCCTCTGTTGAAAAATTCATTTTCCATTATTAACTCAAAATCATCTGAATAAAAGCAAATTATTAAACCAATCAGAATAAATAAATTCATCTTAACTTTACCGTTGATTTCAACTTTGGGTAAGAAGTTTTTATCGCAAATAATTTCATCCAAAGTAACTTCTGGCTTATCATCTAATTTGCTTTCTAAATACTTTTTAAAACTATGTTTTTCATCATTATTGAAATTAACTTTATCTAAACAAATTAACTTATTTGAACTTATCACCATATACTGTTTTTTTAACATATTAACAAACTCAAAAACAGTAGTTCTTTTTGCAGGAGTGACTTGCGGAAGGATAAACTTATTGAGTTCTATTATGTCAATAATTTCTTTATCCTTAATAAAATCAGCAACTAGTTCGTTATATTCTGGAAAAACTGTTTCTAAATTACCAATTAAAGGTCTTTTAAATGCAAAGTCTTTGGCAAAAAACTGTTTTGCTAAATTAAAAATGTCATAAGGGTATAGGATTTTGTGCCTGTAAATAAACTCAGGCATTTCTGCCTTGCATGCCAAATATATATACTGATCAGTGCGGTAGCCAATTTTGATTGCTTTTAAAGATTTTTCAATAATGGCTTTTAAATTTTTTAGTTCTGTGTCAGTTATTTTGAAATTCTTAAAGTAGATATAGCCGCGATTCCAAAAATAAATAAAGTTTTTAGTCTCTGAAATCTCTGTTGAAAATACGCTTTTGGCAACCCCTTTAAACTCATTTTCAAATTTTGTATAGTCAAAAAATTCGGTTTGTGAAATCAACCATGCTTTAATTTTGCTACGTAAGGTTTCGTTGCCACCAAGTGGTAGCAAATAATCGCGCTTGCCTTTAAATAACTGATTTTCATAGTGGGAAAGGGCGCCCTTAAGTTGGTATCTGTTAGTAATATTGAAGTCTTTTAGTTCGCTTTTAAAAATTTTTAAAATACCTGAATACGAAATCGGATGATTTTGATTTTGCAAGTAGACAGATATTTTTTTAGCAAAGTCTAAAGTAATTTGAGGTGAGTCGTTGACGTGCGCGTAAGTTCCACGGTCTATTAATTGAACGTTGCTTCTTTCAATTATTGCTTGGACAGTGTGGTAATACTTATTGTCAGGTTTATTTGTTTCTTCAAACAAAATATTGCCAAATTCAGCAAGAGAGCACTCGTTGATGCGTTTAATATCGTTATAATCAGAACAGTGAAAACCATTTTTGAAATGCTTTTCAATTAAAATTTCTGTTTTTTGCTTTTTAGATAAGCTAAAATTGTATCTAATATAGGTGCCTTTTCTTAGATGAAAATTATTGGAAACATAAGTTTTTATACTATTTTTTGTCATTTTAAAGTTCGGCAGAAGTTGTCTAATTTTTTTGATTTTTAAAAGCAGGTCTTCTTCTTTAAAATAATGTTTAAAGACCTGTTTTTCAACCTCTAGGAATTTATCTAAATGTTCTTTTGCAGAAAAAAATCCGTGGAACTGCTCAAGATATCCTGTGCTAGTTACCACGTTTAGCTTTTTGAGTAAAAAAGAAGTAGCGTCGTAGTTATATTTAAGTTTGTCTTTCAAGGATATGAAGTCAAAAAAGTAGCGGCGTTTTGTAAAGACAAACATAAAGTCTATTGACTTAAATGTAAAGTTTTTTAAATAAAATGCATTAAACTCACTAACCATTTTATCTATTCTTTGTCTTACTCTTTCTCTAGTTAAATCAAATTTCTGGCCAATTTCATCTAAAGTAAGGTGGTTTCTTTGACCTAAAATTTCAAAATCTGTGTAACTGTAGCCTCGCATCGCACCAATAAATAACTCAATAAATAAGTAGTATTTATCAGTTGCTGAAAAAAATAAAATATTTGCAAGTTTATTTAGTTCAAGGCCATATTTAAAAAATAATTCTTCAATTTTAGCGTCTTTAATTTCTTGAATTAGTTCAGCAAAATTACCTTTATATGAATTGTTATTTTCAAACATTTTGAGTAAATTAAAACATTTTTCTTCGTTTTCAGGCAAAATATATTTAGCGTAATAAGGAATTGCTTCGCTTAAAATTAAGAGTTCTTGAAAAATAAAATGTGGATTGATGGTTTCATTGGTTTTGTTTAAAATAGTTTCTCTAGCAATTGTAAAGTCAAATAAGTTTTGATTGATTCCACAATTGATTTTCTCCTGATTTTTAGTAGCACCAATAATATCTGCAATTTGAATATCAGAAATTTGTTTTCTAGTTTGAGGGCTGATTTCGGTGTTTAAAAGGTCTGTATTCAGGCCAGTTAGAGATTTAATTAACTTAAAACCATTTTCAAAAGATTTTAAAAACAAGTGATCGTCTAGTGTACAGAGGTTTTCATACTTTTTAGTTTTCTCTGAAATTAACTTAGTTTCGGCGTCTATTTTAAAATCCCATTGAAGAATATACTCAAATTTCTTTGCATTCATTGGGGAATTAAAATCCACTTTAAATCTGCTATAAAGCGTAGAAAC
This sequence comes from uncultured Acholeplasmataceae bacterium, assembly GCA_963544825.1. Taxonomy (GTDB): domain Bacteria; phylum Bacillota_I; class Bacilli_A; order Acholeplasmatales; family Acholeplasmataceae; genus CALISC01. The sequence continues at coordinate 112,362 of CAUUGG010000001.1, forward strand.
TTTTTTACCAACAAATTGTTTGCAAAAAATATAAAAATATTGTCTAGACAACCAAACATTTTTTCTAATTTCAAATAAATTTGTCTCTTTAAACTCAAATAAATTCACAAATACACCTCTGGTATTATCTTTATTTAAAAAAAAATACTCAAGTTGCCTTGAGTAAATTATTTTTAAAAATGGTGACCCGTACGGGATTTGAACCCATAAATGCATGCGTGAAAGGCATGTGAGTTAACCGTTTCTCCAACGGGCCAATACTAAAATAGTATAGCCTGATTTTTAAAAAAATACAAGCAATAACTAGTTTTTTTAAAATGGTGCCTACATAAAGAATTGAACTTTAGTTTTAGCATTACCATTGCTACGTACTACCACTGTACTATGTAGGCGTTTTTAGACCGACTTAATTATAGCGTATTTTAAATATTTTTAAAATTATTTTGCTAACTTGCTAGTTTTTTTTACCTAAGATTAGTCCTTTGGCCTATTTATGTATTATTGCTTTATAAGGCTAAAATAAAAAAATTACTCAGGTGTTTTTTCAACTTGGTTGCTAAAAATGTTGGTGCCTTTTTCTTTGCCTTGAAACAATTTTAAAATGTTTTTACGATGTTTTAAAAGCACTAGACAAGAAAGTAGTAAAACTACTGCCAATTCAAGTGAGTAACTTAGCAAACTTTTAGACATTTGTCTGTAGATTAAGTTGGGACTAAATATTCTGAACAACAAAAGTGCGATAAAACTAAAAAATACAGCCAGCAAAGAAGCAAGAGACACTAACTTTTTAAACAAAAAGAAAACTGTTAAAAAAGTAAGAACGTAAATTAAGCCAACTAACGGAAAAGCGACTAGTAAAAACCCAAATAGTGAAGAGATACCTTTGCCACCTTGAAAGCCTAAATAGACAGGATAAAGATGTCCAAAGACGGCAGACAAACCATAAAGCGGATAGATATACACTAATGTTGCTTTAGTTTTAACTTGAACTAAAGGCTGAAACATGTCTGCGTTGATAAGGTAAAGGATTAAAACAAAGGCTATAAAAAGCGCACCTTTTAAAACATCTAAAAGAAAAACTATAAACGCTAGTTTAAAGCCAAGAACTCTGGAAACATTGGTTGCACCAATGTTTCCAGAATACATTGTTCTTATGTCTGCGTTTTTAAACTTCTTGCTAAAAATTAAGCCAAAAGGGATTGAGCCAAATAAATAAGCAAGTAAGCAAAGTAATATAACTAAAAAAACGTTTAGGTAAGCGTTCACAAATTAAAATTAAAAAGGGTTTTTAAACAGTCTAATCAGTTTAAATTAAGTTCAGAAAGGTAAGTTAAGAAACGAACATTTTTGCTAACTTTGGTCGGAATTTCACTAACTTTTAGTGAAACTACTTTAGTTTCTTTGCCAAGGTATGAAATGTTTTCTTTAAAGGTAAAAACTAATCTTGGTGTACCTTTTTGCATTTTTGGCTCAACTTTAGTGATATTTTGATTTAAAAAGGTAAAAAGAACGGTTTCTTCCTTTGCTTTGTTTAAAGTAACTAATTCTACTCTGTCTGCCTTGATTTCAAAAGCAGCGTGTTTGTATACCGAAGTTTTGGCTGCAAACGAAAAAACATCGCGTTCTTTAAAGTGGCTAAGCAGATTTTGCACTTCGTTTTGCTGAAAACGGTTGTATAAAATTAGCGTTGAAATTAAAAAGACTAAGAAAAAGAAAGTAGGAATAATTGAATATACCGATTCTTGGCGAGAAATTACGATGTAAAGTAAAACTGCCAAGGTAGAAAGTAGGGCAAGTAAACTAAATAATAAAGCAAGTAGAAAAAAGATTTTTTTATTTCTCATCATCAAACTCCTTATTTGATTTAATGTCTTTGCGTTTTAAGTGCGGAAACAAAATAACGTCGCGAATTGATTGGCGGTTGGTAAGCAACATAATAAAGCGGTCAAGTCCAATACCAAGGCCTCCGGTTGGCGGCATTCCGTATTCTAAGGCTTCTAAAAACTCACTATCTAGTTCACAAGCCTCGGCGTTGCCAGATGCTCGCTCTTTAAGTTGCGCCTCAAAACGTGCGCGTTGGTCAAGCGGATCGTTTAACTCAGAGTAGGCGTTGGCGTATTCTTTTCCAACAATAAACACCTCAAAACGACGAGTAAAACGTGGATCTGGTCCTTTTTTGGCCAGTGGTGAAATTTCAACTGGGTGTCCATAGATAAAAGTAGGTTCAATTAGTTTGTCTTCAACATACTTTTCAAAAAATGCGTTTATAATATGCCCAATTTCAAAATGAGGTTCAACTTTGATGTGGTGACTATCTGCAAGTGCTTTAGCGGTCTCAAAGTCTTTGACCTGGTAAAAGTCAACATTTGCGTATTTTTTAACAGCATCTACCATGTGCAGACGAGTAAATGGTTTTGCAAAATCCAACTCAAACTCGCCAAACTGAACTTTAGTAGTGCCAAGGACTTTTTTGGCAACTTCGCGAAAACTAGTTTCACAAAGTTCCATCATAGTGTCTAAGTTAGCATAAGCCTCATAGACTTCCAAAGTCGTAAACTCAGGGTTATGAGTTGAGTCCATCCCTTCGTTTCTAAACAAACGAGCGATTTCGTAGACTTTTTCCATCCCACCCACAATTAGTTTCTTTAAAGGAATTTCTTGGGCAATTCTTAAATAAAACGGCATGTTCAGAGCATTGTGGTGAGTGACAAAAGGACGAGCTGCCGCCCCGCCAAGCGTAGGGTGCAAGACAGGTGTGTCTACCTCTATAAAGTCTTTTTTGTCAAAAAAATCGCGAAAGGCTTTAATAATTTTTGGACGCATAAAAGAGACTGCTTTAATTTCTGGATTAACTATTAAATCAAGATAACGTTTGCGTCTACCTTCTTCAACGTCTTGCAGACCATGGAATTTGTCAGGCAGTGGTTTTAAGGCTTTAGTTAAGTAAGTGTATTTAGAAACTCTTACAGAAAGTTCGCCGGTGTGGGTTTTAAAAATTACGCCATCAATTCCGACAAAGTCACCAAGATCTGTTAACTTCCAGGCCTGAAAATCGGTTTCCTTGATGTTGTCTTTGCGGACATACAACTGAATTTTGCCAAAGCGGTCTTGAATGTGCATAAAACCGGCTTTGCCTTGTGCACGGTTTAAAACAACGCGGCCGGCAATTTTGACTTTTTTGTTTAGTTTTTCAAGATCCTCGCCAGAAAAATCTTGGTATTTTTTAAAAATTTCTTGGGTATTTGAGTTTGTTTTAAAAGCGTGGCCAAAGGGGTCAATTCCAAGTTCCTTTAACTTTATGACTTTATCTCGTCTTGCTTGTTCTTGGTCAGTTAATTGAAGTTCTTGCATTTGCTTACTTAGCCTCGCTTTCTGTATTGGTTTTTTTAGCAGTAGTTTTTTTAGGTTTATTTACGTCTTCTTTGGCAAGTTTTGCAAAGTCAGGAGTTTCGCCTTTTTGCATGTCTACTCGCTCAAGGTGTCCGGTTTCGTGAATTTCGTGAATGTCTTCGCGAGTCAGAGTTTCCACTTCTCTTAAATAAAAGGCAATTGCTTCAAGTAGTGGTAGATTTGCCAAAATTAAGGATTTCGCTTTTTCGTGGCATTCATTCATGAGTTTTCTAATTTCAAGGTCTATTTCGTGGGCTACTGTGTCTGAAAAATTCTTTTCACTAAAGTAGTCACGGCCTAAAAACACTTGAGACCCCGCTTTTTCGTATTGGACAAAGCCAAGTTCAGACATTCCATATTGTGTGACCATCGCACGCGCGATTTGAGTGGCTTTTTCAAAGTCGTTATGCGCTCCGTTTGTAACTGAGGCAAACTTAATTTCTTCGGCAACTCGGCCTCCTAAAAATCCGGTAATTGACTCAGTAAGTTGTTCTTTGGTTTGAAAGAAAGACTCTTCTTTTGGCATCATTAAGTTGTATCCACCAGCCTCGCCGCGCGGAATAATTGTGACTTTTTGAACTTCGTTTGCAGACTCTAAAAGCAGACCAATCACGGCATGTCCGGCTTCGTGGTAGGAAACTATTTTTTTCTCGGTTTCTGAATACTTGCGAGAAACTTTGGCAGGTCCCATCATTACGCGGTCCACACCTTCGTCTAAGTCTGAAATGGTAATCTCAACTCGGTTAGCGCGTGCTGCAAGCAAGGCAGCCTCGTTCATTAAGTTTTCAATGTCAGCCCCAGAAAAGCCAGGAATGCGGCGAGCCAGGTCTTCAAGATTAACCTCGGCTGCCAGATTTTTGTTTCTAGAGTGCACCCCAAGGATTTTAGTTCTACCTTTTAAGTCAGGCAGAGACACGGTAATCTGGCGATCAAAGCGGCCAGGTCTAAGGAGTGCTGGGTCAAGTACATCTGAGCGGTTGGTAGCCGCTAGCACGATAATTCCAGAATTTGTTGAAAATCCATCCATTTCTACCAAAATTTGGTTCAAGGTTTGTTCACGTTCATCGTGTCCGCCACCAATACCCGAACCTCTTTGGCGTCCAACTGCGTCAATTTCGTCAATAAAAATGATGCAAGGCGCGATAGACTTTGCGGTGTCAAATAAGTTTCTAACACGTTTAGCCCCAACTCCGACAAACATTTCGACAAACTCAGAACCAGAAAGCGAAATAAAAGAAACATTGGCCTCACCTGCGACAGCCTTAGCCATTAAAGTTTTACCGGTTCCAGGGGGCCCAACTAAAAGCACACCTTTTGGAACTCTCGCGCCAACTTTGGTGTATTTAGCCGGATCTTTTAAGAAGTCTACAATTTCTTGCAGTTCGTATTTCTCTTCGTCCAAGCCAGCAACATCTTGGAAAGTCACATTGGTTTTCGCAGTTTTAACGTCGCTGTTGACAATATCTAGGTTTTGTTGATTCATTGATTGGTATGATTTGTAAATCAAATACAAAAACAAACCGCTAATTACAAAAGGCAAGGCCGACAAAATAAATGAAAAAATATTGAAACTAGACTCAAGGACGTTGCTGTAAAGTATCTTTTTATCCGTTGAGTTGTAGTACTCAACAATGTGTCTAATTTCACTGGCCTGCGCGCGGTCAATTCGCTCGTAAACTGTGGCTCTGATTTGCTTGCCATTTTTTTGGTATCTAAAGTCAATGTGTAAGTTACCAGCAGCGGTTTCACGAATACTTAAGTGAGTTACTGAAAGCTCTGATTTAATTAGTTGTTTTTCTAAATATTTTTTAAGAGAGTCGTCAAACTTATCGTAGCCAAGTGCCACGTTTTTCGCACCCAGTTGAGTTTTAAGTTCAGCATATGCTACTTTTACTTTTAAATTATCGTAAATTCTTCTGCTAATTCTAATTACAAAAATTACGACAATTACAGTAACAATTAAGTTAATCCAAAAACTTTTGTTAGAAAATAAATTGAATTTTTTAGGTTGTTTATTTGGTTTATTTGATTTCATTTATCAGTCTTATCCTTTCTGCTCACTTAAAACGCTGGGTTTCAGTAAAGCAATGTAGGGCAAATTACGGTAAAGTTCTTTGTAGTCCAGACCAAATCCAACAATGAAAAGGTCAGGGATTTTAAAAGCAGCGAAATCAGGCTCAATTTCTACTTTTCTCTTCGTGATTTTGTTTAAAAGTACCGATGTCTTAACGGATTTTGCTCCGTTTTTAAGAAGCGTTTCTTTAATTAAGTTAAGAGTTATTCCTGAGTCCATAATATCGTCAACTATCAATACATCTCGGTCTTTGACATCTGGAAGCAGACTAGAGTTCAGAAGAACTTTGCCAGTTGACTCAGTTCCGCCAAAATAAGACTTAGTCGACATATACTGAATTTCGCAGTTAATAGATAAATTCAAAGAAAGCTCAGTTAAAAAAGGAACAGAGCCGTTTAAAATGCCAATTAAAAGCGGAGTCTTGTCAAAGTAAGCCTTGGAAACTTCCTTTGCTACTCGCTTAATTTGTCTTTTGATACTAAAGCGAGAAATTAGGACTTTTTGGATATCTTTTTTGAGTAAATTTCGCATAGTTCACCTATAAACTCAATTTTAAGAGTTTCGTCAACCCCAAGAGTGTCGTTTTTATATAGTTTTGGAATGTAGATAATTTGGTCGGCTGAATCTGTTAAAATCGGGTATTGCTTTCTAAAATAAAGTGGTACTTTGGCGTCTTTAAACAACTTGGCTACAGATTTTTTGCCGAAACTGTAGTTAAGTAAGTCACCAGGCTTGTGAGTTCTGACTAAAAAAGGCAGTTTAAGCGTACCAGTACTATATTCAATTATACAGTTTATTAAACTGGTTTGTGGTTGTTTTGAATTAAAACAAAAATTATCTATATTATATTTATATAATAGTGGCGAATTTGCTTGTTTTTTTAGCGAAAAATCCTCGTAAGTTTTTTTAAAAAACCAGGTATCACTTAATTTGATTTCACCGTTTGGACGAGCGCTTGAAATTAACTTATCAATTTGCGTAATTTTCTTTAAATTAAAAGAGACTTTGTTTTGATTTAATAGTTCTGCCAAAATATATAGTCTAATGTGCAAAGGATGTTTTAAGTATTCAGAAATTGTAAAAATTTCTTTGTTTTGAATAAAGTCAAGAGCAGTTTTTTTAAGGCTTGAGTCAAGTGACTGAAAAATTTCTGAAAGCAAAAACATTCTGTCTGTCAGTTTAGGGTTTTGTTTTTCTAGTTCAGGAATAACTAAGTTTCTAAATTGGTTTCTCGTGTAGTTGTTTTTAAAATTACTCTCGTCTTCAAAATAATTGAGTTTGTGATTTTTTGCGTATTCATACAGCTCTGATTTTTTAATTTCTTTAAAAGGCTTTAAAAAAATAAATCCATCGTCTTCGTGTTTAGCGTCAAAACCGCTTAGTGATTTAAACATACCTTGGCTGACAAAGTTCATCACCATAGTTTCAGCAAGGTCATTTAAGTGGTGAGCAGTCACGATTAAGTTTGTGTTGTTTTCCTTAGCAATTTCTTTTAATAAGGCTATTCTACAGTCTCTTGCGAGTTTTTGGAAATTACTATTTTTTTCAATTTTAATATCTTTAAGTACTACTTTTAAGTTGTTAACATGAGCCGTTTTCTCAACTAATTTTGCTTCTTTTTCGCTGGCTTTTCTCTTATGGTGATTGAAATTTACCACAATGCAATTTAGTTTTATTTTAATTGCTGCGTCTAGTAAAACCATACTATCAACCCCACCAGATATTGCTAAAATAAAAGTTTTATTTGGGTAAGATGCTTGGATTTTTTTTAAACTATCAAAAATTTTTTTCATAATTTCTTTATTTAATATATAATATTATAACACAAGCCAGATAGGTGTTTTTCACAAAAACAAGAGGTAATTATGTTAATTTTAGCCAGTCAATCACCACGTAGAATTCAAATTTTAACTGAACATAATTTTGATTTTAAAGCCATTAAACCAAGTTGGGATGAAAGCAAAATAAGTGCTGTAAATTGGCGTAGTTACGCGACTATACAGGCTTATTTTAAAGCAAAATCTGTTCTGGAAGAAGAAAACTTATCTCAAGGCGATATAGTATTGGCAACAGATACCACAGTAGTTTTGAAAAACGAAATTTTAGAAAAACCAGAAACCGCTGAGCGTTGCTTTGAGATGTTAAAAAAGTTAAATGGTAAAAAGCACAAAGTAGTTAGCGGAGTGGCAATAATTCACAAAACCAAAGTCTATTCGTTTCAAGTAACAACTTACGTTTATTTTAAGAAAAATAGCGAAGCAGAAATTCAGAAATACATAGAACTCACTAAACCTTTTGATAAGGCGGGTGGATACGGTATACAGGATAAGGAAAACAATTTAATTGAAAAAATTACTGGAGACTACTTAAATGTAGTTGGTATGCCAGCGGCTGCTTTAAATAAAATTGGGGAAATTTTAAAATGCGAAGCGATGTAGACCAACTTAAGTTAAACAGAGTTAAACAAACTTATTTTGTTAAGTTAAAAGAAAAAAACTTTACCTTCTTAGAAGTAGGTTACCTTTTTGCATTGTTTTTTGAAGTGATTTTTTCAGCGTTAATTGTTTATTTAGCACTAAACTGGCAAAGCAGTTACAACCTTATAAGTTGGCTGAATGCCTTTACTATTTCAACTGTTTTTGTTTTCTTTATTGGTTGGGTAATTTTGATGGCCAACAAAAATATACTGTCTCCACTTTTTTACGGAACAAAGTCTTTTTTTACGGTCTTAACTGGACAAAAACTGGGAGAGACTTATTTTGAATACTGCCAAAGATGGACAGAAAAACCGATTAAGCGTTTCTACTATATTTCTAATTTCTTAATCGCTTTAACGCACTTTTTAGTTTCTATTATTCTTTTAATTGTCTACTACGCTAAATAACAGATTACGAACAAGTTTCTTTTATCTAAATGCGGTTGCCTTTTCGGTAATTGCGCTGATGACAAAGCGTTTGTAAATTATTTAAATCGCTTTTGCCACCTTTAGAAATTGGATATATATGGTCAATTTCTAAGTCTTCGGTATCGCCACATTTAACACAACGATAGTTATCGCGTGCATAAATAGCAAATCTAACTTTATTTGAAACTCGTGCTCTTTCTACTTTAGTAATTGAGTCCCAGATTTCTGGATTCAAATAATAATCTCCTCGTCTTTCTTCAATCATTCCGATAAGTTCAACAATTGTCTCACTATCAAATTTGTCTTTTTTATAGCTAACTAGACGACCGTTTAATAAAGACCGGTAGATTTCAACTAAAATAGTAAACTCAGTAACTGGTTTTTTAACTCCTTTAGACATGACATCGGTTAACACCTGTTTTAAATATTGTGTGTTATTAAAAGGTATAACGGTGTCAAAGTCAAAAACTAAACATTCATTTTTAACTCTTTTTAAATAAATTTCGTGTTTTTTCTGATTTATCTTAGCGTATTGTATGTTTTCTTTCACTTTTTCTTTTAAAAACCTTAACTCATAAATTAAAAAGTCAACAGGTTGAACAATTTCAAAAAAATGCTCGTTATCATAAATTTTTTCTAAATTTAAATTCTCAACTTTAAGAAACTGATACTCTAAATTAAGTTCTCTTAATTTCTTCAAACCTAAACTATGTTTATCAACAAAATCATAATATTGCTTTCTTCTTAGCGAACTTATTAAAAAGGCTAAAAAAATTAGTGCTAAAAGCAAAACTATTAAACATATAAAAATTAAGATAATTAACATTTTTCACCTCTTTAAGTTTTAAAAAAATAAAAATTATTTGTGTATATTATTTAGATTAGTAAATAAAAATGACTGCCTGCAAAGTTAAACTCTTTGCAAAGCAGTCATTTTTTTAAAAAAATACATAATAAGCCATGTTCTGTATTTAAACAATCATTTATCTAATGCATATGCATTCCGTTTGTCTCTTCTTAATTTGAAACAAAAGCGGTTCCCCTACCAAAATTTGGGTTTCTAGCTTGTGGAGTTTACCCGTTTCACTTGAACTAAATCAACTCGTCTCTGTGGCACTTTATGAAAATAAACATTTTCGTCGTCAAGGCAGTGCGTTGCCTTGCCCAAGGTTATTTATTGCCTTGGCACAATCACTACTGGCATCACAGCCAGTGCTAGCATGGACTTTCCTAACGTTTCCGCTCGATTGTCTGTGCATTTTTTTTACTTATAGAACCTATTTAGTTTTGTTTTTCTTTAAAACTTCCTTGCGGGAAAGGTCAACTCTACCTTTTTCGTCAACGCCGATACATTTAACTAAGATTTGGTCGCCAAGTGAAAGCACGTCTTCTACTTTTTCAATGCGTTCAAGCGCGATTTGAGAGATGTGCATTAAACCTTCTGTACCTGGCCAAAGTTCAACAAAAGCTCCATATTTTTCAATTCTAGTAACTTTTGCTTCGTAAACTGCGCCAACTTCAACTTCGCGAGTTAAGTTATATACCTTGTCGTAAGCCATTTGGATGTATTTAGCCTCAGGGTGTCTAATTACCACTTTTCCGTCTTGAGAAATTTCAATATCACAGTTTCCACAATCTTGAATGATTTGGTTAATCACTTTGCCGCCACTGCCAATTACATCTTTAATTTTATCTGGGTTAATGTTTAGAACTTTAACGTGAGGTGCGCAGTCTGCAACTTCTTTTCTTGGCTCAGCGATGGTAGTTTGCATGTGGGCAAGTAAAGCAAAACGCGCTTCTTTTGCGTCGGCTAAAGCCTCGGTTAAAATGGCTTTGTCAATTCCGTCAATTTTAATGTCCATTTGCAAAGCAGTAATACCTGTCTTTGTTCCAGCAACTTTAAAGTCCATGTCACCAAGGTGGTCTTCCATGCCTTGAATGTCGGTTAAAATTGTGTAGTTTTTACCTTCTTTAATTAGACCCATTGCAATACCTGCAACTGGTGATTTTAAAGGTACACCACCCGCCATTAAGGCCAAGGTTGAGCCACAAACTGTTGCCATTGAAGACGAACCGTTAGATTCCAGAATTTCTGAAACTAAACGCACAGTGTATGGGAACTCTTCTTCAGATGGAAGCATTGGAAGAATTGCACGACGTGCTAAAGTACCATGTCCGATTTCTCTACGGCCAGGTGCTCCGTATCTGCCGGTTTCACCAACTGAGTAAGGTGGGAAGTTGTAGTGAAGTGTAAATCTCTTGTCTTCTTCAAAGCCAAGGTCATCAATAATTTGTTTGTCTTTTTCGCCACCCAAAGTTAAAACTGCTAATGCTTGAGTTTGGCCACGAGTAAACAAAGCAGAGCCGTGTGCTCTTGGCAAAATGTCTAGTCTTGATGAAAGTGGACGAATTTCTTTGACTTTTCTTGAGTCAGGACGGATTTTGTCAACAGTAATAAGTTTTCTAAACTCAATTTTAACTAAGTCTTCGTATGCTAAAAATACTTCGTTATCGTAAAGTTTGCGAGTATCTTCGTCTAAATTTAATCCATCGTATTGTTTTGAGTAAAGTTCAATGACTTCTGCTCTTAAAGCCTCTAGCGCTAAGTCGCGTTCTTGTTTGTCAAAAACTAAAAGTGCGGTTTTGATTTTTTTAGCATAGTTTTTCTCAAGTTCACCAACTAATTTAGGGTTATATACAGTGATTTCAACTGGTTTTTTAGCCTCACCGATTTCTGCTTGAATTGAAGAAATGAATGCACAGATTTTCTTAATTTCAGCGTGCGCAAATAAAATTGCTTCAACCATCGTCTCTTCGCTTAACTCATTTGCTCCAGCTTCTACCATGTTAATGGCGTCTTTAGTACCAGCAACTGTTAAGTTTAAACTAGATTTTTCTAAATCAGCAATAGATGGATTGATTACAAACTGACCATCAATCATACCAACAGTTACACCAGCAATTGGTCCTTCAAAAGGCAGTGAAGATATAGACAAAGCAATAGATGAACCTAGCATAGCAGTAAGTGGTGCAGAGCAGGCTTCGTCAAAAGACATTACAGTGTTAACAACTTGCACTTCGTCTTTATATCCTTCTTTGAAAAGCGGGCGAATTGGTCTGTCAATTAATCTAGACATTAAAGTTTCGTATTCCGAACCTTTTCCTTCTCTTCGCATAAAGTTGCCAGGAATTTTACCACCAGCGTATTTTTTTTCTTGGTAAATTACCATTAGTGGAAAGAAATCTTGTAGTGGGTTTTCATTTGCTTTTGAACAAACTGTAGAAAGCACACAAGTATCTCCATAATAAACTAAAGCAGAGGCTTGCGCTTGTTTAGCAACTTCGCCAATCTCTACTCTTAGGCTACGACCACCGATCGTAGTTGAAAAGACTTTTTTCATATTTTTCTCCTTAATTTAACTGCTTAATTATAACATTTTTAGCAGAAAATCAGGTTGTTTTCTGCTTTTTTAGACGGTTTTCAAAATAAAGTCTGGATTTTAGAGTTTTTGTAAAAACATAAATTGCTCGCTGTATCTAAAGACTGCGTTTTTAGTTAAAAAATAGGTGTCTGCAATTTTGGTAGTTGCTATGTTTTTAACATATCGCAACTTGTTTTGAAAATAAGGTTCAGTTGCTGCGCTTTTGGGTCTGGCAAAAATATGGGTAGGTTTTAAGTCTTTGTACTCATTGAAAAATAAGTTAAGTTTTGATTGAGTTGCTGAGTTTAGAAAAACTAACGAAACTTTTTGGTGTTTAAGTTCTAACACCGGACCTCGATTGCTAGTGTGTTCATAAGTTTTAGTTGTGTGCAGCAAATTTAACTCAAATTGCCCAATTTGAAAATTATTTGGCAAAAAATAGTAGTTATCTTGCACAGTTTTAGGAAGTTTTGTAAAGTAAAATTTACTTGGGTTAATTTCGTTTATGGCAAATAACTCTTTTTCAAAATAATATAGGTCTGTATAAATTACTTCAGGTTCAAAAACAAGCCCAAGCTTCTTAAATGTACTAAGGGTTTTGCTTGCAGGATTGATGAGTGTGGCTTTAGCATTTGAAATTAAAATCATCGCCGTTGTATTGCTTTCTTGTACAGTTTTTAAACAGGGTAAAGGTGTGAGTAAAAACTTTATTTTAAATAAAACTAACGCAAAAAGAAATATGTATTTTTTTAGATAAACATGGGTAGTTTTTCTAAAAACTAAGTATATTAAAAGTAGATAATAAAGAGCAAGTAAGTAAGGTGAAAACTGAGGGAAACTCAGTTCTAAGAAGTTCATTCTGGAATGCTTAAATAATGTTAAAATCGCCCGATAAGGATATTCTAAAGCATATGCAAAGGGATAAAAAAATAGTAAAATTATAATTAAAGGAAAATAAAAATAAGTTAAAAACTGTAAAATAAAACTACTTAAAAACAAGGTGACTAAATTGAGTTTGCCACCAAAGTTCACACTCAGCGGAAAAATAATTAAATAAAAATAAATACTTGATTTGATTTTTCCTTTAAAAAAGCCCTGCTGCCATTTGAAGTTTACTTTATTTAAAATTGAAAAAAACGAAATTAAATAAGTTAAAACAAATCCGTAGTTAAATACTGAAAAAGGATTTAAGACAAATGCTGCCAGACCAGTTAAAGAAAGTGCGTTAATTTTACTGATTTTAATTTTTTTTAAGTTTGCAGTTAAATAAATGATGTAGATAAAAGCAAACTTAAAACTGCTGGCTTTAGGATTGGAAAAGTGCATCCAAAATAAAAAAACAGTTAAAAAAATTAACTGCTTTTTTTCGCTTACCGAAAAATAGTTAAAAACTTTTTTAATTAAAGTAATTAAAAATGCGGTAAAAAGACCGCTTGCAGAAATTACTGAAGTCAGTCCATATCCAGAAATTAGTCTGCGTGTATCTAGGTCAGCAGTATTTTCTGCCAGTAAAAACGTTGAGAGCCAAGTTTTGATGTTTTCAGGAAATAGGGTTAAATATTTAGTCAAATAATACGAGTAATAGAAATATTTTAAACTAAACCTAGATGGATTGTGTCTAATGTAGTAGTGTCCCGCAATTTGTTTTGAAAACTGATTTAAATCCACTTCTCTGGCAAAGTAAAAACGCGAATCTATTTTAATAAAATCACCAACCTGAAGGTCTGACTCAGCGTACACAGCAAGCCGAGTAAAACCGTTTGTTAAGTAAGCGGTATCCCCCGTTTTTTTAAAACAATAGTAGTAATTGCCAAAATATGGATAATTAAAAAGTAAGTAATTAAGCAAGTAAATTAGTCCAAAAAATAAAATCACGGAAAATAATAATTTATGCGAAACTACTTTTCTAGCAAAGTAAATATAAGGAAGTAAAATCAGTAAAAAAAGTGGGAATTTTAATGCTACTAAAAAAATTGCGGTAAGCGGAAAAATTAAGTAAAGTTTATTTTTAATCTGCAAAAAAGTAGGGTTTAATTTGTTCAAAGGTTTTTGGGCCTATACCTTTTATTTCAAGTAGTTCCTCAACTGATTTAAATTGAGTAGTTCTTTGTTTAACTAAGATGTTAGTCGCAATTTCTTCAGTAATTTTTGGAATTTCAACGAGTTGCCTATAGGTAACTGTATTTAAGTTATAAGTTTTGGTGATTTTGCCTTTTGTGTCAGTTTTAACTAAAAAAGTACGGTTTCGGTCAATTTTAGTCTGCTCGGCTAGGTCTCTGACTGCGTTTTCGGTGTATCCACCTGCATAGTTTAAAACAGATGCAAGTTCTGTACCTTTCATTACACGGTAAGTTCCTGGAAACTTAACTTCACCCATAATTTTTACATCAAAAAACTTAATTTCTTTACCTTGCTTTGTGACCTTTAGTCTATTTTGTCTTAAGATAAAGAAAGTTGTAAAAAAAATAAGCAAAATAACTTGCAGTGCAATTAAAAATACATACAGCGTAAATCTTTTTTTAAATATTTTTTTGTGCATATTTGCGTCCTTTTTAGTTTTTCGCAAATATACTTGCCAAAATACGCGTGAATTACTCAAAAAAATAAAATAAGCACTCATTTAGAGTGCTTATTTGTTAAATCTTTTAAATGGTGCTCGATATCGGGGTCGAACCGATATGGATTTCTCCGTACGATTTTGAGTCGTATGCGTCTGCCAATTCCGCCAATCGAGCAGTTTGACAAAATTTACATTTTGTCAATCGGACATATTCCAAGCAGTTTTAAACCTTTTTCTAAAACTAATCTCACGAAGTAAAGGAAGCATAGGTTTGCGTTTTGAACTAAACTATCTTTAACTATAAAGTGAGTTTGGGCGTATAGTTTATTAAAACTAGCGCATACATTAAGTAAATATTTAGCCACAGTAGAAGGCATTAAAGTCTCGGCTGCTTTTTCAATAGTTTCTTTAAAACCATCAATTAATTTTAACACAGGCCAAAACTCTTTAGTTAAATATTTAGAGTCAAACTTAGTAAAGTCAGATGTTTGGCCTTCAAGTATGGAAGCAATTCTGACAACAGTATATTGAATATAGGGACCTGTTTGACCTTCAAACTTCAAGGCTTGGTTTAAGTTAAACTCAAAATCCAGGGTTCGGTCGTTTTTAAGGTCATTGAAGATAATTGCGCCAACTCCGATTCTTTCAGCGAGATAATCAATTTCTTTAGTCTCTGGTCTTTTTTCTAAAATTATATTTTTAGCACCTAAAATCGCAAGATCTAGCAAGGCTTTTAAACCTTTGGTTTTACCTTCGCGCGTTGACATTTTTTTACCGTTTGTCAAAACTAGCCCAAAGCCAACATGTGTAATGTTGGTGTCAATTCCGTAGATTTTGGTCAGTCTTTTTAGTTGTTCAAAGTGCAGTTTTTGCTCGTTTCCAACTACGTATAAAATGTCTGTAAAGTTATGTAGATTTTTTCTGTATTCAAGGGCTGTCAGATCACGAGTTAAGTAAAGAGTAGCACCGTCTGAACGCACCAGCAAAGCAGGTGGGATGTCTTCGCCTAGCCTTACAATTTTTGCGCCTGCGTCTTTTTCCAAGACTTTAATTTCACTAAGTTTGGCTAAAACTGGCTGCATCTTGTCGTTGTAAAAAGATTCACCCGAAATATTTTCAAACTCAACCCCGAGCGTACGGTAAACTTTTAAAAATTCTGTTATAGATATTTCTCTAAATTGGCGCCAAAGTTCTAGGTATTTCTCGTCTCTGTCTTCAAGGTTTTTAAAAATTTCTCGAGCCTTGTCTTCAAGTTGTGGGTTCTCTTCGGCTTCCTTGTGGAAACGCACATATAGAGATTGCAGATGCTCGAGTGGGTTTTTTTGAAACTCAGTGGTGTCTAGCCAGTTTTCATAAGCGTAAATCATCTTACCAAACTGAGTTCCCCAGTCGCCAAGGTAGTTTTCACCATACACCTCTGCTCCTGCGCACTTTAAGATTTGTTTAAGAGAGTTTCCAATTACTGTAGACCTTAGATGGCCAACTGAGAAAAACTTAGCAACATTTGGACTTGAGTAGTCAATGAAGTACTTACGCTTGTTTGGCAAAAAAACCGGGAAGTTTGTGTTTTCTTTAACCAAAACTTTAAATAAATCTGCTTTAAACTTATCTTGATTTAGTTTAATATTTAAAAACCCGTTTAAAAAAACGAGTTCTTGAATAATATTTAAATTAGCGATTTTTTGTTCAATTGAAAGAAAAATCTCGACTGGCTTTTGCTTAGTTAAAGCAGCCAGTTTAAAAAGCGGCAGGGCTAAGTCAAAGTCAGGATTTTTAGAGATATCTAGAGCACTTAAGTCAAAGTCAGGTGCTGCTGTCTGAATTTGTTTAATGTATTGATTTAAAATCATTTAAAGTTATTTTCTAAAAGTTTTTTTAGCAATTAGTTCAATGAATCTTTGAACTTCCAGACGGATGTCTGAATGTGATTCAAGTGTGGTTTTAAGTTGTTCTTCGGCACTTAAATCAAGGAGTTCGCCTTTGTAGAAAACTAACATTGTTTGGCTGTATTTAGGTTGATACAGACCTGGGTATTTTTTCTTAAAGTTTTTGTAGTCAGGATAGTAGTATTTTTCGTCTTCAATTTCAACTGGTTTTTTAAGTAAATCAAGGAAGTATATTTTTTTGCCAGTAACTTTTGCAAACTCTTCGTCTTTTTCAACTTTAGTTTGTGCGTTTTCGTAACCGTCAAATAAACGAGTAAACTCTTCGTTAATTGGTCCTAGGTTTTCCAAAGTGTTTTTGTGAGTTCTAGTTCCGTAGTAGGCAAAAACTAGGCTTTCAGTAGCAGTTTTTGATTTTTCTAACACTGAGTATAGTTTTCTTTGAGAAATTGGAATGTAGATGTTTTCAGTTGGCAAGTATCGTGTGTATTTATCCGAGTTTGCCAATTGACGACCAAATTTTAAATTAGAGTAGTTTTTTTGAATTTCGTTAGTAAATCTAGTTTTAGCACTTGGAGTGATAAAAACTATGGTAATTGAGATTAAAACTAAGAAAAATGCAAGTACAACATATGCAAGAGGATGAACTTTTCCAGCAGCATTTTCGTATTTTTTTCTTTTCAGCATTGATGTCCTCCGTGGGTTAAATAAACACAAAAAATTATACCACATCTAAGGCGTTATCAGCCTATTATGTTATATAGAACGCTGTTTAAGTTAATAGGATAAAAAGTTTTTAAGTTTGATAAAGACTGGTTGTTCCATTAGTTAGGGGATTTGTTTGGTGGTTTTCAAATATATGTCTAAAATGCATCACAAAAGTGCTTAAAAACATACAGTTTTTTGAAAAAATTTTTTAAAACATTTTTTAATTGTTTTTATAATTCATATGTCTAAAGTTTAAAAAGGAGGGGATATGAATTACTCTGCGTTAATTAAAGAACTAAGGGACCGTCGTTTTTTGTCACAAACCGATCTTGCCAAAATTTTAGGGGTTACCTACGTTACGATTTCTAGGTGGGAAAGTGGGCGCTTCAAACCTACTTTTAGTTCTAAAAGAAAACTTAATAACTTGTTTATAGAAGAGAAACTAATTGAAGTTAAACAATAATATAAAAACGCCTGATAAGGCGTTTTTATATTATTTATTTAGTTTTAAATTTTCAATTAGTTTATCTAAGTATTCGCTCAACTTAGTTATTCCATTTGCTTGTTTTTCAAGTAATTCGTTTAGGTTTTTAATCTTGTTGTAGTCTTTAACTAACTGATGTACAAAATCATTGTAAAACAAATCAATTAACTGTTTAGCAGATGGATGCATAGTTTTAGGATCTTCTAATTTTTCTGAATGCGCTAAGATTGAGTAAACACCGTTGCAAAATAAAAAGAATTTATCGTATTTTTCGGCTTGATACTCAGGCGAAATAACACCTGCTTGATTTTTTAAGGCACGAGCTCTTTTTTCGCCCAATTTGTAAATTAGGTTTAACAAGAAATGAGGAAGTTCGTTTAAAGTTTTTATGTATTCTTGATGTTCAGTTTCACTTAAGTTGGCAAGTTCTTTAACTAAACCTTTGATAGAGTCAGCAATTTTAGTAATTTGCTCTTTTTGTTTTGAAAGAACTTCTGCTAAGTTTCCAGCAGTTGCTTGGTTTGCAGAAATTAGTGATTTAATTTCATTAACTAAAGCGACTTTTTTTGCTAAATCTGACTCTGCGGAAATTTTGTTTTTAAGTTCAGTAATTTTGGCAAAATTCGCTTGATATTCCTTTACTGCAGTTTCAACATCTTTAAATTTAGAAAAATCAATGTCTTTTAATTGAGAGAAACTTAAAATGTGCGCTCCAAGTTTATCAAGTAAATCAAAATACTTTTTAGAAGAATCACTGTTAATTAGTTTAATTAACTCATCTTTGTGGGTGTCTGGTCTGTTTGGATTTCTTACAAACATAGCGTAACTTAAGGCTTTAAGAAGATTTACTTTTAAGTTAGTTCCCAGTTTAGACAAATCAGCAAAGTTGATAAAGTTTTCTATCTTAATTTCTTTAGCATAAGCAATTTGTGCAAGATAAAAAACATTTGGTTTTAGGGTTTCAATAAATTCTTCTAGTGGTTTTAATTCAGGGTGATTTGGGAATTTAATATCTGACTTTAAAAATTCAGTAATGGTTCCAAGTGCATTTTTTTCAAGTTTTTGTTTAAGTTCATTAAGATCGTTTACTTTAAAAGCGTTTAAAATGATTTGCCAAACTTCTTGTAGACTATCTATTCTTTTGGCAATCTTATTAAACTCATCTAAATAAGGAAGTTGGTCAATAAGTTTGTTAGTCTCAAAGCCGTATGTCTCTAGATTTTTCAATTCACTTTGATAAATAAACTCAGTTTTGGTTTCAATTGTTGAATTTGCTGTAACTTCAAAGCCAAGTTTCATAATGTCTTTAAGTAGTTTATCTGAAAGCAAGTATTCTTTTTTATCTAAAGCAACGCCAATGATTTTAAGGTTGTCTTTTTTTGCAGCCTCTAAATCTAGTTCAAACTTAACTAAGGTTTTTTCTGAAACAGTTTGTGGGCTAACTGGTTTTTCAACACCAGCAATAGTTGGCTTGATGTATTTGTCGTAAGTCACCGTGTAGGTTTTTGGTGGTACTGGTTTTGGTTTTTCTGGGTTTTTTGGTTTACACGAATAGAAGAGAAAACCTAGAATAAAAGTTAGTAAAATAACTAAAGTTTTTTTCATAAATTACTCCTTTTTTAAAAACATTTCAAGCAAGATTATACTATGCTTGCTTTAATTTTGCTATTTCGGTTAAAATTTTCTTAAAAGAATCCAGAGAAGGTATTAGTTTATCTAGGTATTCGTTTTCTTTTTCTAACACATTTGGAGTTAGTCTAAGCACCTTATCTGAAATTAAAATAGTTAGCGTGTTTAGTTTTTTGACTAAAATCACTGAGTTGAACCTAGCAAAAGTACTATAGATTTGAGTGTATGTGTGCTCAGCAAACAAATTTGGTTGTTTAGTGTAAAGTTTAAATTTATTTTTAAAAGGTGTGGGTAGGTTTTTGACTAAAAATTGACGATTGACTTTTGGTTTATTTAAAGCGTAGTGATTAAATATAGCAAAGTCAGGAAGATCTGTTAAGAAATTAGTAAACTCAATTCTAACTAAAGGTCTTGAGAAAATTGCGCTTTCCTTAAATTCAGTTAAAATAATTCCGGTTTCTTCGTTTACCAAATTCAAATTACTTTTTTTGTTTATTTTGTATTCAGGTGTGTAAGCAAGCGTTGGCATGTATGTAAGTTCTAACTTGTTTTTAATTCTTAGACTTACTTCTTGAAACTCATTAGACTTAAAAAAGTCTTTTAAGTATAGTGACTCTAAATGCCTTAAATAAAAAAGCAACATTACAACAAGTAAAGGAATTAGCGCAAAAACAAAAATCCCAAATATTATTTGCATGTCTTTTTCTTTGAAAAGGAACGGAAAAAAAACAATCGCTACCAATTCAAATCCAAGAAGCACATACAAATAACTCATAAAATGTTTGTAAATTCTTTTAATTTTTTTCTTCATTTTTTAAATTTTTCCTCTGAGATTTTTTAAAAATTTGGCTAAGTTTAATTTTTTCGTATCTCAAAACAAAGAAACGATAAATCTGCGGTGCGTAGTAGAAAAGCACAAACACGCAAATTGTGTTCAGGGCAAAAATAACTAAGGTTTCAATAATTGAGATAGTGCCTGCTAACATCAAAGCTGGTGCTGTGATTAGTCCGGTAAGTGGAAAATATGCAAAGACGTGAATTAAGGTTTGTGCGAAACTAGACTCTGAGTTATAGGTGAAAAACACCACATAGAAAGGAGCTATGAAAATCAGCATCAAGACCGAAAAAATATTTTGAAAAGACTCTGAATTATGTGCAAATGACGCCAAAATTCCGGAAATCAAAATGGACGCAAACAATAGCATAAATAAACCAAGTAAATCAAGGGTTAGCGGAGTGGTAATGGCTGCTTTTAATTCAGAGGTGATTTTAAGTCCTGTTAACTGCACGCCTGAGTTGATGCTTTGTCCGAAAAACACGGAAGCCAGCGTAGAGTAGACAAAAAGCAGTGCAAACTGAATTAAGATATAGCCAATTATTGCTAAAAACTTAGTATAAAAGTGTTGACGCGGAGAAATTGACTGAAAGATTAACTCAACTGTTTTGCTTTGTTTTTCGCTAAAAATGTCTGCGGAAAACAACTGAGAAGTAAAGGCAAACACAAAAATAAATACGGTAAACATCGCAACAAGTAAAATAAGGGCAATCCGTTTGGTGTCCAGAGTTAACTTGTTTTGATTGATTTGTGGGTTTACTTGATCTTCTGTTAAATTATAAAAATCATATACCGCAAACTTGCGAAGTTGTGCGTTTAGTTCAGTTTGCACACTTTGTTTAGTTTGATTAAAGTAAACTTCTGTGACTAACTTAGAGTTTTCCATTTTAAAGTCAACTAAAGCAGTGGCTTTTTTGTTTTCAAGGAAAGTCTTAATTGAACTTGCTTGATTTAACTTAAAATTAAAGTCAGTGATGAACTCAAGTTCAAAATTACTTTTTTTAGGGTCTTTGCCAACTAGACGGTCTTTTAACTTATTCTTAAAATCAGCAATTGAGTAAGTGCCGTACGCACAGTCTTTTAAGGTGTTGACAATAACTTTACTTTTAACAAGTTCTGCTTTATTTTTACGGCCAGCAATTAAATTAGGCAGAGCACTTAAAATAAAGATTAAAAAGAATAAAATTAAGTTAGTAAATAAAAAGGTCTTGGTCTTTAGGCGTCTTGTTAAATTATATAAAAACAACTTACCAAATTTGCTATTCATAATTCTTCACCTTTGCGATAAAAATTTCTTTTAAAGAAGCGTAGTCTAGTGAATATCTCTTGATGTCTACTTTGTCTTTTATGAAATTAAAAATCGGCTGGCTGTAGTTTTCTGATTTTAAAGTTAGTCTAATTTGGTTTAAAGAAAGTTCTTTAATTTCACAAATTCCATCTAGCCTTGAAAAAGACTGCTTGGCAATTTCTGGGGCTTCGATGTTTAGATAAACTTTTGAAAAGTTTTGTTTAATCTCGTTTAAATCGCCTTGTACGACGGTTTTACCTTGATTTAAAATTAAAACCTTTGAGCAAAGCGACTCAACTTGATCAATTTGGTGTGAAGAAAATATTACCATTGTACCTGACTTAATTAAGTCGTTAATTACTTCCATAAATAACTTGATATTAAAAACATCTAACCCTGTAAACGGTTCGTCTAAGATCAATAGTTTTGGTTTATTTAACACAGCTACAATAAATTGCAAGCGCTGTTGCATACCTTTGGAAAGTTCTTGGATTTTTGAGTCAAACTTGTCTTTCAGCCCAAAAAACTCAAGGTGTTTTTTAAGTTCTAACTCTACTTCTTTTTTAGACATATCTTTTAGCATACAAAGGTAGTAAACGTAGTCTTTAACCTTCATATTTTGAATTAAACTGCGTTCTTCAAGCATATAACCAATGTCTTTTGAAAGCGCGTAGCCAGGTTCTTTTTCAAAGATAGAAATTGAACCACTTACTGGTTTTATCAGTCCAGTAAGTAAACGAAAAGTAGTAGACTTACCAGATCCGTTGGCACCAAGTAAGCCCATTATTTCGCCAGGTTTTAAAGTAAAACTAAGGTCAGTTAAAACTAAGTTTTTCTTATCGTAAGAAAAACTAACATTTTTAAACTCAATCATTTATTTTAAGCCTTTAGTTTTAATTTCTTTTTTAAGTAGTTTAATAAAGTCACCAGTCTTAATTTCAGTTTGTTGAGTTTCTCCGTATTTACGGTAAGTTACTGATTTGTTTTGAACTTCGTTGTCGCCAATTACCAAAGTATAGTTAACTTTTTGAGTTTGAGATTGTCTAATTTTGTAGCCAAGTTTTTCAGAAGAAGCGTCAAGATAAACAATAAAACCTTGTTTTCTTAGGCGAGCGACAACTTGTTTTGCGTATCTTAAGTGAAACTCGTTGTTCACAGGAATTACTCTGATTTGATCTGGCGATAGCCAAAGTGGGAAAACTCCTTTGGTCTCTTCAAGTAGATAGGCAATGAAACGCTCCATTGTAGAAACCACACCGCGGTGAATTACCACTGGTGTTTTTTCTTTGCCGTCTTTGTCAACATAAGTTAGGCCAAAACGGTTGGCAAGCAAGAAGTCTAGTTGAACAGTTGAAAGCGTTTCTTCGTGGCCAATTGCTGTTTTGATTTGCACGTCTAGTTTAGGTCCGTAGAAAGCAGCCTCGCCTTTTGCCTCAAAGTAGGTTAGCTTAAGTGAGTCCATAGTTTCTTTTAGGTATTTTTCTGCCATGTCCCACATTTTGTCATCTGGATAGTATTTTTCTTTATCTTCTTTATCGCGGTATGACAATCTAAACTTAAAGTCTTTGATATTAAAGTCTTTGTAGCAATCTAAAATTAGTTTTACAGTTTGACTAAACTCTTGTTTAATTTGTTTCGGAGTTACAAAAATATGAGCATCGTTTAAAGTCATTTCGCGAACTCTTTCCAGACCAGTTAGTGCACCTGACTTTTCGTATCTATGCATCATTCCAAGTTCAGCAATTCTAAGTGGTAGCTCTTGATATGAACGCAGTTTTTGGGAAAATATTTGCATGTGATGCGGGCAGTTCATTGGACGCAACACCATTTTTTCACCACTTTTGAACTCTAATACTGGAAACATTGAGTCTTTGTAGTGAGCAAAGTGACCAGAGGTTTCGTAAAGCGAAACGTTTGCCAAAATTGGCGTGTAGACGTGTAAGTATCCAAGTGCTAGTTCTTTGTCGGTAATATAACGCTCAACTGTGCGGCGAATAGTTGCACCTTTTGGTTGCATAAAAACTAGACCTGGGCCAACTTCTTTGGAAATAAAGAAAATGTCTTGTTCTTTTCCGACCTTGCGGTGATCGCGATCCTTTCGCTCTTGCAGTAGTTTTAAGTAAGCATCTAAGTCGCCTTGCGTAAAAAAAGCACATCCATAAATTCGCGTAAGTGGTTTTTCTTTAGCAGAACCTTTAAAGTAAGAACCTGATACTGAAAGTAATTTAAAAAACTGAACTTCCCCTGTTGACTTAACATGTCCACCACGACAAAGGTCTGAAAACTCACCTTCTGTGTAGACAGTTAAACCTTCGCTTGCGTGTTTTTCAATTAAGTCTAGTTTATATGGATTTTCTTTAAAGATTTCTTTGGCTTCATCAAGTGTCACTTCTTTTCTTAAAACTGGAAAGTTAGACTTGCTAAGTTCATGCATTTTCTTTTCAATTAGCGCAAAATCTTGGTCTGAAATCACAGAACCTGCTAAATCCATGTCATAGTAGAAACCCTCTTCAATTGCAGGTCCAACCCAAAATTTAGTGTTTGGATATAGTTCATGAACGGCGTATGCCAAAAGATGTGCGGCTGAGTGGTTTAGAATTTTTAAAGCAAGTTCGTCTTTTTTAGTTAAAATTAAAAACTCACCACTTTCTAAAATTGGTTCGTTTGCACCAATTAAGCGATCGTTTAGTTTAGCACCAACTGTGGCTTTTTTTAAAGAAAGTGAAATATTTTCGGCAACTTCTAAAACAGTTGTGCCAAGAGCATACTCTTTTTTGTCTTTGTTCGGAAAAGTTAATTCTATTTTCATTTGTAAACTCCTTATATAGGTTAAGCGATTTCAACAATGTTTTTACCAGTAAGTATTTTTATCTTACTGCAAATTTGTAGAGCAAGTTGTACATCGCCAGTTTTTTCACTAATTTTTTTATAGTATTCTTTTAAGTTAAAATTAGATGAAAAAATCGTCGTGAGACTATAGTTTAAACGGTGCTCTAAAATCGGCACTAAAACAGATTTGTACAACCAGTCTGCACCTTGTTCGGTACCAATATCGTCAAGAATTAAAACAGGTGTGTTTTTAAATAACTCTAGGTATTTACGGTTGTTTGGTTCAACTGGATTAGCATAAGTAAATAAGTCTATTGGAAAAACATGCAGAACTTCGGTGTTTTTGCGGCGCAAAGCAGTGGCTAGTGCTCTAAGTAAAAAAGTTTTGCCAACTGCGTTTTGACCGGTTAACATAAAACCAAGGGGAGTGTGTTCAGCAGTAATTTCTGAAATTACTCGGTCTGCATAAAATTTAGCATTTTTTTGGCCAGGCATTTTTTCTTGAAAACCACTAAGTTCAGCGTCTGGTTGTATAAACTTACCAGCAATAGAAGCAGATGCTACTTTTTCAATTGGTCTGATTTTAAGTGCGTTGTTTTTATCTCTATAAAGTTCAGCAGGTTTGTTTTGACTTAAGTAATAGTTAATATAAAATAAAATTGTTTGTTTATCTAAAGTGTTTAGGTCAATTTTAAGGTTTGGATATTTTTTTAATATTGCTTTAATTTCGGCTTGCATAATTAAAACCCTTCTACTAGTTTATCTGCCCAACTAGGCGAAAAACTACTGTTGGTTGAATTTGTTTTTCTAGTTTTAGGAGCAGTATTTGAAATTAATCTTTCGGCTAATTTTTGTGAAAGCAAAACTGCGTCTTTCGTGGTTTTTACTTTATAGTCGATTATCCAAATGTTTAAAGCCTTTTCTAAAAAAGTATTTGTAGGTAGACGATCTGCGAATTCTTTTTGTTGGTATTTGCAAGAATGCAAAATTAACATATTTAGCACACCAAGGTTGACATTTTCTTTGTGTTTTTCTATAAAGTCAATCAGTTGAACAAAATCTTTTGCATCAATTTTAGTGACTTTAGTTTGTTGTTTAATCGCTTCAACAAGCGATTTTACATCAATTGAACTCAACCATTTAGTAATTTCTGAAGCACTATCTTCTTTAGTTTTTTGACTAAAACGATATGTTGAAATTGCAACTTTTAAAGCATCAATATTTGGTGCTTTTTTGTCTTTAATATTGGCTATAAAAATTTCTGCAAGTTCTTTTTCTTTTAATGAAAAATTTAAAGCCAAAGAAATAAGTCGTGATTTATAACTTTCGTTTTCAAGTTCATTACCAGAAAAAGGGACTTTTGATTTAGTTAAAAAACCAGTGAACTCAACAAAATCAAACTCAGATATAAACTCAGGAACTCTTGTTTTGTCAATTCCGTAGCTTTCGGCTACTGCTACTTTTTTAGGATCGAACGCTCCAAAGGTTTTGACTAAGTTAGTCTCAGTTATATTAGTGTAGTTTTTTGAAATGAATGAATTAGTATGAAATATTTGTTTAATTGAGTTATAGGTTTCTAAACTTGGAATATTTTTTTGTAGTAAAACATGCAAGTTAGGGTTTCCAAAAAAAGAGTTGGCAGTAAGTGGATTATTTAAAATTAAAACTAAGTTGTCTTGATTTTCAAAAGTGTCAATTAGTCCGATTGCCTCTAGTTTGCGCCTAGTTTCGGTAAGTTTTTGGGGTGAAATATTTAGTAAATTTACAAAAAAATTGTGGTCAAAATCCAAAGATTTGCCCACAGAAAAATTCACCAATTGCACAAAGGAAAGATAAAGCGAATAGGCTTTTTTCCCCAAAATTGGCAAGTATAGATAAGTTAAAACTTTTACTTGTTCTGCTGTTAATTGTGATTTTTTATAAACTGTGATTTTAGTTGCCATAATGCATTTTTAAGACTGAAAATAGAGCAGAAACTTCGTTTTCTAAACTTAAATTCATATGATTATTATATACTACATAATCTGCAAAAAGCAATTTCTCATCGTTAATTATCTGGTGTTTTAAGATAGAAAAAAACTCTTTTTCGCTGTTTTTTCGGGTGGCTAAAAATCTGTTTTTAGACGTTTCTAAATCAGCATATACTAGTACTACAAAGTCAAATTTATCGCGTAAATTTCGTTCAAAAAGCAAAGGAACTTCAACAAAAATGTATGCATTTTTTGAATTTACTTGAACTTCTTTTAGTTTTGCAAAAACTTGCGGGAAAAAAATATCTTCCAGTTGCTTTAGTTTTTTTGGTTGACTAAAAACTAGTTTCTTAACAGTTTCTTTAAGTTCAGGTGACAGCGTCAACGAAAAAGTTTCGGCAATTTTTGCCAAGTTGTTTTTATCTTGCCAAAGTGTGTCTACTATTTTGTCAGTAGATATAGTTTCATGTCCTTGTTTTTTAAGTAAAGATAAAAACTCAGTTTTGCCAGAGCAAATATTGCCGGTAATTGCAATTAACTTACTTTTGGCAAACTTCGCAGACATAACTGCCTCTTCCTGCAACTTTGATTTTCTTAATTTCAGTACCACAAACCAAACAAAGTTTCCCCGCTCTAGTGTGTACTTTTAAATAATTTTGAAAACTACCGTTTAAACCTTCAGCAATTTCAAAACTAGAAATAGTAGAACCACCTAGTTCTACTGCTTTTTTTAAAATTATTTTTGAGTTTTCTAGAATTTTTTCAAAGTCTGCTTTAGTTAATGTATCTATTGTTCTGGTTGGCAGGATTTTACTTGCAAACAAAACCTCGTCAACGTAAATATTGCCAAGACCGGCGATGTTGTGTTGGTCAAGCAAAAAAGCCTTTACTAAACTGCTTTTGTGCTTGGCTTTTAAAACCAACTCATCGGCAGTTAAGTCAAAAGGTTCTTTTCCAACTTTATCAGAAAGATAGTCGCCAATTGAATCTGTTTTAACTAAAACAAAGTTACCAAATTTTCGTCTATCTACAAAATCCAGAGTTTCTTTGCCTTCAAAGTAAAAACGGACTCTGGTATGGGGGTTGATTTGTGAGTTTAAGTAATATCTGCCTTCCATTCTTAGATGAGAAATTAAAGTCATGTTGTTATCTAAGTCTAAAAATAAGTATTTTGCGCGTCTACGAACATATTTAATTGTGGTGTTTAGGATTTGTGATATAACGTCGTTGGAAATAATTTTTTCATTAGAAAAATTATCTATAGTCTCAATTTTTTTGCCAACTATAGATTGACTTAAGTATTTTCGGACGTTTTCAACTTCAGGAAGTTCAGGCAATTTACACCTCTATCCAGCGTTTTGCGCTGCTTTCGCTAACAAGTAGCGGAACATTTAAATCAAAATCAGTCATGATTTTTTTAATTTCAGGAATTAAATGTTCTTCTCCTTCTTTAATTTCAAAAATCAACTCATCATGAATTTGCATGAGCATTCTGCTTTCGGCTTGCTGCTCTTTTAAAAACTTACTGATTTTTAGCATAGAAATTTTCAAAATATCGGCAGCAGTTCCTTGAATTGGTGAGTTTACAGCAAGTCTTTCAAAAAGTTTCGGGTTACGGCGAAAATAAAGAGTTTCTGGATCTAAATAACGTCTACGTCCAAATAAAGTTTCGGTAAATCCATTAGTTTTAGTGTCTTGAATTTGCTTATATTGCAAAGGCAAGACTTCAGGGTAGGCAGCAAAGTAAGTTTTAATGTACTGATCTGCTGTTTTAATGTCTAAAGAAAGTGCTTTGCTAAGACCATAGGCAGACATTCCATAAATCAGTCCAAAGTTAATTGCTTTGGCTTTATGTCTTTGTTCTTTGTCTACTTCTTTGGTGTTAAAAATACGCATCGCTGTCGCTGTGTGGATGTCTTTGTTTAAAGAAAAGTCTGAAAGCATATTCTTGTCTTTAGAAATTGTGGCTAAAACTCTAAGTTCAATTTGTGAGTAGTCTAGTGAAAGAAATGAAAAACCAGTTCTCGCAGCAAAAGCATTTTTGATTTTACTTCCGAGTTCTGAGTGCGTAGGGATATTTTGCAAGTTTGGATTAAAGGAACTAAGTCGTCCTGTTGCAGTTTGAGTTTGATTATAAGTTGTGTGCACAATATTTTCGGTATCTACAGATTCAAGCAGACCAACTGCGTAAGTTTGCAAGATTTTGGCGTAAATTCGGTACTCTAAAATAAGTTTTACAATAGGGTAAACCTCTGAGTATTCAGCCAAAGTTTCTGAGTCTGTAGAAGCCGCTCCTTTTGCAGTTTTTTTAGTTTGCTTTAGTCCAAGGTCTTCATATAACAATTTAGCAATTTGTTTTGGACTAAGTGGGTTTAAATCGTATCCTGCAAGTCGGTTAATTTCTGCTTTTAGTTCCACTAACTTAACTTCAAACTCTGCTTTAAGTTCTTTTAAGTAAGCAGTGTCTATGAGTACCCCTGTGTTTTCCATTTTTGCGAGAACCAAAGAAAGAGGAAGTTCAATAGAGTGGTATAGTTCATATCTTTTTGTGTCTTTAAGTTCAGTTTGTAACTTAGTAAAGGCTAAATCGGTTAACTTAACTTTTTTACTAAGAGTGTTTAAGTCAAGGTTTGAGTTAGACTTGGTTTCATAGGCTTTTGGCACTTCAATTAAATCATCAAACTCATTGTTTGCAAGAAAATTAAAGTATTGTGTGCCACTTTCTGCGTCCTTGCAGTAGGCAAGTAAAAGTGCGCAGTCAAACTTAGCAAAATTAAACTCAATTTGATTTTTAAGTAAAACCTTGATAAATCTTTTTACATTAAAAATAACTGCTTTAGTTTCGCTTTTTAAAAAGGCTAAAAACGCAGGACTAGAAAACGCATGTTCTTTTTTTAAAAACAAGTAATTGGTTTTGTTAAATAAAACCAGGTGAATTAGTTCGTCTTTATCTGTGTACTCAGCAAACAAGGCAGATGGTGTTTTTAAAAACTCAGCGATTTCTTTTTCTTCAGTTGCATACTGAAAACTTTGAATAAAAGTGCTTGTGTTGTTTGAAACTCCTTTTTCTCTGTAGAGTTGATTTAACTCAAACTCACGAAAAAAGTTTTGCAAGCCTGCTTCGTCTGCTGGTTGTTTTTGAGTTACTTCCACTGAAAATAACTTATCTGTGTAAATTTTTCCAAGAAAATAAGAAAGCTCAGCATCTGCTTTGCCGTTTTCTAACTTAGTTTTTTGCGCTCCTTTTAACTCAGAAATGTGCGCGTATAAATTTGTAACAGAGCAGTATGTTTGAATTAGTTTAAGTGCAGTGACTTTCCCAATTCCAGCAACTCCTTTGATGTTGTCAGAAGTATCTCCTTGCAGTGCTTTTAGGTCAATTAACTGAAGGGGTTCAAGACCATATTCTGTAAATATAACTTCAGGAGTATACTCAATAATTTCTCCCATCCCTTTTTTAATTAAAGCAACGGTTGTCTTTTTGTCAACCAGTTGAAGCAAGTCGCGGTCAGACGAATAAATTATAACTTCGTCAATTTCAGGTGAGTTTTTAGAAATTGAGCCAATTATATCGTCAGACTCGTATCCAGATTTTTCAAGGCAAGCAACACCTTGCAGAGCAAGATATCTTTTAATTGAGTCAAACTGTACAAAAAGTTCAGGGTCTCCGGCTTTTCTACCTGCTTTGTAGTCTGCGTATACTTTGTGTCTAAAAGTTGGCTCTTTTAAGTCAAAGGTAACTGCGATGTGTGTGGGTTTTTTGGCAAGAATTTTTTTAAACATATTGATAAACGCAAGCAAGGCATTGGTAGGTACGCCTTTAGAAGTTCTTAAAATCTCGCCAGTATACGCAGTTGCGTGGTAGGCTCTAAAGATAAGTGAGTTTCCGTCTACTAAAATTAGTCTAGACATGGTGATTTAAAACCACCTTCTTTGTTTGTTTTTGCCCTTACCTTTTTTTGTCTGCCCTTGGCTTTGGCCGTTTAGTAGTTTGCTTTGTAGTTCTTCAAACATTTTAGCAAGTTCATCTTCTTTTGGTGGTTCGTTTAAATCTAAGTCTAAGTTATTGGCAAAAATTTGTCTCATCATTTGTTTTTGCTTTGAAAAAGCCTGCTCTAATTTGCGAACTTCGCGAGTTGGCATCCCGCAACCCTTGGCTATTCGCATACGACGAGTATCTGAGTAGGCTATCAAATCTGGGTCTTTACGCTCTTGCTTAGTCATTGACTGAATGATGTGTTCGTATTTATAAAAAGTAGCATCGTCTATTTCGCTCAAGGCTTTTTTGATTTGCGAAAGCCCTGGGATAAATGAAAAAATTTTGGCGATTGATCCCATTTTTTTCATAGACTTAAATTGTTTAAGTAGGTCGTTGTAGTCAAAAGTGTTGTTTTTAATTTTATCAATTAGTTTCTTTGACTCTTTTTCTTCAAAACTTTCTTCGGCTTTCTCAATTAAGGTAAGCAAATCGCCCATGCCAAGAATACGGTTAGCAATTCGTTCTGGGTGAAATACCTCAATATCGTCAATTTTTTCGCCAAAAGTTTGAAACATGATAGGCACACCAGACTCGGCTTTAACTGAAAGCACAGCACCGCCTCTTGAGTCTCCGTCAATTTTAGTCAAAACTACACCTTGGACAAAAATATTTTCCATGAAGGTTTTAGCAACGTTTGCAGCCTCTTGGCCGGCCATTGAGTCTAGTGTTAATATGGTTTCGTTAATTTTGAAATTACTTTGAATTGACTTTAGTTCATGCATTAGCACGTCGTCAATTTGCAGACGGCCCGCTGTATCAATAATTACCACATCATGCAGGTTTTCTTTTGCGTAAGTAAGTGCTTCTTTAATTGTTGAAAGTGGGCCAGCTAAGCCTTTTTCAAATACTTTAACGCCAATTGAAGAGCCTAGTGTTTTAAGTTGTTCAATGGCAGCGGGTCTGTAGATATCACAGGCTACTAAGAGTGGGTTTTTGCCTTCTCTAGTTTTAACTAAGTTAGCAATTTTAGCACAAGTTGTGGTTTTACCAGAACCTTGCAGACCTGCTAGCATTATCAAAGTAGGGTTGGCGGTAAACTCAAGTAGACGCGGGTTTGCACCCATTATTTCAGTCAGCTCATCTTTAACAACTTTTACAACTTGCTCACCTGGATTTAGACCTTTTAAGATTTTTTGACCAAGTGCTTTTTCTTTAATTGCAGTACTTAATTTCTTTACAACTGCATAAGAAACGTCGGCTTCCAATAAAGAAAGCCTAATTTCTTTCATCATTTTTTCAATATCACCCTCATATAACTTGGCAGTGCCAGTTACTTTACGTAGGGCCATTTGTATTTTATCTGCAAGTGACATAACTAATCCTCAAAATTATTCGTCCCACCATTCACCGCCATCAAACTCATACACTAATTTTCTTTCTTCTGGCGTAAGTTTATTGAATTTCCAACCAAAGAATCCTCTTAATTTCTTATTTTTTGCTAGCTCACAATATTTTAAATAGCGGATTTTTCTATTTTTCCAACGAATTTTAATTTTAGTATATAATTTTTTTTAAAAAAACATAATCAAACTCCTTCAATATCTTCAAACTCTTTTAATGGAATTTGATATTTATCTGATATATTCTTAATTATTTTGTGTAGATTTTCAGTCTTTTTAACTAATTTCAACTTAATTTCAAAATCAACTAACTTGCGTTCAGTTTGTTTAAGCGAAAGAAAAATAGCATTCCTAGAAACGCCTTCGTTTTCTGCAATTTCTGCGAGCGAATGGTCTAAAAAGTAATGTGCATGAAAGTAATCTGCCTGAGTTTTGGTAAGCAGAGGTGAGTAAGTTAAGTAAAGCGAAATTAAGTGTTCTTTACTAGCAAGCGGTTTCATTTAAAAAAGTTCCTGAAAAACAACGGACATATAGCGCTTAAGTTCAAAGTCTAAAAGATCGTTTTCCTTTTCGCCAACTCCAATTAGTTTAGTTGGAATTCCAAGTTCACTTTTAATTCTAAAAATGATACCACCCTTGGCAGTTCCATCCATTTTAGTCAAAGCCAGCGCCGAAATATCGGTGATTTCTTTAAAAGACTTCGCCTGCTCAAATGAGTTTTGACCCAGGTTTGCGTCTACTACCAAAATAGTTTCGCTTAGTTCTTTGCCTAGTTTTTTGACAACTATCTTTTTTATTTTGGCAAGTTCGGCCATTAAGTTTTGTTTGTTTTGCAGACGCCCTGCAGTGTCAATTAAGCAATAGCTATATTCTTCTTTAATTGCTTTTTCAAGACCGTCAAAGCAAACTGAGCCAGCGTCTTTAGTGTTGGGGTTTGAAAATACATCTATGTGTAGGCGTTTTCCCCATTCAACTAATTGGTCAACTGCACCTGCTCTAAAGGTATCGGCAGCAATCAATAGTACTTTTTCGCCTTGTTTTTTTAATCTAGCAGCAAGTTTTGCGATGGTTGTTGTTTTGCCAGAGCCGTTAACTCCGACAAACATATAGGCAGTCAGCGGGTTTTCTTTAGCTAAAGAATTGTCCGCATCTACACTTTGATTTTTGTAAACTGAATAAATTGCTTCTAGTAGTTTTTCTTTAGTTTCATCAATTTTTAAAAAGTTTTTGTGAGTTACACTTTTTTGAAAAGTTTCTAGTACTTTTAAAGTAGTTTGCACACCAAAATCTGCCATTATTAAAACTTCTTCAAGTTGTTCAATAAAATCAGGATAAGTTAAGTTTTCTAAGTTTAAAAAAATATCGGCAAGCCCAGAAACTGAGCTAACTTGACTGCTAAAGCTAAGTTGTTGTGGTTTATTTTTTTTAAGTTTTGCAAATATTTTTGAAAAAATTCCCATAACTAATCCTCTAATTTATTTTAACTAATAATTAAGTCAATTTCGCTAATTTTGTAGGTTTGAGTGACTTTTTGTTTAAAAGAAAACGCACGCAGGAAGGTAATCGGGCCGACACGGCCAAAAAACATCATAAAGATAATAGCCCATTTTGTAATCAAAAGTTTAGTGCCAAAAGTCAGGCCACGAGAATATCCAACTAAACCAAATGCTGAGACTAACTCAAAGACTATGTCTTTTAAACTAAAAGTAAGTGGTTCTTGGAAGTGCTCACCTTTAAGTGCAGAGGCTTTTGCGATTTGAAGTTGACTTTCAAAGTAATTTTGCTCAGCCACAGCCACCACAAAAATAGAAATAATTAACACTAATGCAACGGCTGTTGCGACAATAAAGGCTTTTTTGACAGTCTCTTCTTTAAATGCTAGTTTTTTGCCTAACTTAGTTTGAGACTCTGCTTTGATGTGGCTAAAAATCGCAGCAATTATTAAGACAACAGTAGTGGTTCTAACACCACCACCAGCTGAGTTTGGAGAGGCTCCGATAAACATTAAAATAATCATTACAATAATGCTGCCTTCTCTGGCTAGACTAGCCTGAGGTATCACGCTAAAGCCAGCAGAACGCGCAGAAATCGAGGTAAAGAAAGTCGCAGTTAGTCTTTGCGGGCCATTTAGTTTTGCGAGAGCTGGTGAGTTAAACTCAAGGGAAGTTAAAACGACAAAGCCAAAAATCCAAAGTAAAACGTGCGCAAAAAACAAGATTTTGGCGATTTTTGAAAACCTAAAGTCAGTTTTTTTGACTTTTGCTTTAATGTAGTCGGCTAAAGAAATCAAAGGAATGTAGCCCAGACCTCCTAAAAATATCAAAAACGCACAGCCTATGAAAAACACAATGTGTCCGTTTGCAAGCAAAGTCGGAAAGTCTACCGGAAGCGGTACAAACCCTGCGTTCATGAACAGAGAAACTGAGAGAAATACACCGTAAAAAAGCGCTTTCGTGAAACTAATTTCTTGAAACTCAGGCATCACAAAGTAAATATAGGAAGTACAAAAAATAACGCCAATTAACTGAATTAAAACAAGAGTGTAGAAAACTTTTTTAGTGGTGCGAATTACTCCTCTAAGTGAAGGTAGGTTTTGCTCGTTTGCTAGAAACACTCTTTGCTCAACTCCGATTTTGCTGCCAGAGTTTGTCAAAAACAAAGCAAATAGCATGTATATCCCCATACCACCAAACTCCATGATTAAAATCAAGACAACTTGACCAAATAAGGTCAAGTCTGCAAAGTTTATAGAACTAAGTCCAGTTGTAGACATGGCAGATACAGAAAGCAGCAAAGTGTCCACAAACTTAAGTGGGGTTTTAGAAGCAATTGGCATTTTAAGCGCCAAAGCACCGATTATTGAAAAAACCAAGTAGATAAGTAAAAACATGCGGGCGTAAGACTTGGTGAAAAACTCAAGCGAAGCCTTTACTTTTGGTGATTTAAAAAAATTATTAACTTGTTTTGTCATTTAATTAAGTAAATTAAAAAATTAGTCTGCAACTAAATACTCAACAAAAACTTGTGGTACTCGGGCAAACGCGTTTTGAATGATTTCTTGAGTGATTTCAGTCAACGCTTTGGTTGCCGTTTCTTTGTCTTCTGCTGAAAAAGTATTTAGGTAGTCTGTGGCTTTTTGGGCAATTGTCTTAATTGTTTTTTCGTTTTCGTAAACCGACATAAAGCCACGAGTTGCTGTTAGTACGTCTCCGTTTAGTTTATTTTCTGAGTTTAGCGGGACAAACAGCACGAACACGCCGTCTGCAGAGATAGTGTGGCGTTCTGCGATTAGTTCATCTGAAAAAAGAGCAGCAGAATTGCCTTCAATTAAAAGTGGGGTTGCGTCAACTTTGGCTTTTTTTACCTCAGCGCCAGAGTTGGTAAACTCAAGGACGTCTCCGTTTGCCAACGCAAAAGTATGCTCTTCAGGCATCCCAACTTCCACACCAAGTCCACAGTGAATCACTTGCATTCTATGCTCTCCGTGAATTGGCATTAAGTATTTTGGCCTACATAAATTGATCATTAACTTAAGTCCATTTTGCTCAGCGTGTCCAGAAGCGTGAGTTTCGTAAAGTGCGCCGTGTGAAATAACGTTCACGCCTAGTTTATTAAATTGATTGATTAAGTTATTGACAGACTGAAAGTTGCCAGGTATTGGAGATGAGGAAAAAATTACGGTATCGCCGGCTCTGGCTTTGATTTTTTTATGTTGACCGCTCGCAATGCGCGCAAGCACAGCCATCGGCTCGCCTTGCGAACCTGTACAAAGTATGGTCATTTTAGAGTCGTCTGTGTCGTTGACTTTCTCAGGGTCTAAAAAGAAAGCATCTGGGATGTCTATGAACTTGTTTTTGCGAGAAACTTCGACAATGTTTTCCATAGAATGGCCAAAAATTAAAATTTTTCGGTTATTTTGAAAAGAAGCGTCAATAATTTGTTTAATTCTGTAGACGTTTGAAGCGAAGGTTGCGATGATTATTCTGCCCTGGATTCCTGAAAAAATTTCAGAAATTGAGCGGCCAATTGCTTTTTCAGAAGGCACCATATCAGTGCGCTCTGCATTTGTTGAGTCAGGCATTAAAAGCAGACAGCCATCGTTGGCCATTTCAACTAGTTTTTCATATTCCGCGTGTGGACCAACTGGAGTCATGTCTATTTTAAAGTCACCAGTTTCAAAAATTGAGCCCAGTGGTGTTTTGACGCGAATTCCAAAAGCATCTGGAATAGAGTGAGAAACCCTGATAAAAGAAAGCGAAATATCTCCGTAATTTAATACGGTATCTGGAGTGTATAGCATCAACTTAGTGAGTTTTTTACATTTATCGCCGATTTTTTTCTCAATTAGGTCATAAGCCATTTTAGAGGCGTAAATTACTGGGATTTTAACGTATTGTAAAAGATAAGGAATCCCACCTATATGGTCCTCATGTCCATGTGTGATAAAAAGTCCAACTATTTTGTCTTGATTTTCAGATAAATATTTAAAACCAGGAACGACGTAGTCAATACCTGGCAGAGTTTCATCTGTAAAAGACACACCACAGTCAATGATAAAAATTTGGTTTTGATACTCTATGCAGTAGCAGTTTTTACCAATTTCGCCGAGTCCGCCTAGAGCAAAAACACTTACTTTCGGTTGTTTATTGTGCATTTGTTTGCTCCTTTTTTTTATTTAACTGTTAGGAAAATTATACCACACTAAGACCTGGCTATTTCCGCGACAATACTTATCTTATTGCACAACACTATCATACATATATAAACATGTAACAAGGTGTTGACGACTTTTACAAGTGTAGGCACATAAGCAACTTTTAAAACTTTTTTTGTTAGCAGGCAAAATTAAAGAAAATTTGTATAAATCTGAATAAAAATGTGGTTTTTCGATTTGAACATTAAAATAAGGTAAAATGAAAAGGTACACGAGGTGAATGTAATGCTTAAAGAAGAAAAACTAGAAAACACTAAAGATGAACCCGAAAAAGCAAAAGATAAAAAGAAGAAAGTAATGATAAAAAAGAACAAAGAAGAAGAACCAGAGGTCTCTAATACAACCCCTGAGCAACCTATTAAAGGAAGAGCGCTAATTTGGATTTTGCTCTTTGGAATGGTCTTTTCTTTTATCGCTGCTTTTGTTTCTATTATCTTAAGACAACACGGAGTTATTTAAAAAATAACGTAAATTTAAGTTATATTAAAAGGTGTAGTGTAGCTCATTTACTGTACAATAGGAAATTAGAATTTGTATAACTAAATTCATAGAGATAATATAACTAATTGTAATAAAATAAATTTTAATATAAAAAGGAGGCTTTGAATGTCGCAACTAATAAATGAAGATATATTATGGGGTGCAGCAAAAAAATTAAGAGATAAATGCGACCCAACAGACTATAAAAATATAATTTTGGGTTTAGTTTTTCTAAAATATGTCAGCGATAAATACACAGCAAAATACAAAGAATTAGCAAAATCTGGTAATGAAAATGATGAAGACTACTACATAGAAGACCACGTTTTTATCGTTCCAAAAGAGGCCTTATGGAAAGAAATCGCTAAACATTCAAAACAAGAAGATTTAGGTCAAATTATCGACAATGCATTCATATTGATTGAAAAAGGTAATAAACAGTTAAGAGGAATATTGCCAAAAACTTATTCAAAAAGCGATTTAGATAAAAGCGTGCTTGGTGAATTGGTTGACTTTTTTTCCAGCAATCTAAATATGGAAGAAGCAGATGGTGATTTTTTTGGCCAGGTTTATGAGTACTATATCGGTGCATTTGCTAAACACATTCCAACTAAAGGAGGCGAATTTTTCACGCCACAATCTTTAGTTGAACTAATGGTAGACATTCTTGAGCCTTATAAAGGCAGAGTATACGATCCATGTTGCGGTTCTGGCGGAATGTTTGTCCAATGTTCTAAGTTTGTAAAAGAACATCACAGAAACGTTGACAGTATTTCGATTTATGGCCAAGAGTCTAACCCAGGAACTTGGAAAATGGCAAAAATGAATTTAGCAATTCGCGGACTAGAAGGTAATTTGGGTGAAAGAAATGGAGATTCTTTTACCGATGATTTACATAAATCACTTAAGGCTGACTTTATTATCGCCAACCCGCCTTATAACTTAGGTGAATATTGGAAACCATCGCTTGAAGGAGATTCAAGATGGGTTTTTGGCAAACCTGACGAAAAAAACGCAAACTATGCCTGGCTTTCGTTGATGTTCAGTAAACTAAATTCAAACGGTAAGGCTGCAATTCTAATGCCAAATGGTGCTACTACTAGTGGCAACAGCAATAGCGCAGATTATAAAATCAGAAAAGCGATGATAGACGCTGGTATTGTTGAAGCAATTATTGCTTTGCCAAATAAATTATTTTCAAATGTCACTATCTCTGTTCAATGCTGGGTTTTAAACAAAGCAAAAACGTCCACAGGTATTTTATTTGTTAATGCAGATGAACTTGGAACTTTAATTTCTAGAAAAATTAGAATTCTTAAAAAAGCAGATATTGATAAAATTGTTAATACGGTTAAAGATTTTAGAGATGGCAAAGCGTCAGACATTCTAGGTTTTTCAAAAATTGCAACTTATGGCGAAATTAAAGAAAAAGATTTTTCACTTAATCCAGGAAGATATGTCGGTGTTGATGATTCTAATAATATGTCTTTAGAAGAAATTCAAAATGAACTTAAAATAAATACTGAAGAACTATTAAAATTAATAAAGGAGGGAAATGAATTAGAAGAAAAAGTTAAAAAGATTTTAGCTGAAGAATTGAAATAATGTTAACTATGTGTTGTTGAACCTCGTACTGTGGCACATTAAATTGATAGTTTAA
>CAUUGG010000002.1:0-82368 GCA_963544825.1 uncultured Acholeplasmataceae bacterium
TTCAATCAAATCATCAACACTTCCGATAGTGTTAATTAAGTGAATGAAATAATTAAGCAAAATATTGCTGCGGTACACTTAAAAAACTATTGTTTTTCAAAAAAGTGTATAGTAAACTATATATGTGTGTTTTATTCATAAGTTTATAAAATAATAATATTAAAAAAAAATACATATAAACCTGCTTTTTTCGCCTAACAAGCAAGTTTTACAAACTTTATAAATTTTTGTTATATTGTTAAGGAGTTAATTATGATAAACGAAGAAAATATTGAAGATGTAATAATTTCTCTACTTGAAGAGAAAGGGTATGAGTTTATCGACAAACAAAATAACGAATGGTTAGAAAATAGGGACCTAAATGAGTTTATCAATCGCGACTTATTATTGCGTTGCCTTAAAAAAATTAATACCAATAAAACTATTAGTAATGATATATTAGAACAAGCGATAAATAAACTTACTAGCCTTGAAAATCCTGATTTAATTGAAAGAAATTTTATCTTCCATAAATACCTTATCAACGGCATAACCGTTGACTCAAAAGATAGCAAGATAAACCCTTTGATTAGTTTTATTGATTTTAAAAATCCCGAAAACAATGTTTTCCAAGTTTGCAGACAAGTTAAATTCAAAGAATACAACAACGTACGAAAACCTGACGTAATTATTTACATAAATGGGTTGCCACTAATTGTAATGGAATTAAAATCATTTGACCCAAATGGCCAAAAAACAGATCTTGCGTATGCCTTTAGACAACTCGGACAAAACACAAACTCAGATGGCTATAGATTTGATATACCGACTCTTTTTAACTACAATGCTTTTTTAGTAATTTCAGATGGAACAACTGCAAAAATCGGCACCTTGACTTCTAGCTTCTCTAGATTTAACGAATGGAAAAGCGTAAATGGTGAAAATGGTTATGACGACAAATACACAAGAAAAATAGAAACCTTAATCGAAGGGCTTTTTGAAACTCATAAACTGCTTGATTTTATTAAATATAACATTTTTTTCATGCATGATGAAAACG
Organism: uncultured Acholeplasmataceae bacterium; assembly: GCA_963544825.1. Taxonomy (GTDB): domain Bacteria; phylum Bacillota_I; class Bacilli_A; order Acholeplasmatales; family Acholeplasmataceae; genus CALISC01. Next base: position 1,040 of record CAUUGG010000002.1, read on the forward strand.
ACCAGCGCAACAAGATTATGGCTCAGTATCACCAGTATTTTGGGGTAAAAAGAGCCTTTGAATCTGTTTTAAAGGCAAAAAAACCAGAAGGAGATGGTAAAGCCGGCATAATTTGGCATACTCAGGGTTCAGGTAAATCTTTTACAATGCTAATGCTTGCCCACAGACTTTTAAAAGAACCAAGGCTTGAGGTTCCAACTATTGTTGTGTTAACTGACAGAATAGACTTAGATGCTCAACTTTCTAAAACTTTTTCGTGTGCAAAAGACTATCTTGGAACTGAACCCAAAATAGCTAAATCAAGAAAAGATTTAGTCAAGAAATTAGGAAAACTAAAACAAGGTGGCATAATTTTTGCAACCGTTGGTAAGTTTGACAAAGATGATTTGCCAAAAAACGAAAGAACCAACATTTTTGTAATGACAGACGAGGCACACCGTGGACATTACGGAATTTACGAAAACGCACTGCTTAAGAGAAAAAAAGAAATTAACGAAATTATCGCAGAGTTTAAATACGGTGTTGAAAAATATATCAGAGATGCTTTGCCAAACGCTACATTTCTTGGCTTTACAGGTACACCGATTTCCACAAAAGACAAAAGAACTGCTGATATTTTTGGTGAAATCATAGATATATATGATATGACGCAGTCAGTAATTGATGGTTCTACTGTTGGAATTTCTGTTGAGTCTAGATGTGCTCACGCTAGTTTAAATGAAGACAAACTAAAAGAAATAGATGACTACTACAACGATTTAGAAATTACTGGACAAGCAGATAGTTTTTCTATTGAAAAATCTAAATTGGCAATGTCTCAAATTAAAAGAATTTTGGAAGACGATGATTTAATTGATCTGTTTGCTAGAGACATCGTTAAACACTATCTAGATAGAAAAGACTTTTTGAACGGCAAGGCTATGGTAATTTGTCAAACCAGAACTGCGGCGAAAAAACTTTATTTAAAAATAACTGAAGAAATTTCACCTGAATTAAAAGAACAAATTATTTTAGTGGCAACCGAGTCTAATAAAGACTCAGAAGCAGACCGCAAACTTTTTCAAAATAGTACTTGGCGAAACGCAGCAGGTGTTGAATTTAAAAAAACCAACTCTAAATATAAAATCGCGATAGTGTGTGATATGTGGTTAACTGGTTTTGATGTTCCAGACCTAGATGTTATGTATTTTATTAAAAAATTAAAGTCGCATAACTTAATGCAAGCAATTGCACGTGTAAACAGAATATATCAAGGTAAAAGAAATGGGCTAATCGTTGACTACATTGGTCTTCAAAAAGATTTACATAATGCTTTGCTTGAGTATACAGACAGAGATAGAGAAAGTCTAACCATGGTTTTATTAGACTCGGTTTATCAAAATATCTTAAAACCAAATCTTGATATTTTAAACCAACAATTTAAAGATGTAGATAAATTGGTTTTCTTCTCTACAGATGCTGTAAAAAGATTTAAAGCGGTTCAAGACGGGGCGGCAGTTGTTTTGTTAAACAAAACAACTGAAGAAAATTTTTTAAAAAATATTTCTAATAAAGTTAAAAGTGCTTATCAGATATGCAGTGGTATGGTTTCAGATGAAGAGAGGAATGATATTTTTTATTTTTTGACAATTAGACAATATATTTTAAAACTAAATACAAATATTCAAATAGTTTCAAATAGTGAAATGAACGAATATGTTTCTAAATTACTAGTAGAAGCAATTAAAGGAGATAGCGTTGAGGTTCTTAGTTCAACAAAAGAAAATCAAAAAAAGATATTTGAACTACTTTCACCTGAGAAAATCAATGAACTTAGAGAAAAAAATCCACCTTTTATATTTGTAAAAATTGCTAAGAAATTATTTGAAAATGCAATTGCGGAATACCGCGAAAGTAATTTTTTAAAATCTCAAGATTTTTCTGAAAAATTCAGAAATATTTTAGAAAAATATAACGACCGTGATAGTAAAACTGACTTTGAACTTACTATTTCATGTTTAACTGATTTTGCTACTGAAATTTTAGAATACGAGAAAGAACATGAAAATCTTGGAATTTCTAGAAGAGAACGTGCTTTTTACGACGCTTTGATAAAAGATAAAGACGTAAAAAAACTAATAAACGATGAGACCTTAAAACTAATTGCAGTTGAACTTAACCAAGTTATAGAAGATGCAGATGTTGATTGGCAATGCAAAGAGACAACTCGAGCCAAAATGAGAGTCAAAATTAAAGAATGTTTGCGAAAATATAACTATCCTCCCAATTATGTTAAAGATGCTACTTCAAATATTTACAATCAAACCGCTCATATGTAAATCGGCTATTAAGATTTATTGGCTTTTTTGAGATATGAAATAGTTTATTGCAGTTAATAAGTATATAATATACTTTAGAAACAGGTGAAAAATGATTAGAAAAACAAAAATTATTTGCACAATCGGACCGGCATCTCGTAGCCCTGAAAAAATTCAAGCCTTAATTGACGCTGGGATGAATGTAGCCCGTGTTAACTTCTCACACGGTGAATATTCAGAGCACGAGAATACTTTTAAAACTCTGAAAGCAGTCAGAGCAAAACTAAACTACAATTTAGCAATTATGACCGACACCAAGGGTCCTGAAATTAGAACTGGAAACTTTGAAGACGGTAAGGTTGAAGTTAAAAAAGGACAAAAGATTTTAATTACACAAGAACCAGTTTTGGGAAGCTCAGAACGTTTCCACATTTCTTGTCCTGAACTTTTTAAAGGTGTAAAAGTTGGTGACTTTATTTTAGTTGATGACGGAAAAATGCGTTTTGACGTTGTTGAAAAATATAAAAATAATGATATCTTAACTACTGTTCATCACTCTGGTTTTTTGAAAAACCACAAGTCATGCAACTGTCCTGGTGCGAAAATTAAACAAGTATTTTTATCTGAAAAAGATAAAAAAGATATCTTGTTTTCAATTGAACACGGTGCAGATTTAATAGCACTTTCTTTTGTGCGCTCTAAACAAGATATTTTGGCAGTTAAGGAATTAGTTAAAAACACCACAAACCCAAATATTCCGTTAATCGCTAAAATTGAAAATGAAGAAGGGTATCAAAATCTAGATGAGATCTTACAAGAAGCCGCAGGTATTTTAGTTGCTCGTGGAGATTTGGGTGTAGAAGTTTCTTTTCCTTTAGTTCCAATTTATCAAAAGAAAATGATTCAGCGTGCTAACTTCTTTGGCAAACCGGTAATTACGGCTACCCATATGCTTGAGTCAATGATTTCAAACCCGCGTCCAACTAGAGCAGAAGCATCTGATGTTGCAAACGCTATTTTAGACGGCTCAGACGCTATTATGCTAAGTGGTGAGACTGCGGTTGGAGAGTTTGGTGTAGAAGCTGTTCAAACTATGGTACAAATTGCTACCCAAATTGAACAAATTTTTCCGTATCAACAAAACCTAGAGAACTTAATTCCAAGTGGCGAAAAAACTATCAACGACTCAATCGGAGTCGCGGCTGCCCAGATTTCTATATCTCTGCCTTCAGTTGAAGCAATTGTGGCGTTTACTGAAACCGGAGGTACTGCTCGCCGAATTTGTAAGTTCAGACCACAAGTACCTATTATTGCTTTAACGGATAACTTTAAAACTGCGTGTGAACTTGCACTTAACTTTGGGGTATACCCACGAGTTGTCAATCACGTCAATGACTTTTTAAAATACGACGCGAAAGCTATTGATGGAGCAAAGGCTTTTGGATTAAAAAAAGGTGCGACAATCATCTTAACTTCTGGCTGGGCCCAAACTCACGGCCGTACGAATACACTCCGTATAATTGATATTACTGACTAATACAACACGGTTAAAATATCCAAACAAGGCTATTTTAACCCATTTATAAGCAAAGACCTGCATAACAAATGCAGGTCTTTATTTTTTAGGTTCTTTTATTTTATCAAAGATTACTTTGATTTTTTTATATGTCTGTAAGTCAAATGCTTTGTTTTTAATTAAGTCTGGGCGTTTCTTTAATGTATTTAAAACAGCTTGCTCAAAATTATATTCATCTACCCTATGGTGGTTTCCGCTCAGCAGTATATCTGGTACCGAAAGACCATCGTATATGGCTGGTTTAGTGTATTCAGGGTATTTCAAAATTGAGTTATATTTAAAGGTGTCTTTGCTAACCGAGTCTTGATTGATAACTCCTGGAATCAGCCTAACTAGGCCATCTATTAAAATTTGACTTGGTAAGATTCCTGAAGTTAATACAAAATCGCCAACAGAAACCTCAAGGTCAATGAAGTTAAGTGCTCTGGCATCGTATCCTTCGTAGTGGCCAGGTAGTAAAATCAAGTGCTCTTTTTTTGCAAGTTCATCTAGAACTCTTTGATTTAAACGTTTTCCTTGCGGAGAAAACGCAACAACACAAGTGCTTTTGCTTTGTTTTAAAGCAGAGATCGCACGGTGTATCGGTTCAACAGACATTAGCATACCAACAGACCCGCCATATACTGTGTCGTCTACTTTTTGGTTTTTATGTAAAGAGTATTCTCTTAAGTTATGTAAATTAACTTCTAAGTGTTTACTTTGAATCGCTCTGTTTACAATAGATGTATTTAAAAAACTGCTATAGGCTTCTTTAAAAATAGTAATGATGTCTATCTTCATATCATTTCACCTAAATTTAAAACAACAATTTTGTTTTCATCAACTGCACCTATATAGTGTTTAACAAAAGGCATCAGAAAGTAAGTTTGGTCGCTCTTCTCAATTTTTAAAACTTGTTGATTTGGATAAAAGTAAACTTCTTTGACTTTACCAATTTCTTGCCCTTCAAAGTAAACTGTTTTGCTAAGCAAATCAGCGCAAACAAACTCGCTATTTTTAAGTTCAGGCCTTACATTGCTGTAAATTTCTTTTTGCGTGATTTGTTTAGCCTCTTCTTCTGAGTTTACTTCTTTTAGTTTGACCAGTAAACATTTAGTTCCAGGTCTACTTTCTTGAATTTCATAAGGTTTGTTTTCAATATAGACAATTTTGTGCATTAAAAAACGTGGAAAATCCGAAAGATTTTCCACTTTAATCCAACCTTTGTATGAAAAGGGTTTAATTACTTTGCCAATTAAAAACACAAGTTTAAGTTACTTTGCTTTAATTTCCAGAGCTACTTTTTTGCCGTTTCTAGTAGCAATTGAATAAAGAAGTTGACGAAGAGCAGCGGCGGTTTTACCACCTTTGCCAATAATTCGGCCAAGATCTGCTTCTTGAACTAACATAGAAATATCAACTAAAGCATCTTGTTCAGATACTTTAATTTCAAGTGCTTCTGGATAGATTAACAGAGGACGGACAAAGCTGGCTAGAATTTGCTCAAAATTTAAAACCATGGTTTGAAGCTCCGTCTTTAACTATTTTTGTTTCTTTAAAAGTGATTTAACTGTGTCGCTTGGTTTAGCACCTTTTGAAATCCAAGTGTTGTATACTTCTTGTTTAATTTCAACTACACCAGAAAGTGGGTTGTAAGTACCAATGATTTCAAGGAACTTACCATCACGTGCTCTTTGACTTTCTGCAGCAACAATACGGTAGAATGGGCGTTTAGTTGAACCGAATCTTTGAAGTCTAATTTTTAATGCCATAATTTACTCCTTTTTTTGTTTTAAATACAAAATAAGTTTAACATAAAACAAAAAGTGCGTCAAGTATAAAGACTTGACACACTTTGAATATCAGATAGTTATTTTAGTCTTTGCATAAAACTAAGCCAAAAAGATAGTTTTGTCTTTTTTGACTCAACATACCTGCTTTGTCTATATAGTAAGACTGATCGTTTTTATTTTCAACCGAACTAGTTAACCACCAAGTTTGTGAGCCTGAGTTTGTGATTTTATCAGTTCGCCTAACTCCATATGGCAGTTGTGAGTCGATGTTGTCATCAAGTTGCCTGTAGGCGCTTGAAGCATACACAGCAACTGCGTATTGGGTTGCAGTTTTTGCCAAAGCAGCAAAATTATTTGAGTTCAGGACTGACTTAACTGAGTATCTATCTGCGTCTTTATAACTAGGTACACCAACTTCAAAGCCCAAAACTAAAGCAATGTCTTTAGTTAGTGAGTGTAAAAATGAGTTTTCAAAGGTGATGGATTTAGGATTTTCTCTAAGTGTAAAAGTGTAGGGTGCAAAGTCTATGATTTTTTTGGTAAAGAAAGTAGTTTTACCAGGAATTTGGATAAACTCAACCTCCTCAAACTTATAGAAATTTCCGTCAAACTTTTCATATTTATTTCCGTCTTCATCGCGGTAAAAGTAACGATTAAAAGTTAGTTTGTGGTTTTTTTTACCAATTTGATATTGTGTTCTTCTAATTGAGGCTTCCATTAAGGTTAACTTGCTTAAATCAGGATAAACCAAAGACTGCGGGTATTTGCCTTTGCCTGCAATGTCCTTTGCTAAATAGAAAACAGCAGTTATATTTTGAGTTATAAACACAGCCTGTAGACTGGCTAAAGTGTAGTCTCTTGCAGCCATTTGAATATTTTTAATATAATAACCTGCTTGGTAAATACTAGTTACATCAATTTCCCAAATTCTGTCATCATGTCTAACTTGTTTTTGAGGTAATTTTAAGTTAGCACCAGTAACTTCTAAAGTTACTGTGTGCAGTCTGCGTTTTACCGTAATTTTTACCTTGTTTTGGCTGCTTTCAGGGGAAACAGTTAACGAGTTCTTATCGTATACAACTTCGCCATATACTCGTTCATCTGGATTTTGGAAGTTAACAGTATGCACATCGCCTGCTTGAAACCAGCGTTTTGTCTCAGTTTTTTCTTCAAACTCTCCGTTTGCCTTTTCTAGTTCAATTTGATAAGAAATTGAAAAAAGTTCTTCAAAGTAGGCAACTAATGTAATGTTTTTAGTTATAGGTTTACTAAAATCAAACGGCGCTTGTTTTGAGTAAACTCCATTCATTTGAGATTTTTCTTGCCAGTGGACAAAGCGGTATTTTTTGCCTTGAGCAGTTATTTCTGGATCTGCAGGTTTTTGGGCTTTTGCTTCAAACTTAATTCTTTGGGTTTCAGGGGTACCAGATGTAGTGCCTGGAAAAGTTGAGTTATTGAAATTAACTTCAAAGTTAACTTCAAATAATTTACGACCGTATCTAATTTCAAAAACAGTAGAGCCATTTGCTTCTATTTTTTTCTCTTCCGCAAAGTCTGCAACTTCAAAACCGTTGTCGTATTCTTTCTTGCGGCTGTCTTGTGTAATTTGTACTTTTGAGCCAACTTCTGCACCCTTAGTTTCTTCAACTATTTTTTCTTCAATCTCGCCAGCGAGTCCTTGAAAAATATGCTGAATCTTGTAAGTAGTTTTGTTTTGCTTGATTGGTTTGTTTGTTTTAGGTTTTAAAACAACTGCTAAAGTTGTTATTAAAATTATTAAAACAACTACAGCGGCTACAATTGCCGAAACAAAATAAATTTGTTTTTTCTTATCTTTCATTTCAACCCCCTTTTTTTAAATCTTAAATTAAGTAAACTGGTTTTCAAGGTCTTGTAGTTCTGCGATGTTTTGCAAGTCAATGTCAGATACATCCATTCCGCAAACTTCGTCAGCTTCCTCAAAAACGTCTGTGTCAAAGTTTAGATGTTGGTCTTGAAAAATTTCTGATTTTTCTGCCCAAATATGTCCAGTTGAACGCATAATTGAGACAAATTTTTTAAAGAAACTTTCGTTCATGTAAAGATAACAAGTTTCGTGTTTCTCAGATATTCTTAGAATTTTTACCTGATGTAAGTTTTTTAGTTTCTTTAAAGTATATGGTTTGCTGTACTTTAAAATTACCCCAATTCGCTTTGTTTTAGTTGCAGATTCTGAGTTTATTTCTTTTACTTCTTCGCTATTTAATTGATTTTCGTCCATATTTTTTTACCTTTTTTAATTTTGTTTAGTTAAAAAATGCTTAAAATTAACTTGCTTCACACCTTAATTTTACCAAAATTAATTTGATAAGTTAAGTGTTTTTTTAATCTATGATGTCGGTGAGTTCCACTAAGCGATATTCACCTAACTCCAAATCAGCAGGTAAAGTCAAAGCACCAACTGCAGTTCTAGTTAACTTAAGCACTTCATTTCCACAAGACAACACCATGTTTTTAACTTGATGGTATTTACCCATATCGACTTTAATTTCCACGTGTGTGTTGTCAATTAACCTAACCTCTAAGGCTTTAGCTGTGTATTGTTGGTTTTCACCGTCTCTTAAAATCATGGGTTTAAGTAGCTGATTGGCTTCAGCGACAGTCCACAGGTTTTTAAGTTCCGCCAAATAGGTTTTGACAACCTTAGAATTTGGAGACGCGATTTTGTGTACATACGCACCAACATTGGTAATCAAAAGCAGACCAGCGGTATCAACGTCTAGTCTTCCCGCTATTTTTAAATCATAACGACTATACGGTTCTTTTACTAAAGTAAGCACAGAAGGATAAAGCCCAGAGACATTTGAAGATATATAGCCCTCTGGTTTATTTAACATTAAAATAAAACTGGGCAGATATTTAATCTCAGAATCATTAAAAACTATTTGGTCTGTCTCTTTGATTTTTCTGTCAACTTTTGTGCAAACCATGCCGTTGACCGAAACCAGGCCTTTTTTTATGTAGGTTTGGCAGTCCTTGCGGCTACCATATTTTAAATTTGCTAAAACTCGGTCTAATCTGGTCATCTTAATCCTTTTTAAAATAAAAAAGTGTGACAAGCACACTTTTTTGAATTTATTTAAATAAATGGTGCGGGCGACAGGAATTGAACCTGCACTCCGAGGGAACTAGATCCTAAGTCTAGCGCGTCTGCCAGTTCCGCCACGCCCGCATTACTTAATAATATTACCACAAAGCCAAAAATTGGTCAATTAAAAAAATTAAGAAAATTATTTTTTTATAAAGTACTTTGGTGGATAGTAAATTTTTTTCAAAAGTAGACCTTTTGCGGGTGCAGTTTTACCACAAAGCGTGTGGTCTTTTTTTAAAAAAATCTCTTGAACCAACTCAGGGCTAAATGCGCCTTTGCCAACTCTGGCCAACACTCCGACAATTGATCTGACCATATACCTTAAAAATCCAGTTCCGGTAATTTTGATAGTGTAAAAATCTTTGTTTTCCTTAATTTTTAAATCAAGTACAGTTTTAATTGTATCTTCATTTGGCTCAGTTTTAGCAAAACCTCTAAAGTCTTTAGTGCCAATAAAAAGAGGCACAACTTCTTGCATATCTTTAATATTTAGACTACCAAAATAAACTGAGTACTCTGAGTTAAAAGCGTTAACTGGTTTTTTAGCAATTTTGTAAATATAAGTTTTCTTAACAGCGTTGTGTCTTGAGTGAAAACTAAAATCAACTAAAATCGCTTTAACTACTCTAATGTCTTCAGGTAAACGTTTATTTAAGTTATGCGGTAAATAAGCAAGGTCAAGCAAAACAGGCATGTCAAAATGGCATACCTGAAACTCAGCGTGAACACCTTTGTCGGTTCTGGAAGCAAAATGAGTTTTGACCTTAATTTGAGTCATGTTTTTTAAGGCCTTGTCAACTTCATTTTGAACAGTTGGCAGGGTATTTTGGCGTTGTGAACCGAAATAAGCGGTTCCTCTATACTCCAAAATTAGTGCGTATCTATAATTTAATTCCATATACTAGTCCCAAAATTCTAAGCACGATAGCAGAAATTGTCAATAGTGAAAATAAAGAAATTAAAACCCAATCTAGTGCTTTTAATCTGTAGCCAATAGCCTCTGTTCTTGGTTTGTCTAAGTCAAAGCCGCGAACATCCAAGGCATCTGCCAACTCAAACGCAGCCTTGAAAGAATGTACAAAAAGTGGGATTAAAATCGCGACGATAAATTTAATTTTTCTAAAAATATTGGCACTTTTTAAATCAAAACCGCGGGCTTTTTGGGCCTCTGTGATTTTGTAAACTTGCTTACCTAGACTGGGAATGAAACGAATAGTTAAAGAAAAAACAAATGTAAAGGTTTGAATTTTTATGCCTATTAACTTAAGTGGGTAAAATAATTTCTCTAAAGCATAGGTCAGTTCCAGTGGAGAAGTTGTAGTGGTTAGACCTGACATTAAAAACAGCACGCAAATTACTCTGATTACTAAAAACAAAGATTCAAATAAAGGTTTTTTAAACAATTCTACTTTAAATGAATAAAAGCCATAATTTGGCAAAAAGTAAAATAAGGCAAATGAAAATACTAAAACTAACGGTAAAAATACTAAATTTATCTTAATATATTTGGTTGCAAACCCTAAAAGTACAATAAATAAAACCACTAAAAACAAATTTAGCCAAGAAAGTGAAAAAGTAGTTGCAAGAAATATTGCTTTTTCACCTGTCGCTGGCCAATAAGTTAAAACTTTTATCAACACGGTTAATATCAGCAGTGTTAAAATTGCGGTTAGTGATTTGATAATTTTAAAGATATTAACTTTCGCTATAGCTAAAATCAGCAAAGCAAACAAAGCAAAGCCAACTAACCCAGATATTAAGTAAATGTTGTCGGTTAGCGGAAACAAAAAAGTAATCACGATTAACTCAAGAGTTAAAAGTAATTTAACAAAAGGGTTAGTTTTATTTAAAAAAGAACCTTTATTTTGATATTGTCCAAAAATTTGTTGCCCGTTCATTTAAGTTCACCTTTTTTAAAAGATGCGGTTAAATCTGGATTTAACTCAAAAGAACAATTAGTATTAAATTGTTTGTTGACATCTTTTATCAATTTAAAAATTTTTGGTTTAGGTAAATCGTTGTTTAAAGAAAAAAACTCAGATTTTGGCAAGTCAGCCAAAATCTTTCCAGACTCAAGATAAACAACACGGGTTGCGTATTTATAGGCAATTTCTAAGTCATGCGTGATTAATATCACAGTTCCGTTAGTTTTAGCCTGCCAGTCTTTAAATAGTTTAAGGACTTTTAAAACACTCGCAAGGTCAAGTCCACGAGTTGGTTCGTCTAAAAGAATAACTTCAGGGCTAAGCGCCAGAACTCCGGCTAAAGCCGCCTTTCTCATCTCGCCACCCGACAACTTAAACGGAGAAGTTTGCCAAAAAGACTCGTCTAATCCTACTAACTTAAGTGCGGCTTTTGCAAGCGAACTTGCTTGTTTTTTAGTTTTTTTAAAGTTTTTGGGGCCAAAACAAACATCTTTTTCAACAGTTTCTGCAAACAATTGATGTTCTGGAAACTGAAAAAGAAAGGCGTGTTTTTGTCTTAAGAAATTAAGCGAACAAAAAATTGGGCGCTTCGCTTTAATTTTAAAGTTATCAAACTCAATTTCGCCACCAGTTGGTTTAAGCAGTGCATTTAGATGTTTAAGCAGTGTAGTTTTGCCAGCTCCAGTCTCGCCAACTATTGCGACAAACTCACTGGTTGAACTGAAACTAAAATTGATATTATTTAGTTTATGCTCACCGTGTTTGTCGTATTTAAAACTTAAATTTCTTGCAATTGTTGCCATATGTATCTCTTAATTTCTGGATTTCTTTCGTTTTTATAAAATTGAAGAGTAAGCGGTAGTAGTTCATCAGGTAGTTCCGAAATATAGTCAGTGGTACTTTTAATTTCGGCAGTTTGATTGTCAATTTTAAGAACTCTGTCTGAGTTTATCAAAACTTCGGGGTCATGTGTAATTAAAATTACCGTGATTTTTTGTTCTTTATTTAAATCTTTGATTAACTTCAGGGTTTTTTGTTTAGTAATACTGTCTAGCATTGAAAGTGACTCGTCAAAAATTAGTATTTTAGCACCAGAAATTAAACTGCTTGCTACTGCTAATTTTTGCATCTGTCCACCAGATAAAGCAGTTGGTATTTCTGAAAGCAGAGTATCTAGACTAAAGTCTTTTGCGATTTTTTTAACTTCTTTTTCAATTTCTGGGCGACTTACACACTTATTTTCTAAATTGAATGCAAGTTCTTTAAACACGGTTTGTGCAACAAACTGGTTTTCTGGATTTTGAAAAACCAGACCAAGGTTTTCTCTAATTTTTGCTAAATTTTCTTCATTTAAAACTAGTGGAGTGCCATCAAAATTAAAAACAATCTCACCACTTTTCACAGCCTCTAGTCCTACCAATATTCTGGCAAGTGTTGATTTACCCGCGCCGTTTGTGCCGACCACACAAAAAAATTCGCCTGCTTTAACGTCAAAAGAGACATCTTTTAGAAGTGGTTTATTTGAAAAATTAAAATTCAGTTTCTCAACTTTTAAAATTGCGGGCATTTTAAATCCTTTTATTTAGTTAGTTTTAGTTATTAAAAAACCCACCCAGCCGGGTGGGCAAATAAGTCGGTTTAAAAAAGCAGTTTAGGCTTTAAGTTCTTTGACTAAGTCAACAGAGACAGTAAAGTCGGTAGAGCGTCCAAACGCTAAAATTGAAACCACAAGTTCTTTCTTTTCGTCGTCTGCGGAAAGCACAACACCTTGTTGGCCGGCCATTGAACCGTCTATAATTTGAACTTGTTTGCCAACTAAATGTTGGTAAGTTTCTTTAGCGATTAGTCCTTGTTTTTCCAAAATCGGCTTCATTTCATGTTCAGGCACAGGAACTGGTTTTTTACCTTTTCCGCCCGATCCTAAAATTCCGGAAACGTTTGGTGTGTTTCTGACAACAAACCAAGCGTAGTCGCCAACTATCATTTCAACAAACACGTAGCCTGGATAAATTTGGACAACTACTTCTTTTTCAGTACCATCTGCTTTCTTTTCGATACGTTTTTCTTCAGGAACTAGTACATTAAAAATATATTCTTGTACACCAAGACTGTCAATTCGGCGCTCTAAGTCTTCCTTTACCTTGTTTTCAAGGTTCGGAAAAGTTTGGACAATATACCAGCGTCTTTGAGTTTCAGATTTTCTTATCATTGTTTGATTTTACCAGTAATTTCTTTAATGATTTGAGTAGTTACAAAGTCATATAAGAACAAAGTTAGCGCAAAAATTATAATAAAGATAAATGTGCGAACTGCATAGTCAAAGTATTTAGAACCATGAGACCAAGAGATTTTTTTAATCTCTGGGAAAGCAGCAAAGAAATAAGGAAATGCCACTAAAAAGATACAAAGAATACACAAAGCCAGCAGTACACTTGCAAAAATTGTGCCGTTTGAACCAGAGCCAAGTACTGGAATTGATGAAGAAATAGTGATAGTTTTAGTGATAATCATTAAAGAAACGGCACTACCAAAAATAGCAACAATTCCTAAAAATAGGTTCTCCCAACGGTATTCAGTTTTTAAAACTTGCAATAAACGAGATTTTTTTTCAACATTTTTTTCTTTTAATGCCATAAATTACACCTCAATTAAAAAATAGTGTTTTTTTGAGAAACATTTAATACCCACTTATTATATAGTAAGGTAAATTAAATACCAAGTAATTTAAAATTTTGTTTAGTTTTAAAGCCGTTTTAACTAAATAGATAGTAGTGTAAAGACAAGAGATTAAGTAATTTTGTGGAGAAAAAAGTGGAATTACACTAATTTTTTTGCTGTTCTTCAGTTACATCAGGATCAACTAATTCAATTAGTTTACCTTGTTGGGAAAGAATGTTGATTTTATCAATTTTTTTAACAATTTTGCCTTGTGTGATATCTAAATTTTCAATTGCTTTTTCTTCTGATTTTAAGGTAGAAACAAACTTTCCCCACCTTTCTTTAAAAAGCCTGAACTCATTATTTAAATCCGAAAGTTCCTTTAAAATTGGCTTTAAGTTTTCTTTGATTTTGATTTCTTTATATAGTCTGTAAATTTCTTGAATTGCTATAAAAAGAGTAGACGGAGAAACTATGTAGACATCCATTTTCTTTGCGAGGTCTATCACAGTTTTAAACTCAAAAGAGTGTAGTTCAATAAAAACAGCTTCTGCTGGAATAAACATAAAAGCAAAATCTGAGGTCTCGCCTTTAACTATGTATTTTTCTGAAATGTCTTTGATTTTTGCTTCGCAATCTTTCTTAAAGGCATTTGTTGCAACATCTTTTTCTTGTTTGGTCTTGGCGCTTATCATTGCTCGATAATTGTCAAGTGGAAACTTTGAATCAATAGGAATATTGCCAATTTCTCCTGGCGCAGTTAAAAGTCCGTCAACTATGTTATTGTTAGAAAGTTTAACCTGTCTTTTAAAAATTGAGTTTTCGGTTTCACCAACTGTCGAGCTAAACATAGCCTCTAGTTGAAACTCGCCAAAATTACCACGTGCTTTTTTGTCAGTCAGAACACGGTTAAAGTCATCAATCGTTTCTTTAAAGTCTGTAATTTGTGTTTGTACGCTATCTATTTTTGTTAGTCTTTGAGTGATATTTTCAATAATTTCTTTAGTTTGCCCGAAGTTCTTCTCTAAGTTATCACTAATAGTTTTTGCTTGGTTTTCTTTAAAAGAAGTAAAAGAGTTGGTAATTTCTTCTTTAAGTGAAATGATTTTGCCAACCGATTCGTTGTATTTTTCAAGCTCCTTTATCCTTTTTTCGTTCTGTGCTTTTTCAAATTCATGCAGTTTTTCAGTAATTATGTTTTTAACAACTTCGTTTGAGTTTGAAAGAGTTTTGTCTAAAAGTGGAAAATTTGAAATATCAGTTTGGTTGTTTGGTTTTGTTTTGCTTTTCTTAAATAAGTAAATAAACAAAACAGGCATAATAATGATTAAAATTACGACTAGTGCAACTAAAATAAACAATAAAATTCTTTCAGACATCAGTAATCTCCTTTTCAAAATGAATGAATATTTTCTTTCAAAACTATCATAGTATTTTTTTAATAAAAAGTCTAAATTATTATTCTTTAAATGAAAAATACCTAAAATAAGCAATATAAAAATAAAATTAAAGATAAACATAACAATTTTGGAACGCTTTAAACTAAAAATTACGATTTTTACCTAATTTAATCGGTTTTTACACAAATTTTGCCATTTTTAAAACTATTTACGCGTGTTTTTATTAAAAACTAAACTACTAATTTTTACTTTGAAAAATAGTAATAATACTTTAATTTGCTATAATTGTAAGAGTTAGAGGTGAAAAATATGACAGCAACTGATATTAAAAATGGGATGACTATTCAGTACAACAATGGTCTTTTTCAAGTTCTTTGGTTCCAACACCACAAACCAGGAAAAGGACAAGCGATGGTAAACGCTAAACTTAAGAACTTAAGAACTGGCGCCATTACTGATTTTCGTTTTAATCCAGATGAAAAAATTGAAAAGGCTCAAATTGAAAAAATTAACGCAATCTACTCATACGAAGACGGCAGTTATTTAGTATTTTTAGACTCAGAAACTTACGAACAACACCAAATTTCTCGTGATTTTCTAGAATACGAACAAAAATACCTATACGAAGGTCTAGAAATTCAAATTATTAAATACAACTCAGAGATTTTGGGTATTATCTTACCTGAAAAAATCACTTTAGAAGTTACCGAAACTGAACCTGGTGTTAAAGGCGACACTAAAACAACTGCTTCAAAAGACGCAATTGTGCAAACTGGACTTTTAGTCAAAGTTCCACTTTTTATTAACGTTGGCGATCGTATTGTGGTTTCTAGTGCAGACGGTTCTTACGTTTCTCGCGAAAAATAAATAATTTACTAGTTTTTTTAAAAAAATGGATACAGAAATTCGCTTAGCTAAACGGATTCAACAAAGTGGCTACTGCTCAAGACGCAAGGCTGAGGAATTGATTGAGCAAAAAAAAGTTAAGGTAAATGGACTAATTGTCTCAGAACAAGGCACAAAAGTGTCTGTGTCTGACGAAATTGAGGTAAACGGTGAAGTAATTGGAAAAAAACCTGAACTAATTTACCTACTTTTAAACAAAGACATTAAGACAGTTTCAACTAGAATTGACGAAAAAAAACGCAAAACTGTCTTAACTGACCTGCCAAGTGAGTATCAAAACGAATACCTGTGGCCAGTTGGCAGACTAGATTGGGATACAACAGGTGCTCTGCTTTTGACCAATGACGGTGTGCTTACCAACAAGTTAACTCACCCTAAAAACGAAGTTAAAAAACAATACCTGGCTTCGCTTAAAGGAATTTATAACATCAATCATTTAAGTAAATTGCTAAAAGGCATCAAAATTGAAAACGACTACCTGGCTAAGCCAGATAGCGCAGAAATTATTTCTACAAATAAAGCAACAGGTCAGTCTTTAGTTTCAATTACGATTCACGAGGGCAAGAACCACGAAGTTAAAAATATCTTCAAAGCCCAAGGCTTTGAAGTTTTAAAACTCCACCGTGCGAAATTTGCTTTTTTAACCGTGGAAGGTCAAGCCCGAGGAACAGTTAGAGCGCTTAAAAAAATTGAAGTTAAAAAACTATACGCACTATAAATTTAAATTAAAGTTAAGGAGATTAAATGGGTTTCAAAATCGCAATAGATGGTCCGTCTGCCAGTGGCAAGTCAACGATAGCCAAAATCTTGGCAAATAAATTAAAGTTTATGCATGTTGACTCAGGTCAAATGTTTAGAGCAATTACAGTGCTGGCACTGAACTTAAAAATTAACCTAGCCAACAAAGAGGAATACAGTTTTTTAAATAATTTAACTTTAAGTTTTAAAAATAATTCTATATTTGCAAACGGCACAGATTTAACCGACGCCACACATACTCCTGAAATTGACAAAAACGTGTCACTAGTGTCTTCACTTAAATGTGTGCGCGAATTTGTTTTAAACACTTTAACTGAAATAATTGCAAACGAAAATGTCGTGATGGACGGCAGAGATATTGGCACAGTTGTGATGCCAGACGCTGATTTGAAAGTTTTTTTAACCGCATCTGTTGAAACCAGAGCCGAGCGTAGGTTTCTAGAAAACCAAATGAAAAACATTCACACACCACTTCAAGAAATAGAAGAAGATTTGCGTGCTCGTGACTTTAAAGACACAAACCGCAAGATTGCACCTTTAAAACAAGCCGCAGATGCCGTGTTTTTAGATACATCGCATTTAACAATTGAAGAAGTTGCAAATCAAATTGAAAGTTTGTATAAGGAGAAAATTGAAAATGAACAATAATTTACTAGATTCAGTTCAAGACTTTAGAGTTGGACAAACTGTAATTGGGACAGTTTACTCAATTAACGCCAAAGAAAACTCAGCACTCGTAACTTATGGGGATTTTACAGAAGGTAAAATTTACCTTGACAACATAGCTACTGACAAAAATATTGAGTTTATCGCCAAAATTCTTAAAAAAGGCGATGAAATCAAAGCAGTTATTACCAAAAGAGACGCAGACCGCGGACAAATTCTGCTTTCTTGCCTGCCACTACTTGCTGAAAAAGACTGGGTTGAACTTAAAGACAAGTTTGCCCAAAAAGAAATTATTGAAGTTAAAATTGTCAAAGTCTTGCCAAGCGGTTGTGTTGCCTACTTTAAAAGCCAAGAAGTCTTCATTCCTCGTTCTCAAATCGGTTTTGACATTGTGAAAACCGTTAAAGTAAATGATTTAGTGGAAGTTGAGATTTTAGACTTAAAAGACGAAGAAGGCTTTAGAAAAGTAGTGTGCGGACGCAGAGAAATCGCTGAAAACAAACGCGAGCAAGAGCAAAAAAACCAAGAAATCAGAAGACAAGAGCAACTAAACTCACTTAAAATTGGTGATTTAGTGGAAGCCGAAATTATTAAAGTAAACCCGCTTTCAGCACTTGCTAAAGTCACTCCAGATTTAGTTGGTTTAGTCAGAATTTCGCAAGTTTCCCATATTCCAGTTGAATCTGTTTCCAATGTTTTAAAAGAAGGCCAAAAAGTTACCTTAAAAGTAATTTCTAAAGAAAAAGGTAAACTAGACCTTTCATACAAAGCAACTTTTGCCACCCCTTTTCAAACCTACATCGCTGCTAACGAAGTTGGCGCAACCGTTAAAGGTAAAATCACTAAAGGTATTCAGTTTGGCTTAATTGTAGAACTTGCCAAAGGAGTTTCTGGGCTTTTACATAAGTCTGAATACTCTCACAACCCAAACGACAACTTTGAGGCTTACCACCCAATTGGCTCAGAAATTGAACTAAAAATTATTAAAATTGACCAAAAAAACGAAAGAATTTCCCTTTCTAAAAAAGTGCTTATTGACAACCCTTGGTCCAGAGTTAAGGCCAGAGTTGGCGATACTGTAGAAGTCAAAATTAGAGAAATTAAACCATTTAACGGAGGGCTGATTGTTGAAATGGGCGAAGTTACTGGCTTTATTTCCTACAGCGAGTCTGGACTAAAAACAGGACAAGCGCAAGATGAGTACTTTCAAATTGGCGAAAAAGTCCAGGCTATTGTAACTTATTTAAACCCACTTAAATGGGAACTTAGTTTATCTATTTCTAAATTAAACAAAATTAACTCAGATTTAGAGACAAAAAAACTCGTAGAAGAAGCAAACAAAGAAGCCGAAGGTCAAGTTTTCACAATTGGGGATTTACTTGGCAAATAAGGAACTTACTAAATGAGTTTTAAGGTTGCCATTGTCGGCAGACCAAATGTCGGCAAGTCTAGTCTTTTTAATAGACTGATTGGCGAAAGAAAGGCAGTTGAAGACAAAGAAGCCGGCTCTACTCGCGACCGTCTATACGGTCGCCTTACTTGGCAAGGCAAAGAAATTACTTTAATTGACACCGGTGGACTTGAGTTTACCGCGCTTTCTTTTGAAGAAGAAATTAAATACCAAGTAGAAGTTGCTGTGCTTGAGGCTGACTTGGTATTATTTTTAGTGTCCGCAAAATCAGGACTGACTAAAGACGACTTAAAAATTAGTCAACTTTTAAGGAAATACAAAAAACCAACTTTAGTCGCAGTTAACATGGTAGACAACACAAATATGCTTTTAGATACTTATGAGTTTTACAATCTAGGCTGCTCTGAACTATTTCCGGTCAGTGCACAGCACGGAATTGGCACTGGTGACCTTTTAGACAAAATCAATACATTTAATCAAAAAGAGCAAAAATCTGCACAAAGCGACTCAGTGAAAGTTTGTATAATTGGCAAACCTAATGTCGGCAAGTCTTCACTTATTAACAAAATTGTGGGGCACAAAAGACTAATTGAGTCAAGTATCGCCGGAGCTACACACGATGCGGTTGACGTAACTTATCGTTTTAATGAAAAAGAATATGTTTTTGTTGACACTGCGGGTATTCGCAGGCCTTCAAAAGTTGTGGCTAACAACGAACGCTACTCAGTTTTGCGTGCTATGTCTGCACTAAGTGATGCTCAAATTGCGATTTTAGTAATTGATGCGGCTAACATTGAGGCTCAAGACGAACATGTTGCCGGACTTCTAAAAGAAGACTGCAAGGCATGTCTTGTTGTTGTAAATAAATGGGATTTAGTTGAAAAAACTAAGACTAAAGATGAGTTTAAACGCGAGTTTTTTGAGCGTTTTAATTTTCTTGAGTACGCAGAAATTGTTTTCGTGTCTTGTCTTGAAAACAAAAAAGTTCACACTATTTTTCCAAAAATCGAGCAAATTTATACAAACGCACAAAGAGAAATACCTACGTCTACCTTAAACAATATCTTGACCGAAATTACTTTTAAAAACCCACCCAAACAGTTTAACAACGGTCAGGCTAAATTTAATTACTGCACGCAAATTAAAACTTTTCCAACAGTTTTTCTGTTGTTTGTCAACAATCCACAATACGTGCATTTTTCCTATATTCGCCATTTTTCTAACGAATTTAGGAAATACTTTGACTTCAGCGGTGTACCACTTAAGTTTGAAGTTCGCAAAAAAGGAGCAGACAAATTATGAAAATAACTGTGTTAGGCGGTGGTGCTTGGGGAACTACTTTAGCCCAAGTTTTTGCAGATAGTGGCCACCAAATATTGGTATACGAAATAAACGAAGCGTATAGAGCAAAAATCAACGTAGGCAGACACCCGATTTTTAAAGTAGAAATTGACAAAAACATTAAAGCCACTAGTTCTTTAAAAGAAAGCGCTGAGTTTAGTGAAATTTTCGTAATTTCTCTGCCTACTAAATATATCCGTTCGGTATTAACTGAACTAAGTACTTA
Organism: uncultured Acholeplasmataceae bacterium; assembly: GCA_963544825.1. Lineage (GTDB taxonomy): Bacteria > Bacillota_I > Bacilli_A > Acholeplasmatales > Acholeplasmataceae > CALISC01. The sequence goes on from CAUUGG010000002.1 coordinate 21,107, forward strand.
TTTAGTGAAACAAGTTTCGTTTATTAACACCTCAAAAGGTCTGGAAGAAGACAGTTTACTGCCCGTTTCTGAAATTGTGAAACAATGCATTAAAACCGCTTTATTAAAAGATTATGCAGCACTAATTGGACCTTCTTATGCCGAGGAGTTGATCCTTAAAAAAATCACTTTTTTAACAGCAGCTTCTGCTAATTTAGAGTTTGCAAAAACTGTACAAAAACTAATTGAAAACAGTAAATATGTAATAACTTACCGCACTAAAGACGTAATCGGCTGCGAGGTTGCTGGAGTTGGTAAAAACGCACTTGCCATAGTTTCTGGAATTATGGATGGACGCGCAATGGGTGAAAACGTACGCGCAGGTATACTAACCCGTGGCTTTTTTGAAATTGCTATGTTAATTGAAGCCTATGGCGGAAAAAAAGAAACGGCCTATGGACTACCTGGAATTGGCGACCTGATGCTGACTGCACTTTCTAAAAAATCTCGTAATTTCACGTGTGGGTTTAGATTAGGAGCAGGCGAAACTATTGAAAAAATCCTTGCGACTTCAGTTCAAACTATTGAAGGAATTGCCAATATTGAAGGGATTTATCACTTCGGAAAATCCAAAAATCTGCACCTTCCACTACTCTATACGGCTTACGAAATTCTTTTTAAAAACTGTTCAATTGACAGAGCAATTGAAAAATTTAGAGTGAATAATTTGCGCGGTGAATTTTAAATTATTTGCCTTATAAGGCTTTTTTTACCACTTTTTTTACCAATTGTGCTATACTATTTATGAATTCAAGGAGACGAAAATGAACAGAACAGAATTCATTACAATCGTTGCTGAAAAAGCAAAAATCACCTATGAACGCGCAAGCGAATTTGTAGATATTTTTTCAGATGTTGTCATCAACACTTTGGCAACTGGCGAAAAAGTAACACTAACTGGTTTCGGTACTTTTGAAGTTAGAGACCGTGCGGAGAGACACGCTAAGAACCCGCGTACTGGTGAAGACATTATTGTACCTGGACAAAAGTCTGCTGCCTTTAAAGCAGGCAAATTTATGTCTGACGCCGTTAAAGGCAAGAATAGATAAGTCCAACCTCCTTAGTTAGACCTCCTCTTAAAAGGGTTCTTTTTTAAAAGAACCCTTTTTTGATTATTACTTTAAATCAGGTGTTTAAAATGACTGAAACTAAAAACCCATTTAAACTATTTTTTAATTATTTAAAAGACCGTGAGTTTAACAAAAAAGCAGCCCTAATAATGCTTCCGTCAATTTTCCAGCAAGTGATTTTTTCAATTTCTGGCTACATTGACACCATTATGGTCAACCGCTTTTCACCCGACTCTTTTGTCGGAGTTACGGCTGCCAATAAACTTATTTTTATCATGCTTTATTTTGCTGTGGGTGTAGCCGTTAGTCTCTCTATTTTTGTCTCTCAGTATTTTGGCGCTAACAAACAAGAGAAACTAAAAGGCTGCATTCAGTTTGGTGCAATTATAGCTGCGGTGAGTTCGGTTTTTGTATTTTTGCTACTATATTTTTTAAACCCGCTTTTAATTAAAAGTTTGCTTCCAGGCACTGCTAACCAAGCTGCTTTAAAAGAAGGGCTTAACTACTCGTTTGTAATTTCTTTTTCGGCTATTTTTATAGTTAGCAATTTAATGATTTCTATCTTTTTAAAGTCAATTGACAGACACAAGTCATCTATTGTTGCTGGTCTGGTTTCTATTGCTGTAAACGTCGTTTTAAACCGCTTTTTAATATTTGGGCTAGGTTCAATTCCGGCACTTGGTGCAAAAGGTAGCGCAATTGCTACAGTTGTATCTAGGTTATTTGAGTTTATTACTTTGCTGACTTTAGCAATTGTTTTTTCAAAAGGTAAGCTTTTTAAAAACATTTTTAGTCAAATCTACTTTACTAAACATTTAGTTAAAACTTACTTTAAAAAAGGAATTGGTATCATAGTTGCCGAAGTTTCTTGGGCAATTTGCATGGTTGCTATTTTCTTTTTAATTACACAAGGTAATCCTATTTGGATTAAAGAAATGGGCTACGCTCAGTCTATTGTTGACTTGTTTTTTATTTTCTTTTCAGGACTGGCCTCGGCTTCTGCTCTTTTAATTGGCTCGGAACTCGGTAGAAACAACTTAGAGAAAGCCAAAGAAGCTGCGAAAAAACTAATTGCCATTACCTTATTTTTAGCATTTTTTGTAGTTATTGCTTTAGTTTTAATCGCACCGCTTTTTCTTTTAATTTTAACTAGTCCAAAAGAAGTGCATTATTTAAACTCATACTACTTAATTTTGATATTTGCCTTTGTTTTTCCCTTCTATGGAGTAAACGCAACTTGTTACTTTATCTTAAGAGCAGGTGGTGAGGCTCTAGATTCTTTCTTACTAGACCAACTTCCTACTTTTATTATTACTTTCCCTTCTTTGATTTTAATTTACTTTTTAAACTCGTCTGTTTTTGGACTTGGTTTAATTGCGATTTTAGCGATTTCTAAAATCGGTGAAATCGCCAAACTAGGCCTTTCTTACTTGTATGTGAAGAAAGGTAAATGGGTTAAAAACTTAGTTGAAGAAGATATAAATTTCTAAAAATTTATAAGGATATTAAAATTTAATTTACTCTAATTTAAATAATTGCAAGAGTACAAAACCTTTTTTTATTCTGATTATGTTTTGTGAGGTATATACAATGAAACTTGAAACAAATAGATTGATTCTTAGACCATGGAAAGAAAGCGACGCTGTGTCTTTATTTAAATATGCAAGTCATCTAGATGTAGGACCAATTGCGGGGTGGCCAGCGCATACTAGTGTTGAAAATAGTCGCAAAATAATTAAAAGTGTGTTATCTGCGCCACATACCTTTGCTGTAGTTTTAAAAGAAACTGATGAACCTGTTGGTAGTATTGGACTTAAACTAGACAAAGCATGCAAGTTTTGTATTTCTCATACTGAAGCGGAAATTGGCTACTGGATAGGCGTTCCATACTGGGGACAAGGTTTAATACCAGAAGCAGTTAGAAAAATTATGCAATATGGTTTTGAAACATTGAGTCTTGAAAAAATCTGGTGCGCTTGTTTTGAAGGAAACACAAAATCAAAACGAGTTCAAGAAAAATGCGGGTTTAAATACCATCACACTGCTTATAATGTACCATGTGCTATTAAAGGAGTATTGAAAACAGAACACATTACATGTCTTTCTAAAGAAGAATGGCAAACAATCAAATAAATTCCTTCTTGTCGTATTAAAAATTTAAATAGCTCATATATAGCGTAAAACGCTAAAACATCTGTTGTATTTCATTGTTTTAATTTAGAAGTTTAGCACAAGATTTTTAAGGCTAAAAAACGATTAACAAGAATTTAATTAACGTCTAGTATGAAAATAGTCTCGTTTCCTAAATATAGGAAAAACGAGACGTTTTTTATTTTTAATTGTTTTTCTAGTTTAGTTAATTTTAGTTAAAAAAGAAGCACTCAGTAGTTTTTGTGTTCCATCAAAATCAACGATTACAAACTTTGGTTTAATTCCGATTACCAGACCTGTACCAAAAACACTATGTGAAACCTTGTCGCCAATTTGTAAATTTCCAGAAGTTGCCAGAGATTCGTTACTATAAATCAGTTTTTCTTTGATTTTTTGTTTGCGTTCATATCTTTCTTGAAAGTGATAATTAACTTTTTCATCTTTCTCAAAATAACTCTGAATTCGCTGATCGAAAGATGGTTCCGGTTTTTCAGGTTGCATATCTAGATAAAATATTGAAGGTTCAAACTCATCAATTCTACCAAAAAGTGCACGCCTGCTTGCTCCAGAAACATACAGATTTTCTTTTGCTCTAGTAACTGCAACATAACAAACTCTGCGTTCTTCTTCTAAGTCTTCAAGTGAATAACTATTGATCACGGTAGCACTTGGAAAGACTTTGTCGTTTAATCCATAGAGAAAAACAGTGTTAAACTCAAGACCTTTAACTTTGTGAATGTTTGCCAAGACAACCATATTCTCTATGTTTTCTTCGGCAGGTTTAGCAAGTGCTATGTCGTCTAAAGCCTTTTTAAATAAATCTGCTTTAGTTAAATTGGGATGCTCTTTTTCATAACTCAAAAAGAAACTACCAAGTTCTAAAACATTGTGTAGTCTATCAGTGAAGTTTTCTTCCTTTTTTAAATAAGTTTCATACTGAGCACCGTGCTCTTCGTCTAAAAACAGCTCAATAACTTCAGAAATTTTAGTTTTTTCCGCAGCTATTTTACGGTATCTTTCTATATCTTCTGCGTATTTTACGAAGTTTGCTTTTTTTGAGTTTTGACCATAAGCCTTGACAAAGGCAATTACATCAGGTGCATAGTCTAAGTTTAGTTTTTCACAAGTTTCAAGGTAGACTTCTGATAACTTAGTAAGAGAAATTTCGCCAAAACCTTTAGTTGGTTTGTTTGCGACTCTTTTAAAAGCAATAAAATTGTCTTTAGTTAAGTAAATAAGTGAAAGAAAAGCAAGGGTGTCTTTGACTTCTGATCTTTCAAAAAAAGCCAAAGAAGACCAAACCATATAGGGAATTTTTGCCTTAATTAAAGCATTTTCCACCTGTCTGGTTAAATAACTTGCTCTAAAAAGTACAGCGAAATCTGAGTATTTTTTACCACTTAAATAACCTTTTTTAATAGTGTCAACAATAGAATTTACTTCAGTTAAATCGCTGTCGTATTGAGTAAAAAAAACATCGCCTGGTTTTTTAGTTGAAGTAAAAAGTTTTTTCTCAGTGCTTGTAGACTTCGTGTTTTTTGCAATTAACCTATTGGCTGCATCTAAGATTTTTTGACAAGAACGGTAGTTTTCAGATAAAAGAAGTTCATTTGCTTGAAAATAAGTCAAAAAATCTGAATTATTTTCAAATCTGGCACCACGAAACCCATAGATTGACTGATCAGGGTCGCCAACTACAAAAATTTGTTTATTTGTTTTTCTAAGTAGTTTAAGAATTTGAAATTGTATATAGTCGGTGTCTTGAAACTCATCTACCAAAATATAGTCAAAATTGTTATTTAGTTTGTTTGAAACTTCTTCGTTGTCTCTTAGTAGCTGATATAAATAAATTTGTAAATCGTCAAAATAAAGCGAGTTATTTTGTTTAATATATTTAAAAAAAATTTGAAATATAGAAACATAGTCTTTACTTTCAAAATTTTGTGTCTGATTTCTCTCAAGCCAAGTTTGAATAAAAGCAACTGCATTTTCTTTATCTTCCTCTAACTGAAAATTCAGTAAATTAAAGGTTTTTAAATTATAAATACATTCAAGAATGGTGCCTTTACTTAATTTGAGGTCAGTATCTACTTGTTTTTTAATTTCAGAAATTAAAGAAGTTGCATCTTGCTCATCTAAAATTAAAAAATCTTTTTTGTAATTTAGCCCAGGTATATCTTCAATATGCAGTCTCAAAATTTTATAGGCAAACGAGTGAAAAGTAGAACACCACTTAAGTTTATGTTCATTTCCAAGAATTTGCTTTATTCTTTCCATCATTTCTTTAGCAGCGTTGTTAGTAAAAGTTAGCGCCAAAATTCTCGTGGGCAAAATTCCAACTTTATCTATCAGATAGGCGATTTTAGTGGTCAGAGTTTTAGTTTTTCCAGTGCCAGCACCTGCAACTATATAACTAGGTTCACCACATAAAACCGCTTCTTTTTGTTGCGGGTTTAATTCCTTTAAGTAATCTATCATTACTTTTTAAAGTTAGATTTTAGTTTAACAGTTTCAACAAACTCAAGTGAATTATCCTTAGTTTGTTGTTTAGAAAAGAAACCTTGTCTGATAAATTGAACTACTTCTCCTGCCAGAACTTCGGTTAAATAAGGTTCTGTAAACCCGTGTTTTTCAACTAAAGATGCACGGTTAAAGCGCTGGATTAAATCGCCTTCCTTGCTATTGTCAATCAAGTCAGAGGTAAAGAAAAAAGTAGCAGTTTTAGCAGTTGTTTTTTCAACAAAGTTAATCGTGCCGTTTGGTTTGCGCAAATCAAAACCACTGCCTGATTTAGTTTCGTGGTCATATGTGCAAAGCAGTTTAATAACTTCACCTGCTTTGTTTAAAACTAAATCTTCGCATTTAATAAAGTAGGCGTTCATTAGTCTAACTTCGCCGCCAACATAAAGGCGTTTCCACAGGCGGTTAGGTTTTTCTTTTAAAAAGTCGGCTTTGTCAATATAAAGATGGCGAGAAAAATAAAGGTCTCTTTCTGCTTTTCCTTCAAGTAATGGTACTTTGATAGTCTCAACTTCGCCTTCAGGAAAGTTAGTAATTTCAACTTCAAGCGGGTCAATTGTGGCATTTAGGCGCACACTTGTCTCCATTAAATCACTGCGCACGAAACTATCCAGCATTTCGCGAGAGCAATCTGCGTTGGTTTTAGAAAGACCTGCTCCCAAAATAAAGGCACGAATTGCTGCAGGTGAGTAGCCTTTTTTCTTTAAGCCTTTGATAGTCGGCATTCTCGGATCGTCCCAACCCGCTACTAACTGATTTTCAACCAAAGCCTTTAAATATCTTTTGGAAAGCACAGTGTTTTCAATGTTTAGTCGGCCAAACTCAATTTGTCTGGGGTGGTTTTCGCATTCCGTATTTTCAACCACCCAGTTATAAAGTGGTCGGTGGTCTTCAAACTCAAGAGAACACAAAGAATGCGTGATTCCTTCTTTAGCGTCTTCAAGAGGATGCGCAAAGTCATAAAGTGGATAAATACACCAGGCTTTGCCTTTTCTAAAGTGCTCTTGGTTAGTAATTCGGTAAATCGCTGGATCTCGCATATTCATGTTAGGCGAAGACATGTCAATTTTTGCGCGCAGCACCATTTCACCAGGTGCAAACTTACCTGCTTTCATTTCTAAAAATAAACGCAGGTTTTCCTCAACTGAAGTGTCTCTGTAGGGTGAATTAGTACCAGGTTTTTGAATGTTTCCACGTTGCAAAGAAATCTCTTCGGCTGTTTGGCGGTCAACATAAGCAAGTCCTTTTTTAATTAACAGAACGGCTTTTTCAAACATAAAGTCAAAGTAATCTGAAGCAAAAAAGACAGCAGCCGGCTCATAGCCAAGCCACTTAATGTCTTCAATTGCGCTGTTTACATACTCCATATTTTCATTACTTGGATTGGTGTCGTCAAAACGTAGGTAGGTTTTCCCACCAAAAGCTTTCGCTAGTTCAAAGTTAATAATGATGGCTCTGGCGTGTCCAATATGCAAGAAACCATTTGGCTCTGGCGGAAAACGGGTAATAATTTCTGTGTGTTTGCCTGATTTTATGTCGTTTTCAATAATAGTTTTAATAAAATTTGATTCCATTTTTAAGTCCTCACTAGATAAATTATAGGTTATTAATTGAGTAACCTTTTAAACACAGGTCTTTGCTCGCCCCAAACTTAGTGACTTGAAAGTAAGCAGCTGCGCCTATCATCGCAGCGTTGTCGGTGCAGTATTTAAACTCAGGAATTAAAACTTCAATTCCTTTGATTTCCTTGGCAAGCGCTGATCTTAGGCCTTTGTTTGCCGAAACCCCACCACCAACTATTAGTTGTTTTAAATCTGGGTATTTCTTCAAGGCTTTTTTAGTTTTATAAATAATGGTGTCCAGCACTGCTTTTTGAAAAGATGCAGCAAAGTCTGCTTTGTTTAAATTAGCTTTGTCTTCAATTTTAGTGTAAGCGTTGATAACTGCACTTTTTAGTCCTGAAAACGAGAAGTTAAAACCTTGTTTTAAAATTGGCCTTGGAAAAGAAAAAGCCTCAGGGTTGCCGGTTTGCGCAAGGTCATCAATAGTTTTGCCACCAGGATAAGGAAAGCCAAGTACTCGGGCTACCTTGTCATAGCACTCACCAACTGCGTCGTCCAAAGTTTGGCCGATATGTTCAAACTCAAGGTGAGAACGCAAAATTAAAAGTTCTGTGTGTCCGCCACTAACTAGTAGCACTAAACACGGAAACTTAAGTTCTTTGCCAATAGCCGCAGCGTAAGCATGTCCAACTAGGTGATTAACTCCAATTAGCGGTTTGTCTAAAGCCAGGGCAAGGCTTTGTGCGGCGTTAATTCCGACAAACAAAGCACCAATTAGTCCAGGTCCTTGAGTGACCGCGATTTTATCAATTTCGCTTAGTTTTATGTCAGCGTCTTTCAGAGCTTGGTCAACAACAAAGTTAATCGCCAAAACGTGGTCGCGAGCCGCGATTTCTGGTACCACTCCGCCGAACTTAGCGTGGGTCTTAATTTGACTGCGAACAGCGCATGAAAGTACCTTGGTGCCGTTTTCAACAACAGCGGCACTAGTTTCGTCGCAGCTTGATTCAATTGCTAAAATTTTCATATCATCTCTCCGTACATATAAGCAAGCCCATCTTCGTTTTCATAGTAGTTTTTAATTTCTCTAACTACCTTAAAGCCAACTTTTTCATAAACAGAAATTGCTTGCTTATTTGATTTTTTAACTTCTAGATAAAAAGTTTTAATGCCGGCTTGTTTAAGTGTGTCGATTGTGTCAAGAAGCAAAGCAGTGGCTTTGCCAGATTTGCGGTGCTCAGGAAATACGAACAAGTTTAAAATATCGGCAATATCTACTACTTTTAGCCAAACAATATAACCAAGTAATGTATCTTCGCTAAAAAAACCGTAAACCTCTCGGTTAGAAAGTGACTTTATGTCTTCAGTTTGTCCAAAGTCTTCTTTTAAAGAAGTTAAAACTAAACCTAAAGTGGGCTCATCTGTTATTTTTCTGATCATAGTTAATCTCGGCTTCAGTTTTCCTTAAGTAATTTGGCTCCAAAGCAAATGCGTCTACAGAAACTAAACTATTTTCAATTAGTTTTAAGTTAAACTCACCACTAAACTCAGTGATTGAACTTAGTTCAATTGCTTTAAAGTCAGGTTTATTAGAAATTAGTTCATTTAATTCACTTTCTTTAAGCAAAGCATCACTTTGCGCGGCCTGATTTTCTTTAAACATTCCAACATAGTAGTTTTGGTTGCGAGCAGATTTATAAATAATTGTTTTTTCTTCCTTTAATGCAGAGGCAAACAAAGCCAGTGAAGAAATTGAGTAAGCCGGAATATTTAGGGCGTATGCCAAAGTTTTTACAATAGTAACCGCAACGCGGGTCCCAGTGTAAGAACCTGGTCCAACTCCGGCAATCACAGAAGTTAAATCGCTTGGCTTTACTAAGTTACTTTTTAAAAAAGTGCTAACTTGCTCTGCGGTGTTGGCAGAAAAGTCGCGAGTATTTAGGTCATAAAAACATTTAGTTTCGCCGTTTGGCCAAATTAACAACAAAATCAGAGCGTGGTTAGATGTATCTACAATTAGTTTCATTTATTTTCACCTTTAGTTAGTTTAGCAAAATCCAACATTCTGCTTTCGCCAACTTCCTTAATTTGAAAAACTCGCGAGTTTTCGCTGAGTTTTTTAATACTAATTTCAATTCGGTTTTTTGGAAGCAAATCAGTTGCCTGACCTGGCCACTCAATTACACAAATTCCTTGGTCTATGTAGTCTTGTAAGTCAAAGTCAGCACCAACTCCGTTTAACCTATACAGATCAAGGTGGTTAAAAGGCATGCCAGACTTTGTTTCGTATGAACGCATAATCGTGAAGGAAGGGGAATTGACAACCGCGTCAATTCCAAGACCTTTGGCTAGTCCTTGTGTAAAAGTGGTTTTCCCGGCCGCTAAATCGCCATACAACAAAATAACCGCAGGTGCTTTTAGACACTTTGCGATTTTTTTACCTAAGTTTTGGGTTTCTTTAAAGTTACTGGTAGTAAACTCTGTGTTTTTTTGCATTATTTAAACCTCTACGACCGAAATTACACCCTCTACGTTGTCTTTAATCAGAGCTAGTAGACCATCAAATAAGGTTGAATCAATTAAATTACAGCCAACGCAGGCGCCGTGCATTTTAACATAGACTATACCTTCTTCAACGGCCACTAGTTCAATATCGCCGCCATCTGCTTGAATGTAGGGTTTTACTCGGTCAATTAACGCTTTTACTTCTTCGTACATTTGTCTGGCAGACTATTTAAAAGGTCTGCATATTTTTGGGCTAAACTCGCTAAAAACTCAGATTTTTTAGTTTTGATGTATTCAGAAAGTTCAGGGGTGTCTAGGCGTTTTAAGATAAAGTAACCAGTGTTAAAGTTACAAGTTGAGTTTAAGTAGTCAGGAATATAGGCAAAATTGTTTTTGCCCTCTTTTTTAGTAAAACCTTTTAGTCTCAGCATGTTTGCGGTCACGTCACCTACAATAAAGTCAAATTTATCATAAATTTCTGGAAAATAACGGTTTTGAAATTCTTCTTGTGAAAAAACTGACCTGTAGTCTTTAAGCAGGGTGAAGTTGCCGTAAATTGTTTCAATTAACATAGTTTTTCCTCCAAAAGTACTGTGGCCAGGCAACCAATTGCCCGGCTTTGGCCAATTAGCCCATTTTTTTCAAAAGTAGTGGCTTTAACTGAAACCAAAGGACAGTTAAGCGCTTGCATTAGGTTTTTTGAAATTAAGGTTTTTTTAAGGCCTAGTTTAGGTTGTTCAAGCATCACAGTAATATCTGCGTTTTTCACGCGGTAATTTAAGTCGTTTGCCTTTTTTAAGGCAAGCGCTAAAAACTCAAAAGAAGACCTGTTTTGATTGATTTTATCGGTTTCTTTGAAGTTATCGCCCAAATCACCTGAATTTAAAGCGCCAAGTATGGCTTCGGTTACAGAGTGCAGAACCACATCTCCGTCTGAAACTGCTAAAAAGTGTTTATCTTTTTCAATCAAAACTCCGGCAAGAGTGAGTTCTCCACCTTTTTCAAAAGGGTGAATGTCAAAAGAACTGCCAACTAAACTAGGTTTTAAAAAGAATGATTTAGTCAGTGAAAAATCAGCAGGTGTTGTGATTTTAGGCAGTCTGTTTTCAGAAAGCAACAAGGTAAAAGGTTCGCTTTGTTCTGAAAACAATTCAAACTCATCTTGATAGTCACTTTTTTTAGCAACGGATACACATTCTTTTAACTTTGTTTTTAAAAAAGCCTGTGGTGTAATTGTGGTGAAATAGTTGGTTCTGTCAAGGGTTTCGCCGTTGTAGTTTTTTAAAGACGAATAAATTGGGTTTGCTAAAACAGCACCTTGTTTAGTTTCTAAAACCGTTTTAATGTTTTCAAGGTCTTCACCCAAAATTACTGGTCTGGCAGCATCATGAACATAAACATAAGTTCCGGTTGCCTGGTTAAGTCCGACTTTCATTGACAAAAATCTGGTTTCTTTGCCGGTTAGTGTAAATACTGCTGGATTTTTAAACTCAGAGTTTGCAAAAGTATCTAATACTTCGTTTTGCGCAACCAAAATACACTCAAAACCTTTTTTTAAAAAAGTGTTAACAGAATGCATAAAAACTGGTAGGTTAACGAGTTTTTTTAAGGCTTTGTTTTCACCAAAACGAGAAGATGCGCCTGCTGCTAAAATTAGTGCAGTGTTTTTAAAAGGAGTGACGATATCTTTAGCCTTTACGTCGTGCGCTTCGGCTTCAAACGAAATCAAGCGGTCGGCTACATGAATTAAGGCAGCCGAGTATTTAAGAGCAGCGAAATACCTGTCAATGTTGCCTTTGCCGTAGCCTAGTCTTTGGCTGTGTTCGTTAACTGCTAAGCATGGCACTAAAAACAAGTCAATTTTTTCTAAGTATACAGTAAAGTCAACAGGTTCAAAAAAGTTGTAGCGTTTAATAAACTGAGTGTTGGGTTTTGGCAAAACATATCTCAGTTCATTTTCCACAAACGCTGGAAACAAAAAAACTTTATTGCTTTCTTTAGTCAAAGCAGTGATATCTAGTTCTCCCTGAATTGGAAAGTAAAGCGCCACAGTTTTACTGTTTTGATATAGAGGATGTGCTTTGATTTTACTTAGCGCAATTTCGTTCCTTTGTTGTTTTTCTAAGACCGTGTAGGTTTTGCGTTCAGCCAAAATATAGGCTCTGGCCTCGGCTTTACTAAACACGGTATTCATCTCCCACATACAAAAAATTACTTACGTAGTTTTCAGAAAAAGTAGTCTCAAGCGCAGTTCTTGTGGCTTTTAAAATAGTTTGCGCTGAGTTTAAGTTGTTTTCAACTAAAAACGCACCAGCTTTCGCGTTTAGCGTAAAACTAGAGCCACCAAACTCCATTTTTAAGTTTAAGTATCCGCTTTGTCTGCTAGCGCCACTTTTCAGAGCACCAAAACGAACTAAATCGGTCACTGTGTAGGCAAAAGTAGCACCACCAATTCTGTAAATTGCGCCAGTTTCTGTCACAAACGCTTTTTTTAAGTTATAGACATAGTGAGCCAGGGCCATGTTGCCAATTTCCCTGCCATATTTTTTGTTAATATTGTCAATATTGGCAACTTTGATAAAAACTAGTTCAAACTTGGTTTTGTTTTTAATTAACTGCTCTAAGTCAAGCTCTAAATCTGAGTAGTTTTTAAGTTCATCAAGTAGTTGGATGTTTGACTTACTAAAGTCTGCAGTTTCAATTAAATTAAAACAAGAAATCACGCAGTTTTCATTTTCTTTAGTTGCACCTGCGTTTTCTTTAAACCAGATGTATTTGTTTCCGCTTTTTAAGCGGTAACGCTGAGTTTGGTTGGAGTTTGACTTAATTTCTGTGTATTTTTTAAGTACTTTAATGTAGTCGTCTGGATGAATTAGTTTTTCGTATTCTGTAAACTTTAAGTTAGCGTAGTTTTTAGGAAGTTTTAGCAGTTCCAGCATAGAGGGCGAAAGCCAAATTTTGCCAAGTTGTTTGTCATACATAGTGTAGCCAGACTCAGAGATTTCAAAAAAGCCCATTAGTTTGCCAGACATATCTTTTAAGTCTTCTTTTAGTTTAAAGACGGCGTCTTCGTGTTCTATTGCAGACATGCCTTTTAAAAGTTTGCCAGTAAAAATTAACTCAGAGCCAAGGTGAAAAACATTGGCGTGCAAATAAACTCGCTCGCCTGAATGATTTTTGAACTCTAAATTAAAACTTTTGGTCTCTTCGTTGATAAAAAGTGGCTGAAAAAAAGCAGAAAAAGCGTGGTTCGTGCAGTCTTTGGTGTTTAGTTTAGCCACGCGCGATGTTTTTAGAAATAAATCCAAAAATCGGTATCTTCTGGCTTTTAAAACAGAGCGGTTAAGTTCTAAGGCAAGGTTTTTAGAAATTGACTTAATGTAGCCGTTTGGAGCCAAATATAGGTAAAAGTTGTTATCAGTGTTTTCGTAGCCTGTAAGCACAGTATGCTCACTGAAAATCAAAATCAAGTTAGTTAAAACAAGGGAAAATAAAAAGGCTTGCGCAATAACTTGCGGATAAATTAGGAAGTTAAGTGAAATTGCCGGAGTTAAATAAACTAAAAGTGGGGCAGTTGCTAAAATAAAAATTTCGGCAAGCAAAAATAACACAGCAGTGGTGTGTCGTTTTTTTCTAGTTGCCGCAAGTAGTGCAAAAACCAAAGAAACTACTAACAGAACAGCAAATAAAGAAAGTAGTGCGATGTGTAGTTTAGACATTTAAAAAGTTTATCTGGCTAAAAAGAAGAGTAACAAAAAGCAAGTGACTGCAGATAAGAAAGCCAAGCCGAACGCAAATGTTTTGGATTTAAATAGCGTGTATACCTTGGTTTGAGAAAGCAAGAAAGCCAAAGAAGAAATGGGCGAAAATAAGTATACAGAGATTTTTTTAAATATTTTAATAATTTTTTTCATGTTTTTGCCCTTTTAAACGTACAGATTTAAGTAACTTCTGAGTTGCTCAACGTCTTTCATTTTAATCAAAACTCCGTTGTAGGCAATCGAAATATTGCCGGTTTCTTCAGAGACAACTAAGGTCAAAGCATCGGTTTCTTCAGAAATACCAAGAGCCGCACGGTGGCGAGAACCGGTGGTTTTATCTGCCAGTTCTGTTTTTGAAATAGTAAAATAAGCACCCGCACAAATCAATGTGTCGTTTTTAATAATGACCGCTCCATCGTGCAAAGGAGTGTTGGGCGTAAAAATATTTAAAAGTAGTTCTTTGTTAACGGTTGAGTTTAAAGGAATGGCTTTCTCTGCGTAATGGCTAAGTGAGTTGTATTTCTCAAAACAAATAATTGCTCCAATTTTACGGTAAGAAAGCACAACTGCCGCCGAAATTACTTCTTCTTTAGTTTCAATTGAACCGTGTGTAGTTGCACGCTCTTCTTTTGCTTTAAAGACTTTAGTGATTGCTTTTTGCACATCGGCAAGTGAGTAAATTAAGTAGCCTATAAAAAAAGTAAAACTGAAAGACAAGGTCAAAGGCAGGGCTTTTTTTGAAAACACAGCACTACGGCTAAACCAAATAAAGTAAAGTGGTACTAAAAAAAGCAAAGCCACTAAAAAATAAACGAAGCCAAAAAAGTTGCGTTTTGAAACAGACGCAATTCTGATTGTAAAGTAAACCAGTAAGAAAAATAGAATTGAAATAAAGACTATATCTGTGGTACTAAATTTTAAAAGTGTATTCATATTTTTTGACCTCTTTATGTAATATTATATAAAGAAACGGGTATTTTCGCAAAGGAAATACCCGTTTTTAAAGCCTAAATTTGTTTAGTTTGGTCAGTCTAAAATTACCGAAATTAGTGTCTGAAGACCATTGTACTCAGAGTTTAAAACTGAGTAAAAATCAACTTCAGGTTGATTTAAAAGTTGGAGTTCTAAAACATTTCTAGATTTCTTGTTTAAATTAAAGTTTTGTTTGTCACCTTGAAAAAAACAGTTTGCACGGCTATCTAAAACGAAGTCTGGCTTCAGACCGTGTAATTTAAGTTGCATCGCCATTTGACTAACTCCGACTATACCAAAGTTCAAAAACTCGCCTTGCCCAAGTTCATCAATATCGGTCATTCTAAGTAATGCAACGTGTTTTAAAAAAATCTTAAAATTACCAATTGCCCCTAAATTATTTAAATAAAAGTAAACTGGGTCAAAGTAAAGTTTGAATTTAAGTTTTTTGTCAATCAAGGTTTTTAAAGCGAGGTGGTCTTGGCTTTCTTTTAACTGAAAAATAATTTTAAAACCACGAAGTAGCCATTTTAGTTTAAGTAGTTCTTTTTTTAATTCTAGCTTAGTGTTTTTTAAAAAAATTGGGCGAATTAAAATGGTTTTGACATTTAACTCTTTTAGTCTTTTTAAAAAAAGTAGACTAGCAGGTTCAGTAAGTTCTGAGTAAGTGTCGTAAACTGGTAAATACACTGAGTTGATTTTAAGTTTAAGTTCTTTTAGTTTACTGAACTTTTCTTCATTTAAGTTAGTCAACAAATCAAAAAAAGAAAGCAGACCTACTTGATTTAAAGTAATTTCTTGCTCTGACTTAAACTGACTTAGTCTAGAGACTACTGTGGTAAGTGTATCTGTTTCAAAATAAGATAAATTTACAATTGTTTTCATTTGATAATCTCGTGCATTGCAATTGACCCTGCAACTGCGACATTTAAACTCTCGACGTTTTGAGTGTTAATTTTAAAGTTAGTGTCTAAAAGTGGTTTTAAATCAACCGGTATCCCTGCGCCCTCGTTTCCTAAAACTAAAACTAGTTTGGAGTTAGTTTTTTTAAAGTTATGCGGTTCTGTGTGCTCAGTTCCAATAATTTCATAGCCTTTGTTTTTAAGTTCAGTGAGTTCCTTTACAAGGTCTGTGCGAATTGTTGAACATCTAAAAATACTGCCCTTTGAAACTCTGACCGCAGTTTCGTTAAAAGCATCTGCTGTTTTTTCTGAAAACAAAATAGTTTTAAATCCAAAAGCCACTGCTGAGCGAATTAAGGCTCCGACATTTCTAGGGTCTTGAATGTCGGCTAGACAAAGAATTTTATTTGCGTAAACCTTGGTTTCAGGAATCTTGCAAACCACAACTGGGCTTAGTTCGGTTTTGGTTTCTTTAAATAAAGCAAACACAGGTTTGCTGACCAAAATTGTTGGAGAATCTGCAAGTTCACAAGATATCACTTCTTTGACTAAATTAGCCTCATAAGCCTCTTTTACAAAGTCAGGTCCGTAGGCTAAAAACAGTTTATTTTCGTCTCTGGCTTTCTTTTTTAAAAGCGATAAATACAGTTTGATTTCTTTATTTTCTTTAGAAGTAATTTCGCGCATTTACTTGTTTTCCTTTAAAATTTCTGGATACACTGAACAAAAGTCAAGACCAAACTCAGATGGCAGATAAGTGTTTTCTGCTTTTATGGTAAGCGATAAAACAGATGAGTTTAAACAGTTTTCAATTAGCTTAGGTTTGTTAATTTTATCTTCATATTCTTTAGTTAAACTTAATTTTGGGGAAGTTGTTGGGTTTTTAGGAAGATAAACAGTGCAACAGTCTTCAAATGGTTTAATTGAAATTAAAAAAGCGCCAATTTGCTTAGAAATAGCAATTATTTCGTTTTTATCCATTCCAGCAAGTGGTCTAAAAACTGGCAGCGACACACCTTCGTTAATTGTGTAGATTGACTGCAAGGTTTGCGAAGCAACCTGGCCTACCGATTCTCCAGTAAATACCCCAAGTGCGCCGACTTTTTGAGCAACTGCTTCTGTAATTTTATACATAAATCTGCGCATTACAGTAATAATATAGGCATCTGGTACTTTTTTTAAAATTTCTTCGTGAATTTCTTTAAAAGCCACAACATGGATTTTAATTGAGTTTGCAGGCATGTATTTAGCCAAAACACGGGTTAATTGAAAGACTTTATCTAAAGACTCAACTGGAGTTAGCGGAGTCGACTCAAAGTGAATTAGTTCAACCAAACAACCTTTTTTAATTGCTGAAAACGCAGCAACTGGAGAATCTATTCCACCACTTAAAAGGGTTAAAACTTTGCCAGAAATTCCGGCAGGTAGTCCTCCAATTAGCGGATATTTTTTAAAGTAAATATAGGTTTTATTTGGTTTAATTACGGCATGCAAGGTGTTTAAAGGAGTGTGTACATCCACTTTTAAGTGTTTGGTTTGATGCTTTAAAATATAGCCAGCAAGTTCTTTACAAAAAGTTTGTGAATCAGGTGAAAATTGCTTATCTACGCGCTTTACTACTACTTTAAATGTTGAGTTTTCTGTGGTTTCTTGTTCAACTACAGCCAAAGCTTTTCTTTTAATTTCGCTTGATTCGCTGTCTGCAAGGTAGATAAAACTAAAAGAAGAAAAACCAGTTAGCAAGTAAAGTGAGTCTACTACTTTTTGTCTGTTTTCCTTAAAAAACTCAAGTAAAACATGGTCATATAAAAACTCAACTTTAACACAATGTAAAGCCGTTTTTTCTTTAACCAAAAGGTTAGCTGCTTTTTTAAATGCTTTGATGTTTTTGCCTTTCAACATCAAGTCGCCATATCTAAGTAATATATATTGATTTTCCATAAATAATACACCTTTTTTGCAGTAATTTAATATAAAAATGTCTCTTTTTGTCTATACTATTATATAATATTAGCGACGCAATTTAATGTTGTGGAGGAAATATGCCAAAAAAAATTATATATATTTTTACCCTAATTTTAACTGCTTTGGCGCTAGCATCATGTTCAACTTCAGACAAAGCAGCGCTGTTTGAATATAGGCTAAGATTAGCAAAAGGTGAAACTCAAAAAACCTTGAAATCTTCTTTTAACCTAGATTCACTTATCAATGGTAAAACTGTTAAATGGGAACTAGATACACCAAATAAAAATGTAATTAGACTAGAGAAAACTACAGTGGTGGTTGAACCTGGTGACAGAGAAGTTACTGCTATTTTAAAAGCAACTTACGAAGATTTTTATCGTGAGTTTGAGTTAGTTGTACCAAAAAGTTCAGCACCTACTCCGCAACCTGGTCCACAACCTAAACCAGATCCAGATCCTACTGTGGAAGTTGAAGGCGATCCTGAACCAGAAGCGCCACTTACTCCGCTGGTTGATTTAAAAGATAAATTAAGTCTACCTGCAAATGACCCTAAGTTTAAACCACACAGCACAAAATCTGATTTAAGAGGACACAAAACCAGAATTAAAGGTAAATACATCACAAGTTCAAACGCACCTTTAATGGCCATTACTATGCTTGAAGAAGAGGTGCCTTATATTTCTGTTAAAAACTTCTTTAAAGGACTAGATGGTGTCGTTGACTTTAACCAACACAAATATGAATATGTCTACCAAGGACACAAATATGAATTGGTTAAAAAAATGGAAGTTGAAGAAACTAAGACTAAAACCATTGTTAAACTAGTTATTGAAACTAATAAAATTAAACCAGAGTCTCCAGATTTAGCAAAAGAAGAATACACTTTTATCTATGAACACACAGCACAACGTTTCGTAATTGGTGATGCTAAATTTTTGGAAGAAGTGTTCGCCTACAACGAAGCGTGGAACGAACCTGAACCTGTTTACGCAAACTACAGACTAACTAAACTAAGTTTAACAAACGTAAGGCCATTAACTTATGAACTGAACCGCTATAAACTTGGTTCTTATCAAACTAAAGACGACGAAGTTTTACTGCCACTGGCTATTCTTTCTTTAGTTTTAAACTCAGAGACAAATGAACGCGCAACCTACTACACAGGTTCACTAATTTATACCAATAATCTAGTAGGTAAAGGCAACGGTGCAATTGCTCAGGCTGAGAAAGACGAAAATGTCTATGTAAACTCATTTAAAACTGAAATGCCAAAATCAGTTTCTGGCTTTACTTGGAAAACCATGGCTTTCTTTTTTAACACAATTTACGGAAACATTCCTTTACGTAAAGCAGCAAACGATGCACTTGAAAAGTTTGCCGACAAAATTTTGAGTACCAAATCAGGCGATGTCTATTTCGGGATGAGAGAAGTGATTAAAGCCTTGGATGACTTGCACACATATGAAGATAAAAACGTTTCTCTTTATGCAGATAACGAAGAACCTGAAGAAAGTAAATTTTTTATCGGTTTTTGGAATCTGTTAGAGGCAAAACAAAACCTTTCTGACAAAAGACTATACTCAGTTTCTCAAGACGGAAAAACTGCCATTATTAACTTAAAAGGTTTTGAAATTGATGATGAAGATGAAAACGGAGACCCAATTTTAGGCACAGTTAAACAGTATATTAAGGCTGTTAAAGAAATTAAAAGCAAACACCCAGGTGTTGAAAATATTGTTATTAACATGGCTGCCAACGGTGGTGGCGTGGTAGCAGCTGCTGTAGACTTGGCTGCGTTAATTGCGGGACCTGGCAAATCTATTACCTACTCTGAATACCACCCAATTACTGGTCAACGCAGAACTACTACCATTCAAACTAAATACACAAATGCTGAAGTTCCTCGCTTTAAAAACTATTTCGTGCAAACTTCAGGCTCCACTTTCTCATCAGGTTCAATGTTTACAGGTATGTTTAGAGACAATAACTTAGGTAAAGTAATTGGCTTTAAGACTCAAGGCGGAGCATCGGCTACTACTCCTGTACACTTCCCACTAGGTATGGTTGCCTACTACTCTTCAAACAATGTCTATGTTACTGAAAAGAAAGACATAAGAGCTGCACACAGCGAGGCGGAACTTGGAATTGAACCAGACTATAAATATACAACCAAGGACAACAAATCAGGTGCAAAAAAACTATTTGACGCAACTTGGGTGGCAAGTCAGCTTAAATCAGCCGGCTATATTTCTTAAAAAGTGAACACACCTTTTATTGATTACCACGCACATCTTGCTTCTATTGAAAAAGACCAAGATAAGGTGTGTGAAGAAAACGAAAAAAAATGCAAAAAAAATAGCACTAAATACATAATTTGTGGAACTGGTGCAGACGACAATATGCGCACTGTTGAACTAGCTCGCAAATACAAAACTTATGCAACTATCGGTATTGACCCTCAAAACTGTAAAGACAGTTTTGAGGAGTTAATTGAACTTTGGCAAAAAAATAAAGATATAGTTGTGGGTTTTGGAGAAATTGGAATAGACCTTTATTGGCGTCAGGATAATTTTGATTTACAAAAAGAGATTTTTTTAAAACAAATTGAGTTCGCTGCTAATAACAACATACCTGTAGTTATTCACGGAAGAAGTGCTTACAGGGAGGTTTTTGACTTAATTTATCCGTATCGCGGTAGATTAAAAGGCTCTATTCATTGTTTTGACGGTGATTTAGATATTGCTTTGAAATTTGTTTATGAAATGCAGTTTATGATAGGAATAACTGGGATAGTCACTTTTAAAAATGCAGATGCTTTAAGAGAAGTGATAAAAAAAATTCCGCTTGATAACTTGCTGGTAGAAACAGATAGTCCTTTTTTAGCACCAGGTAAATATAGAGGAAAAAAATGTTTACCGTACATGGTTGAAGAGACTTACAGGGCTATTGCTGAAATTAAAGAAGTTAGTATGAGTAAATTAAAAGAAAATGTTAAAAATAACTTAGTAAAAATGTTAGGTGTGGAGTTATTGTGAATTTTGATATTTTATTTTCAAGATACTGTTCTTTACTTGAAAACAAAAAACAAAAAATGCCGCTAAAAACTAAATTTGCCTTGGTCTTATTTGTTTTGTTTATGTTAGTAATCGCTACTCTATTTTTGTTTTACATCTTTAGCACTAAATTAGTTTATTTGGCGAGCTTTTTGATTTTATTAACTATATTTTTAATTTTTTTGCTTTTTTTGGCATTTAAAAATAAGGAAAATAATGTTGATACTGAAAATGAATCCAAAAACTCAGAGAAATACATTAAAGAAGTGATTGAAGTTCTTGAAAGTTGTGGTGTCAATATTCAAAAAACTGATGTTCTTAATTTATTGATTGAAGAGGCCAAAGAAAAACAAAAGAGCAATTTTTCAGTTAGTTTAAACAAGGCAATAACAATACTTAGCTCTCTTTATTATTTGATTGTTACACTTGTCTGTAAAGCACTGTACGATAAATATGGTTTTTGGAAACTGATTATCTTTTTAGTTTTTGCTGTATTCTTCTTTTTTGTTATAAGTTTGTTTTTTCAATTTATAAAGTCTTTTACTAAACAACATTTTGAGTTTAAGTATATGAAACAAAACAAATTCATATATGATTTAAAGCAAATTAAAATTTTTTACAATACAAAATAATATCAATTCTTACAAGGTAAATGAAAAAAATTTTCTGTGTATTACTTTATAAGATTTAAATAATTTAACTAAAACAAAAAATATAGTGAACTTTCAGTTAGAAAAAGATTTGACTACAATTAAATATACTTATATTTTAAAAAACGCCTAACTAGGCGTTTTTTAATGTTTATTTGCTACTTTGTTGTGGGGATTATATATTTTTATTAACTTTTAGACTTAAAAATGGCTTTTTGAACCTTAAAATAATGAATTCCCAATTTCTACCACTATATGATAAATAATTGCTGACTACTATTATTGTAGTAATGAGCAAAACACGCATTTTTTAACCAAAAAGTAGAGTTTAAGGGTTGTTACAACAATTATTTCTTTTCCCTTCTAACATATTTTTCCATATTTTACAATGTGGATTACTCTATAACTAATTAGGATTAAATACCTAAAAGTTTATTCATTAGAAATATAAAATCGCAGTTTTAAGCTTAAATTTTACTAAACTCGCGGTATTTGTTGCATTTTTGCAATTTTGTAAATTTTTATATAGTGGATGTGGCTGTGAATTCTTTATCAAAATGATGCGTTAATGCGCCGTAAATATCAAGATTAGCGAAGTTATATGGTTATAACTTCGTCATCAATAAGTTAGGGTTATTTTAAAACAACCCAATTGCCTTTTTTGTCTGTACCTTCTCTTTTAATATAACCTTTTTCCTTTAGTCCTTTTAAATATCGTTCTGCAGTTCTCTTTGTTTTATGTAGTAATGTTGCGATTTTATCAGTGGTTATCGTTGGTTCCTTTAAAAGCAATAAAGTAATTTTTTGTTCAATCTTATTTAATTTTAAATCTGTTTCTAGAGAAACGTTAATACCTGTTTTAATTTCTTTAACAACTTTTTCGTTAAAAGGTATTGATACAATAATATAATTATCGCTAATTTCAAAAACACCTTTCCCATAGTTTTCAATAATAATTGGAATGCCGTGTCCTGTATGGTCTACTATATCTAGATCTGAAAATATCTTCATTAGTTTAGCATTTTTAGGTTTACTAATACCTAGAAAAAAATCTTTTAATTTTAAGTTATAAGGAAGACCTCCATGCGATAAAATTTCAATTCTATCGCTAAAAAATGAAACTTGCGGCTCTGCAATAGACCAATCATTGTGAACTATTGCGTTAACAATAGCTTCATTTACACTGTCGTAATGAAATAAAAATGTGTCTTTTCTTGGTCTAACTGAAGTATCAGAAAGACAAATATTTTCCGCAGCAATTCTGTTCATAAGTTGGCGATATCCAAAAATTATTGATTTGTTTCCATAATTACTTCTTTGTGATAACGCGGCTTTAGTTTTCCCACTAAATTTTACAAATATTAAAGAAAATCGGTTATTATCAGAAAGCAGTTCAGCCATTTTGTTGTATTTACCGCTACTGTTTATTAACGTTAGATTAGTTTCAAAAGTTTCTTCATCTAATTTATAGCCAAATTCTAAATAGGAGTTTTTTAAAGTTTGAAATGATAAAATTGGTAAATTAGTAGTAGAAGAGGCCAAAACATCGTCGTCAAAAAAATTTTGTTTATATCTTACTCTAATTTGTTCTGCATCCATTTCTCTTGAAGAAGAACCTACCCTAATTGCACATCCGCTTGTTGAAAAACCATACTTTTTTATACAATATAAAGGAGATATGCCTTTTTTTACAATTACCACTACAACAAGAATGCCGTTTATGCTTTCAAGTTCTGTTTTTACCATGTCTTGTGCGCTTGGTTCTATTTGTGTAGTGATAATGTCGCAAATTGATCTTAAAATTTGGTCAATATTAGAAACTCCGACAACTTTTCCATCATTATCGACACCTATGTATATTTTTCCGCCCTCTGCATTCAAAAATGCGACAATTTCTTTTACAATTTGGTTAGTGTATTTTACCTTTAATTCAACTTTATTTGACTCAACCAACATAACTACCTCCATAAATTTAAAATATCATATCTAGCGACAAATTTCAATTAAAATGCGACATTTACACCGACATTTACACCGACATTTACACCGACATTTACACAAAAAATACCTGAACTTTTTACAAAAATATAACTAATGCTGAGTTAAGAAATCTTTTTAAATTCTTGTGCTAAATATGGGTTTATAGCCTAATATGTGCAATCTATGAATCTGAATAAACAGAAATTTAAGTCAGGGTTAATATAGTGGATGTATTTGGGAATTCTTTATTTAATTTATAAAAATAGTAAAAAACGCCTAATCAGGCGTTTTTTTGAAAAAAATACTTATTTATTTTTGGCAGGCTAGCAACTTTTCAATTTTATCAGGGTCTTTTTCGATTCCTGAAGACAAGCAAACATGTCCGTCTTTAGTAATTAAAATATCGTCTTCTATTCTAACTCCGATTTTCTCATCTGCTAAATAGAGACCTGGTTCACAGGTTAAATACATTCCTGCTTCCATGGGTTTAGTGTAGTCACCGGTGTCGTGAACATCTAGACCTAAAAAATGTCCGACTGAGTGGTAGTAATATTTGCCAATTTCTTCAGGCTTCTTAATTAAGCCAATTTTAAGGCTTTCTTCAATTAAGACGTCACGTGCAATTTTGTTATACTCAGGCCAAGTCAAGCCCGGTTTAAGTGCTGCCATTGCTTTAGTTTGGGCTTTTAGCACAATATTGTAAATTTGTTTTTGTCTTGCGGTAAACTTACCATCAACTGGGTAAGTTCTGGTAATATCGGAAGCGTAATTTTGGAAGTTCACACCCACATCGCAAACACACAAAGTATTTGGCTCTACTTTGTCTGAATTGACCACGTAGTGCAGGGTAGTTGAGTTTTTACCACTTCCAATAATTGAGGCAAACGAAGTTCTAGTGTTATTTTTCTTAAGTACGTAGTTATATTCCGCTTCAATGTCGTATTCATAAATTCCTGATTTAATATTTCTGCGAATTGCAGCCAGTGCGTCTGCGGTGATATCAACTGCTTTTTGCAGGCACTTAATTTCTGCGTTGTCTTTAATCATTCTCAGACTCGCGATTTTCTGGTGCACATTTTGAATGGTTAGTTGTGGCAGAGTTTGTTTAACAAAGTCTGCAAACTTATAACTATCTGAATACAAAAAGTCAGTTTCTAAGTTTAAGTAAAGAGTACTGATTTCTCCAAATACAGCAGAGCGAGTAGCCTCGGTTAAGCCTTGAATGTATCCTTTCAATTTAGAGATATTTAAAACCGTGTCAATTTTTGCGATTTCGCCGGCTGCTTTTAAAGTCAAGCGTTCGCCTACCCATAGGGCAATTGTCGGATCAGTTTCTTCTTTAAATAAAATAGTTTGAGTTCTTTCTTTTCCTTTGACTAAGCAAAGTACAGAGTTGTCTTCGTTAACCCCGGTTAAATAATAAAAATCACGGTTTACTTCAAACGGAAAAGTTTGATCAGCTGAGTACTTTAACTCAAAGCCGGAAAACACCAAGGTAATAGAACCTGCAGGCAGCAAGTTAAATAAATTAGTTCGTCTTTTTTGAAAATCCACAAAATTAACCTTTCTTATTTAATTTTCTTAATTTTTTTCAAAACTTGGCTCTTAATTGACTCAAGTTCTTCAACTGATTTGGCTTTTGAAGAAGTATGCACTGAAAAGTAGATTTTAATTTTTGGCTCAGTACCAGATGGGCGCACTGTTACCCAAGAACCGTCTTCAAGATAGTATTTTAAGAAGTTTTGTTTAGGTAGAGTAATTTTTTCAACTTTGCCTTCTTGATAAGTTCTAGTTTGTGCTTTGTAGTCTTCTACTTTAACAATAGTGTGTCCTTTTAACTCAAGTCCGGTTTCTCTAAAGTTTTGCACGATTCTTTGGATTCTTTCGGCACCTTCAAAACCTTTTAAGACAATGTTTTCAGTGTACTCAAGATAATATCCGTATTTTTCATAAATTTCATCCAAGTAATCTACGATTGTTTGATTGCGACCTTTTAGCCAAGATGCTAGTTCTGAAAACATGTAAGCAGCTTGTAGTGCGTCTTTGTCTCTAGTGTGTTCACCTAAAATAAAGCCAATTGACTCTTCGCAGCCAAATACGTATTGTCCTTCTTTTAGTTTATTCATTTCACCTGCAATAAATTTAAAGCCGGTTAAAGTGTAGACAAACTTAAGGCCAAAGTCTTCAGTCATCACACGAAGTAAATCAGTAGTAACTACAGTTGAAATTACAACTCCGTCTTTAGGCAGAGTACCTTTTTCTTTTCTTTGAGAAAGTGTGTAGTAAAGCAGAGCATGCGCCATTTGGTTTCCGTTTAAAAACACAAAGTCTTTGTTGTGTTTAACTGCCACACCTATGCGGTCTGCATCTGGATCTGACATTAAAATCAGTTCGCAGTTTTCCTTTTGGGCGTAAGGATAAAGCCCATCCCAGGCTTTGATAAACTCAGGGTTGACAACTTTAACATTTGGGAAATCTGGGTCAATTGTCATATGTGGTAGGTATTTAACTACGTTAAAACCTTTTTGTTCCAAATAACGCGGAATAATAGTTGCGCCTGTCCCGTGAACTGGTGAAAACAAGACAGAAACTGGGTCTTTTGGTTTATTTAACTGAATTTTGTCGCAAGCCTTAAAGAATGCTTTTTCCACGTCTTCAAGAACATACTCAATTAGTTTAGGGTCGTGTTCTGTTTCTATTGAAAACAAGTCTTTAATTGCATTAATTTTCTCAACTACGGCATTAGCCTCGTCAACTTCCAGTTGCGCACCTGTGTGATTATAAACTTTATATCCGTTGTATTCTTTTGGGTTGTGAGAAGCAGTGACCATTACACCAAATCCAGCATTTAGATAACGAACTGCAAACGAAACCATTGGGGTAGGACGAAGTTCTTTAAATAAGTAAACCTTGATGCCAGCGTGTGCAAGTACACTAGCGGCCTCTTCTGCAAAGTCTTTTGAGTGGTGGCGGTTATCATAACAAATCACCACACCTTGGTCTTTGTAAGTTTTAGTCGCTAAAATATAGTCAGCCAGACCTTTTGAGCAACGTCTAACTGTAAAGATGTTCATACGGTTAGTACCAGGTCCAATTAGTCCGCGCAGACCACCTGTTCCAAATTCCAAGTCTTTGTAAAAAGACTCTTTGATTTCTTTTTTGCCAAATTTCTTTAATTCGTCTTGTAGGTATTGAGGAAGTTTTTCTTGGTTTAACCACTGTGTATAGACTTCCATTTCTAAACTTAATTTTTTATCAGCCATTTTTTCCTCCTAAAATTAAATTAGCCAGTTTAATCATGCCTTTAAAAACTAAAGTATCGTCGTATTTTAAAGGTAGATTTTCTTTTAGTTTTTTTAAAAAAAACTGAGCAGAACCACCAGTTAAATAAACTGATTTTATGGTTGGATTATCTTTATATATTATACGCAAAAATTCAGAAATTTCAAAACACGACGAGAAGTAAATCCCACTATCTAGGCAATCTTTGGTGGTATTGCCAAGCAAACTTTTCGGAATTTTTGGAGTGTGCTCGGAAAGTAAAGCACCTTTGGAAATCAGGCTGTATTTTAAATTGTAGCCAGGCGAAATTGCAGCACTTTCTATTTGATTTTTATATATCAGTAGATATTTATTAAAAGTACCAATATCAGCAATCAAAGTGCGTTCATTTTCTGATACCGAAAAAACTAAAGCCAAAAGGTCAGCACCAATATCGCTTGGGAAATTTTCCTTAATTTCTACTGGTAATTTCAAATAAGTTAGTTCTATAAACTCGCATTCTTGTTCTTTTAAAACTGAGGTTAAAATTTCTGTTGCTTTTGGCACAACTGAAATAAAGTAGATTTGTGTTTTTTTAATTACGCGGTCTTTAATTAAAGTATCAGCAAGTTTTTTATCAAAATCTTTAGTTAAAACTGTGGTTATCGCTTTTATTTTATTTTTAGAAAAAACTGCAGTTTTTACTCTGGTGTTGCCAATGTCTATTAAAAAAATTTCACTCGCCATCAGTAATTGCTTCATCAAGATTTTCAGCCTTATTTAAAAAGTGTTCTTTGTAAGTAAATTGAACTACGGTGTAAATTGGCACACAAATTAACAGCGAAAGCAGGGTTTCCAAAACTGTGTTAAAAGAAATTATTGATAAAAATAACTTACCAGCATCTGGCGGATAGAGTTTTTTGATATACAAATATAAAAATAGAGCTCCTAACACCATTGTTGAATAAATTATTTGACTTAATATTACGGTATTGGCAATAACTAAAGTTTGTTTTTTAAAGGTCAAGACAAACAAAATAAGCGAACCTATAAATAAAATAGAAGTTAACGTAAATACAAATATTTTCATGCCAAGACTGTAGGTTTTAGTAAGTTGGACTAACGCAAAATAAACAACTCCAAAGAATATAAGATAAAGCACAAACAAAACTGCTTTTTTCCAAATTCTGTCTTCTCCGATTTTTCTAAACATAGCGTAGATAAAAACGGCAACAAAACCAAAGAAAACTCGGGCGGGAACTGCGACTAAAAAGTTTTGAAACGCCAGGTCTATTGGAGAAGTTGCAAAAGCCAGGGCGTAAAGCCAGGAGTTTAGTCCAAAAATACTTGCAAGTAAAACTGTGTAGTACCACGGCAAAACACCCAAAGAAAGCAGCACAAACACCGGAATTATAGTTAGTGAAACTGGAGGGATTTGAATAAAGCCGATTTGCGGAACCCAAGAAAACAAGACAATAAGTGCGGCAAATACTGCAAAAATAGAGGCATCTGTCAATCTTTTTTTATTTTTTAAATTCATTTAACAAGTTCTTTCTTTTTAGTAGATAAACATCGCATCGCCAAATGAAAAAAACATATAGTCGTTTTCAATCGCGTGTTGATAAGCACGAAGAGTATCTGCTTTTGTCCAAAAAGCAGATACAAGCATAATTAGCGTTGATTTCGGCAAATGAAAATTAGTAATTAAACCAGACACCACTTTAAAGCGGTAGCCTGGATAGATAAAAATGTCGGTCTCGGCGCTAGTTTCCGCGAAACCTACATTTTCTTGGTAAGCCGACTCAAGAACACGAACAGATGTAGTGCCACAAGCCACAATTCTTCTTTTTTCTAAAAGTGCTTTGTTTAAGACATTAGCAGTTTCTTTGGTGATAAAGTAAGTTTCCTTATGCATTTTATGGTCAAGCACATTTTCAACAGTAGGCGGGCGAAAGGTGCCAAGGCCAACGTGCAAAGTAACTTCAGCAATCTCAACACCTTTGTTTTTAAGTGCAGCAAGTAACTCTGGTGTAAAGTGAAAGCCAGCGGTAGGTGCCGCGGCAGACCCGTCAATTTTTGCGTATACAGTTTGGTAGTCTGCTTTGTTTTCGCATTTAGTTTTAATGTATGGAGGCAACGGCATTTCACCGATTTCATCTAAAATTTCGTACAAATTACCTGTATAGTTTAATTTAAGCGAAGTTATGCCTTCTTCTTTTAACTCAACAACTTCTGCAGTTAATTTCGCAGAAAAAGTAATAATGGTCCCAATTTTTAATTTCTTTTGTGGTTTTGCAAGCGCTTCAAATACACTTTTTTCAGTAGGTTTGAGTAAAAGCACTTCTACCACACCACCAGTTTCTTTTTGGCCGTGTAGGCGAAAAGGCACAACTTTGGAGTTGTTTAAAACCAGAACATCACCTGGTTGAAAATAATTAAGAATGTCCGAAAAATTAAGATCAGTTAAACTGCCAGTTTCTCTGTTGCAGACCAAAAGTTTAGCGTCGTCTCTTTTTTGATAAGGAGTTTGCGCTATTCTTTTGGGGTCTAAATTAAAATTAAATTCGTCAACTTTCATAGTAAAAATTATAGCAACTAATTAGTGCTTTAAAGCAAATTGATTTGACTAACTTTTTCAAAAATAGTTAGTGTTGAGTTTTTCGCGATTTTGTTAATTTCTGCTTTTAATTCTGGGTGTTTTTTAAGTTTTCTCTGAATTAGTCTGCTCAGAACACTTTCTTTAATTTCAGCACTTGGTTCAAACTCATCAACTCGCCAATCTGGAAACTCAAATTCAAAATCGGGAAAACCTAAAAAGTAATAAATTTGCTCAATTATTTGGCCTGCTTTATTTAGTATGTTTACCTTAACAAAATAGCCTTTTTTGTCAAAGCCGATAACTTCGCCTTTGCCAAAAAAACTTTCTTTAGTTTTTTTAAAAAACCTACTTTGCTCATCTTGAGGAAGGTCGCTAAACTGCTCGGCGTGAATGTGGTCTACGTGGTCAATTATATAGTTTTTGCCGTCAAAATAAGTAATTTCTTTTGCATCAAAAATTTCTGGATACTTACTTAAAAAAGGAGTGTTGTTTAAAGTAAACGAAAGCGCTCTGTTTAAGTAAGTGTATTCACTTAAACTACCGAACTTAGTGTTATTTAAATTAAGTTTTTTAATTGTGGTTTTACTTAAATTACTTTGAAAATCAAAAGTAGTAAAGTTTGTTGAATTACTTAAATTTAATTCAGAAAGGTGGGTTAGCTTATTTAAAAATGAAAGATTAGATAACGTATCTGAGTAAGTAATTTCTAGATATTTAAGTTTACTTAAATTACCCAGTAAAGCGAAATTATCGTTATTTAGTCCTTTAATTTTGCTTAGCATTAAGCCAGATAAACTTGTTAGTTTAGAGATATTGTCAAGAGAGTTTAGAGTAACTTTGTTTAGTTCTAACTTAGTGAGTTTGTTTCCAAAATCTACATTAGATAAATCAAAATTACCTTCAATTTTAAGCGATTTTAGGTTACTGTTTTTTAAAACATTAAAGTCAAAAACTACTGGCTTAATGTCGGAGTAATTCAACTCCAGTTCATCTAAACTTACTGTATTTAGTAAATTAAGATTTGTGATTTTTGTGTTATTTTTTAGTACTACTCCAGTAATGTTTTGGTGTTTTTTAAGTAGTTTGATAAGTTCTGTGTTGTCTAAATTTTTTGGGGAAACTAATGCTTTTAAATTAGTAAATTGTGAAATAAATAGATAGTCTTTCGCGGTATTTTTTTTATCAAAATAACTGGCGCTTAAGTTTACATAAGTTATCTTAGTTAAAAATTCAGATATCCCAAATTTATCTGTTTTAGGAGTTTCCGAAAAATAAATTAAATCGGCATTTTGTGCAAGCAAACTTACAGGTATATTTTTTTGAGTAAAGCCGGTTTTTAAATAATTGTATTGCGCAGCGTTTAAGTCTCTAACCGAAAAGTTGTTATCTTTTTCTTTACTAAAAGTAATAATTTCTGGGTAAGTTTGGAAAAATAAAGTCTTTCTGTCTTGAGAATATACTTCAGCAATCACCAAAGCGTGGTCATACTCATCAGTTAAAACTATATTGCTCTTTGGAGTTTTTAAAGTGCCTGAATACACTAATCTATAGTTTTCATCTGCTGTTTTTTTAACTAAATACTTAAAAACGAAATCTGCTGGATACGAAAAATTAGTGATATTTAGTTCAAGCGTTGAGCCTTTTTGATAAGTCTTAAAATAATCAAAGTTAACTTTTTCTTTATCTAACTTCTCATACTTTAAAACAAAGCCATTTCGTTTTACTGAAAACCTACCGTTTTTTGTTTTAATTTCTTCGCCATATTTATCGTAAACTGCTTTAACTAACTTACCTGGTTTGTTAAAGTCATTTAAACTATATTCTTGTAGTGCGACGCAACTAAATAGTGTAAAAATCAAAAAAAGTGTAATTGTAAAAGAAAAGATTTTTTTCATTTCAAGTTCCTTTCTTTGTTAATTATATACCCTTGTAAAATAATTTGCGAATGATTTGCAAATTAAACTAAAAAGCCAGATAAAGCCAAAAATTGTGCTATTTGCTGTGGTATAATTTTTAAGGAATATGTTAAACAAAGAAGATCTGATAAAAACATTTCAAAATATTTTTAAGTCAACCCTTGACTTTAAAAAGTACGAAAGTGTTTTTGACAAAATTATTAAAGAACTTGCAATTTCAACCAAAGAAATTCACAGTCTTGAAGAGAAAATCAATAGCCAAATTCAGGCTAATTTTTTGTTTATAGACAACAAAATTCATGAATATAAACTAAAGACTAAAGATATTTTTAAAGAAGTTTCAGAAAAACAAGCAGAGTCTAGCCAAAAACTTTTAGAAAAAGAAACTGAAATGGAAAAGTTTTTAGACAGCGCTAACTTTAGATTGGTAAGCAAGAAAAATATTTTAAGAGAAGAAAATAAAAAAACTAATTTAGAGTTTGACGAACAAATCATTTCTTTTACCGACAAAAAACTAAAAGATGAAAATATTATTTTAAAGTCTGCAAAAGATCAGACAAAACTGGCTGACCAAAATTTGAAATTGCGTCTAAACTTTATTAACGCTAACTTTGAAACAAAGTCTAAAAACCTGCAAGCCACATATCCAGAAACTAGCGAAAAAACTAACTTTGAGCCAATTAGCGAGCAACCAGACGACACAATTTGGTTTAAGACGTTTGTTAATTTTTATAACGCTAAAGTTAAAAAAATTAACCAAGAAAAAGAGCAAAGCATTAAAACTATTGACGCCTTTTTTAACGAAAAAATCGCAAAACAACAAAAAATAATTGAAACCATAGAAAGCAACTACGAAAATATTTTAAAAGAAACTGAACTTGAGTATCAAAGTAGACTTACAAAACCTACAACGGAGTTAGATAACTTAGCTGAACTTAAAAGAACAGAGTTAAAAAGTTTTGAAAAAGTTTACTTTGAAGACCTTAACTCAGTATATATTAATGAGTATCCAGAAAGTATACAAAATCAGAAAGTCGCTAAAATAAAGGACAACTACAACAAACAAATTGCACAATACTTAAAAAACTTTAGTCAAAAAGTGACGGTAGTTAACGAAAAAATTACTAAAATTAAAGAACAAGCAGTAGAAAATAAAATAAAAATTGAACAAAAACGCAACGCTAGTGTTTCAAAAAATAAAATCTCTGTTCAAAAACTAGTTGAAACTAAACGCAAATATCTTGACGAAATTAAGTCTTACTTTCAAAAAACACTAGATACCTTTGACAGGTATTTATTTATTTCTCGCGAGTTTTTAAACTTAAATGTTTTGATAAACAAAAACAAGATAGCCGAGGCTAACTTCATTCAAAACTCAATTCAACAAAACCAAGAGACTAATTTTAACCACTTAAAAGAAGTTTTAAATATCAAACAAGATAACTTAAATCAAGAAAAAGAAAACTTAATTTTCTCTGCTTTTTCTGATACCAACTTAATTAAGCAAGGAATAAATGCAACCAAAGAACTGAGATTAACTCACTTAAACTACTACCACTCTTCGCTTTTAAATAACTTAATTTTAAAGAAAAGTGAAAACGAAAAAGTACACTTGCAAAAACTAAACGCTATTGACCTTTCTTTTAACCTGTACTTTTTAAACTCTTTTTTAAAAAAGGAAACTGAGAACGCTAAGTTGTTTTTTTCAACTAACGAAAATAGCTTTGTTAAACTAATTGAAATTATTGAAGATTTTTTTACAATTTTTAATAAAAACGACATGTCCAAAATTCTGAATTTTGACTTTGTTTTAAATTACGCAAACTCTTTAAACAAACACAACTTTAATATCGCTGTGTTGCTTAAATCAGTAATAACCGAAATTGAACAGGACTTTTTTATAGAAGAACAAGTCTCTGACTTTGAGTTATTTGAGTTTAATTCCTATATTGCCGAAACTATAGCGCTTGTCTTGTCTTTTCAGTTTAAAAGAACCCTTGACATTGTCAACTTACAGGCTGAAAAAATCTTAAATAAAGTAATTCAAGAAACTGAAAACTGGCTGCTTGAAATTAAACAAAACCAACTTAAAGTCGTGGCAATGCTAAAAACTAACCAAAAAGAATACGAAGCGACTTTAAAGCAAATCGTGGCTACCGCTAATGTTGACGAAATTAGTTTTCAGTCAACTAAAGAGTTTTTCAAGGCCATTAAAAAAGTTCAGGCGAACGCTGAACTAAAAATTAAGACAAATACCGCTTATTTTACTGAAAATATAGTTAGCAGACTTTCTGAACTTAAAAAAATGAAGAGTAGTGATTTTTTTGATGCTTTTTATTTCTCTGACCACTTTAAAAACTCAAGTGACCAGTATTTTAGAAAAACCATGCACACAACCGCGGTCCAGACCAAAGCAGTTCGCGGTTTTCAGGCTAAGTTTACAGATGAATTTAAGAATTTAAAAATATGGTTCCAAGAACACCGCGATAAAATTGTCAAAAAACAACACGGCTACCTGGATTTAATTACTAATTTAAAAACCGAAGTTACCTTAGCGCTAAGTGCTGCACACGATGAGTTTCTTGAAGAAATTAAAGCAGAGAAGCGAGACTTGATTTACTTTAAAAAACAAAAAGCCAAAAATCAACGAAACAAAATTACTCGTGATTTTTTACGAAAACAAAAGACTTTAAATCAAAAAATTAAGGTTAGTATTGCAACTCTAAAACAAGAACCTTACGAAAAGAAACGCCTTGTGCAACTGGTTTTTTTAAACAAAGTCCAGACACGCATGAAAATTAGCGCACAAAAAGAGGCAATTAAAGTAAATTATTTAAAAAAATTAAAACAAGAAAATAACAAATTTAAAGCTAAGTTAACAGAACTTGAGCAGCAAAAACGCGCTTATTTGAACGAAGTAAACTCAGAAAATGAAACTGCATTACTTAAATATTTAAAAAAATTCAAAGAAACTAAAAAATACATAATTAAAATGAAGGGTACTCTTTCCTAACATCTAGGATTTAGGGTACCCTTTTAAAACATATTTGGTGGTTTGTATTAAATTCCGTTTAGCAAAAAGTCTTTTAACGAAATTATTTCTATCCCTTCTTCAGTAAAAAACTTATGAATATTTTGGTGAACTACGATTATTTTTCTAAAGTTATCTTTAATGCATAAAAGTGATTTTTTCTCTTGATTTAGTTTATCTAAATCAGCAAGACTGTAGGCAACTTGAATATAGATGCGTTCATTTAACTTGTTGCAAATAAAGTCAATTTCTAAAGTTTTTCTTTTAATGTCAGAACCACTTTTTTCGCTAACTTCAACTGTACCAACATCTACATTAAAACCATTTAAAATAAGTTCGTTGTATACTATATTTTCCAAAATGTGGGTAGACTCAACCTGTCTGAAGTTAATCAAAGCATTTCTTAAACCAGGATCAGCAAAATAATACTTAGAGCCTGCACCTATATATTTTCTTCCTTTTAAGTCATATCTTTTGGCTTCAGACAACAAGAAAGCATTTTTAATGTATTCAATGTGTGTTTTAATTGTTTCATTGTCGTAGTTAATTTTAATTTTTGACTTAAAGGTATTTTCTAGTTTGTTTGGATTAGTAAATGAGCCAATTTGACTGGCGAGTGTCTCCAGTAGCTGAGAAAAAGAATCGGTGTTTTTTAAAGAATTGTATTCAGCGATATCTTTAATATAAATTTCTGTAAAAAGTAATTTCAGTAGTTTTTGTTTATCAGCCTGGTTTTTTTCGTTTAAAATAATCGGCATTCCACCAAAATAAGAATACTCAAAAAAGGCAGTGTCAAAATCTGCGTTAAAACAGGCAAAGTATTCTTTAAAGGAAAGTGGATAGAGGTGTATTGCGTCCCCTCTACCCCTAAACTCAGTAGCAATATCTTTAGACAATAGTTTTGAATTACTACCAGTTACATACACATCAAAGTTTTCATGTCTAAGCAAACCATTCAGCACAAAAACAAAATACTCAAGTAGCTGAATTTCGTCAAGCAAAATGTAGTATTTTTTAGTTTTGTCTTTGGTTTTCTCTAAAATAAACTCAAGAAACTTCAAACGATTGACAAATAAACCTGTACTTCCTTGTTTGCCAAGCAAGGTTTTTTGTTCAGGTAAATATCTTTCTAGTAACCTTAAATCTTCAGCGTTGTCAAAAGCAAAAGTTATTATTTGGTCTTCTTCAATTTTTTCTTTAAGTAAATGGTTTTTAAATAAATTAAAAAGTAAATAACTTTTGCCAACACGGCGAAGTCCGGTAATTATTTTAATTCGACCGTTACATTTCTTTTCAATCAGTTTATTTAAGTATAAGTCTCTTTTAATTTCCATATTACACCTACACACAAATTATAACAAACTTTTGTTTTTCTATCCGTAATTTTATGTAATTTTACATATTTTTGCGGATAGAAAGTTAAAAATATGGATTTTATGCTTAATTTTAAGCGAAATATTACTATTTTAAAAGTAAAACATCATTTATTTTCTATCCGTAATTTTCCGCATTTTTACATAAAAATACGGATACACCTTAGTATCCGTATTATTTTTTAGTCTTAGACTATAAAGTCAAAGTAAAAATCTTTTATGCGAACAACATCGCCATTTTTAGCGCCGTGTTCAAGCAGTGCTTCGTCAACTCCAAGTGACCTTAGTTGATAGGCAAAGCGTTTAACTGAAGAGTCGTTGTTAAAATCAACCTTGTAAAAAAGGTCAAAAATCATTTTACCTTCAATAACAAAACAATTTTCTTCTCTCTTAACTGCAAATAAATTGTTTTGGGTTTTTTCGGTTTTTGGTTTTAACTCAGTTTGAGTTTGCGTGTATACAGGTTCTGTAAGTGGTTTTACTCTAGATAAAACCAAGTCCATTTTAGCAATAACTTTGCTTGAATCTAAGTAGTTTTTTGTAGAAATTACGACTTTTGGTTTGTTTTTAAAACATTTAAGTGCATCGTCTATTGTTGCCTGAACCACTAAGTCTGCTTTGTTTAAAATAATTAGTTCTTTTTTCTTAACTAATTGTTTTGAGTATTTTTTGAGTTCTGACTTGATTTGCAAGTAAGCGGTTTTCGGGTCTTTAGTTAAATCCAAAACGTGGGCAAGTACCTTACAGCGCTCTATGTGGCGAAGAAAAGTAAAACCTAGACCTTCGCCAAGATGTGCATTTTCAATAATT
Source organism: uncultured Acholeplasmataceae bacterium (assembly GCA_963544825.1). Taxonomy (GTDB): domain Bacteria; phylum Bacillota_I; class Bacilli_A; order Acholeplasmatales; family Acholeplasmataceae; genus CALISC01. Next base: position 57,227 of record CAUUGG010000002.1, read on the forward strand.
CCCGGAATATCACAAACTACAAAGTCTTTTTCTTTAGTTGAAACTACCCCTAGGTTTGGAATAAGCGTGGTAAACTCGTAATCTGCAATTTTGGGGTTAGCCCTGGAAATCAAGGCTAGGGTTGAAGATTTCCCGACATTTGGAAAACCTACCAAGCCGATGTCTGCGATATACTTTAAAATTAGTTTTGCTTGAACTTCTTCACCAGGAAGGCCGTTTTCAGCGTAATCTGGGGCTTGATTTCGGTTAGACTTAAAGGATTTGTTGCCCCTACCTCCGCGGCCGCCATGGGCTACTATAAACTCATCCTTATCGGTCAAAACTTCAAAAATTAACTGACCGTCTACCCAAACTTGTGTGCCAAGTGGTACTCTGACCACGGTGTTTTCGCCGTTTTTACCGTTGCAAGACTTCTCAGCTCCGTTTTGGCCGCCTTGCGCCTTAATTAAATTATTGTTTTTAAACCAAAGTAGGTTATTAAGCGCACTGTCGCCAATGATTACAACGGAGCCTCCGTTTCCGCCATTTCCGCCAGCAGGTCCACCAAACTCCACATACTTTTCTCGCCTAAAGGCAACTTTTCCATTTCCGCCTTGACCAGCTTTGAAAACCACTTTCACTTCATCTACTAACATACTTTTTTTCCTTTAATATTAAAAAAGGTAACTAAGTTAGTTACCTTGGTTATTTAGCGTAGACAGAAACTTGTTTTTTAGTTCTGCTGATGCGTTCAAATTTCACAATTCCAGAAATTAAGGCAAACAATGTATCGTCGCCACCTTTTCCGACATTGTTACCAGGATGCACCTTGGTACCGCGTTGACGGTAGATTATTGAGCCTGCTTGGCAATATTGACCATCTGATAACTTAGCACCTAAGCGTTTAGAAATGGAATCGCGCCCGTTTTTAGTAGAACCCACCCCTTTTTTAGATGCGAATAACTGTAAATTTATGAGTAATAGCATTTTTATTCCTCCTTGATGTTTAAAGGATATTGTCTAGACATATCCTTGAGAGTATAAACTAAGTTTTTAAAAACAGCCACAGTTGCTTTGCTAGGATTCGTGATTTTAAAACTAAATTCGGCTTCAGTTAATTTATACTCAATGTTTTTGGTTTCTTTTAGAAACTCAAGTAAATTGATGTGAGATTGAAACAAAACAGAAACTCCGGCGCAAACTATATCTTGGCCAAAAGGTCCTGCCTCTGCGTGGCCTTTTGCGCTTAAGCTCTGCTTTAATTCATCTACTTTGAACTTAATCAAGTAATTAGTTGCGTTTAGGCAACAACGACGTCTTCAACCAAAACTTCTGTGTATGGTTGTCTGTGACCTTTTTTAACTTTATCATTGTTTTTATCTTTGTATTTAAAAACGATGACTTTCTTTTGTTTACCGTGGCGAAGCACTTTAGCGACAACTTTAGCGCCCTTAACATAAGGTGCACCAATTTTAACTTTATCGCCAGAAACAAGTAGCACTTCTTTAAACTCAACAGTTTCATCAACTGCGTTTTCAAGTTTTTCTAAAAACAATTTTTGTCCTTTTTCGGCTTTAAATTGTTTGCCACCTTTAGCAAATATAGCGTACATATTTTCCTCCTTAAAAGACTCACTATGAAAGTAATGCAACTAAGCATATTTAAAAACTTTTTCTATGTGGTAATAACAATTAATGTTAACACATTTGTGCGTTTTTTACCACAAATAACGCTAGTTAACGAATTACTGAAATTATCGCGTTAACTATTGGGTTTTTGCGTTTTTTGGTGTAAATAAAGTTAGCAATGTGTTGGCGAAGTTGTTTCTTTAAGTCGTTTAGTTGCAGACCACGTTCGCCTACTTTTGCATGGAAATTTACTAAAAAGGTCTTGGCGCTTTCAGTAATTTCTGAAATAAAGTCGGCGTCACGAGAAAAGCCTTTTGAAAATATATTAAAGTCACCGTGAACTTTTCGGTCTTGAAACGAATATCTAAAGGCCAAGATAAAAATCCCGTCTTCAGCCAAATAAGCACGTTCTTTAACGATAATATCGTTATTTTCGTCAATTGGCACCTCATCGATTAGTTTATCTGCAGCCGCTAACTCTTTTTTAGAGACAAAACCAGATTTTTTGTTAAAGTGTGCGATGTCTCCGTTTTCCATTATCAAAATGTTTTTTTCCTTAAACCCAAAAGTTATTAAGGTCTCTTTTAGTTTAACTTGTTGGCTATACTCACCACGTAAAGGAATAATATAACGGGGATTTAAAAGCGAAAGCATAAAAGAAATGTCAGTGCTTGAAGCCAGGTCGTGGACAATTAAATTAGGCTTGTAGTAAGTTTTGCACTCTGTTTTAAAAAGTTCATCCAAAGTTGCTGCAAACATTGTCTCAACCCCTGGAATTGGTTTCATTAAAATACAAACTGCGTCTTCTTTTGAAAGCGTTTGGCGAGGATTTTTAGACTTCGCGATGCTTTGTAGTTTGATAAGCGGTGTATTTAAGTTGCCAGTGATAATCATGACGACATTCTGTATCCCGTTTTCATATACGTGTTTTTGTGAAACTAAAGATTTTAAGTCAAGCGACAGGTAGCCTTTTTTAATTAAAGGAAGCAGTTTCATAAAAGATTTGCGGCTAGAGAAGCAAATTTTTCTATCTAAGCGCTCAGCCCAAGTAATAATTTCTTGAATTCGCTTAATGTCGGTGTCTGCGACTGCAAAAAACAATCTGCCTTCAGTGTTTTTAAAAACAGTCGTTAAAAACGCTTGGTATTTGTCTTGAGTGTATGAAGTGGTAAACTGAGAAACACCTGAACAGTCTGGAAGTAAGGCCAAAGTGTCTTTTGCCAAAGCGGCTTCCATTAGTGCGGAGAACTCAGTCTGGTAAAGTGGATGCGGGGTTTTGTTTAAAGAAAAAGAACCTGTGTAAATAATTTTGCCAAGTTCAGTTTGGGCAATGATACCCACGCTTTCAGGAAGCGCTGAACTTGTGAAATAAAAAGAAAAAGAACAGTCTTTAAAATTGGCTTTAGTACCTTTTTTAATTTCTCTAAACTCAATTTCGGAAGCATCTATATCAGGAGTTTCTTCTAAAGCCTGTTTAATTTGGTGAATAGTTAACTCAGTTGCGTAAACTGGTACCTTGATTTGTTTTAGTAAAAAAGGCAAGGCTCCAATGTTTTCGTCTTTAAAAGACGACAAAAATATAGCCTCAATTTGGTCTTTGTGTGGCAGCAGAGTTGAGTAGTCTGCGATAATTGAGTCAATTCCAAACTGTTGTTGAGTTGGGTATTTTAGCCCTGCGTCTAAAATAAAGATAGAACGATTGACTTGTAGACAGAAGAAGTTTTTGCCAATTTCTCCAAATCCACCAAGTCCAAAAATTTTAATATTAGTAATAATACACCTCGTTTAAATAATTTTTTTAAATTTAATTTATTTATCTTTGTATTTTCCTTAAAAACAAAGATAAATGATTTTTGCTGTTAATGTATTTTACCATAGTTTGGTGTGAGTTTTTTTAGATAAGTAAACCGCAAAAATCTCAAAACTAATGCTTTATAACCTAATTTTAGTGATTTTATCCCTTTACCCATAATAAGCAAAAATCCAGTAAATTGACTCTACTGGATTTTAAGACTAATTCAACATAAAACTTAGTTAAGACTTGGGTTTTCTGTGCTTTCTTCTGCGCTTTGCTCAGCATCAGAAGTTTCCGCAATTGTTTTAATCAACGGTTCTTTTTGAAACTCTTTGACAAAAGAAAGTTCTTTGTGTTTAACGACTGTCAGTGAAGTTGTAACGTATTGAATGATGTTAGCCACACGTTGTGGAGGAACAGCGATAAACAACTGAATTGCTAGTGAGTTATAGAAAGTCATCATTGCGCTAATTCTAGATTCATCCATATTGTTAAAAGCCTCGTCAAAAAGAACTAGACAGCCAGATCCTGCACCGCGGTTTCTTGAAAGCAATTGTTGGAAAGAAGCCGCAATTACTATATAGAAAGGAACTTGGGTCTCTCCACCTGATTTTTCGCGAGAAACTTTTGAAAAAAGCGAAACAACATTGTCCTCAGAAGTAATTTCAATGTCGTATTTCATGTAGTTACGGTAGTCAAGTAATCTTGCTGCAGTTTTTTCCATCGCAGGGTCATTTGACGAAATTTGCCTAAATAAGTCATCTAAAATTGTAGTTTGCGTTTTGTTTAAGTTGTCTTGAAAAAGCGTGTTGTTTAACTCATGGTTGCGAGTAAGTAGGTTATAGTATCTTTCAAAGTCCGGGTCTTCAGCGGCCTTGTAAATTAGTTTATAGGTATCTTTACCGAAGCGTTTGCCTTGAAGTGCGACATTTAGGTCGTCAATTTGTTGTTTAGCCTGCTCAATTGAAGAGGCAAGTTTATTTACAAACTCTTCTTTAAATGTAGTTTCTGCAGAGTCTCTCAGTTCCTTGGCTTTTTGCTCGTAGACTATTAAGTTATGGTTCTTAATTTCGTTTTGCTCAGCCTCAAAAGCAGTTAAGTTCTCAATTAGCGGTTCTTTTGAAAAACTGTATCTTAAGCAGTAGTCAGACATCAGTTTTAAAACCATGACGCTTTGTCTTGAAACTGAGTTTGCGAGTTTAGTTTGACTGCTTTCCAGAACTTCAATGATTTTAGTCGGATCTTCGTGTCGTTTAAGCAGTGCACTGTATTTAGTGTTAGCAGCGCTAAGCAGTTCTGGGTTGTTAATCTTAAGTTCTTCCAGTTCTTGTTTATAAACCGCTTGAGTTTCTTCAGTTTGATTGCGGCGAACTTCAACGTCTTGCAGAACTTGCTCAATTCTACCTCGGCGAGTTATTAACTCTTCGTGTTGAGTAAGAATTTGGCTGCGTTCGCTTTCTGCCTTGTCAATTTGGGCCTCAATTTCTTTGATATCTGTGCCTTTTGCTAGGTTTTCTTTTTGAGCCTGTAATTCTTGGATTTTGCCTGTAAAAATCTTGATATTGTCGTTTGCAGAAAAACGGTTTTCTTGAATAATTCGGGCAGCCGTTAGGCGTTCAGCAAGTTGGCGGGTATAAGTAGTTTCACCAATTTCTTTAGAAATTGTGGCAAGATTTTGAGTTTTTTGCTCAATTTCTCTTAAAATAATTTCTTTTTGTTTAGTGTTACCGGTGATACCGATCTGTTTTCTGGCCCAAGATTGTGGGTTTAGTTGAGAGGCTGTGTAGTTTGAGTAAGTCATTCCAAGTGGCTCAACAGAGCGGCTGAAGTTCTTAAGTTCTTTTGGTGTAGCCACGCAAATTACATTGTTGTAAAGCATGTTAATGTAAGCGCGAGCATAGGTGTGGCTGGTGTCGATTTTGCCAGCAAGTGAGTCGTCAGCCGTTTGGGTTTGTGGGATTTTACCGGTGTTGACCAAACCTACTCCAAAAATATTTAAAGTAGTTCTAACTTCGTTGTAGACCTCTAGTGCGTCGTCAAAATACTCAGGGTCAACAATTATGTTGAACTTGTTTCTACCGATATAACCTTCGGCTACATTTCGCCAAGTTTCGTCGTTGACTTCAATTAAGTCACAAAGTGGACGGAAATTAAACTCACGGTGGTATTTTTGGCTGAGTTTTTCATTAATTTTTTCAACTAAAGCTGTAGTTTGTGGTGGATACATCTTGATGTTTCGCTCAAGATTGTAGTGCTCTTCTTTAAGTTGAGCAATTTCTTTGCGAATTGCTTCAGACTGCTCATTTAGTTTGTAAATACGAGCATTTGCGCCTTCTATCAGCAGTTCTTTAAACTCAGCAATAGCCTCTAAGTTTTCTTTGACTTTAGCAATGTCTTTAAAGGCAGTTTGGCTGTGCATTTTGGCGAAATTCTTTAAAATTTCGTTAGTTTTAATGCGTTTTGCCAGTTCTTGAGTGGTACCAAGTTCTTGAATTAGCGAGTTTTCAAGGTCTTTGGCTTTGATTTTCTCGGCCTCAATTTGTGTGTTGGTACGTTGAATTTCGCGAGAAATTCCGTCTAGAGTTTGGGCAAGTGAGTTAGATCCACGAGCACGGTCTAAGTTCTTAATTGTCTCTTCTTTGGCCAAAATTTGAGTCTTTAGTTCAGTGATTTGGTCCAAAATTTCTGAAAGCAAAGCAGTATTTTGTTGTTTTTCTAAACTGCATTGCTTAATAATTGCTTCTTTTGAATTAAGTTCAGTGATTTTTTTCGTAATGTCGTTGGCAGCAATTTCGTCTTTTTCTGCCTTAATTTCGGCAGAAGAGACGCGAATTTTTTCAAGAGCCTCGATTTTTTCGCGGTCTTTTTTAATTTCGGCCTCTATTTTTTTAAGTTCAGCAACATTGTTTTTAAGTGAAGAAATGTTGACTTGTGTGTTGTCAAGCAAGAACTCAAAAATGAAACTTTGCAGGTCAATTGGCTTAAAAGCCAGGGCTTTTGGAAGCAGTTTACTGTATTTTAAGCCGTCAATTCCAAGAAATACGGAAAGCGCTTCTTTGTATTGTTTGTTCGTGTCAAATGCTTCAAACTTAATTTGTGCGCTGTCTAGGTAGTCGCGCATTGACTTAAAGTTACGTGGACGCTTATCTTCAATGTACATCGCGTCGTCAATTCGCGTGTTTTTAATACGGTAAAAACGCTCTTTTAGCGAAGAGCTTTGTGGTAGGTCTATAACTACCCCAATAATTGAGTATTTTTCGTCTCTAGTGTCAAAAAACTCAAGCGCAATATGAGTAATTACGTCGCCTGGTCTGATAAACTGCTTGTTTTCACCACCCAATTTACCGCGAATATAGCCTTCTAGTGTACGCTTAGCCTCAGGGGTTGCCGCGATATTAAAGTGCGCGTTTTGACGGCCTCCAACCAAAACATACTGCATGGCATCAAGTAGCGTTGACTTACCAGAGCCATTTTCTCCACTTAAAAGGATGTTGTCTTTAATGTCTAGTGTGACGTTTTGAAAGGTGTGCCAGTTAATAATTTTAATTTTAGTTAACTTCTTCATTTACATTACCTGTGTGTTCATCTAAAGCCATTGTTAAGTTCTTTAGTTCTTGGATGTTAATTACGTATAAAATACTTTTATAGATACGAATTGTTGAACTGTCTGGCAAATCAGGGTCTTTAAAGTCAATTAAATTGTATGATTTAAAGGTTTGGAGAACCGGTCTTAGTTCTTTTTTAGAAATTCTTTTATCTAAAAACCCAATTCTGGCAAGTTCATCGTGTACTTGCTTTAACTCAATTTCAATATCTTGAGAAATTGTGGCGGTCTCAAGCGCTCTTTGAAAAAGAATTCTTAAAATTAAAAGAACTACAGTGTCGTTTTTCTTAAGTCTTAAGCGATTGTAGCCAGATGTGTTTACAATAAAAAGCGTTTCGGCTTCTCTTTTAATTTCCAAAGAAAAGTCAAGCAGCGCAAGTAGAGCACTGATTACTTCCTTGTTTTCCAAAATAAACAGATAGTCGTTTTTATCAGATGCTTTTTGACAAGTTATGAAGTTAACTTGCAGAAGTTTATTGACAACTCTGGTAATATCATGGCGTTCGCCTTCTTTGAGTTTTTCATATTCTTGCATAAATTCTTTTGCTTTAGTTAGTTTTTCTGCCATTTTTTACCTCTTTTTGTAGATTTTAAAGTCTTTGAAGCGAATGCCGTTGATATCTACTTTTTCTTCACCTAGTTCCACTCGGAAATGAACTTGACTGGAGTTGGAATACAGAAAAATTAAAATTAACTTAACGTACTCAACTTCGGTTGAAAGCGGTAAGGTTTTAGCCTGCATTTCAGGGCGTCCTGCTAAGTGAAGTTGCACGTATTTATCGATTTCTGTCATCCCAAAATCAGTTTGTTTCAGCATTGATGCTTGAACTAATTCGTATTTTTCAAACGGAAACTCTGCGTCTAGTTCCATCTCAGCGGCTTTGGCCTCAGTTCTTAGAACTCGTTCTTTGTAGAGAGACTCGTGGTCTAGGTTGCGCGCCTGAATTAAGTTAAAGATTTTGGTGGTGTCAATTTCTCGATTAGGTTCGTTTAAAATTAAGTCAAATGCGCGGTTAAAGATACCTTCAATGTCGTCAGAACGATTAGTTAAATACAAGAACTTGGCGGTAGTTGCGCCAATATAGCGTTCGTTTCTAATGTCAATTTCTGAAATTAAGTTTTCAAGAGAAGTGAAGTAGTCGCGAATTGCCTGGATTCTGTGCTCTAAGACTTGAAAAGCAAACTCTTTGGTAAACTCAGGTCTTTTTTTAAGTTCAACTAGTTGGTCTGCCAACTTTTCCATAATTGGGTCTGAGGTTAAAATATCTCTTAAGTATTTAAGAATATAAACCTTATATTTAGGAATAGACTCAGTGGTTTTAAGTAAGTAGTAGGACTTGTCAAAGAAGTTATTTTTATAGTCATGTAGTAATTGATCTAGCACTTCATCAACCGAAATTTCTTCTTTGGCGTTAACTAACTTGTAGTAGTAGTTATAAATGTTTGCACCAAGAGTTTTTAGTTTATCAACTAAACGCGTAGTTCTTTCATAACACTCGTTTATCGTTGGCAAACCTTGTTCAACTTCAAAGTTTTTAAGCAAAGTATAAATTGTATAGATGTCGCTGGTGTATTCGGTTTCGGCAAAAATATCTTCGTCAAACACGAAGTCTTCAACATCTTTTTCACTTTCGTCTTCTTCTGCGCTAATTTGAAATTTAAAGGAAGCGATGGCTTCTAAAATTGAAATTGAGTAAGGAAAAAAAGAAATCGCGCGTTTGTAGTCGCCAATGTCTTCCTCGCCGATCCATCCACACTTAACTAAGTAATTTAAAGTGATGTTGGCTTTTTTTCTAGGGGTTAAATTTTCGCCTTCTTCTGTGTATTCACTTGGCAGTTCATCAACCGCAAACACAGCACTCGCTTCGTCTTCAAAATACTGAATTAGTCTGTGGACAATGTCGCTGCGCTCAAGTTGGAAAGTTCCTTCAAGGTGTTTAAATTCATCGTAAATTATGAAAAGTGAGTCTAAATAAATTTGTTTATTTTTACAAGACAGGACATTAAAAAAGGCTGGATTTAAGTAATCAAAAATTTTTTTCATTTAGTTCCTTTTTTTCGTGTTTGAGTAACTAACACAAACACGCATAAGTATTTTAGCATATAACTTTTAGATATACAAAAGTAAAAAAGACATATCCTAAATATATACAAATGGCTTAGTAAGGCTATTTGTGTATTTTTTGAAAAATTATATGCTTTGTGCGACTGCCAAGCTAAAGTTTGAGTTTTTTAAATCCAGTGGGCTGTATTTTTTGAAGAAATTTTGCTAAATAAAAAGACAGCAAAATAAAAAAAGACACTTACGAAAAAATCAAAAACGGGTTTTGTGTAAGTGTCTGTTTGGTTTGCAAATTAGATGTTTGAGTTTTGAGTTTAAATGGCGGTAGCGAAAGGAATTGAACCTTCGACACCAAGTTTAGGAAACTTGTGCTCTATCCGCTGAGCTACGCTACCGGCTATTTTACTAAAACTCAGATGCTAAGTTTTGCTCAACAATTTTGATGTTGGCAGCTAAATATCCTTTTTTAATTAAAGTCAGCGCTGTTTGTTTTTGTAGATTTTTTCTATCTGAACACAGGAGTGCAAATTTAGCAAAAACTTTGCGGTAGTCTTGTTCTAAAGATTTTTTTTCGTCGTACTTAAGCGCGCGAGCTTTCGTTAAAACTAGTCGTTCAACTAGTTCAGAAGAAAATCCTTTTCTAATAAAGTAAGCAATGGTTTTGGATTTATAAGTTAAAAAGGGTCCTGTGATTTGCGTAAGTTTTTTGTCAATTTGCTTGCTTAAAGTTTTTTCTTCGTCGTACTGAATTTTTAAAAAAGCATCTTGGATAGTTTTTCTGGCCACGCCTTTTTCAAGAAGTCTAGCCTCAATTATGCGGTTTGAGTATTTACTGGATTTTGACTTAATAAAAAGTTCTGTGTATCTTTCGTTTGAAACAAAGTTCTTGGCTTTCAGTTCAGTAAGCACAGCCTGCGCACAGTTTTTTGAAAAACCTTTTTTACTCAAAAAAGCAATGACTTCAGCCTCTGTTAAATCAGAACGATCTAGCCTGTGCATGACTTTTTCGTAGGCTAAGTGGAAGTTATTTATCTCAAGTACTTCTTTAAGTTGCTCTTGATTTGCACAAATGTCCGCAAAAAAATCTGGAAAGGCTTTTAGAGTTTTAAGGTGAATTTCTTGTTTAGCCTTTGGTGTAATTAAATAAATTTTGGATTTAGTTTTTTGTAGTTTTAATTCCATAACTAAAATAATTTAAAACCTATCTTTATTATACAAATTTTAATTTTAAAAACTACTGCTTTTTAAGAAAAAGTTTGATTTATTAAAAGTCGTGATTTTTAAAACCAGCGCCGATAATATCGCAGTTTTCTTGAATATAACTAAAAGCGTGAGGGTCAAATACCATCAGTAGTTCACGAAGAGCATGGATTTGAGTTTTGTCAATTGTAAAGACAACCATGTTTTTGGCCTTGCCAGAATATCCACCTTTAACTGGAATTAAGGTATAGGTGCGAGAGAAACGCTTAAAGATAGCGGCTTCTAGTGCTTTTGAGTTTTCAGAAATAATGTAGGCGGTGAATGCTTTTTTGGCTCTAAAAGAAAAGAAGTCAATTAAGTAGCCAATTAAAAATATTGTAAAGAAACCAAAGAATCCAATGTAGAGTCTAGTTACTCCAGTTAAAATAGAAGAAAGAGCAATGATGCCGTCAGTTGCATAAATTGCCACAGAATACGGAACTTTGGCGTATTTGTGAGCGACTTTTTGAATAACGTCAAATCCTCCGGTTGACCCGTTGTTTCTAAAGACAATGTAGAGACCAAATGCTGTTAAAAAAGCACCAAGCGCGACGCAGATTAAAATTATAGAAGTCGGTAGTTGTGAGACGTTAATTTCGTTGTTTACGATGGTAAGTGTTTTTTTGTCAATTGAGAAAAACAGTTTTTCAACAAAATAAGTTGGTGAGACGGTCAGTTCAAAAATTAAAATAAATAAAGGAAGAGTGAGTGAGCCTACAATTGTTTTAAAGAAGTAAAACTTACCAAAAATAACTAATGCCAAAACTAAGGCAAAAGTATTACCTATCCAAAAAGTATAAGAGGTTTTAAAAACTCCTTTAGTTAAAGACTCAATTACAATACCAACTCCCCCAACTCCACCTGACACTAACTTTAAAGGATTGTAGATAAAGTAAATTGGCAAAGCCGTAATAAAAGTACCCAAAACTACAAAAAAAAGTTCTTTTAAGTTTTGGCGGGTAAATAGTCTTTGCATTAAAATTCTAAATTGTGAGGTGGTTTGATAGAATTTCATCTTTTTCTATATTTTAAATACTCCTTTAAAAATGCAGAAATTTCACCGTTTAAAACTTCGTCAGCCTTAGCGGTTTCAAAATTAGTACGCAAATCTTTGACTAACTTATAGGGATAAAGTACATAACTTCTAATTTGACTACCCCAAGTAGCCTGCAGTTTTTCACCTTGCAGTTTTTGTATATTTTCGGCTTGTTGGGCTATTTTAGCGGCAATTAGTTTACCTTTTAAAATGGACAACGCCGTTTCTCGGTTTTGAATTTGTGAACGCTCATTTTGGCAAGTTACCACTAGGTTTAACGGAAGATAAGTAACTCTGACAGCAGAGTCTGTGGTGTTTACAGACTGTCCTCCTGCCCCAGATGAGCGAAAAACATCGACTTTTATGTCCGTTTTTGCAATTTCCAGGTCATAGTTTTGCTCAATTTCAGGAGTTACCAAAACTGATGCAAAGGTTGTGTGTCTGCGTTTGTTAGCATCAAACGGAGAGATTCTAACTAAGCGGTGAACTCCGCTTTCTCCTTTTAAAAACCCATAGGAATAGGCTCCAGAAATTTTTACAGAAATTGCCTTAAATCCCGTTGTATCGCCTTTTTGTAGGTCTAAAATAGTAGTTTTAAAACCGGCTATTTTGGCGTATTTAAGATACATATTCAAAAGCATTTCAACCCAGTCATTAGACTCAGTTCCGCCGCTTCCTTGATGGATTTCTAAAATACAGTTTGCGTCGTCGTACTCTTCGTTTAAAAATGTTAAAACTTCAAAGTCAGTAATTTCTTTCTCTAATATATTGAGTTCTTTTTCTATTTCTTCGCCTGCCTCTAAATCCGCCAATTCAGTAAGTTCAACTAAATCGTTTAATTTAGAGTTAAGTGAGTTAAAAGTCTTTAACTTACTTTCTAGTTCTGCAAGTTGCTTCAAAACAACTTTGGCGTTGTTTTGGTTTTGCCAAAAATCAACGCCATCAACTACCGTTTTAAGTTCCTGAATTTGTTTTTTAAGTTCTGTTGGCTGAACTGTTTTAGAAAGTTCTTTTAACTTACTTTCCAAGTGAGTAAGTCTATTTTTAAGTTCGCGATTTTCTATTGCCACGGTTTCTTTTTCTTTGAGGCTTTAGGTTGTTTTTGTGGCCCTTTGTAGTCAGTTGCTTGATTAGCTTGGGCGTTTTTAACAACCTCTTCGCGTTCTGAGTTTCTTTCAACAACGGCTCTTAAAATGTATCTAGAAATCATTTCGTTAATTTGGTCAAGCATCTCTAGAAACATACGTTTACCTTCATTTTGATAAACTATCACTGGATTTTGTTGAGCATAGCCTTGTAGTGAAACCGCCTGTCTAAGCCCTTGCATACGGTCAATGTGCTCCATCCAATAAGTATCTATTGTTCTTAAAATTATCACTTTTAAAAACTCATTGTACTCTTCAACTGAAGACTTTTCAATCTTGTCTTGAATTTCTTTGTCTGCAAGTTCTTGTAAATATTTTTCAATTTCGGCTATAGACTGTTTTTGTTTTAAAGTGTCAAAATTGATAGCATTTAACTTAAAGATGTTGCCGTCTAAATATTTAAAGAGTGGAGTGGTATTAAGTTGACCTTTCTTTTGACCGTATAGACGATCAAAAGTAATGTCTTTTAAGTACTGAATTAAAATCTTGTAAGCCAAATCTTGGACGTCTTGGTTTTTAATCACAGCCTCGCGTTCGGCGTAGATAGTCTCTCTTTGAATGCGCATGACGTCGTCGTATTTCAAGACGTTTTTACGAGAGTCGCAGTTCATACCTTCAACTTTTTTCTGGGCGTTTGTTACCATGTATGAAAACATTTTAGACTCAATTGGTGGCATGTATTCAGAATCTGAGTTTTTATCTTGTTGCAGACCTTGCATGTAGGCAACTCGGTTTTTAAAAGTTTCAGATGAGAATCTTTGCAGCAGTTCATCGTCTGCTGAAATGTAGAAACGAGAGTAGCCAGGATCACCTTGTCGGCCAGATCTACCACGAAGCTGGTTGTCAATACGACGAGACTCATGTCTTTCACTGCCAATTACCGCAAGTCCACCCAGTTCTTTAACACCAGGTCCTAACTTAATGTCGGTACCACGGCCGGCCATATTGGTAGCGATGGTAACTGCGCCAACTAGACCTGCGTTTTTAATAATTTCGGCTTCTCGTTCGTGTTGTTTGGCGTTTAAGACTTCGTGTTTAATTCCGCGTCTGGTTAAAAGTTGAGATAAGTACTCAGAGGTTTCGACTGCAATTGTTCCGATCAAAATAGGTTGACCTTTTTCGTGTCGCTCTTGCACTTCGTCAAGCAAGGCTTTGAATTTATCAGAAGCAGATGCAAACAACAGGTCAGTTGCATCAATTCGCTCAACCTTTACGTTAGTTGGAACTTCTACGACTAACATATTATAAATTTCTTTAAACTCTTCTTCTTCGGTTTTCGCGGTACCAGTCATTCCGGCTAGTTTTTTATACATTCTAAAGAAGTTTTGATAAGTTATTGTTGCAACAGTTACCGTTTCTTGTTTGATTTTAACGTTTTCTTTAGCCTCAAGTGCTTGGTGTAGACCTTCTGAAAACTGACGGCCATCTAAAATACGACCAGTAAACTGATCAACTATCAGTACTTTGTTGTCAGCAACCACGTAGTCTTTGTCTCTCGCCATGATGTAGTTTGCGCGCATTGCGTTGTTGATGCGGTGAAGTAGCGAAACTTGAGAAATATCGTATAAGTTTTGCACTCCAAAATAACGTTCAGCCTTAGACATTCCACTTTCAGAAAGTTCAACGGCTTTGTCTTCAATGTCAATAATATAGTCTTCGTCGTTTAAAGATTTTGCAAAAGCGTCAGCTCTACGGTAAAGCGCAGTGTCGTCTTTTGCACCACCAGAAATAATTAAAGGGGTTCTGGCTTCGTCTATTAAAATTGAGTCAACTTCATCAATAATCGCGAAGTTCAGACCTCTTTTTCCAACTAAGTCTTCCTTATATAAAGAGATGTTGTCACGCAAATAGTCAAAACCAAGTTCTGAGTTTGTTGAATACAAAATATCGCAGTCATAAGCCGCTTGTTTTTCTGCTGATTCCATTTGAGATAAGTTAAGTCCAACTGATAAACCTAAAAACTCAAATAATTTACCGATTTCGCCTTTTGCTTCGCGGGTTGCTAAGTATTCGTTGACAGTCACGATATGCACACCTTGTTCAGTTAAAGCATTTAGATATGCCGGCATCACAGCTGTCAAAGTCTTTCCTTCCCCAGTTTTCATCTCGGCGATATTACCACCGTGAATAATATAAGCACCAGCGATTTGCACAAAGAAAGGAGTAAGGCCAGTAACTCTTGTAGAGGCTTCTCTAACTAAAGCAAAAGCAGGAACAACTAGTTCTTCAAGTGTGGTTTTGCCGGCTTTTAAAGCAGCCTTGTACTCGTTTGTAATTCTTGGAAAATCTTCATCTTTTAAAGCCTTGTATTCGCTTTCTAGAGCTAAAACTTTTTTTGCAATATTTTTGGCTTTCTTTAAAAGTTTACGAGAAGGGTCAAATAATTTTTTTAAAAACATAAATTAGGTACCTCAGTTTCTTTAAAATTTAGTCAAGATAAGTTAATTTTTAGGGTAGTAGTTGAAATACTCGCCTTTTTTTAAAAGTAACTCGCTGTGAGTTCCACTTTCTATAATTTTACCATCTTTAAGGACAAATATGCAGTGGCTGTTTTGAATTGTAGAAAGCCTGTGAGCAACCACGATTAGCGTGTATTTACCCTTAATTTTATCAAGCGACGCCTGGATAATACTTTCGGTTTTAGTGTCAATGTTCGCAGTTGCTTCGTCTAGTAAAATAAGCAGTGGGTCTTTACAAATTGTACGTGCAAAAGAAATTAGTTGGCGTTCACCTGCAGATAAGTTCTTGCCGTTTTCTTCCAAAACATGGTCTAGCCCTTTTTCGTATTTCAAGACTAGGTCTGCGCAGCCCAGAAACTCTAAAGTTTCTATGACTTTTTCTTTGGTTATTTTTGGGTTATTTAGGGTAATGTTTGCCAAAATTGTGTCGTTAAATAGGTAGACGTCTTGCTGCATCACACCAATTTTTTCGCGAAGTGCGTTAAGTGAATACTTAGAAATATCTGCGTTGTCTATTAAAATTTGGCCTTTTTGAATGTCAAATTGACGGGTAAGTAAGTTTAAAATCGTGGTTTTGCCAGAGCCAGTTTTTCCAACAAACGAGTAAGTTTTGCCACTTTCTAACTTAAAGTTAACACCTTTAAGCACGGATTCGTTTAAAGCATACTCAAAGTAAACGTCATTAAACTCAATGTCAAACTTCTTAACTTCTTGAATTAGTTTGCCCGTGCTTTCTTTAATTTCGGGTTCAGTCGCAAGAATTTTGTTAATTTTACTTGATGCAACCATGGTAGACTGAACTTCTACAAACTGCTCTGAAAACCACAAGATAGGGTGAAAGAAGGTTTCAATTAAAATAAAGAAAGGCGGAACTATATAAATGTCTTGAATTGTTCCTTTTAAAATTAAGTTAAAAGCCACGTAAAACAGATAAACTCGGGCAACTGTGGAAACTCCAAAAATTATTGGCCTTAAAAAATTGTGCATCAGCATAATTTTTAAGTTAGCCTTCAGTAGTTTTCTTTCTTGTGCGCGAAACTCAGCGTTCTTTTTGGCTTGTTTGCCGAAAACTTGAGTAATTTTCATTCCGCGGAAGTTTTCGGCCAAATAACCGTTGATTTTCGCTTTTTGGTTGTCTGAAAAATCAAAAGATTTTTTGGTAAAAAAAGTAGTTAAAATTACTAAAATAATTAAAACAGGAATATTTATCAACATGTAGAGCGTTAAAATTGGCGAAATAATTAACATGTAGATAAAAATAGAAACAAATAAAAAGATATTTTCAAGAATTCCTGGCAGCAGCGCTGAAAGAAAATAGTAAAGTTCTTCAGCAGACGAACATACTCGGGAAGTTAAAGACCCAGTTTGGTTTTTCTGCATGTTGCCAGCGGAAAATGAAAGTATTTTTTTAAAAGTTTCTAGTCTGATTTGATAAACGTAGTCTTGCCCGATTTTGTCAAGTTGCACAGAGTTAAATAATTTAGCCAGAGCTGTGAAAACTGAAAAGAAGGTCAAGACAATTAAAGCAATTAAAATAGCCCAAATACCAGCGGCCCCAAGAAAAGTGCCTTTGCCGTCAACTACTTTCATGATTTTGCCAAAAATAGACTGAGGAAGTGCTGCTGAAAGCGAAAACAAAATAGACAAAAGAAAACTAGTAAGCAGGGTTTTTTTATGCTTACGAATTAGTTTTATGTTGTTTTTAGTAAAAGCTTCTTTAAGTCTCGGCATTATTCAAGACCTTTCATGCTCTGGGTTTGCATTAGTTTACTGTATTCTTGGTTTTTTAAAATAAGTTCTTGGTGTGTGCCAGAATCTGCAACTGTACCGTTTTTTAAAATAAAAATGTTGTCTGCAGCCATGATTGAAGAAATGCGGTGTGAAATTAGTATAACTACCATCTCGGGTGTTTTTAGTTTGTTGATAGAATCAAGGATTTTTTGCTCAGTTTTCATGTCAAGCGCAGAAAGCGCGTCGTCTAAAATTAAGATTTTAGGGTTATTTAGAAACGCGCGAGCCAACGATATTCTTTGTTTCTCGCCACCCGATAAGTTTTTGCCGTTTTCCAAAATCTTGGTGTTTTGACCATGTTCTAAGTTACCAAGGGTGTTTTTTAAATCAAAATTAGCGTATAGTTTGTCAAGCACTACCTGGTCTGTAAATTTGTTTTTAAAGTTAACGTTGGCAGCAATAGTATCTGAAAACAAGAAACCGTTTTGAGAAACATAGCCAATTTGCGCAGCAAGGGTGTTTTGAGAAAGGCTGTTAATGTCTACACCTCCAACTAAACATTTGCCGTTTTCAGAACTATAGACTTTAAGCAATATTTCTCCAATTGTGGTTTTACCAGAGCCAGTGCGGCCAAGTATCCCAATAGTTTGGCCAGGTTTAATTTTTAAGTTTAAGTTTTTAAGCACCAGGTTTTTAGGGTCATCTGGATAGGCAAAATTAAAGTTTTTAAACTCAATTTCTGAAGTTAAATCTGAAGCCATAATGTTCTTGTTTGTTTTTAAGTATCTGGCAAACACAACTTCTTTTGTAGGTTTAACTTCAGTTTCACTTTCCTTGTTTAGAGCACTTAAAAACACACGGCGCGAAACCGCGGTTTTAGAAAGCATTGTGACAAAATGACCGATTGCAATCAAAGGCCAAGAAAGGGTAAAAACATAGGTAAAAAACAAAACCATGTCTTCAGATTGCAATTTGCCAAAAACTTTGCTCGGATAGATTATGATTAAGGAAAGTGTAAAAATTAAAACAGTTAAGTTAAGTCCAGTAATTAGTTGGTTAAAGAATTGGTTTTTAAAACCAGCCTTTGCGCTTTTGGAGTAAGCCGTGCTGTAGTCTTTAGCAAGCACCCCAAAATGAGCATAAGCCCAAGTTTCTCTTAAAAAGGCCTTAATTACTGCGTGTCCTTGAAAAGTCTCTTGCACAAAGTCCTGCATAATTGTGTAGTTTGCACGAGAAGTCTTGAAGTGCATCCTCATTTGACGGCCAAAGTAAAGCGATACTAAAAATACAAAAACTAAGGGCACCAAAAAGGCAGTAGACGCAGCCCAAGACAGCGTAAACATTTTATAAAGCGTAAAGCCACCTAAAAAAATAATATCGGAAAGCATTAAGAAGCTCAGAGCCACGGTCATTCTAATTTGGTTGATGTCTTGAGTAAAGTATGCCATTAAGGCGCCAGTTTTTGTGGTTTTAAAGTGAGTTTGGCTTTGTTTGGTTTGCTTTTCAAACAAGTCTACGCGCATTTTGCTTTCAACTAATCTAGATGTACCAAATAGTGCAAACCGCCAAATAAACCTACCTAAAATTAAAAGTCCAAGCAACATTAAAATAGAGGTGATATGGCTATACACCTCTATTTTTCTGCTGGTAAGTTCTGCTTTATTTGTTTTAAAAATTGCCAGGATTTCTCTAAAAAGTTCAGGAATTCTCAATTGATACCAGTTAATTACAACCAATACCGCTGCTCCAAAAAACAAATAAGGACTAAAACGAACGATTAGTTTTAAAAAATAAAATTTATTGTTTTGGTTTTTTTTCATCTAAAATTTTAAATAAATTATTTTTCTTTAATTTCAACTCCGTAGTTTTGACGAAGAGATTGCTCTAAACCGAAAGCAAAGTCTTCGAATCTAGCGATCTCTGCAAACATCAAAGCCTGTGCTTTCATAATGTCTTCAATGATTTTCTTAAAATCAGGTGTGTCACCTTTATTAAAGACTAAAAAGTAAAGAACAGCGTCTAAATAGGTCTCAAATTTCGCAGATTCGTCGTCTTCTAAAAGACTTGATAAAAAAACGCATTCTACCAAGGAACCTAAAATATAGACTTCTTTTTCTTTTTCAGAAAGATAAGAATCAGGGTGTTTAACTAAAATTTCTTTAAAAGCCTCAACTTGACGCTCTAAATAATTCATTAAACCGAAAGCATCTTCAATTTCTTTTTTTGTAAAGTCAACCGGAGCTAAATACAATTTTAAACAAGAAACTACATTTTCAAAAAGTCCGGCGACTAAGTAATTTTTTTCAATGAAGCGAGTTAAAACAGCAAAGTCATCTGACTGTGTAAACTCTCTGATTTGACTAAGTTTGGTGCGTTCGTTTAGCATTTGCCAACTGAACCAAAAAACTGCATTTTTTGACGAACTATTTCTTTGGCGCGTTCAACTCCTGGTTTTAGGATTTTACGCGGGTCGTAGCCTTTACCAACTTGATCAAGTCCTGCTTGAAAGTATTCATGCAACCCGTCTCTAAAGGCTTGTTGTAGTTCAGTGTTGACGTTGATTTTAGCAATTCCTAGTTTAATGGCTTTTTTAACTTGGTCTTCCGGAATTCCGGTTCCACCGTGTAGAACTAGTGGAAAGTTTTTAGTTTCCTTAGAAAGCAGTTCAATTTGCGCAAAAGATAGCCCTTTCCAGTTAAGAGGATATGGTCCGTGGATGTTGCCGACACCTGCGGCTAAAAAGTCAATACCAAGTTCTTGCATTAATTTGGCTTCTTTAGGATCGGCTAGTTCTCCGTTTCCAACTACTCCATCTTCTTCGCCACCAATAGTCCCAACTTCTGCTTCAAAAGAAATGTTTTTGGCTTTAGCAAGTTGTATCAGTTCTTTAGTTTTTGCGTAGTTTTCCGCAAAGGCAAAGTGAGAACCGTCAAACATTACAGAAGTAAAACCAGCGGCAATTGCTTTTTTGGTGCCTTCGTAAGTTCCGTGGTCAAGGTGCAAAGCAACAGGTACGGTAATTTGAAGGTCATCGTGCAAAGCAATGACCATTTGCGCAACTGTTTTAAAGCCGCCCATGTAGCGAATAGCGCCTTCTGAAACTCCGATAATTACCGGGCTTCTTAGTTCTTCGGCAACTTCTAAAACTAAACGAGTCCATTCTAAATTATTAATATTGATATGAGCCACGGCGTAGCCACCTTGGCGTGCTTTGTGTACCATATCATGTGCATTTACTAACATAGCTAAATTAAATACTCCTTAAATAAAGATTTGTTATAAGTTAAAAAGATTTATTTTTTATTAACTTGGCGATCAATGATGTCTTTAAGTACTTTGTGTGATTTTTGAATTGCCTTAGTTTCGCGTTCATCTAGTTCAAGTTGAAGAACTTCGCGAATTCCGGAAGCATTTATCACACATGGAGTTCCAAGATATACATCTTTTAGACCGTATTCACCTTCAAGGTAGGCAGAAACTGAAAGAACAGCGTTTTCATTTGAAAGAATAGCTTTACAAATTCTGGTCATCGCAGTGCCAATTCCGTAGTAAGTTGCGCCTTTACGGTTAATAATTTCATAGGCTTTGTGTCGCACGCAGTCTTCAATTTCCATTAGTTTATCGCATTTAACTCCGCATCTTTTTTCAAGGAATTTACCAAGTTTAAGGCCAGCAACAGAAGCAGCAGAAAATGCTGCGAACTCAGAGTCGCCGTGTTCGCCCATCACGTATGCGTGTACGTTTCTAGGGTCAACTTCAAGGTATTCAGATAAAGCGTAGCGTAGACGCGCTGAGTCTAAAACTGTACCTGAACCGATTACTCGTTCTTTTGGAAAACCTGAGAATTTCTTAACAGCGTAGGTCATGATGTCTACTGGGTTTGAAACTACTAAGAAAATACCGTTGAAACCACTTTTCATGATTTCCTTAACGATGCCTTCCATAATTTTTAGGTTGATGTCAATTAACTCAAGACGAGTTTGACCTGGTTTTTGAGCAGCACCTGCTGTAATTACCACGATTTCGGCGTCATGGCAATCTTTGTATTCTGCAGCATAAACTTTTACATGAGGTCCGTGTACCAACACGTCTTGCAGGTCTAGTGCGTCTCCTTCTGTTCTGGCTTTGTTGATATCAACAATCCCGATTTCTGTGCCTACTCCTAAAATTGTTGAGGCAAATGCGAAAGACGAACCTACTTGACCGTCTCCAACTAAGATAATTTTATTTTTTTTAATCATTTCTTGCTCCTTAATTATCTTTTTAATTATAATATAAATAAAGAGTTTTTTCTATCGTTTTCTTTAAGATTTCGGGTAGATAAGCGCTGTTTTAAAGGCGTTTTTAACCAAATTTGAAAACTCTTTAAATAATTTTTAAATAACTTAAATATCGGCTTAAAAACGCGTAGCCGTGTTATAATTTAATAGTTAAATGAGGTACACAAATGCTTTGGAGTGATTGGCTAGTTTTTATATTATCTATCTTAATGGTTGCAAATGTATTGCTGCAACAATCTAAAGATGATTTGCAAGACGCTTTTTCTGGTGATAAATCAGAATTATTTAAAAATAAAAAAGCACGAGGACTTGAGGCTGTTTTAAACATTACAATGGCTGTGTTTTCAGTTTTATTTGTAGTATTCATCATCGTTAGTCGTGTACTAATTACAAAAGGTTTCTAAGTAAACCTTTTTTTATTTTTCAAAATGCACCGTTTTTTTACCAAAAACTGGGAGTTTGACCCAGAAATTAAACACCAAATTAAAAATGTGTTAAGACTACACAAAGGCACACAAATCGAGGTTTGTGCAAACCAAGAGTGTTTTTTAGGGGTGGTTTCTTATCGTGAAAAAGAACCTGTTTTTATCAAACAAACTAAATTAACTCAAAGCAAGGTTTTTAAAGTTGATGTAGTTCAAGGTTTAACTGTTCCTAAAAAATGTGAGTTTGCCGTTAAACACCTAACTTTATATGGTGTAAGAAAAATTATGTTTGCACCCTTTCACAGGAGTGAAAGAAAACTTAAGCCTCTTAACTTAAACAGAGTAGAAACTATTGCCAAAGAAGCCGCAGAAATTGCCAAGCGTTTTGAAGTTCCAGAAATTGAAGTACTTGGTGCTTTATTTGAAATTGATTTTACTAAGTATGACTTGGTGTTGCTAGCCGACGAAGAGGCTGAGTTTGAAAAGAAGTTTAAGTTTACTGACTTTAAAGATAAAAATATTTTACTCGTAATTGGACCAGAAGGTGGTATTGATATAAGTGAGCGCCGGTTTTTTGAAAAACTTTCAAACTGCAAAATAGTTTCACTTGGCGAAAACATTTTAACTACAGAAAGTGCGGCTATTGGTATCCTTTGGGCTTTAAATAATTTATAGTTTTTAAGTATTTTAAGCACTTCATGTTAACTATATTGACGTTAATATGAAGTGCTTTTTATGTTTAGAAGAAATTGAAAACGAAATAAACTTTTTTACCTTTTTTAAGTTAAATAGAAATATTTTTTGCAAAACTTGTGTAAGGTCAAACGACTTTTCTTTAGTGCACGAAACTTTTCCAACAGCGCAAAACTCTGTGTGTAATTTATATTATTTTGAGCACTACAATCCAGAAATACCTGAAGACATCTACCTACAATTCTTTGCGCCAATTTTTGCACAAAAAATCAAGACAGGCATTCCCATTTTCTTCTTGTTAGAGTATAATATACATGTAGATAAGGTTTTGAAAAAAGTTTTTAAAACCGATGTCATTATTCTCAGTTTAAGAAAGGTAGGAACAAATAATGAACATTAAAGTACAAGGCAAAAACGGATTTATTCCAAGTGAAAGTATTGAAAAATACTCTGAGAAAAAACTTGAAAAGGTTTTAAAACTAATTCCAGAAGATGATGTAAAAGTCAGAGTTGTTTGCAAAGTTTACAACGATATGCAAAAAGTAGAAATTACTTTAACTCTACCAAAAATTACTATGCGCGCAGAAGTTGAACAAAAAGATATTTACGCAGCAATTGATTTAGCCGTTGATAAACTACTTCGCCAATTAACTAAACAAAAAGATAAATTTGCTTTGCGTTTTTCTAAAAACAAAAATCGCGGTATCAAAGAAGAAAATGCTAAATTAGCGGATGCTATGGCAAAAACCAGTATTTACGGTGAAGACATTGTCAGAGTTAAATCTATTGCACTTGAGCCAATTACTGTAGATGAAGCAATTTTTAAAATGGAAACTCTAGATCACTCTTTCTATATCTTTAAAAATGTAGAAAACGACAAAGTTTGCGTAATTTACCGTCGTAATGAAGGCAATTTAGCAGTTATTGAAACTGAGTAATTATTTCTTTTAATCTAAATAGTTTACTAATCACCCCGCTTCAAGCGGGGTGCATTTATAAATAGAAAGCAGGTGTTTATGTTAGACACAAAAATTAAAGAAATTATTGAAAAAGAAATGTTTCGCCAAAAAGACGGACTTGAACTAATTGCTTCAGAAAACTACGTTTCTAAAGATGTACTTAGTGCAGTTGGTTCAATCTTAACTAATAAATATGCAGAAGGATATCCTTCTGCTCGCTACTATGGTGGCTGTGAGTTTGTTGACGAAATTGAGGCACTAGCGATTGAACGCGCAAAAAAACTGTTTAATTGTAAGTTTGCCAATGTTCAACCACACTCAGGCAGTCAAGCAAATGCTGCTGTTTATCTTGCTCTTTTAAAACCAGGAGACACTATTCTTGGCATGGGTTTAAATGCAGGTGGCCATCTTACCCACGGTTACTCACTTTCCTTTTCTGGTCAGTTTTACAAATGTTTTTCCTATGACTTAGAAAAAAACACAGAACAGTTAAATTACCAAGAAATTGAAAAACAAGCACTTGAAGTTAGACCTAAACTAATTGTATGTGGAGCCTCTGCTTACAGCCGTGAAATTGACTTTAAATGTTTTCGTGAAATTGCCGATAAAGTTGGCGCTTACTTAATGGCAGATATCGCCCATATTTCTGCACAAGTTGCAGTTGGCCTGCATTCTGATGCTCTAAAGTATGCCGATGTTGTAACTACAACAACGCACAAAACTCTTAGAGGGCCACGCGGTGGATTGATTTTAACCAACGACGAAAGTATTGCAAAAAAAGTTAACAAGGCTGTTTTCCCGGGTGTACAAGGTGGTCCTTTAATGCACGTAATTGCAGGTAAAGCAGTATGCTTCAAAGAAGCACTGGAACCAACTTTTAAGCAATATGTTGAACAGTATATAAAAAACGCACACACAATGGCTAATGAATTTGCTCGCCTCGGCTACAGAGTAATTTCTGGTGGCACTGATAACCATATAGTTTTAATTGATGTTAAACAAAAAACAGGTTTAACTGGACTGGCTGCCCAAGAAATTTTGGAAAAAGGACATATTACTGTTAATAAAAACTCAATTCCTTTTGACACAGAATCCCCTAAGTACACATCTGGAATCAGACTAGGTTCAGCGGCTTTAACTACCCGTGGCTTTAAAGAAAATGATTTTAAGGAAATCGTTCAATTGATTGACAAAATTTTGACCAATTACACTAATCCAAAAGTTGTTAAGGAAGTTCAAAACAAAGTTCTTGCACTTTGTACAAAACATCCACTTGACTACTAAAGTAAAACCCCTCTTTATTTAAGAGGGGTTTTAAATATTTACTCAACTATTTCAACAAGACCTACTTCAGGTTTTGCTGATTTGTCTATAGCAACCGTTGCTGCTTTGTAGATTTTAACACTAACTCCAGGGTGTTTTTCTTTAGTAATTCGCGCGCACTCAGCCACGCAGTAGTCAAAACAAAGCCCAACTACATCTACACTTGTGTTTGCGTTGATTTCTTTAAAATTTAAAAGCAAGTCAACACCGTACTCTTCTTGGTTCATGTCTTGACCTTTTGAAATAATTAAACTGTTTGGAATTGTAGATATCACTCTAAGCAGTTCGTGGTCTATTTCGGCACCTTTTGATTTTTGCACACAATGAGCAGGCCAAGGTCCGCCTTGTTCCTTAAATGAGCAATGATTTAAAGGATGCCAATCGCGGGTAAAAATGACCAAGTCGTAATTGTTTGCGTGAACAAGTTTAAGAATTTCTGCCTTGGCTTTTTGCCATGGTTTAAGGCCGACTGCGAGCGTGCCGTTAATAAAGTCAGTCTGTGCGTCTATGATTGCAAGAATTTTCATAAATTCAATTTCCTTTCTTTATAAAAAAAGCACCTACTTTTTAAGCAGATGCAAACTCAGTTTGAAAAATGGCGCCCACTCCAGGTCTCGAACCTGGGACCTTCTGATTAACAGTCAGACGCTCTAACCAACTGAGCTAAGTAGGCGTGGGTGATAATTTAAAATAAAGAAAGAAACTGGCAGCTCCCTATTTTCACGCAACCGCGCTATCGTCGGCGTAAAAGTGCTTAACTTCTGTGTTCGGGATGTAAACAGGT
>CAUUGG010000003.1:0-70784 GCA_963544825.1 uncultured Acholeplasmataceae bacterium
TTGTGGTTTTTATTTTAGTTTTCAAAAGGTTTAGACAAAAAAATGAATATTAAAATTAGTAATTTATCTTTTAAATACAAGAAACAAGAAATCAAAGAAACGGTTTCTAATGTAGATTTGTTTTTCAAAGAAGGCACGATTAACGTACTTTTGGGTTTAAACGGTTCTGGTAAAACTACTTTACTTAAACTCCTTGCTGGGCTACTTCAACCGATTAGCGGAAATATTTGCTACGAAGAAAAAGATTTAAAATCCATAAAAATAGCAGAAAGAAGTAAGATATTTTCATATGTTCCTCAACACATTAACCTATTTTCAGATGTTAAGATTTCTGACTATCTTTCTTTTAGTTTGGTAAACAAACTTGCGTTTTATAAATCACCAAATGAAAGCCTGGTTAAAAGAGTTAAAAGAATTGCAAAGGAACTAGGAATTGAGAAGTTATTAAATAAATGTCTTGGTGAGATTAGCGGTGGTGAAAAGCAAAAGGTGTTAATCGCTGCTGCTTTAGTTCAAGACACACCAGTTATTATTCTAGATGAGCCTACTTCTGCACTTGACTTAAAAAATCAAAATATGGTTTTAAGTATGTTAAAGAAAATCAAAGATACAGGCAAGACCATCTTGCTTTCCATTCACAATCCAAACCACGCATTATTTTTAGATGCTAATGTTTCGTTAATACAGGAAGGAAAAATTGTGGAAACTGGTACTGCTAAAGAAATTATTAAAATTGAGAAGTTAAGAAAAATTTATGGTCCTGATTTGTGTGAGTCAAGGGAACTTCAATATGAAGAAATTAGTTTTAAATAAAACTAGATAAAGGTGTAGATATATTTATACTCATATAATTTTTACAAAAAATAACACCATTAAAATGAGAAAATCCAGTAGATAAGCGATTCTACTGGATTTTTATTTTAAGATATAAAGCAAACTATTCTATCTAATCTAGAGTTTCTATTTTTAAAAAATCTTTTAGTCTGATGTGTCTGACTGTTGAAGTTGAAAAATCTAAAGTGTCGTTCGTAATTAAAATCTTTTGTATAGAGTTGTCAATACTATTGAAAACTCCAAATTCTCTTTCGTAAGCCTTGCTGTCTACAACAGAATACGCAACTTGGATTAAATATTGTTTATTATAACCACCTGCTATGAAGTCAATTTCTTTATTATTTGTTTTATATACTTTTAACTTATAGCCCATATAAATCAATTCGTTGTAAACAATGTTTTCGAGATTATGGTCTAAATCGTATCGGTTATTATCAATTCTTAAAGAATTAAAACAAACATCTGAATTGTAAAGCTTGTTGTAATACTTCAAGCTTTGTTTTGTTTTAGTTGAGTATAGCGGAATTTCTTCAATTATGTAGGCGTCTTTTAAGTATTCAACAAACTTAACAACTGTACTAATTGAAAGGTTTGGAAAATCTGTTTGCATGAATTTGTGTACCGATCTTGCTGAAAAAACTCTTGAGTTGTTACACAAGACAAAGTTAACAATTTTTTTAAAAACAAGCATTTTTTTGATTTTATATCTTTTAATCAAGTCATTGATAACTATAGTATTTTCAAGTTCAGCAAGGTAGTTTTTTAAACTTTGTCCAGTTTGATATTGGAAACGTGCAGGAAACCCGCCCCAAATTAAATAATCATCAATATCTAGTTTAAAGTTTTGAATTTCTGCTAATTTTACAATTTCTTTATAGATAAACGGTCTAATTCTAAATGAAACAAATCTACCACTTAAAAGTGTGATAAACTCACTAGATAAAAGTTTTGAATTGGAACCTGTAACAAAAACTGAGCAGTTTTCCAGTCTTAAATCTTTTACTGCAATTTGCCAATTTTCAATTTCTTGAATTTCATCAAAAAAACAATAACATTTACCAGTTTTTTTGTTAGCCATTACATAATCTATCAACCCTCGCGCTGTGCTAGCTTTAGTAAAATCAGTTGTTTTTTCAAAGTTTAGATAAATAATATTATCGGTTTTTTGGCTTATTTCATCAGCAATACTTTTAAGAATTACCGATTTCCCGCATCTTCTAACACCAGTTATCACTTTTATTAAATCACTTTCAAAAAATTCGCGTATTTGACTTAAATATTTATCTCTTATGATCATTTATGACACCCCTTTTTAGTTCATTTTTATATTATCATTAAAAAAGATTTAAATCAAATATTGTTTAATTGTAGTAAACAATTTTAGTGTTTTAGTTAAAATTGTTCGCTATAAATGAACAATTTTTATATGTTTGCTAAAACTGTTCAGTATATATGAGCAATTTGTTTTTTTTAAAACCTGGTAAGCAATTAAACAAAAAAGCTCATAGTTTACAAGCTTTTTCGTGTTTTTCTGATTGTTTTGTACACTTGGCAGAACTAATCTCTAGTTCAAAAAATTTTTTTAAGTTCTTCTGCTAAATATAGGTTTATAATTTAAAACTCGTTCAATATCAAAATAACAATAATATTTGCAATGTCTTTTGGATGAAACATAATTAAACCAGCATCAAGTTATCTCAATAATACACTTTGTTTTGAGAAATTCTTTGACGGCAGTGTTTTTGTTTTCATAATAAGCAATTAGTAAATTCCTAAATTTATTTGTTTCTTTTACTGGAACTACAATGAGGCCAAGACCACGACTAATTAAATAATGGTTTGCAAAAACGACAGCAGTCCTTTTATTACCGTCGGTTGAGTTTTCATCACATAAAGCATTAAATCAATAGCAACATCAAAACTAGGTTTTCTATTTGGCATTTTCGTAATTTCTGACTTGATTTTTGTTTCAAACGGTATCGGAGGAATATAATTTGTGCCTATAATTTTTGCCGTTGAGGTTCTTGACATGCCTGCTGAAACATTAAATCTTGCTCTATCGATTTGTTAATTTCGCAAAGTATTTGATAACTTGATTTTTGTGAAATAACGCCTTCAATAATAGTTTCAGTATTTGCATAAGTAGTTACCAGACCTTTTAAAATAGACTGGCTATAGACCAAATTAACAAAGTTTCGCATTGCAATGTCAATGTTTATTTTTACATTATCACTTAATGAAAAGTTTTGATATTGGAGAATTCAAAGCTCTTTTTGAATTTTTTTAATTCTCTTACTTCCGCATTATTTATGTTAATTAACTCAAGAAGTTCAGGACTGTATTCACCAACATACTTGCTCAACAAAACTCCTTCTGACCTAAAATGCACATATATGTATTTTTTTTCATTTTGCTCCTGATTTCAATAGTGCCAAAAATAGTTTTTCAATTCTGTTTTTAATTTGTTATTATTTGTTTAACAACTCTAGTATATTCATAACTACTCCTTATGTGAAAGATTTCATTATTTTTTGTTTTACATAAATTAAACACTAAAAGACTTAGCGTACAAAAATAAAAACCCCATAAAACGGGGTTTAAATACATTTGGTGACCGCTACGGGATTCGAACCCGTGGATGTATGCGTGAGGGGCATATGAGTTAACCGTTTCTCCAAGCGGCCATTAAAAACAGGTTTTTACCTGCTTTTAATTATATCAAAAACTTGAGAAATTCTTTGTTTAATTCTGGCAGGTCCCATGATTTTTTGAATTAAATAAAAGTTTGGAGTAGATTTTTTTAAGGCTAAAGCTACTCTTAAAACTTCGGCAACATCTGCAATCATTCCAATGTAGTTTTCAGGGTTTGTTTTATATTCTTTTTTGTTAGCAGCGTATTTTAATTTTGAAAATAGCGCTTTAAATGCCTCAAACCACTCAGTTTCAGATGCAAGGTTAACAATATCTGCGTTAGCCTCATATTGTTTTAAAATTTCTAAAACTTGAGCATCGGTAAGTTTCTCTGAAAACACTAAATCTTTAGTTAAGTTAGCACAGTAAATAGTGTCGTCCATAAATCCAATTAGCGGCATAATTTCTGAAAAACTTGCGTAGTCTTTTCGCGGTTTTTCAGTTTCTCTTTCAATTGAAATAATTTGTTTAAAGTATTCAGGGTTTTTTGAAATAAAGTCATAAAGTTCTTTTGAGTATACTTCAGACCAAGCCAAAGATTCTTTGTAAAACTGCTTAGTTGGAAGATTTCCAAGGTATTCTCTTGCGAAGTATTTAACTTTTTCAATGTCAAAAAGTGCTCCGTCTAAACTAATTTTTTCAAAAGATAAGTTGAAGTCAAAAATAGATTTACCAGGGTTTTGAATTCGCCACTCTTCAAAATTAGAGTTAGCAATTGTAAGCAAATATTCAAGGAAAGCAAATGGTGGGTATCCTCGCTCAAGAAAGTAAGAAACTGCGGCCTCTGGGTCTTTTCGTTTAGAAAGTTTACGGCGTTGCCCATTTTCATCTACTTTCATAATTACAGGCAAATGTGCATAGTCTGGACGGCTAAAGCCAAGAGTATCAAAAAGTTGCAAGTGAATAGGTAAACTGCTTAGCCACTCTTCACCTCTGGTAATTGTAGTAGTGTGCATAAAGTGGTCATCAACTAGATGCGCAAAATGGTAAGTTGGCAGACCATCGTTTTTCATGATAACGATGTCTTGAATGTTTTCAGGAATTTCTAAATCACCGCGAATTAAATCACGAACCTTAACCTTTTTATTTTTGTCACCAAGCGATTTAAAACGAATAACAAAATCAGCACCTGACTTGATTTTTGCAATAGCCTCTTTGTCTGTAAGAAAACGGTCTCTGGCAAACTCACCGTAATAACCAGGATTTTGTTTGTTTGCTTCTTGCACTTTTCTTAACTCGTTTAACTCGCTTTGTGTCATAAAACAAGGATAGGCTAAGTCTTTTTTAATCATTTCAGCAATGACTGAATCGTAAATTATTTTTCGCTTTGACTGAATATAAGGTGCGTATTCACCTGACTTTATAAAAGATTCATCTGGTTCAATGCCAAAGTCTTTAAGTTCTTTTAAAACTTGTTCACCAGTTCCAGCAATTTCTCTTTTGGTGTCAGTGTCTTCTAGTCTAACGTAAAAAACACCATCAGTTTGCTTAGCAAATCGCCAAGAAATTAGCGATGCAAATAAACTGCCTGTGTGTAAAAATCCAGTTGGAGATGGAGCAAAGCGAGTAACCAATGCACTTGTTTTTAAGTTTCTTTTTGGAAACATTTTTTCAAGTTCAGCAATTGTGTACAATTTCTCGTCTTTAAATATTAACTTAACTAATTCTAATTTTTCCTGCATATTAAATCTCCTTACTAATTTATTTTTATATTAAAAAAGAGGTATAAACCTCTTTTTTAAACTAAATTAACTTATCTAGATGCGCGTCTTGCCTTTTGACGGTTTGCACGTAGACGTGCTTTACGTTCTTCAGATGGTTTAACGTAAAATTCTTTTTTTCTAGCATCAGCGATAATTCCTGCTTTGGCAACATCGCGTTTGAAACGACGTAGTGCGTCTTCAAGAGTTTCTTTTTCTCTAACAACTATTTTAGCCAACTAAATCACCTCATTTCTGCTAAAAATACTTAATAAGTATAACACAATAGCTAAAACAAGACAATTGTTTTAATCAGTTATTTTAAAGAGTTAATCGCTGCTTTGCGATCTTTTTGATTAAAAATATAACTGCCTGCGACCACAATATCAGCCCCCGCTTCTTTAATTTTTTCAATGTTTGAAAAATCAACTCCACCATCTACTTCAATTTCAAAGTTAAGTCCGTGTTTTTCGCGGTATATTTTCAGTTCCTTAATTTTACCAAGTGCACTTTCTATAAACTTCTGGCCACCAAAACCAGGTTCAACAGACATCACGAGCACTAGGTCAATTTCTTTAAGTAGTGTGTGAATTTCTGTAACTTCCGTTTTGGGTTTGATTGAAATTCCTACTTTTTTACCGGTTTCTTTGATTTTAGCAATAGTTTTTGAAATATCACTTTTAGCCTCAAAGTGAAAAGTAATGTTATAGGTATTGCTTAAATTAAACTTATCAATCCAAAAGTCTGGCCAGTCAACCATTAAGTGAATGTCTAGTGGAACATTGGTTGAGTTGTTTGCCAGTTTAGTGATGTAAGGTCCAAAGGAAATGTTTGGCACAAAGTTTCCATCCATTATGTCAATATGGAAACGATCTGCGGTTTCAATTGATTTGAGTTCTTGTTTTAAATGCAAAAAATCAGCAGTTAAGATTGATGGTGCAACTTTCATTTTTGTTTTATTCTCCTTTGTTTAATTTGAGCGTATATTTTTTGGTAGTTTAGATAACGGACACCAATAACTTTAGTTTCATAAAGTTCAACTACTTTGCAGTCTTTTGCTTGAATATTTAAATGCAAGCATTTATTTTTAAACTTGCAATCTTGACTAAATAAATTAAAATCAGGATAGTATTTTTTTAACTCAGTTTCTAAAATTATTCCTGAGTTAAGTAAGGAAAATCCAGGAGTGTCGCCAATGTATCCTTGCATATAACCAAAAAGTTCTGAGTTTCTGGTTGTATGTTTACCACGGCCAAGCGCTTTTGAAGTTTCACCAGTTTTTTGATTAATTTCAGGGATTAAGTTATTCAAAAAAGAAGACTTTCCTACTCCAGTTTGACCAGTCAGTATAGTAATTTTGCCCTTAAAAATGTCAAAGTTGTCAAAACTAAAATTGTTGTTATCAACTGTAATAACTTTTAATTTAAGATACTTTTCGTAGTACTGAAGGTCAGTTAATACTTTTTTAGTTTTTGTGTTGTCTATATCAATTTTTGTTAAAATCAAAATCGGTTGAATTTGTTTTTTTGCGCAAATTAACAAAAAATTATCTAGTAGCATAAAAGAAAATTCAGGGTCAGCGACAGAAAATACAAAGATTAATTGGTCAATATTTGCGCAGTCTGGTCTGATAAACTCATTTTTTCGTAGTTTGATTTTTTCAATAATATATTTACCTTGAAAATCTTTGAGTTCAACAATATCTCCGATTTTTGGAGTTTGTTTTAAAAACTGAATTTCTTTCTTTTCAGATAAATTTAAGAAATTAGTTTTAACAGAATTAGTTTTTACAAATCTGTTTTTACCAGCTACAATAGCATCAACAATTTTGTTTTTTTGGTTTAACAAGGCGACTTTATAAAACGCCGTGTCTTTACGAATTACAAGCGCATTCATTTTTATGTTCATGTTTCTTCAAGACTTCTGATCTTAACTGCCCACAGGCTGCGTTAATGTCGTGGCCTTGTTCTTTTCTTAAAATTGCATCCATATCTGAGTTTTTAAGAACATTAAAAAAGGCTTTTTGGCGTTCTGGAGTTGAGCGTTTATATGAAACTTCTTTAACTTCATTGTAAGGGATTAAATTAATGTAGACGTTTCTTTGTTTAAATAATTTAACTAGTTCTTTAGCACACTCTACAGTGTCAGTCAGTTCATTGATCAAAATATACTCAATTGTAACTCGGCGATTAGTTTTTGCTAAGTAGTAGTCTAAGGCATCAATTAGTTTATCAATTGGAAAAATTGTGTTGATTTTCATTATCTGACTTCTAAGATCATCAAATGGAGCGTGAAAAGAAAGTGCTAGGTTAACTTGCAGATTACGGTCAGCAAATGCTTTGATTTTTGGAACTAAACCAGATGTTGAGACAGTTATTCTACGTTGACCAATATTTAAACCTTTTGGGTAGTTTAAAATATCAATAAAAGCCATAACATTTGAGAAATTGTCAAAAGGTTCGCCAATCCCCATAATCACCACTGAGTTTATTTTACATTGTTTAATTTCTTGAGTTTTCATAACTTGCCCAACAATCTCAGCGGTAGTCAAATCGCGTTTTTTCTTAAGTATCCCGCTTGCGCAGAAACTGCATCCAATAGAACATCCAACTTGTGTAGTTACGCACAGTGAAAGTCCGTAATCGTGGTGCATCAAAACACACTCAATTAAAGCGCCGTCTGCAAGAGCATATAAAAACTTTTCAGTGCCATCTTTGGATTTATTTTGAATTACTAAGGTAGGCAAAGTTATTTCAAAGTTCTCATCCAAAAAAGAAATGAAGTCTTTTGGAAGATTTCTCATCTCTTGAAAAGACTTTTTTTCTTTTGCATATAGCCAGTTAAAAACTTGTTCTGCTTTAAATTTTTTATATCCTTTTTCTACCAGATAATCTGTTAACTGGGCGAAATTGTAGGAATATATTTGTTCTTTCAACGTAGCGTTACCTTCAGCTCAAAAGCCAGGCGGTTTAAAATTGACTTAATAGTTTTTTCAATATCTTGCATCTCAATTTGTTTTTCGGTATTTTCAAACACTAAGTGAAAAGCATATGACACAAGGTTAGGAGTTTCGGGATTTTTAAAGATATCAAATAAAGTAATTTCTTTTAAGGTTTTGCGTGCAGTTTGTTTAATTAAAGTAACTATTTTTTGATAAGAAGTGTCAAAACTTGCAACCAACGCTAAGTCTCTTTCAACCCTAGGGAAAGCAGAAATGCGCTCATATTTTGGAGTTTCTTTAGTTAGTTTAAGTAATTCTAAGTTTAAATCAAACACAATGGTTTTCTTTTTATTAAACTCAATTTCACCAATATATCCAATTATTTTGTCTTGATATAAAATATTTGCCTGTCTGTAAGGATGCAAGAACTCATAAGTTGAAACTGCGTAACTATGCGAAATACCAAAATTATAAAGCAGTTTATTTAAGAAAGATTTAACTAAGTAAAAGTCAACTTTCTTGTTTTCTTCTACTAAATTAGAGTATGCAAAATTGCTGCTAATAATTGCTGCACAGTGAAGTTCTTCTGTGAACCCATTAAAAATTTTGCCAACTTCAAAGATGTTAAAATTATCAACTTTGCGGTTTAAATTATATTGAAAACTTTTTTTAAGTCCTGCAAGTAAGTTAGTGCGCATTATTAAATGGTTCTCAGTAATTGGATTTCTAACTTTAACTTTTTCAGAAACTAAAGAAAATTCTGAGTCTTCTTTTTCAGAAAGTAGAGTATAGTTAATGTTTTCCAAAAAACCAAGTGGAACTAATTCTTGTCTAATTTTTTCAGCAACTTTGAAGTTAATGTGTTGATCAGCAACACCTAGTTGAGTAAGAGGTTTTGGTTTAATTGAGTTTAGACCGCTAACTCTAATGACATTGTCAATTGCGTCTAACTCTATTTCTTTTTCAAAAACATGTGGCCTTTGAGAAAGAGTGTATAAATTGTCTTCAAGAGCCTTTCTAGGCGAATATCCAAGTTTTGAAAGAGTTTCAATAACCGCTTTTTCTTTGTATGTATGCCCGCTTATTTTCTTTAATTTTTTAAAGTTAAACTCAAAAGTATGTTTTGGTAATTTAGTAATACCAGAGTATACTTGGTTAGAAATTTCGGCATCTGCATATTTTTTAAGCAGTTCAATTAAAAGCAGATATCCCTTTTGAAATAATTCAAATGATACACCTTTTGAAAAACGGTCTGACGCTTCTGTTTTCAAACTTAAACGCTTTTGAGTTTCAAACACAGTAGTGTTTGAAAAAATCGCATTTTCAATAATTACATCAGTTGTGTGCTCAGTGATTTTGCTATCTTCAGAGCCGATAATTCCGGCAAGTGCAATTGTTTTATCGCTGTCTTTAATAACTAAGTCTCCAGTATTTAGATCATACTTGTTTCCGTCAAGTGCAGTAAAGGTTTCTGGTTTTGAAAGAGCCACAACTGAAATTTTATTTCCTGCAATGCACTTTGCGTCAAAAATATGGTTAGGAGTACCAAGTAAATACATCACATAATTAGAGATATCTACAATATTGTTTTTAGGTTCAATTCCTTGTTTGATTAACTCTGCCTGAATAAACCAAGGAGATGGTTTAACCACTACTTTAGCCTGAGTAAGCGCGTAGGTAGGCGCTAAAGTATTGTCTACATTGATTTCACATTGGTTTTTAAAATCTGATTTTATACTTTCTGTAGTTTCAAAAATAAAGTTATTTCCAGTAACTGCAGAAAGGTCTTTTGCAAAACCATAGTAAGAAAGCAGGTCACCTCTGTCTGGAGTCAACTCTAAGTTATAAACATTGTCTGCGAACATTAAAGCGTTGGCTGCGCATTCTCCTGGTTTGACAATATCAGTAAACACGTATATACCGTCTTTATATTCATTTGGAATATTTTTCAGACCAAGTTCGCTAAGAGAACAAATCATACCATTAGACTGAATGCCACGAACTTTTGCTGCTTTGATTTGAAAATCGCCAGGAAGTGTTGTGCCTACTTTGGCAACAATGACATTTTGTCCTTTAGCAATATTTTTAGCACCACAAACTATGTCTAAAACTTCAGTTCCAACATCTACTGTAGTAATGTGAAGGTGATCAGAATCGGGATGGGCTTCGCATGTCAAAACATGACCACATACCAAAGTAGGCTGAGCAAGCGAACTTATAACTTGTTCTGCTTCGCAAATATAACCATTAATAATTTTGCCAAGGTCTTGGTTTTTATTAAGTTCTATGAATTTACTTAATGTATGTTCAGATATTTTCATATGCTTTTTACCTACCTGTTAAAACTGACGTAGAAAACGCACATCATTTTGATAAAACTCACGAATTTCATCAATTTCGTATTTAATCATCGCTAAGCGTTCAATACCAAAGCCAAATGCAAAACCTTGTACTTTTTCAGGGTCATAGCCAGCCATTTTTAAGACATTAGGGTGAACCATACCAGCACCTGCAACTTCAATAAAGCCAACTGTACCATTTTTAAAATGGTGAAGCACATCTATTTCTACAGACGGTTTTGTGAAAGGAAAATAAGACGGGCGGATTCTTAGTTCAACTTCTCTTTCAAAAACAAATGCTAAGAAATCTTTTAAGGTTTGAATTAAATTAGCGAAGTTAACTTTTTTGCCAATTACTAAACCTTCTAGTTGCATAAACTGATGCGAATGCACAGCATCGTCGTCATCTCTACGGTAGACTTTACCAGTTGAAATGATTTTAATCGGTTTACCCTGTTTTTCTAGCATTGTTCTTGCTTGAACTGGAGAGGTATGTGTGCGAAGTAGTTTATCTGCTTCAATATAAAATGTATCTTTTTCATTTCTAGCAGGATGTGATTTTGGGATGTTCATCATTTCAAAGTTATAAAGTTCAGTTTCAATTTCAGGACCTTCTACAATTTCAAAACCATGTGCTAAAAAGTGAGATTTGAAGTTTTCAATAATAGCATTTAGTGGGTGCACGGCACCGCGTGAAAACTGATGAGTGTCTAACTCAATATCAATTTTTTCACTAAATTGTTTAGTCAGTTTAGCCTCTTTTTCCAAAATGGATTTTTTTGAATTACAAAGTTCTTGTAATTCAACTTTATAGGCATTAATTAGTTGACCGTATTCTTTCTTTTTTTCAGGTTCAACTGACTTTAAAGTTTGCATAATTTGTTGAAACTCAGAGTCTTTACCAAAGTATTGGCGCCAAATATCTTCAATTTCTGTAGGGTTAGCAACCAAGCTTAATTTTTCTGTTAATTTTTGTTTTAATTCTTGAAGTTTTTGCTGCATTTTTCTACCTCTATTTAATAATTATAACCTTTTTAAGGCTATTTTTTGAAGGTAATTTGTGGTTTTTAAACTATAGATACAAAAATAATAAAATGTTTAAAAAATAACTTTAGCGCATATAATATTATTGGTCTAAAATTATGGAAAAAAACGCAATTAAACTTGAATTTAATAAAATAATTGGAAAAGTGGCGAGAAACGCTGTATCAAAATCTGTTAAAGAACAAATTTTGACAATGCCGTTTTTACAAAGAAATAAAGAAATTGAAAAAGAAATTTTAAAAAACACAGAAGCAACTAACGCCTTAAAAGAATTTGGTGTAATTGACTTTGCTGAAAACTATGATTGTA
The DNA here is from genome assembly GCA_963544825.1 of uncultured Acholeplasmataceae bacterium. Lineage (GTDB taxonomy): Bacteria > Bacillota_I > Bacilli_A > Acholeplasmatales > Acholeplasmataceae > CALISC01. The sequence continues at coordinate 11,859 of CAUUGG010000003.1, forward strand.
AAAGTATTTTTTCTGGTCTTTTAAAACTAAGACCTTTGAATGTTAAAGACTTACTTCAACTAAAGTTTTTCTTTGAGACTACTAAAGTTGGTTTTAATTATTTTAATCAAACTAAGTCTAACTTTAATTACACTGCACTAATTGAGTTTTTTGCTAAACTGTTTTTACCAACCAAAGAACTAGGTAGACTAAACGAGGCAATTGACGAAAATGGAGAGTTTTTAGATTCAGCATCACTTAGATTGGGTAAAATTAGAAAAGAAATAAAAACTTTAAATGAAAACTCAAAGAAGCGAATTGATGAACTAAAAAAAATCTACTCGCCTTTTTTAACTGATGAACAAGTTATTTATAAATCTGGTTTTTGGTGCCTAGTGGTTTCTGTAGTCTACAAAAGAAAGATTAAAGGAAATGTAGTAGATACTAGTAACTCAGGACAGTCTATTTATATTGAACCTGCAGAAATGCAGCAGTTTAGATTTAGACAAAGTGAACTACAAAATGAAGAAGAAAAAGAGAAAGAGAAAATCTTAAAGCAACTTATGGATTTTCTTTTAATTGACTTAAATAAATATATAGATGCACAAAACGCACTTTTAAAACTGGACTATTACTTTGCCTGCGCTAAGTTCTTTGTTAAACAAAATTGTTGCGCTCCTGTGATTTCAAAAGACAAGTCGCTTAAACTAATTGAAGCGAGACACCCGTTAATTGACGAAAACAAAGTAGTGCCAATTGACTTTTATATTTATCCAAACAAACCTCTAACTATCATTACAGGTCCAAATACTGGTGGAAAAACAGCGTCTATGAAAACTGTTGGTTTGTTTTCACTAATGTTAAAGGTAGGTTTCTTAATACCCGCTAAAGAAGCGATTTTACCAAATTATAGTAAGGTATTTGTAGACATTGGTGATGAGCAATCTCTGGAACAAAACCTGTCAACTTTTTCTTCTCACATGGTTAGACTAATCAGTTTTATAAGTGATGCAACTCAAGATTCATTATTGCTTTTAGACGAACCTGGCTCTGGTACAGATCCTTTAGAAGGTCAGGCTTTGGCTTTGGCTATTATTAAGCATTTGCTTTTAAAAAATTGCACTTTGATACTAACCACTCACTATCCTAAAGTTAAAATGCTTCAGTATTTAGAAAACTCAACAACTACAGGAGTGTCGGTTTGTTTTGATATTGACTCGCTTTCTCCGACTTACAAATTGTCGTTTAATTCAATTGGAAATTCAAACGCAATACTGATTGCAAAAAGACTTGGAATGAATGAAAAAGTACTAAAAGACGCCGATGCGTATCTTTCAAATCAAGACAACAAATCAGAAGAATTGCTTACAAGTCTTGCTGCAAACATTGAAAAAAATGAACAATTAACTAAAGAACTAAAAGAAAAAGAAACACTGTTAAATAGCCTTATAACGCAAAATATGGAGATTAAAGATAAACAAAAAAAAGAGTTTAGTACAAGAGTTGAAAGCATACTTAAAGTAGAGCGAAAGAAATGGGAAGACTCGGTCTCAGAAGTTGAATCACTTATTAAAGAACTTAAAGATATCAAGGCTATCAATGTTAAAAAAATCTCTGAAATCAAACAAGGCATAAAAAAACCAGAAAACGAGTTTGACAGTAATGTAGAACTTAAAATTGGTGATTTAGTATACGTTGAGCCAATCTTTCAAGATGGCGTTATTAGGCGAATAAAGAGTGATTTGTATTTTGTAGATATTGAAGGCAACTTACTTAAATTTAAGAAAAACGATTTAATATTAAGGTCCATAGTTAGCCCTAAAAAGCATACAATTAAACCAACAACTCTAAATAAAAAAACAGTCAGTGAACCTTTTTTTAGTCCTGCTAATTTTGAAATTGATCTGCGCGGAAAAAGAGCGCACGAAGTTGAAACTATCTTAGCTAAAGAAATTGATAAACTAATTCTTGCTAATTTCACTCAAGCCAAAATTATTCATGGCTATGGAACTGGCGCTGTTAAAAATGCAGTTTATGACTACATTAAAAAGCACCCTAAGATTAAAAGCCATCGCTTCGGCGGAGAGTTTGAAGGACAAATGGGTGTCACAATTATTTATTTAAAATAAAAATTTGTTCAGAGAAAAAAGCCTTTAAGTTTTACCTTAAAGGCTTTTTAGTTTTGGGTTCATAGTCAAGGGTAATATTTTATTTAAACTTCTAACTTTTGTTTTCTAAACTCAACAATTTTCAGACCAACTACAGCAACAATAAAATACTTAATTAAATTAAAAGGTAGGTAAACTGTGGCAAGTGTTTTTAAGTATTTTGCAATTGGCATTAAGTGGGTTGTATAGTAAGCTGGTTTACCTGAAATAAAGGTAGGAATAAAAAACAAGGCGTTTGCTACCAATATTAAAACTGTCGTAATTAGTGTATAGTTTAAAACCGATATTAAGTAATGCTTTTTCTTGTTTAACTTAAAGTCTAAACATACCGCTAAAATTAACGTAAGTGTGCAGTAAATTGCTACAAGTTCGCCAAAAAATATAAACGGAAAGTTAGTAGCCGAAGGATTGATTAGCCACCTTATTCCAGACCTTAAGATAGTCATTAAAACTACCAGTGGGGCTTTAAACTCAAACATAGCATATAGTATCACGATTTCTGAAAAGTCTAGTTTAAGTGGTGGAAAAAGAGGTATTTTAAAATACCCCAAAATTATACTAAGTGCCAAAAGCATTGCAAACTTAGTAAGTTCTTTGTTTTGATTGTTGGTTTGATTTTCTTTAAACATTTTTAACTTCCTTTTAAGTCGTTCAAGGAAGTTAAAAATATTTTAGTTTGCTAATTTTTAAAAAAATGCACATCGTATGCGCGTTTTTTTAAAAAAGGCAGTAAATGTAAATGACTTACATTTTAGATTAAAATAAATGCCTTCCTATCTTTCATCCGGACTTTGACCGTTGGCACAGGAAACTATCCTGTTCTGCAACAGTTTTAAACTGCTGCTCGTGGGCTTGGACCACCAGTTAAGAATTTCACTTGACCCTGATATTTTGGTTTTATTAAATATTAAATGTAGTAAGTTTTTTGAATGTTTAGACTATCGTCAAACTCAAAAACAAGTGGTTTGCCGGTAGGTAGTTCAACATTCATAATGTCTTCAGTTGAGACGTTGTTAATGTATTTGTAAAGTGCACGAAGAGAGTTACCGTGTGCTGCGATAATTACTTTTTTGTGATCAAGCAATGCTGGTTTAATATCGCTTTCCCAGTATTTAACAACACGGTCAACTGTGTCTAGTAAGTTTTCTGAAGCAGGTAGTTCTTTTGGATCTATTCCTTTTAGGTTCTCGTCAAAACGAGGATGGCGTGGATCGTTGAAATCTAGAGCAGGTGGACGCACTTCTGCGGAACGACGCCAAATTCTTACCTGTTCGTCTCCGTATTTTGCGGCTGTCTCTGCTTTGTTTAGACCTTGAAGCGCTCCGTAGTGGCGTTCGTTTAATAGGTATGAACGTCTGATTTCAATGTCAGAAAGGCCAAGTTGTTCTAAAACATAGGCAAGTGTATTTTGTGCACGTTTTAAAGAAGAAGTGAAAGCAAGGTCAAAGCTAAAGCCTTTTTCTTTTAGTAAAAGACCTGCTGCTTTGGCTTCTTTTACCCCGTTTTCAGAAAGTTCAACATTTGTCCAACCAGTGAATTTATTGGCTAAATTCCATTCACTTTGGCCGTGTCTAATTACTACTAATTTAATCATTTTATTCCTCCGTTAGTTGTGTTTAACTTGTTAATATTATATTAAAAATTTAGATAAAAATAAAAGCTTTTTTGAATTATTTGTTGTTTTTAATGATTTCTTTTAAATATTTTTGAATTGCTTTAAAAGTTGGTTTGTGAGAAGATGCGTGGCCACCAAGTTCAACCACGGTTAGCTTAGAGCCAGGGATTGCCTCGTGCACTAAATAAGCCTGTTTTAATGGGCAGACCATGTCGTATCTGCCGTGGACTATATAGGTTGGAATGTGTGCGGCTTTGTGGATGTTTGCAAGAATATAGTTGTCTTCTTTACCAAATGTTTTATTGGCAAAAAAGAAAGCCTCCATTAAAGCAATTTGTCTCTCTGAGTTAGTGGCTTGAGTTGCCAGAAGTTCTGGTCTTTTGACCGGAAAAACTAAAGAAAGTTCGTAATTTGCCCATTTAAGTGATGCTCTGTCACTAACTGTTTTGTCTGATGAAGTAATTTTTTTAAGGTACAGAGGTACTATATCTTCAACTTTTTTGGTATCTTCAATTTCTGAGATAAACTCTTTGTATTCAGGCCAATAGAAGTTTTGGGCCCCTGAATACAGCCAATCGCAGTCTTCTTGTCTTGCCAAAAATATCCCGCGAATCAGCATTCCCGCAGTGTGTTCAGGGTATTTTATTGCGTAAGTTAGCGCAATAGTTGAGCCAAAACTGCCACCAAATAGCCAGATTTTCGCGAATCCAAAGTGCTTGCGGATTTTTTCAATGTCGTCAACAATTTGAAAAATATCGTTATCTTTGGTTTCCAAAAAAGGTTTAGAGCGGCCAACTCCGCGTTGGTCAAACAAAATATAGTGAAACTTACGTGGATTAAAAAAGTACTCAGCGCTCTTTGAAAACCCGCCACCAGGTCCGCCGTGGATAAAAATCAAAGGAATTCCAGTTCTAGAGCCACGTTCCTCAAAGTAAAGTTCGTGTATATCTGAAACCTTTAAGTAACCTGCTGAAAGTAATTTAGAGTGTTTATACTTCATATTTTTCGCGCTCCTTTTATTAAGTATTGGTTTTGGCAAAAAAGGCCAAGGCCGGGTAAACCCAACCAAAGGCCTTTTTAAAAATGCTTTTTTCGTTTAAATTAAATAACTAATTTACTTACTTAAATTAAGCAATAATTTTAGTTACAGAACCCGCACCAACTGTGTGTCCACCTTCGCGGATTGAGAACTTAGTTCCTTGTTCAAGCGCGATTGGGTGAATTAGTTCAACAGTGATTGAAGTGTTGTCACCAGGCATTACAAGTTCCACGCCTTCAGCAAGGGAAATTATACCTGTAACGTCAGTTGTACGGAAGTAAAATTGTGGGCGGTAGTTAGTCATAAATGGAGTGTGGCGTCCACCTTCTTCTTTTGAAAGTACGTAAACTTGTGCTTCAAATTTAGTGTGAGGTTTAACTGAACCTGGTTTTGCCAATACTTGTCCACGTACGATTTCTTTGCGGTCAATACCACGAAGAAGTGCACCAATGTTGTCACCGGCTTGAGCAGAATCTAGTAATTTTCTAAACATTTCAATACCAGTAACTACTGCTTTTTTAGTTTCACGGATTCCGACGATTTCAACTTCTTCACCAAGTTTTAAAGTACCACGTTCCACACGGCCAGTTGCAACAGTACCACGACCAGTAATAGTAAGTACGTCTTCAACTGGCATTAAGAAAGGAAGGTCAGTTTGACGAACTGGTTCTTGGATGTACGCATCGATGTTGTCCATCAGTTCCATGATTTTGTCCATGTATTTTTGGTCGCCTTGAAGAGCCTGAAGTGCTGAACCTTTAACAAAAGGAATTTCGTCTCCAGGGAATTCATATTCATTTAGAAGTTCGCGAACTTCCATTTCCACAAGGTCCATTAGTTCAGGGTCACCAACTAAATCTGCTTTGTTTAAGAAAACCACTAGTCTTGGCACACCAACTTGGCGAGCAAGTAGGATGTGTTCACGAGTTTGTGGCATCGCACCGTCAGCGGCTGACACTACTAAGATACCACCGTCCATTTGGGCAGCACCGGTGATCATGTTTTTAACGTAGTCAGCGTGGCCTGGGCAGTCAACGTGTGCGTAGTGACGTTTTGCAGTTTCATACTCAACGTGTGAAGTGTTGATAGTAATACCGCGTTCTTTTTCCTCTGGTGCTTTGTCAATTTGGTTGTAGTCTAGTTTTTGCGCAAGACCGCGTTCACCAAGCACATAAGTGATAGCTGCGGTTAGCGTAGTTTTACCGTGGTCAACGTGGCCGATTGTACCAATGTTAACGTGTGGTTTTGAACGATCGAATTTTTGTTTTGCCATAAAATAATATCCTCCTTAGCAAAATTATTTAGTTTGTCGTTTTTTAACGATTTCTTCAGTAATAGATTTAGGGGTTTGTTCGTAGTGGTCAAATTGCATAATGAAGTTTGCACGACCTTGTGAGTTTGAACGAAGTGCAGTTGCATAGCCAAACATTTGAGCAAGTGGCACAAAGCATTTTACACAAATTGCGTTTCCGCGGTTTTCTTGACTGTCAATTTTACCACGGCGAGAAGTTAGGTCACCGACGATGTTTCCGACGTACTCAGCAGGAGTTACAACGTCAACGGCCATAATCGGCTCAAGGATGGTTGCTCCACCTTTTTCAGCAAGTTCACGAACTGCGATTGTTGCGGCTGCTTTGAATGCCATTTCAGATGAGTCCACTTCGTGGTAAGAACCATAGTGCAGAGTAGCCTTGACGTCCATGATAGGGTATCCTGCAATAATTCCATTTGGAAGAGCCTCTTCCAAACCTTTGATAACCGCTGGGATGTATTCTTTTGGAATCACACCACCAACGATTTTGTCTACAAACTCAAAGCCTTTGCCTGGGTTTGGTTCAAAGTTAATAACTACGTGTCCGTATTGTCCACGTCCACCAGATTGGCGGATAAACTTGGCCTCAATGTCGGCTGCCTTAGTAATGGTTTCTCTATATGAAACTTGAGGCTGCGCAACATTTGCCTCTACTTTAAACTCACGGCGCATACGGTCAACTATGACGTCTAGGTGAAGCTCACCCATACCAGCAATAATTGTTTGGCCAGTTTCGTAGTCTGTGTAAGTACGGAAAGTCGGGTCTTCTTCGGCAAGTTTTTGAAGAGCTATTGCCATTTTATCTTGGTCGTTTTTAGTTTTTGGCTCAATTGCGACGTTAATAACTGGCTCTGGGAACTTCATTGATTCAAGAATAAGGGTATCTTTTTCTGTTGCCAATGTGTCGCCGGTTGTAGTGTTTTTAAGACCGACTACTGCACAAATGTCTCCAGCAAAAGCCTCGTCAATTTCTTCACGGTCATTGGCATGCATTAAAAGCAAGCGACCAAAACGTTCACGCTCACCTTTAGTGGTATTTTTAACGTAAGAACCTGCCTTAACTGTACCTGAGTAGACTCTAAAGAAAGTAAGACGACCAGAATAAGGGTCTGTCATGACCTTGAAAGCTAGCGCTGTAAAAGGTTCGTCGTCAGACGCTGAGCGCAGAACTTCATTTTCATTTTCGTCCATACCTTTAACCGCAGCAATGTCAAGCGGAGAAGGCAGGTAGTCAATAACTCCGTCTAGGACTAATTTAACACCTTTGTTTTTAAAAGCAGAACCACAAAATGCAGGAAAGAATTTAACTGCGAGTGTTCCTTTGCGGATTGCTCTTTTGATAAGTTCAACCGGAACTTCTTCACCTTCTAGGTATTTTTCCATCAACTCTTCGTCAAAATCAGCAACGGTTTCAATAAGTAGTTGACGTTTAGTTTCAACGATTTCCTTGTACTCGGCAGGGATTTCAACTTCCTTAGTAACCTCGTCCATACCTTCGTCGTAGATGTAGGCTTTGCGAGTAATTAAGTCGATAATTCCTTTAAACTCGGTTTCTGCACCAATTGGCCATTGAACGGCTTCGGCGTTTGCGCCCAAACGATCGTGAATTGTTGCAATTGCGTTTTCAAAGTTCGCACCAACCTTGTCCATTTTGTTGACAAAAACAATACGCGGAACTAGGTAGTCAGTAGCTTGTCTCCACACGGTTTCAGTTTGCGGCTCCACACCAGATTGAGCGTCAAGAACTGTAACCGCGCCATCAAGTACACGAAGAGATCGAGAAACTTCAACGGTGAAGTCCACGTGGCCTGGGGTGTCTATGATGTTTAGACGATGTTCTCGCCAGTAGGCAGTAGTAGCAGCTGAAGTAATTGTGATACCACGTTCCTTTTCTTGCTCCATCCAGTCCATTTGAGAGGCACCCTCGTGGGTTTCGCCTAGTTTATGGATACGGTGAGTGTGGTAAAGAATACGCTCAGTTGTAGTAGTTTTTCCGGCATCAATGTGCGCCATGATACCAATGTTTCTAGTTTCTTTTAAAGAAGTTTTTCTAGGCATCTTAAACTACCATCTATAGTGAGCAAACGCTTTGTTAGCCTCTGCCATTTTATGAGTATCGTCTTTTTTCTTAACAGATTGACCAAAACCTTGGCGAGCGTCTAGGATTTCTTTCGCAAAACGTTCTTCCATGGTTTTTTCTTTTCTTAAACGAGAGTAAGTAATTAACCAACGAAGACCAAGTGCTTGGCGTCTATCTGGTTTAACTTCCACTGGAACTTGATAGTTTTGGCCACCAATACGACGAGAACGAGTTTCAAGGACAGGCATTACATTGTTAAGCGCTTCTTTAAAAACTACAAGCCCGTCTTGGCCAGTTTCTTTTTCAATACGTTTAAATGCATTGTATAAAATAGATTGAGCAGTTCCTCTTTTTCCGTCAAGCATGATAGTGTTGATGGCTTTTGTAACTAACTTAGAGTTGTAAATTGGATCAGGAAGAACATCTCTTTTAGGAATATAACCTTTTCTTGGCATTATTCAATTTCTCCTTTCTCTATTTTTTTGGACGTTTAGCGCCGTATTTAGATCTAGCCTGAGCACGGTTTTGTACACCTGCTGTATCTAGAGTACCACGAATAATGTGGTAGCGCACACCTGGTAAGTCTTTTACACGTCCACCTCTGATTAAAACCACACTGTGGTCTTGCAGAGTGTGTCCAACTCCTGGAATATACGCAGTAACTTCTGTTCCGTTGCTTAAACGAACACGAGCGTATTTACGAAGTGCTGAGTTGGGTTTTTTGGGTGTCATTGTACTAACTTTGACACAAACTCCACGTTTTTGTGGAGATGCGTAGTAAGAATTTTGTTTCTCTAATGCATTAAAGCCATAGCCTAGCGCGGGTGCTTTAGTTTTAGAGTTTTTTCTTTGTCTACCTTTGACAACTAATTGTTGAATAGTTGGCATATTTCCTCCTTTTTTACACGGTTCTCCGTGTTTTAATAACTTTTTTAAAAAAATATTGGGTTTTCCCAACGTATTTAAGTTTACCTTATTGTCGTTTTTTTTTCAAATAAAAACATTTGAAAACTCTAACAAGTTGAAAAAAAATTAAATTGCGGGTAAACTAAATTTGACGGGGGTATTTCGGATTCGATTTAACGTGTTTGAAATTAACTTGCATGCCGTGGTTGCGCACGTAAAAACGTGAGGTTTTATAAACGCAAAACCATTATTCGTGCCAAGAGCACAACAAACTCTTTTATACGCTTAATTTAAATCGCGTATAGCATTTTTAAAGAACTTCTGCAGTTTTTTAAAAATTGTTTTCCTTATATATGCAGAATATCTAGGTTATTTTTGAGTTTCGCCTAGATATTACTTAAACTCAAAGTTAATTTCTGGTTTGTTTATTTTACTGGATTTTAACTAAATATCTAAATAAACTAAGCATGTAGACGGTTAAGGTTAGACCTTTAAAGACAGGAGTTCAAATCTCCTTACCTCCACCATAAGCACTTTCAAATGGAACAAGATGCCTTGTTTCATTTTTTTATAAGGTGTTGCTGAGTTTTGTCTTAAATTGCGTTATTTTAGCAAAACTAATCTTAAAGACAGATCGCCATATAAGCAGGTATACAAATTACTCCATCTTCGCGAACATGCAAGTTTTTGGGATGAATAATATAACACTTGTCAACTATTGACAAAAACTTTTCTTTAAACTTATTTAGTGATGTGGTTTTGTAGTTTTTCGCTGATTTGACTTCAATTGCGGTGATTTTGCCAAAAGGTTCATTACTTGTGATTATAAAATCAACTTCAATGTCGTTTCTCTTTTTTTCTTTTGAATAATGACTATAAAAATAAAGTTTGTGTCCGTTTGCAGTTAAAATCTGGGCGACTATATTTTCAAAAAACATGCCTTTGTTAATAGATAGTTTGTCGTTTAGTAAATCAAGGTAAATTTGAGTTTTTTCACTTTCTTTATCTGAAAAAGTTTTGGCTAAAAGTAGACCTGTGTCTCCCATGTAGCATTTTAAGTAACTGCTTGACTCAGATAAAGCAAGGCCGATATTAGGATCTGTTACCGCTGGGCAAATGTTGCAAATTTTTGAGTCTTTTAACCAGGCAAAAGCATCTTCGTAGTTCTTGCTTCTAGCAGCGCTGCCTTGCTGAGTAAATTTAATCCGTTTTTCGTATTGCGCCAAAAAACTAGGAATTTGGTCAAAAACATTTAACACTTTTTCTCTGTATGTTCGCTCTATTTTAAAAATGTCGCCTCGGTAGGTTTCTAAAATATCAGTTTTATCGTCTAAACAACTTTTAAACAGTTTATTTTCTTTTAAAAAAGTAGAAATAACTTTAGGCATTCCACCTAAAACTAAATAGAGTCTAAAGGTTTCCATTAAAAGATCGTGTATATGTTTGTCAATTGGCTTCATTTGAGTAAATGCGTTTTTAATAAAAGGAACTATTTGGTCGTTTCCAATTGCCCAGGTAAACTCTTCAAAGTCCATAGGGTGCATACTGATTTTTCGTTCTTCTGAAGGCAACAAGATGCCCTTGACATTTTCTTTAATAGAAATTAAAGAACCCGTTTCTATGTAGTCATATCTGCCATCTTTAACTAAATATTTAATGGCTTCACGGGCTTTGGGGAATTTTTGAACTTCATCAAAAATTATTAGTGTGTTTCTTTCATAAAGTTTAGTTTTTTTATGCAAAGAAAGATACATAAAAAAACTGTCTAAATCGTTTAAGTAGTTAAAAAATAGGTTTTTGATTTGTTCGTCTTCGTTAGCAAAGTCTATTAAAATATAACTTTTGTAATTGACTTTTGCAAATTCAACTACGGCAGTTGATTTACCAATTCTACGTGCACCTTCAATCAGCAGAGCTGTTTTACCTTGACTTTCGTTTTTCCATTTAAGTAATTTATCGTGTATTTTTCTTTTAAAAATCATCTTTTTCCACCTTTCAAGTATATTATAAGGCATTTACACTAAAAGGCAAAATACTTATACAAAAAACGCTAAGTAATAAATAACAAAAAAATACAAAAAACGCTAAGTAATAAATAACAAAAAAATGCAAAAAACGCAAAGTATTTTAGTTATTTTATAAAAAAATAGCCTTATAAAGCAAACCTTTGTTTTTTTGTGATATACAAAAAACGCAAAGTAATATATAGGTAAAATATACAAAAAACTCAAAGTAATATTTAGGTAAAATATACAAAAAACGCGAAGTAAAATAAAATTAAAATAGACTGCTTTTGCAGTCTATTTAGTGTTATTTTGCAACTATATTTACTAATCTCTCTTTAATATAAATAACTTTGATTACGTTTAAACCACTTATCGCCCTTTGCACTCCGTCTGAAGCCAATGCTTTTTGCTTTGCTTCAACTTCAGTGATAGTTTTGGCAACGACTTCTTTACCGCGAATTTTGCCGTTGACTTGAAAAATTAGTTCAAATGTTGAGTTTTCAAGTTTAGAGTAATCTACTTCTGGAAAGTCTTCGCCAACCAGTTGAGCGGTTGAGTTTAAAAATTGTAAGTTCATCTCTTCGGTGATGTGCGGACAAATTGGATTTAATAACTTTAAGAAAGTTCTAAATTGATCTTGAGAAATTGCCTGTTGCTTGTAGACTTCGTTCACAAAAATCATCATTTGCGAAATTGCGGTGTTAAAAGAAATTGTCTCGTATCCTTGCTCAACTTTTAAAATGGTTTGGTTTAACACAAAGTCCAGACCTTCGTTGTGAGAAGATGTAATAAACTCATGCATTCGCCAAACACGGTCAAGGAAACGCTTAGCACCATCTAACATTGTGGTAGACCAGTCTTTATCCATTTGCAGAGGTCCCATAAACATCACATATAGACGAAGAGCATCGGCTCCGTGTGTCTCAAAAATCTCGTCAGGATTTACAACATTTCCTCTAGATTTAGACATTTTTTGACCGTTCATCAAGATCATGCCTTGGTTAAAGAGTTTTTGAAAAGGCTCGGGTTGAGAAACCAGACCTAAATCGTATAAAAACTTATGCCAAAAACGCGCGTAAAGTAGGTGTCCCGTTGTATGCTCCTTGCCACCAACATAAAAGTCTACAGGCAGCCAACTGTCAAGTAATTTTTTGGCTTCCTTTGAGTTTAGTGGAACAACACCAGCGGCTGTTTTTAAAATATAGGCAATGTAGTACCAAGAACTACCGGCAACTTGCGGCATGGTGTTGGTGTCATAACTGTAGACTTGCCCGTCTTTTTGAAAACTTACCCACTCAGGGCAGTTAGCTAGTGGTCCGTCGCCAGTCCCAGACGGTCTGATTTCTTTTAGTTTAGGCAAAACTAGCGGTAGGTCTTTGTCTTCAACTAAGTGGACGTTTTTATGTTCGTCAAAGTAAAGCGGAAAAGGTTCACCCCAATAACGTTGGCGTGAAAACACCCAGTCGCGAAGACGATAGTTAACGGTAGTTGAACCTGCCTTGATTTTCTTTAAGTGTTGGTTTAGAGTTTTTTTTGCTTGTTCTATGTTTTGGCCATCAATTAGTGGTGAGTTGATATGAAGCCCGTCTTTGGTATAAGGAAGTTGGTTTTCAGGAACATCTATAATTTTTAAAATGTCTAACCCAAACTTATTAGCAAACTCAAAATCGCGCTCGTCGTGTGCAGGCACGGCCATTACAGCGCCAGTTGCGTATTTGAAGAACACATAGTCTGCGACCCATACTGGAATAATGCGGCCAGAAATTGGACATTTTGCGTAAGCACCTGTAAACACACCTGTTTTTTCGTGTTGAGTTTCGCGGTCAAGATCTGACTTTTGTGAGGCTAGTTTAATGTAGTTTTCAACTGCTCGTTTTTCTTCTTTAGTTGCGATTTTTAAAGCAAGTGGGTGTTCAGGCGCAAGCACTAAATAAGAAAGTCCGTAAATTGTGTCAATTCTGGTGGTAAAGCAAGTGATTTTTTCGTTAGTGTCTAGCACTTCAAAGTCAATTAAAGTTCCTTCGCTTTTGCCGATCCAGTTGCGTTGAGCCTCTTTGACCTCTTCCGGCCAATCAACTAAATCCAGGTCTTTAATTAACCTATCTGCGTATTTAGTAATTTTTAAAACCCATTGTTTAAGGGTTTTTTTATACACAGGAAAATTACCGCGTTCTGAGACCATCAGTCCGTTTTTGACAGTTATTTCGTCGTTTGCCAAAACTGTGCCGAGTTCTGGACAAAAATTCACTTCAATGTCTTTAAGCTCCGCAAGGTCGTGTTCATATAGTTTCTTAAAAATCCACTGGGTCCAGTGGTAAAACTCAGGATCGTGAGTAGATATGCTTTTTTGCCAGTCAATGGCTTTACCTAGTCGGTTTAGTTGGGCTTTAAAGTTATTGATACTAATTTTAGTGATTTCTTCAGGTTGTACATTATTTTGAATTGCAAACTGTTCAGTCGGTAGACCAAAAGCATCAAACCCCATAGTTTGCAGCACAGAAAAACCTTTGGCTCTTTTGTATCTGGCCAAAATATCAGTAGCAACATAACCCTCAACGTGTCCGACGTGGAGACCTAATGCAGTTGGATAGGGAAACATGTCTAAGATAAAGTATTTGGGTTTGACAGCGCTTTCTTTGGTTTCAAAAGTTTGCTCTTGTTCCCAAATTTTTTGCCATTTTTTTTCGTATTCTAAAAAGTTATTTTGCATAGTAAAGTATAGTCCTGAAAAATATTAGATTAAGATAGATGTAAAGTGGTTTTATGGTTATTTTGCAGACTCGGTTTTAAGTGCCTCAAAATAAGCAACTAAGTCGCCAATGGTTTTAATTTCTCTTAGTTTAGTTTCATCAACTCTAATGTCGTGCTTTTCTTCAAAGGCTAAAACTATTTCAACAGCGTCAATTGAGTCAATTGCCAGGTCTTCTTTTAGTCTGGCGGTTGGTACGATTTTTTCGTCTTCAATATTTAGATTTGTTTTAATAATGCTTTTAATTTCTTCAAACATGGGCAATTTTCCTTTTTTTAAATTTATTTATTTTGGTGCTTTTTTTGCTCAAGCGCTACTTTTATTATAGCATCAAACAAAGGATGGGAAAAAAGCGGGTTTGAACTAAACTCAGGGTGAAAAAGAGTAGATACAAAGAAAGGGTGACTTGGATTTGTAAAGGCTACTGGCGTTTCGCCTAAAGTAGCAAGTGGTAATAAGTTAGGGTTGGAAAGCGCATTGGTTGGCACTTTAAATGAACGGAAACGTTCAGTAATTTTACTTTCTTTGAAATACTTGCTAACAGGATTTGTTTTGTTTATTTTAATTTCACAACCACCAACCAATTTAGTAGTTTCAACTTCAGTAGTTTTGCCTGAAATGTTAAGCATTTGCCAAAAACCTAAGTTAATTAGCATGGTTGGGATTTGTTTTTCGCTAAGTGCGTGAATTAACTCACTTTGTTTTAAAGTAAACTCCTGGTTGTCTTGACCTGAAACTACTGCCAAGTCTATATTTTTGAGAAATTCTGAGTTATTGGTATCCGAGTTATACCAAATAAAGTTTGGTTTAACTGAGTATTGGTAGCCAGAGTGTTTAATCGCCTCAGTTAGTGAAAGATAGGCCTCTTTAAAATCAGTAGTGCCAACTACTCCTACATTTAAAACAATGTCTGCTGTCTCTACTTTAGAAATTAGTGAGTTCCAGGTTTTTAAGTTAAGTGGTTTTGCCTTGAGTTCAAAATGTTTTAAGATGTTTTCATGTAGTTTGCCTTCTGCCAAAAGTGGCACTACCTTGTAGACTACATCTAAATCAGGACAAGCCAGCACTGTCTCTGGTTTAACGTCGGTAAAGAAAGAAATTTTTTGAACGGTTTCGGGCTCCAGCATGCGTTTTGACCTTAAAATAAGTGCGTTCGGGTCAATTCCAAAACTACGCAAAGTCTTGACGCTATGTTGAGTTGGTTTGGTCTTAAGTTCTTGTGAAACTTCCAGGTAAGGAACTAATGCTGTGTGGATGTAGTAGGTGCGGCGGTAGCCAAGATCAAACCTAAGTTGGCGAATTGCCTCAAGATAAGCCTCAGATTCCATATCTCCAACAGTTCCGCCGATTTCGCAAATTATGACGTCAGCCTGGCTTTGCTCAGCAGCCTTCTTTAGTCTGTTTTTAATGGTATCAACAACATGCGGAATTACTTGAATGGTTTTGCCACTGTATTTACCGGCCATTTCGTTTTCCAAGATTTCTCTGTAAATTTTACCCATGGTTATACTAGAGTGCTCAGTTAAGTTAACACCAGTAAAACGTTCGTAGTGCCCAAGGTCTAGGTCTGCCTCAGTTCCGTCTGCGGAGACAAAAACCTCTCCGTGTTGAAGAGGGTCGATCATACCGGGAAATGTGTTGATGTAGGGATCCATTTTGATCATAAACACCGAAACACCAGTGCTTTTAAGTAGTCTAGCGATTGAAGCCGCGGTTACACCTTTTCCAATTCCAGAAATTACTCCGCCTGTAATAAAAATAAAATTACTCATATTTATAAAAACTCCTTTCTGTTTATATTAAATAAAAAAAATAGGAATGCAAAAATTGCCTCCCTATTCGTATAGATTTTCGTAGTCGTCCATGTATTTGTTGTACTCATCTTCGTCTTGATCTGATTCGTCTAAGTCCAAATCTGGGTCAACATATTTATCGTCGTCTTCGTCACTTTCAGTTTCCAGATAATCTTCAATGTCTTCTTCAACTAAAGCGCTTTCGTCTTCTTCATCATCAAGTTCAGGAAGTGGATTGTCACTAGCTTGCATTTGAAGTTTTTCATCTTCCTCGTCTTCATCTTCTTCAATATCTGGTTCAGACGCCACAAACTCATCTAAATTAAAGTCAGAAAATTCAATGTCGTCTTCATCTTCATTAATTTCAATGTCTTCGTCATTGCTTTCATTGGCAAAAAAAGTACCGTCTTTGTCCCAATACTCTAAGTTATTGTCTTTTAAATCAAAAAGCCCGTCGCCAACATAAACGAAGCGACCTGATGAAATTAAGTCAAAATAAAGTTGATTTTTGAAATCTGTGCTAACTTCGCCTAGGTTACGAATTGTGCAAATTCTGTCAATAAGTTCGTTAAGTGAAACAGCAGAACCCTGTTCCTTGATTAAGGAGTATGCAATTTCTGATAAAGAATTTTCTTCTGTATGATTCAAGTCAGCCTCCATATAACTTAAATATTATATTATAGTCAAACGTATTTTACAAACTATAACTAAAGTCCTAAAAAATTAGGCATTTTAGCGCTAGAAAGAATGTCTTCTAGTTCTGAGTTGACTTGTTCAATGGCTTTGTTAAAGGCTACGCAGATTGCGTCTTCAAGCATTTCTTTATCTTGAATAATGTCTGCACTAATTTTGCAGTCTACGACTTTTTTTGAACCAAGTAAAGTAATTGAAACACCAGCAGACTCACCTGTAAACTCAGTTTCTTCAAGTCTTTGTTGGCGTTCCATCATTTCTGCTTGTAGTTTTTGAATTTGCTTCAACATTTGCGGATTCATATTTATTGCTCCTTGTTTGCAAGTTCGCCGAATACTGCGCTTGCGTCGAATTTTTTAGTTTTAACTTCTTTTAAAATTTTATCATATGCGGCGTATTTTTCAACAACAGCACTAAAGTCATTGGGAATAAACTCAAGGTTATTTCTAAGGTAAGTGCTAATTTGCATTAACACAGTCTTTGCGTCTTGTTTAGTTAACAAAATTACTCTCGCGATTTCTGGCAAAAAGTTATTAACTTCTTTTAAAAGGACAGGATATTTGGTTGTTTTGTAAATTTCAGTACATGCAGTTAATCCATCTGCAGCAAGTAATAGGGTATTTGGGCTGGCTAAAACTATTTCAAACTTGCCAAAAAGTCCAGAGACATCTGGGTCTTCTGCAGATTTTAAGAAACCGGAGTTATAGAGTTTTGTTTCTGCCTCTTCTCTAAACTTCTTTTTAGCGTTGTCAAGCAGATCTTTAAAGTCTTGTTCAGTTAGACTGAAAGGACTTTTAACTGAATCTTTGCTAATTTTTTCAGGACTGGGCGAAAAAGTTACAGGGTTACTTGCAAAAATATCACCGTGTGTTTCGGGTGTAGTTTTTACTTGTGGTAGTTCTGATGTTTTAACTGCAGGTTTTGTAGTTTCTAGGTTTGTGTTAAATACAATCGCTTCTTGTTTGCTTATGATTGAGTAAATTTTGATTAAAGTAACCATCAACATATTTTGCTTAGAAGTTGTGTATCTGATTTCTTTAATTAAAGTGTTTAGTTCAATAAATATTTCTAAAACCTTTGCTTTGTTTAGTTTTTTAAAAAGGTTGGGTTCACCTGTTGAAATTTTTAGCAAAATTTGTTTGAAGTTATCAATAAAGGCGTCTATTATTGAGTTTTCGCTTTTACCTGCTTTAAGTAGCGTATCAAGTAGAGTAACAGCATTGGCTAAGTCTGCATTGTCAAGCGAGTTAATAATTTTTAAAATCTCGTTTTCGTCAACTCCCCCAATGATTTTCAAAACTGTTTCTTTGTCAATTTTTTGCCCAGCATATGCCACTGCTTTGTCCAGCAAGACCAAAGCATCTCGCATTGCACCTTCTGCTTTTTTAGCAATTAGAGTTGCTGCTTCCTTTTCTAAAGTAATTTTTTCTTTTTTGGCAACTTCAATTATTTGTCCTTCAATTTCAGTCTCTGTTAAAGTCAGGAAACTAAAGTTCATACAGCGAGATTGAATGGTTTTCGGGATTTTGTGAGGTTCAGTGGTTGCCAAAATAAAGACAACGTGTTTAGGTGGTTCTTCTAAAGTTTTCAAAAGCGCGTTGAAAGCCGCGGTTGTAAGCATATGAACTTCATCAATTATGTAGACTTTGTATTTTAAGTTTTGCGGCAAAAAGACGCATTTGTCACGAAGGTCTCTGATTTCGTCAACTCCATTGTTGCTTGCCCCGTCTATTTCTACAATGTCTACAGTTTGTTCTTGCTCAATTGCAAGACAATTTGCGCATTTTCCGCAAGCGTCACCTGAAGTTAGTTTTTCGCAGTTTATGGCTTTCGCAAAAATTCTGGCAATCGTGGTTTTGCCAATTCCTCTGGTGCCAGCAAAAATAAAAGAATGAGGAATGCTGCCACTTTTTAGAATTTGTCTAAGAATTTGAATGATTACCGCTTGGCCAACTACTTCTTTTAGTTTACTTGGTCGGTATTTGCGATATAAAACTTTATACATAGTTATTTATTTGCCAAGGCAAAAATGACTAAAGATGTTTTTATTTACATCGTCGTCATACACCTCACCAAGTATCTCCTTTATAGCGTTGTAAGCGGTTTTAATGTTCATCACCACTAAGTCGGCGGTTAAGAAATCAGCAGAACTGTGGGCTTCTTTTAATTCAGAAATTGCTTTTTCAAGTAGAGTAATTTGTCTTTGGTTTGACAAAAACGCCAAGTCTCTGGTGTCTAGATCTGTTAACTTTAACTTACTTAAAATAGCGTCTTCAAGCGGTTTTAAGTCTTCATCGAAAGTAGAAATGTAAACAGAGTCTTTGTTTTTTTCTTTAATTCCTAAGTCTTTTTTGTTTGCAATTTTAATTAGTTTAGCGGGATCTATTTTGTTTAAAATTTCTAAGTCTTCTTTGGTTAACTTTTGGTTAGCCTCAAAAACAAATAAAACTAAGTCAGCGGTTTTAATGGTATCTAGACTTTTTTGAATACCAAGATTCTCAACTAGATTTGTGCTTTTGCGAATGCCTGCGGTGTCAAGTAAGTTAAGCGCGATGTTGTTCAGCACAATTTTGCCCTCAACAATGTCGCGGGTTGTGCCTTGAATGTCGGTAACTAAAGCCTTGTCTTGCTTTAAAAGGGAGTTTAAAAGTGAAGACTTGCCGACATTGGGTCTGCCAACAATTGCGACCGAAATCCCAGTTTTTAGCATTGTAGTGCTTTTTGAGTTTCGCAAAAACTCAGTTAGGTTAGTTAAAATTTCGTCAATTCTAGCCTTTAGTTCAGAAGTCTCTAACTCAGCAGCTTCGTCAAACTCAGGATATTGAAGTTTAACTTCAATATCTGAAATTAACTCAAGGATTTGTTCTTTAAACTCAGAAATTTTTTTACCTGTTTTACTAAGCAGGGAGTTGATAGAAATTTTGGCAGCACTTTTAGTGTCTGCCTCAATTAAGTCCATCACAGCCTCTGCTTTAACTAAATCTATGCGTCCATTTAAATAAGCACGGTAAGAAAACTCACCAGGATGTGCCATTCGGATATTTAGACTAAGTAGTCTCTCAAGCACTAAGTTAGTTACTAAAACTCCACCGTGGCAAGAAATTTCAAGCATATCGTCTGCCGTAAAAGAATGAGGTTTTCTAAAAACAGCAACAACTACTTCGTCAATCGGCACGTTGTCTTTGTCTAAAATAAAGCCGTAGACTAAGGTGTTTCCAGGAACTTGAGTTAAGTCTTTGCCTTTAAAGATAGTGCTGACTTCTTTAATGCAAGTTTTTCCCGAAACTCTTATAACTGAAATCGACCCCTTACCGTAAGGGGTCGCAATTGCAGTGATATTTTCAAAATCAGTGTTGTTTAAACTCATCAACGTGTCTAGTTTGCAAATCGTCTTCTTTGTTTAAAATAGCGTTGGCGTCTTCTGCTTTCATCTCACCTTGTTTAACTTTGTGAATTATGTTATTGCGGCAACTTACAAACGGGTTTTCTTTGGAAACCATGTCGCGAATAAAGATGTAAATGATAATAACAGTTGCACCGATTACTCCAATTAACAGATAACCTGAACCTAAAATTAAACCTAAAATTGCGCACGCCCAAATAGAGGAAGCCGTAGTTAAACCTTTGATAGACATTTTATCCTTAATTATGACACCGGCCCCAATAAAAGAAACACCCGCGACAACTTGCGCGATGATTCTTTGACCTTCGTTTGGTTGAAAAGCATTCAGTTCAAACATTAGTCTTTGAGTGATTGCAATTGAGCAACTCGCTATTCCTACTAAAAAGTAGGCAGAAACCCCGACAGCCTTGCCTAAATTGCGGCGTTCAAGTCCAACGATTACCGCGTAGATCATAATAATTAAAAGCGGCAGGATAACTTTAAACAGCCAGTCTTGGCCAGTTTGCAGGGCTTGAAGGTCTAGTGAACCTTTGGTAATCGCTTCTGAGATTTTTGAATTTGAGTTTGCTGATTTATTGGTAGTAATGTTTAAAAGAACTTCCAGCATTGTTAGTTATTTTTCTTTAAAACTTCCACAATTCTGGCGTCAAGGGCGTCAATTACTTTTGTGTGTTGTTTCATTTTATCCAAGTGGCAGCCAGCGGCAAAGTCGTGACCACCTCCTGGAGGGAATTTGTTGCAAACTGAAGCAATTTCTACTTGGTTTGAACGAACTCTAACACGAACTGAGTTTTCAAGTTCAATAAATAAAACCCAAACAGGGCAGCCTTCAATTCCGGCCATAGCGTTAATGGCCGCTGCTGTGTCTTCTTGAGTTAAGTTAAATTTCTTTTGAATGTCTCGAGTCGCAAGGAAGTAAACCACACCGTTTTTTGAGCGTTTGATGTTAGAAAGTAGATAGCCTTTGTATTTAAGTTGTGCAAAAGTGGTTTTAGAAAGTTCACGGTCTACATATTCAAGGTCAGCGCCTTTAGAAACTAAGAAAGCCGCCATTTGAAAAGTAGTTTCAGTAACTCCGCGGTATCTAAATCCTCCAGAATCCGTAACTAAACCAGCATATAGTGCTTGCGCGCCTTGTTTAGTGATAAGAAGTTGATCTCTGAACTTATATAGAAAGTAAGTAATCATTTGACAAGCCGCTGGTGCTTCTTCGTGCACCCAGTTAATGTCTCCGTATTGATCCATTACGATGTGGTGGTCAATTTTAATAATTTCTTTAGCCAATTTAAAACGTTGATCTGCAACTCGCTCTTGAGTAGCAGTGTCAACAACTATTGCTAAAGATTTTTTAATAGTATCGTCGTCAAGGGTGTCAAGTTCTCCAAGAAAACGAAGGTAAGGCGTGTGATCGCCAAGTGAGTATACTTGTTTTTTGGGAAAAGTTGTCTCAATGATGTTTTTAAGACCAAGTGATGAGCCTATACAGTCTCCGTCTGGTCTTTTATGTGAGTAGATTGTAATAATGTCGTATTCTTTGATTTTTTTTAAAATTAAACTAATGTCCATTTTATGCTCCTTTATTATTTATTTTGGTTTTGCAAAATTAGTTCGTTTAAATCTTTAATCATGGCTTTGGCCACTTCAAAGTTATCAAGGGTTGCGCCACACGCCAGTGCGTGTCCACCACCGCCGTATTTTTTGGCAATATGCACAACTTCAATTTCGCGGCTACGTAGTTCACAAATTACTTTGTCTTGCTCAGCGGAATATGTGAAGTTTGCCCAAATTGGAATTTCTTTAATGCCGGCAAGTAAGTTAACCATACCGCGACTAATTGAAAAGAAATCGTATGTGCCAAGTGACTCTAAAAACTCTTTGGTGTTAAAAAAGTAAGCAACTGAGCCCTCAATTTGCATGCGAGTAGCAAACTTCGCTTTAGTTTGACGCTCTTCTAGAGTTTCTACATACAACCATTTGTAGAACTTAAGCGGGTTTGCACCTAGTGCTGTAAGTTCCGCAGCGATTTGAAATAAACGGGGAGCGTTAGTTAAATACTGAAAGCGCCCACTGTCGGTAATTATTCCGTTTAGCAGGTAGTCTGCGGCTATTGGCGGAATTTTTAGTTTAAGTTTTTTAGCAATATCGTAAACGTAAGCAGCCGCGGCCTCATAAGTTGGGTCTGAATAAACGTGAGCACCTGCTACATCTGATTTGTTTTCGTGGTGGTCAATAATTACTACGTCTTTGGCAAACAAATAACGGTTATCTGAAATCATGTAAGAAACTGCGACGTCTGTAATAAAAACTAACGCGTCTTTGTAGAAACTATCCGGAATTTCGTTCATGGCGTTTTCGTAGTCAAATTTGTTGTGGTCACCTACTACGTAGACTTCTTTTTCTGGAAAGTTTTCTTTAATTATATGCATTAAGCCCATTTGTGAGCCAATTGCGTCCATATCTGGTTTGGAGTGTCTGTGAATAATAATGCGGTTGTGTTTTTTTAAAAGTTCTTTAATCGTTTTCATTCAATACCTCTGACAAATATTATACTATTTTTTAAACCTGTTTTTCAAAGTGCTGAAACTATAAATAAATAAATTTCTTGCATCCCGTTAACTAAATTAACCTCGGCGTATGGACAAAGTGTTTGGATGTATTCCTCAATTTCTTTGGCTTCTTCGTCAGATACAGCCTTGCCGTAAAATAGAGTAACAACTTCGTTTTCTTTTGAAAGAATTTGGGAAAGCAGGCAGCGTGTTGCGTCAAAAATATTTTCAACAGAACAAGTTATCGCACCTTCAGAAATACCTAAATAATGGCCTTTTCTAATGTCTATACCGTTTTGTTTGGTGTCGCGAATTGCGTAAGTGATTTCACCAGTTTTAGCAACCTGTGCAATTTCTTGCATGTTGTCAATGTTGGTCTTAAAATCAGCGCTGCGGTCAAACACAGAAAGTGCAGCCACTCCTTGGCCTAGATTTTTAGTTTTAATTACCGCGATATTGCGGTCTTTAACTAAGTTAGTAGTTTGCTCTGCCGACATGATGATATTTGAGTTGTTAGGAATGATAATAATGTTTTTAGCGTTGACTTTCTCAACTGCTTCAATAAAGTCTTGAGTAGACGGATTCATGGTTTGGCCACCGGCAACTATATAGTCAACTCCGTGTTCAAGTAAGTATTGGCGAACTCCATCTCCGTTTGCAACAGCGATTAGCCCGTATTCTTTTTCAGGAGTTTTGGTGGATGGTTTTTGCGCAGCTACTGCCTCTTCGTTTTGTAGTTTCATATTATCTACTTTAATTGATCTGGTTTCGCCCAGTTGTTCGGCGTTTCTAAGTAAGTTAAGAGGCTGGTTAGTGTGAATGTGGACTTTAAGTAGTTCTTCGTCGTGAATTACTACCATTGAGTCGCCAAAGTCTTTAATTTCTTTAATAAACTTGTCTTTAGAAAACTGCTCTGGTTTATCTAAAATCAAGACAAACTCGGTACAAAACTTAAACTTAATTTCGCCAATTACGTGGTCGTAAGCCGTGCTTTGCTCTGAGTTTAAAACAAATGATTTAGTTGTAGTTTTAGTTGCTTCCTTTATAACTTTGCCGTTAATAAAGTGCACAAAACCCTCAACGATTTTAACAAAACCAGCGCCGCCACTGTCTACTACATTTGCTTCTTTTAAGACAGGCAAAAGAGTAGGAGTTTTCTGCAGAGTAATTTTAGCCTGATTAAAATAAGTGGTTAGTGCATCTTCAAAAGTAATTAGTTTACCGCGTTTTAAACGTAAGTGTTCACCAGCTTCGCGAAGTACGGTTAAAATTGTTCCTTCAATTGGTTGAACTACACCGCTGTAGGCTACTTTATAGCCAGAAATTAAGGCATCAATAAGTTGAACTACCGTCAGTTCTTTGCTGTCAACTTTTCCAAGTTCTTTCGCAAATCCACGGAAAAACTGAGAAAGAATGACACCGGAGTTGCCATGCGCTGCAACTACTAATTCGTGTGAAAACACTTTTGCGATTTCTGCAATGGTTTTGGCTTGAAAATCTAAGATTTTAATCTTGTTAGCGCCTGCATTGATAGTCAGGTGCATATTGGTTCCAGTGTCGCCATCTGGAATTGGAAAGACATTTAAGTTATTAATTTCGTCAATGTGGAGCCTTAAGTTAGCAGCTCCGTTTATCAACATTTTGGTAAAAAATTCGCTTGTTATTGTTTTGTGTTCCATCAATAAACCTCAGTACCTTTATTATACCTTAAATCCCTTTATATTATATAAGGCTATTTTTGGCTAGATGGGGTTGGCAGGATAAAATTTAGGTTAATACATTCGCCTAAATCCAGAATTATGTCTTGCCCTGTTGCACAGGTGTTTTTAGTTAAGATAAAGTAAATCCACTCTGCGATTTCTTTTGGCTCTATCCAACGGTTAAAGATATTTTGATTTGCAACCGCAGACATTGCTGTTTTGTCTTTATACAAGTCTGGCTCTAAATTGGTGTGAACTGGACCAGGGCTTAGTGAGTTAACTAAAGTCTGGTATTTTTCACCGAGAGTTTTGGCAAGATGTTTAGTGTAGTTAATGCGGGCTGCTTGAGCGGCAGCGTGCAAAGGTTTGCCAAACCCATGGTGGCCAGCGGTTGAAGCGATGTTTAAAACAGCCCTTAGGTCTTTACTTTGATATTTTTTGATAATGTTAATATAGCCTTGTAGGTTGATTTCCAAGGACTTTTGCTCATCCATTGTGCCTGCGTTGTTTAAAATATATGAGATATTTTTTAAATCAGGAAGGTTTTTAAAATCAGTTACCGATACTTTGAAGTGTTGATAGCTTTTGTCTACAATAGTCGCTTCATTTTGGTCAATTCCGTATACTAAAAAATCGTTCTTTAAAAAAATTTCGGCAGCGGCTTTGCCAATTCCACTTGAACTTCCGGTGATTAAAATTGTTTTCTTTTCCATACTTAAAGTTTAACATACTAAAAGTTTAAAATTGCGGAAAAACCCTGATTATGCTAAAATATTTGGAGAGGAGATTTATAAACATGGGAATATGCGCTATTAGCGGCAGAAAACAACTTGCCGGAAATAATCGATCACACTCTCTTCGTGCGACTCGCAGAGTCTGGAACTTAAACTTGCAACCAGTGAAATTTACTGACGAAGCAGGTCACACTCATAAAGTCATGGTTTCAGCAAGAGCTCTTCGCACTTTGAGAAAACAAGAACGATAATTAAAATAAAATAATTAAAAAAGGAACACTAATGTGTTCCTTTTTTATTTCCTTTAAACGGCTTATTTTAGTCACTTTAAAGGGATTTTTATTTGCATAAAATTATTTTTTAAGTGAGTTTTTGACGAAGTTGTAAATTGTTCTAACACCAACTCCACTTGCTCCATCTGCGTAGTAAAGGTATGGTGGGTTGTAAGCAGTTCCGGCGATGTCAACGTGAACATACGGAACTTTTTCAGAAAAGTAAGTTAAGAAAATTCCGGCAGTAATCGAACCTGCTCCACCTGAACAAACATTTTTAATTGTACCAAATGTTCCTTTAACTGCCTCTTCGTGTTTTTTAGAAATTGGGAATTGCCAAATTCTCTCCCCTGACTCTTCACCTGCTTCAATTACTTTTTGAGTAAGTTCAGGGTGGTAAGAAACACATCCAGAAATGTCGGTTCCGAGCGAAACAATGCAAGCACCGGTTAGAGTTGAAAACTCAACTATCGATTTTGACTTAACTTCAGTGGCAGCCCAGTGAATTGAGTCGGCCATTGAAACTCGTCCTTCTGCATCTGTGTTGTCAACTTGAATTGTAACTCCGTCTTTGTGAGTTTTAAAAACGTCTCCGTTTTTATAAGCGTGTCCAGACACGGCGTTTTCACAAAGCGACATTACACCGCATACGTTTTGTTTAACTTTGTTTTTAGCTAGTGCTAAAATTGCCGAAACCACGGCAGCCGAGCCAGACATGTCGGTTTTCATTGTCAGCATGTTAGTGTAAGGGATTTTTAAAGCATATCCTCCACTGTCATAAGTTATACCTTTTCCAACAAAAGAAAGAAATTCATCGTCTGCTTTGTTTGGTTGGTATTTAATTACCACAAATCTTGGGTCGTTGTCAGAACCGCTGCCGACCGCAAGTGCTGCAAACAGTTTGTGTTCTTGCATTTGTTTTTTGTCAAATACAGTAACTTCCACATCTTTAAAAGGTTTAAAAGTTTCTTTAATTAACTCAGCGTAGTTAGCAGGGTACAAGTCATTTGCTGGGGTGTTAATCAAATCACGGCAAAGAAAAATTGAATCTGCTAGGTTTTTAAGCTCAAGCAGTGCTTCTTTTTTATCTGCAAACTCACCAAGTCCGATTTCTGGCAAAAACTGAGTTTTGTCGGCTCTATAGCGGTTGTATAGGTAAATTCCGTGGTAAAAGCCTTCAACTAAGTAAATAGTGTCCAAAGTTTTTACGTGCGCGAAGTCTAGGTTAACACTTTTGATTTTTCTGGCTTCAAGGAACTTAACTAATTTAAATCCGGCTAAACGAAGATCTTCATGAGTTCTGTCGCCTAGTCCTAGATAAACTATGCCAGTGTTTTCTAAATTAAGTAAATCCAGAATTTCACCAGCTTGTGCTTTGAATCCTCTTTTTTCTGAAAGTTCCTTTAAAAGCACGCACTTAGTGCTGGCTTTGACTAAAGCAACTTTAACTTCTGATTTAGTTTCTTTTACTAATTTCATAAATAAATTTCTCCTAAAATAAGTGCAAAAGAGAACTACACTTTGTTTAATAAAGTGTGGTTCTCAATTGTATTTGCGATTAAATTATTTTTATAGAGTGATTATACAAACTCAAGAATTGACATTGGGGCGTTGTCGCCTTTACGGCCAACTGTTTTAATGATTCTAGTGTATCCGCCGTTTCTGTCTTTGAAACGTGGTGCTACTGTTTGAAATAATTTACTTAATACAGTTTCGCCTTTAGTGTCAGTCTCTACATCTCTAAGGTAAGTTCTGGCTAAACGGCGAGCGTTGATGTCGCCTTTTTTGCCAAGAGTGATTAGTTTTTCTACCATTTTTTGAGTTTCTTTGGCCTTAGAGTGAGTTGCAATAATTCTTTCTTTAACGATTAGTGCTGTCGCTAAGTCTCTAAGTACTGCTCTTAGGGCAGCTGAGTTTCTAGATAGTTTTGATCTCATTATTATAGTCCCTCCTCAATATCGTCAAAAATTTCTTTAATTAAAGCATCGTCATCATCAACTGTTTTTTTAGTAATTGTGCTGTCTTTAAACTCAGCCAATTTATTTTGCAGTTCAATGAATGAGTTTTGTCCAAGGTTGCGGATGCTTTTAATTTCTTGGTCTGTCATGTCAAGTAGCTGGTCAATTGTTTTGATGCCTTCGCGAGAAAGCGCGTTGTATAGACGAACAGATAAGTCTAGTCTGTCAATTGCTAGGTTTTTGTCAACTGTTTGTGCAGTAGTTTCGGCTTCTTCTGCAATGTAGTCTTGGAATTGTTCTGCGTTTTCAGAAATTTGTCGAACCGCGCCAAATAACTCACTTAGCATAGAAGCAGCTTCAGAAACCGCGTCCTTTGCGTCAATTGCGCCGTTAGTTTCAACTTCTAAAATTAACTCATCATACCCGCCTTGCAGTTTTTCTACGTTAAAGTTAACGCGTTTAACTGGGGTAAAAATTGAGTCTAGCGCAATTTGGCCAATGTGGTCAAGATATGCTTTGTTGTCGTTTTGAGTAACATAGCCAGCACCAGTTGCTAAAGTTGCGGTAAGAGAGATGCTGGTTCCTTTATTTAAATGACAAATTACGTGCTCTGGATTGACAACTTCAACACCGGCTGGCACTTGTAAGTCGCCAAGTGTAATGATTTCTTTGTCAACGTCGTTCAAAGAAACTTCTGCGCGGAAACCAGGTTCAACTGAATCTAGGCGAAAAATTGCGTCTTTTAAGTTCAAAACTATTTCCACAACTCCCTCTTTAACACCAGGGATTGTTGAAAATTCATGTGGCACGCCTTTAATTTCTACGTTAATCAAAGCTGCTCCTGGAATTGAGGCAAGCAGTACTCGGCGAAGAGCGTTACCAATAGTGATGCCGTAGCCACGGTCTAGAGGTTTAATTGAAAACTTTGCAGTTGTTTTGTCTGCAGAAATTACGGAAATTGCGTTTGGTCTTTCAAATTTTAAATTACGCATACTTCCTCCTAGCCACGTGGACGCTTAGGTGGGCGGCAACCGTTGTGTGGAACTGGTGTGTTGTCTTCAATTGAAACAATTTCAAGACCAGCAACTTGCAGTGAACGAATAGCAGACTCGCGGCCTGGTCCAGGTCCTTTAACAGAAACCTCTACCTTAATCATGCCGTTTTCCATTGCTGCTTTTGCAGCGGCTTCAGCGGTAATTTGAGCAGCAAAAGCGGTAGATTTACGAGTACCTTTAAAGCCTTGTGCTCCGGCTGAAGACCAAGCGATGGCGTTGCCGTCAAGGTCTGTGATTGTTACAATTGTGTTGTTAAATGTTGTGTGAATGTATGCTTTGCCAAGAGGTATGTTTTTACGTGCTTTGCGACGTGTGCTTACTTTTTTAGCCATTGTTCATTCCTCCCTATTTCTTTTTGTTGGCAATTGCTTTTGCTTTGCCTTTGCGAGTGCGAGCGTTGTTTCTAGTGTTTTGTCCACGCACTGGTAGTTGTTTACGGTGACGAATACCGCGATATGAACCGATTTCCATTAAACGTTTAATGTTTAGGTTAACATCACGACGAAGGTCACCTTCAACTGTGTATTTTGCTACTTCTTTGCGGATTTTTGAAAGATCGTCGTCGTTTAAATCTTTAACACGCACGTCTTCAGAGATTCCGGCGTCTTTGAGAATTTTTTGAGCAAGTTTAACCCCAATACCGTAAATGTAGGTAAGTGAAATTACAACTCTTTTGTTTGAAGGGATATCTACCCCAGCGATTCTGGCCATATTTTAATCTCCTATCCTTGTCTTTGTTTATGGCGTGGGTTTTCGCAAATTACACGCACATAACCTTTTCTTTTAATAACTTTGCAGCTATCGCACATTGGCTTAACTGATGATCTGACTTTCATAAGTCCTCCTTATTTTTTGCGATAAATAATGCGGCCTTGTGTTAAATCATATGGTGATAATTCTAAAGTTACTTTATCGCCAGGTAAAATGCGTATGTTATTCATGCGGATTTTACCAGATACTCGGGCCTTAATTTCGTGTCCACTTTCTAGTCTGCATAAAAAGACAGCACTAGGTAGTACTTCAACAATGACAGCGTCTATTTCTATTTGTTCTTTTCGCATAGTTTAGTACCTTTTATTTAAATTTTGGGAGTAAGTATCTCATATCCGTCTTTAGTGACGTAGACAGTATACTCAAAGTGGGCAGCGGGTTTGTGGTCTTTAGTGACAGTTGTCCAACCGTCTTTTTGAATTTTTACTTTGTGTGAACCAAGATTTACCATAGGTTCAACGCATAATGTCATGCCTTCTTTAATTTCGGTGTGCTTCATGTGTTGGTTGAAGTGAAAAATGTATGGATCTTCGTGTAGTTTTTCGCCAATTCCGTGGCCACAAAACTCACGAACTATACCGTATTTAAACGGTTTTAAGTAGTTTTCAATGGCTTTACCAATATCTGTAATAAAGTTACCTGGTTTTACCACAGAAAGTCCTTGCATCAGGGCATCTTTAGTTCTTTCAACTAAGTCTTTTACTTCTTGTGTGACTTCGCCAATTTCGTAAGTCCAAGCAGAGTCTGCGTGCCAACCGTCTTTAACGACACCTAAGTCTAGCGAAATAATGTCGCCTGGTTTTAAAACCACGTCTTTAGAAGGAATACCGTGAACTACGCAGTCATTGACACTCGCACAAATTGAGTGTTTGTAGCCTTCGTAGTTTAAAAATGAAGAAACAACACCACGGTCTGCTAAAAACTTAGCCGCAACTTCGTCTAATTTAAGCGTGGATACACCTGGTTTTAAGTGTTGTTCAAGTTCTTTTCTTAGTTCTGAAAGAATCCTGCCGGATTCTTTCATTTTACTAAGTTGTTCAGGGGTTTTAATAGTAATCATAACTATTTACCTAAAACATCAATAATTTGGGCTTTAGTGTGTTCAATGGAAACATTGCCATCAACTGTGCAAAACAGACCTTTGTCTTCGTAAAACTGTTCAATTGGTTTGGAGTTTTCGTGATATAGTGCAAGTCTTGCGCGAATTGTTGCTTCTTGGTCATCTGCTCTTTGCACAATATCAGCTGAGCACTTGTCGCATTTGCCCTCAACTTGCGGTGGCATGTTTGGAATGTGGTAAGTCTCTCCGCATTTAGGACAAACTCGGCGACCAGCAAGGCGTTGAACAATTAGTTCGTCAGTGGCATCTATATTAACCACTTTAGTAATTGTAAATCCAAGTTTAGCCAAAATTCTGTCAAGTTCAACAGCTTGTGCAAGATTGCGAGGGTATCCGTCTAAGATAAACCCACCTTTAGCATCTGGCTGACTTAAACGGTCCAAGACTAGTTCGTCGGTTAAAGAATCTGGAACTAGTTCACCGGCGGCAAGTATCGCTTTGACTTTCTTGCCAAGTACAGTTTCGTTTTTAATGTTTTCTCTAAACATATCCCCAGTTGAAATGTGGGGGATTGAGTAGTGAGTTTTTAAAACTTTGGCCTGTGAGCCTTTACCTCCACCAGGAGGCCCCATTAAGATAATTATCATTAACCAAAAATCCCCCTATATTGATTGCTTTCCGCGTCGGTTTCAATTTGTTTAGTGGTTTCTATTGCCACACCTACAACGATTAACAGTGATGTTCCACCAAGAGTAATCGCTGAAGCCTCTGCACCTTGTAGGCCAAAGATAACTGCGGTTAAAATTGGCAGTGAAGAGATAATTACTAGGTAAATTGTGCCAATAACGTTAACTTTAAATAAAGTTTTGGCAATAAAGTCTTTAGTGTCTTCACCTGGACGAATTCCTGGGATATAGGCGTTTGATTTAGATAAGTTGTCAGAAATTTTTTCAGGGTCAAACTGCATAAAGGTGTAGAAAAACGAAAAAGCAATAATTAACAGAATATAGATAATGTAGCCAATCGGTCTTTGGAAGTTAAAGATTTCGTTAACCCAAAAACCGCCACCAGATGAGTAGTTTTGAGTGATAAACCCGGTAATAGTTTGTGGGATACCAAGCAAGGTTGAGGCAAAAATCACGGGCATCACGTTTCCAGTGTTGACTTTAATTGGAATGTTTGAATCAGACTGAGCCTGGCGGTTGGCGTGTTGAATTGGGATTTTACGGCTAGAGGTTTCAACAAATATTACCCCTAGAATGATAGCTATATAAAGCAGAGTAATTACCACGAAGTTGACGTAGTGTGTCCACTTAGTCGCTTCGGTGATATATTTTTTGGTCATCATGCTAAACATTGAAGGAATTGAAATAATAATTCCGGCAGTAATTAGCATTGAAGAGCCGTTTCCGATACCTTTTTGGGTAATCATGTCGGCAAACCAAATACAAATTGCAGTACCAGCAGCAATTGTTAAGCCGATATAAATCATTGCCATGCCGATGTTGCCAGAGAAGCCTACGAAAAACTGAGTTCCGCGGCCCGCTGAGAAAGAAAGGACAAGCGAAATACCTTGGACAAAAGCAATTGCAATTGCTAGCACTCGGTTGATTTTGTTTATTTTGTAGCGACCTTCTTCACCTTGTTCTTGCCATTCTTTAAAGGTAGGTACTACCATTGGCAGAAGTTGAGTGACGATAGAAGCCGTAATGTAGGGAGAGATTCCCATTGCCAGGAAAGAAAAGCGTTCAAGCGATCTTCCTGAAAAGTTATTTAAAATCGCAAAGAATCCAAGTCCATTTTCAAATAGGTTGCGAATTGCGTCTACGTTGACTAAAGGCATTGGGATGAAAGACATCACCCTTAGCGCTAAAAGTAGAGCAAGTGTAAAGATAAATCTTTGCAGAATTTGTTTATTGGATAAAATTCTTTTGACTCTATTCATTGTTAAATTGCCTCAAATGTGCCGCCAAGTTCTTGGAGTTTAGTTAAGGCAGATTTAGAGATTTGGTGAACTTTTAAAGTTAGTTTTTGACTAAGTTCTCCGTTTAGGACTTTAACTGCTTTAAAAGGTTTAGAAACTAGACCTTTTTCTAAAAGCAGGTCAACTGTAACCACAGTCTCTGGCTCAAAGCAGTTTAAATCAGTTAGTGAAACGATTGCGTTTTTAGTTTGGTTAAGTGAGTGAAAACCACGTTTTGGTAAACGTTGGAAAAGTGGTAATTGTCCACCTTCGAAGCCTGGGCGAGTACCACCGCCAGAACGTGCGTTTTGACCTTTGTGGCCTTTACCAGAGGTTTTTCCGGTGCCTGAGCCAATTCCACGGCCTAGTCGTTTCTTATCTGGACGTGGGTGTAAGTTTTTAAGTTCGTTAAGCATAAACAAAGGCCTCCTTATTTCGCTTCCTTGACTTCAACCAAGTGAGCAATAGTTTTGATTTTGCCTTGGTTTACAGCGTTGTCTTCTAAAACTGCTTCATCGTTGATTCGCTTTAGGCCCAAAGTTTCGGCAGTTTTAACTTGACGTGGTAAACGTCCGATTAAAGAACGTTTTAGCACAACTTTTAGTTTCATAGGCTTTTTACCTCCACGCCACGTAGACGAGCGATTTCTTCTTTAGTTTTAAGTAGTTTAAAACCTTCAAAAGTTGCTCTAATCATGTTAATAGGTGTGCGAGAACCCAGAGATTTAGACAAGATGTTAGACACACCTGTCAGTTCACAAACCGCACGCACCGCACCACCAGCAACAATTCCGGTACCGTCTGACGCTGGTCTTAAAACAACGTGTCCAGATCCGTAAATTCCTTCAATGTAGTGTGGGATAGTGTTGTTAACAATCGGTACGTTAATTAGGTTTTGTTTAGCCTGTTCAATCGCTTTTTTAATAGCGTCTGGAACTTCGTTGGCTTTACCAGTTCCAAATCCTACTTTGCCTTTGTGGTTTCCAACAACTACAAGTGCAGAAAAGCGGAAACGACGACCACCTTTAACGACTTTAGTAACGCGGCCAATATGAACGACTTTTTCGTCAAATTCTTTTTCTTCTTTTTCAAATTTATCGTACATAATTTACTCCTTTAAAACTCAAGTCCGGCAGTGCGGGTAGCCTCAGCAAGCGCTTTGACGCGGCCTGCGTATAGATAACCTGAGCGGTCAAAAACAACTGCTTTGATTTTAGCTTTAAGTGCTTTTTTGGCAATTGCTGTACCAAGGGCTTCGGCTGCCGCTAGATTTTTGCCAAGTTTTAGTTCTTTGGTATTAGCAGCAACTAGAGTGTGGCCTTTTGTGTCGTCAATAATTTGGACGTAGATGTGAGTGTTTGAACGGTATAAAGATAGGCGAGGACGTTCGGTTGTACCTGAAACTGATTTTCGGACACGTTCGTGTCTTGACAAGCGAGATTCGTTTTTGGAAATTTTTAAAATCATGTTCAGCCTCCTTATTTAGCGGTTTTTCCAGCTTTTTGGCGAACGTGTTCACCTGTGTAGCGGATACCTTTTCCTTTATATGGTTCTGGTTTTTTAAGTAGGCGTACGCGGGCTGCAAACTCACCAACTAGTTCTTTGTCAATACCTTTGATAATGATTTTAACTGGACTTGGAGTTTCGCACACTAAGCCTTTTGGCACTTCAACTTCTACAGGGTGAGAAAAACCAAGGGCTAAGGTTAGTTTACCGTTAACTGAGTTTGCTTTATAACCAACACCAAGGATATCTAGTTCTTTTTGAAAAGGTTCATACACACCTTGCACCATGTTGGCAAGTAGTGCACGAGTTGTACCGTGTAGTTGTTTAGTGGTTTTTTCGTCGTTTGGACGAGTAATTTGGATTTCTTGTTCAGTTTGAGTGATTTTAAGGATTGGTGAAAATTGTTTTGTAAGTTCACCATGCGGACCTTTTACCACTGTGTAGTTTTCAGGAGAGACAGAGACTGTCACGCCTTGCGGAACTAAGATAGTTTTATTTCCAATTCTAGACATATATTTTAGTTCCTCCTACCACACATAGCAAAGAACTTCGCCACCCAAACCTGCTTTTCTCGCTTGGCGGTCTGACATAATGCCTTTAGAGGTTGAAATTACGGCAATTCCAAGTCCATTAAAGACACGAGGTAGTTCTTCTTTGCTTGAGTATACGCGAAGACCTGGTTTAGAGACACGGCGAAGTCCGTGAATTACAAGTTCCTTGTCTTCTGAGTATTTAAGTTCAATGTTCATGTTTTTAGCCACGCCTTCTTGAAAAACAGCGTAAGAAGCGATAAAACCTTCTGATTTTAAGACTTTTAAAATACGTTCTTTTTCAGTAGAATGTGGAACATTTACGCTTAATTTGTGTTGTCTGTTCGCATTACGAATGCGAGTTAACATATCTGCAATTGTATCTGATACCATAAATGCCTCCTTCTACCAGCTGGCCTTTTTTACGCCTGGCAGTAGTCCTGCTGCTGCCATTTTGCGAAAGTTGTTACGAGAAATTCCAAATTTACGAATGAAACCGTGCGGACGACCGTCAATTTGACAACGGTTGCGGTAACGACAAAGCGATGCGTTTCTTGGTAATTTTTGTAGTGCTAAATAGTCTTTGTTAGCCTTTAGTTCGCGAGCGCGTTCTTGATAGCGTAGATAGACTTCTAGTTTTTTGTTATTTGCATTAATTTTTGATTTTTTAGCCATAAGTTTGAGTCCTCTATTTAGCAAAAGGCATGCCTAAGTTTTTAAGTAAACTAAATGCCTCTTCGTTGGTTTTAGCAGTAGTTACTAAAACTACGTCCATCCCACGGATTTTTTTAATGTCGTCAAATCTAATTTCAGGGAAAATCAGTTGTTCTTTCACACCAAGGGTGTAGTTTCCACGACCATCAAACGCGGTTTTAGAAACTCCTCTAAAGTCACGAACTCTTGGTAGAGAAATTGAAATTAGTTTATCTAAAAAGTAATACATTTTCTCACCACGCAAAGTGACTTTGACACCAATTGGCATATTTTCTCTTAGTTTGAAGTTAGAAATTGATTTACGAGCGCGAGTGACAACTGGGCGTTGTCCGGCGATTTGGCCAACTTCTTTGACGATATCTTCAATAACTTTGGAGTTTTGAGCAGCATCTCCTGCTCCGACGTTAATTACGATTTTTTCAAGTTTAGGTACTTGCATCACAGATGTGTACTTAAACTCTTTAATTAAAGCAGGAATTGCTTTTTTTACATAGTGTTGTTTTAATCTTGAAGTCATTTGCCTGCTCCTTATTTAATTGCGTCGCCAGATTTAGCGATTCGCACCTTTTTGCCGTTTTCTTGTTTAAAAGAAACACGGGTAGGTTTTTGGGTTTTTGGGTCAATTAGCGCCACGTTTGACACGTGGATTGGCATTGGTTTAGAAATAATTTGACCTTTTTCGCTATTTTGATTTGGTTTTTTGGCGATTTTGGCGATATTCACACCTTCTACGACTACCATGTCTTTGTCTCTAAGCACTTGAATAACGCGGCCAGTTGTGCGAGTTTTAACACCTTTTTTATCGGTAGTGAACTTGTCTTTGCCAGCAATGATGGCAACTTTGTCTCCAGTTTTGATATACATTTAACAAATTCCTCCTTTTTATAAAACTTCTGGTGCTAAAGACAAGATTTTAGTGTAATTGTTGTCTCTAAGCTCACGAGCAATCGGTCCAAAAATACGAGTTCCACGAGGGGTTTTGTCTTCTTTGACCAATACAACTGCGTTTTCACCGAATTTAATATATGAACCGTCTGCTCTGCGTAGTCCGTCTTTGGTTCTGACAACTACAGCCTTGCAAACGTCACCTTTTTTGACAACTCCTCCAGGAGTTGCTTTTTTTACAGTTACAACGACAAGATCACCAATATTTGCATAACGGTGGCGAGTACCACCAGGAATTTTAATTACTAAAACTTCCTTTGCTCCTGTGTTGTCTGCAACGAGTAATCTAGTTTCTTGTTGAATCATCTTGTTTCACCTCTCAAACTAAATTACCACGGCTTTTTCTAGCACTTTAATTAGTCTAAATGACTTAGTGCGAGAAAGTGGGCGGGTTTCTGCAAACGCCACGATATCGCCGATTTTGCATTCATTTTGTTCATCGTGAACGTGGAATTTCTTAGATACCTTAAAGCGTTTGTTGTAAAGTGGATCGTTTTTATAAGTGTCAACAACGACAACTATAGTTTTATCCATTTTATCTGAAACAACTTTTCCACGGAAAACTTTTCTTTTAGTTTCTCTTTCCATTGTTGACTACTCCTTTTGTGATTTGCGCTCGGTTAAAATAGTGTATAGTCGAGCGATTTGTTTACGGGCTTTTTTAACGCGGGCTGTGTCTGTAAGTTGCCCTGTTGCTTGTTTGAAACGTAGGTTAAATATTTCTTGTTTTAACTCAAAAATTTTGCTTTCAATTTCAACGTCTGTGTATTTTCTAAGTTCTTGCATCTTTTTCATGTTTATTTAACCTCCTTTTTCACGATTTTTGATTTAATTGGTAGTTTGTGTGAAGCCAGACGCAGCGCTTCGCGTGCGATTTCTTCGGCAACTCCGGCTACTTCAAACATAATTTTGTTTTGTTTAACTACCGCAACCCAGTGGTCTGGCGCACCTTTTCCGGAACCCATACGCACTTCAAGAGGTTTCTTAGTGCGAGACATGTGTGGGAAAATGTTAATCCAAACTTGACCAAGTCTTTTCATGTGTCTGGTCATCGCGATACGAGCCGCTTCTATTTGTTGAGAGGTAATGTATGAACCTTCAAGGGCTTGTAGGGCAAAGTCTCCGTTAATTACTTCATTTCTACCTTTGGCAACACCTTCATAAGACACACGGTGTGGACGGCGATATTTAGTTCTTTTTGGCATTAACATAAACTATTTACCTCCGTTTGGACGAGCAGGTCTTTGACCTGGTTTTTTAAATCTTGGTCTGCGTTCAGGTGCAGCGTCTTCATAGGCCTTGATTTTCTCTTCGCGAGTTTCGCCTTTGTTAACGTCTCCGTTGTAAATCCAGACTTTAACGCCAAGAATACCATATGTAGTGTTAGCCTCAGCAGTTGCGTAGTCTACGTCTGCTTTGAGAGTTTGCAGTGGCACGCGACCTTCTGAATATCCTTCTGAGCGCGCCATTTCAGCGCCACCTAGGCGGCCAGAGATTAGAGTTTTACAGCCAAGGGCTCCGGCTTTCAGCGCACGTTGGATTGCCATTTTTTGCACACGGCGGAAAGACGCACGATTTTCAAGTTGGCTAGCGATAGACTGCGCCACAATTTCAGCACTTCTCTCTGAGCGTTTAACTTCTACAACATTTAAAATCACGTCTTTTTTAGTGATTTTCTCAAGAGCTTTGATAACTTTGGCGCGAGTTTCGGCGTTAGTACCAATTACTAGCCCTGGTTTGGCTGTGTACAGGCGAATTCTGACTTTGTCTTTTTCTTTGCCTTTGTAGCGTTCAATTTCAATTGAAGAAATTAAGGCTTCTTTGTATTCAGGATAAGTTTTAATGGTTTTGCGAATTAGGAAGTCTTCTTTGATGTAAGCAGGCACTAGTTTTTTGTCTGCATACCAACGAGATTCCCAGTTTCGAATAATTCCGGTTCTTAGACCGACTGGACTAACTTTTTGACCCATTCTTATCCCCTTTCAGCCACAACTACTGTAATGTGGCTACGTCTTTTTACAATTGTGTCACCAGAACCTTTGGCACGTGGCAACATTCTCTTCATTTTTAGACCTTCAGTTGCAAAGCATTCTTTAACATACAACTTAGTTTGGTCTAATTTTAAGTTATTTACGGCATTCGCGATTGCAGATTTTAGACATTCTTTGACAATCGGTGATGCTTTGCGGTTAGTAAATTGAAGGTAAGCCAGTGCTTCTTTGACATTTGCTCCGCGAATTAAGTCAATCACTAATTTGGCTTTGCGTGGTGTAACTTTGGCGTCGTGTACGATTGCTTTTGCTTGTTTTTCCATAAATTTCACCAACCTTATTTAGCAGCAGCGCGTTTGTCTGCTTTAGTGTGTCCTCTAAATGTACGAGTTGGCACGAACTCACCTAGTTTGTGGCCAACCATGTCTTCAGTAATATAGATAGGCACGTGTTCTTTTCCGTTGTGCACGGCTAGAGTGAAGCCTACGAAAATTGGGAAAATAGTGGAACGGCGAGACCAGGTTTGAATAACTTTCTTTTCGCCTGCTTTTGCCATTTTTTCAATTTTTGCCAATAGAGTGTATTCACAATAAGGTCCTTTTTTAATTGAACGAGACATTATTTTCCTCCTTTTCTACGGTTAACAATAAGCTTGTTAGATGCTTTTTTAGGATCGCGGGTTTTAACACCACGAGTTTTCTTACCCCATTTAGTAAGTGGCTGTTTACGACCGATTGGTGTGCGGCCTTCACCACCACCGTGAGGGTGGTCAACTGGGTTCATCGCAGTACCACGAACGTGAGGTTTCACGCCCATTAAGCGAACACGACCAGCTTTACCAAGTACTACGAGTTCATGTTGAGAGTTGCCAACTACACCAATAGTTGCACGGCAAGTTGCAAGGACTTTGCGCATTTCGCCACTTTGCAAGCGAAGTAGTACGTATTTCTCCTCGCGGCCAAGAATTTGGACAGAAGTACCCGCAGATCGCGCGATTTGTCCGCCTTTGCCAGGTTTTAACTCAACATTGTGCACAAATGTACCAACTGGGATTTTGCTAAGTGGAAGAGCATTTCCGACTTTGATATCGGCGTTTTCTCCACTTTGAATAACTTGACCAATTTTTAGGTCTTCACACGCTAAGATATAGCGTTTTTCGCCGTCTTTGTAAGCGACTAGCGCGATGTTTGCAGAACGGTTTGGGTCGTACTCAATAGTTTTAACAACTGCTTCTATATCATCTTTGTTTCGTTTAAAGTCAATAATGCGGTATTTACGACGAACACCACCACCAATGTGGCGAACAGTAATAGTTCCTTGGTTGTTGCGGCCACCAGTTTTTTTCAAAGTTGTAAGTAGTGATTTTTCTGGAGCAACTTTTGAAAGTTCAGAGTAATCAATAACAGACATATTGCGACGTCCGTTAGTAGTAGGTCTATAGTTCTTAATTTTCATCATTTACTCCTTTCACTAAATTGTAAACTCAGCAATCTTGTCGCCTTCTTTTAGAGTAACGATGGCTTTTTTGAAAGCAGATACCATACCTTGAAAGCGTCCAACTGTTTTTTTCTTAGCAGGAGAAATCACAGTTCTTACTTTCAAGACAGTTACTTTAAAAATAGACTCAACAGCTGCTTTGATTTCTGGTTTAGTAGCGTCTTTTTTTACACGGAAAGTGTATGAGTTTGAGGCTTCAATTAACTTGTTTGATTTTTCAGTGATAATAGGTTCAACTAAAATATCAAATTGTTTAATTTTAGTTAAATTTAACATAACGCCTCCTCAAATTCTTTAGCGGCACCAACTGTAAGTAGTAAGTATTTAGCGTCAAGTAAGTCATATACAGAAGTGTGGCTAGGTTCGTTCATGACAGTAATTTGACTCAAGTTACGCGCGCTTAAGACAACATTTGGCTCAAACTCGCTGTCAACATATAGAACTTTGCGATCAAGTTTTAGACTTTCTAAAATTTGGGCAAATAGTTTAGTTTTAACTTCAGGTAGAGAAACTTTGTCTACTAACACTAAAGTGCCACGTTGAGCGTGTTGAGAAAGTGCAGAGCGAAGTGCAAGTTGGCGAACTTTTTTGTTGATTTTAATGTCGTATTCGCGAACTTGTGGGCCAAATGCAACACCACCTCCAACAAATTGAACTGCACGGCGAGAACCTTGTCGGGCTCTACCAGTTCCTTTTTGTTTATAAGGCTTACGTCCACCACCTGAAACCATTGAACGGTTTTTAACTAGGTGTGTGCCTTGTTGCATCGCAAGGCGTTGTGCACGAACAACGTCGTAAAGTGCTTGTTTATGTGGCTCAATTCCAAAAACAAAATCGTTTAACTCAATTGTTTTTACTTTTTTGCCGCTTTGGTTTAATACTTTATATTCCATGATTTAAACTCCTTTAGCGTACAGCGGATTTAACCACAACAAATCCTTTATTTGGACCAGGAACGGCACCTTTTACTAAAAGCAGTGCTTGTTCTTTGTCTACTTTGATAACTTCAAGGTTTTGAATAGTCACTTGTTCGTGTCCCATGTGACCAGGAAGTGGTTTTCCTTTCATATTTCCCTTGATGGCGCCCATTGAACCAGGAGCGCGGTGATAGCGAGAACCGTGAGCTTCAGGTCCACGGCGTTGGCCGTGTCTCTTAATTGAACCTTGGAAACCTTTACCTTTAGTAATTCCAATCACATCAACTAATTCTCCTACTTGAAAAATTGTAGGTTCTACAGTTTGTCCAACTGCAAGGCCTGCTAACTCTGAGGCGCTGTGTTTGAACCTAAGTTCTTTAACGAAGCGCTTAGGAGCAGTATTTGCTTTTGCAACATGTCCCAAAATTGGTTTGTTCGCAAGACTTTCGCGTTTTGATTGGCAACCAAGTTGTGTAGCAACATATCCGTCTTTTTCAACAGTTTTTTGTTGAAGCACTACGTTGTCAGCGCAATCTAACACGGTAACTGGAATTAACTTGCCGTCTTCTGAGAAGATTTGAGTCATTCCAATTTTTCTACCTAAGATTCCTTTAGACATAATTTTTCCTTTCTATCGTCTACGATAATTTGTCTGTTTTGCCTGTTTTTTGTGTGTATTTATTGTTTTAGGGCAATATCTACACCTGATGGTAAGTCAGTTTGAAACAATTGTGGCAGGGTTTTTTGACCGATTTTTTCAATTACGATCAATCTTTTGTGAGTTCTTCGTTCAAATTGTTCACGAGCTGTTTTGTTGACGTGTGGTGAACGAAGTACAGTGAAAATTTCTCGTTTAGTTGGTAGTGGCACAGGTCCTACGACAGTGGCACCAGTTTTAGTTACAACGTCAACTATCTTAAGTGCGGCTTGATCAATTAGTTTGTGATCGTATGACTTAAGAGTAATTCTTACTGTTCCTTTTGATTTTTCAGCCATATATAAAGTCTCCTTTCGTCTAATTCTAAAGATTAGGCTTGCTCCATGTAAATTGTTTAAAACACAGCAACGGCTATTTGTGTTTTAATAACCTTACATATCATTGCCTTTGTGCGTGTGCACATACTATCTAATTATATACTATTTAGTTTTTTTAGCCAAACGATATAAAAAAATAAAAAACCGAGCAATACTCGGTTAAATTAGTATGAATTTAATTATTTGTTTGAAATGTTTAAAAATAAAGGAATTGTCACTAAAACACCATGTGATAGGTAAAGCATTAGCGTTAAGACTGGAAGAGCAATATTGATGCTTTGGGGCAAGGCGCTTTTAAGTGCGGCAAAAGTAGTAAATGCAGTCAAAAGCATCACAACGCACAAATCTGTTAAAAAAACAGTGAGTAAATTGCTAGTGCTGTAATGTTGTTTTTTAAAAGCGTGAAGTGTTGAGGTCAAGGTTATAAAGAAAAATAAAATAAATAAAAGAAAGAAGGATAAGAAACCAAAAGCAGTTTTGGCACCTATATGTGAGTAGACTACCCCATTTGTTAAGGCTAGTGCTGAGACTAAAAGCAAAGCAACTGCCGAAATTAAACCCAAGATTGGCAGAGTAATTTGAATTTTTCCTAAATGAGTTTTTGTATTCATACACACCTTCTTCTTTCGCTGTCTATTTTAACTTCTTATGCTCTGTATGCAAAAATTATTTAATTTATGCGAAGTTTTTCAGCAAAGTTCCGGCTTTTGTGCCACGATCAAGCAGATAAATTTGTTCAACTACGATTTGGCCAAAAAACTCAGGTTGTTTAAGCCCTAGGCATTTGGCGTTTTCTGAGTATAGTTCAAACAGTTGACTAGACTTGTCTAAAATAGTTGCGCGACCTGTGAAACGATAGCCGGTTTGCGCAACTTCGTCAATGAAGCAAACAGAGGCTTTGCCGGTTTTTTCAATATTAAATTTAGTGTGCTTGCAAGTAGTTTCGTTCCAAATTAAGATGTTTCCAGAAAAATGGCGCATTGTGACTTTTGGACCTACATTTGGCACACCTTCTTTAGAAACAGTGGCAATATAACCAACTTTGTTTAAAATAAAATCTAAAATTTCTTTTTCCATAATTATTTTACGTTGTGATAAATATGTTGAACGTCGTCTAGTTCCTCAAGTTGCATAAGCATGTTGTCAAACTTCTCTTGGTTTTCAGTGCTTAATTCAACTAAAGTAAGTGGTGAATAAGTGATTTCGTCAATCTCAAACTCAGAGTCTGGAAAGGCAGCCATCAGCGCGGATTTAACTTGGCCGTATTTATCAATTTCGGCGTAGACCACGGTTGAGTTTTCAAGGGCTGTGGTGTCTTTAATGTCTGCGTCTGCCTCAAGCAGTGCGTTTAAAATATCGTCTTCTTGAACTGGTAGTTTAAAAATAGCCTCATGGGCAAATTGGTGCGAAACTGAACCTGAAACTCCAAGTTTTCCGCCAGTTTTGTTTAAAATTGCACGAATTTGCGAAATCGTGCGGTTTACGTTGTCAGTTAAGGTCTCAATTATAAACTGAGCCTCACCTTGTCCAAAGCCTTCGTAGACTACTGGTACAAAATTTTCGCCACCTGCACCCTTGGCTTTGTCAATAGCACGCTGAATAATATCGTTTGGAACTTGGTCTTTTTTGGCTTTTTCTATAATTCGCTTTAAATCAGGGTTGCTTTGTGGATCGGGCGACCCGTTTTTTGCCAAGACGTAAATCTCGCGACCATACTTTGAGTAAACTTTGGTTTTAGCCGCAGCAGTTTTGGCTTTCGCTTCTTTTCTAACTTCAAATGCACGTCCCATATTTGTCTAAACTCCTTTTTTTAGTTTTTAAAAAACCGCCAAAGCGGCTTTTTAAAAGTAAAGTTTTAATTAAAACACGAAATTAAATAGTAAGTTGCGTCTTTTTTAAATTCCACTACCGAAAATAAAGTTTTTAGGAACTTAAGGTGGCTTTCGGCGCCCTGTGAACGCTTGACAACTAGTGAAAACTGACCAGTTTCTGAAAGTAAACTTTTTACTTTACGGTAAAACTCAAAAATAATTTGCTTACCAATCTTAATTGGTGGGTTGGAAACAATTAAATCAAACTTTTTATCTACGGTAAACTCCAAGAAATCCCCTTGGATAAACTCAGTGTTTGCACACTGATTTAGTTTGCTGTTTTTTTTAGCGAGTGCTACTGCTCTTTCGTTAATTTCAATTCCAGTGAACTTAAGTTCAGGAAAGAGTTTTGCTAGAATTATAGAGATTTCGCCAGTTCCCGCGCCTAAGTCTAAAACAGTTTTACAGTTTGGGTTTTTAAGACTAAAGTTTTTTAAAAAAAGGTAGGTTCCTTTATCTAGGTTGTCTTTGGAAAAAACACCGTTGTCTTTAAAAAAACTAAAATGTTTTTCAAAAACAACGGCGCTGTATTTAGTTTGCTTACTTTTAATTTGCGGTTTTTTTGTAAAGTAATGTTCCACTAAAGTGAAAACTATTTAAGTTCAACTTTAGCGCCGGCTTCTTCAAGTTTCTTTTGAATTGCTTCGGCTTCTTCTTTTGACACATTTTCTTTAAGTACTGAGTCTGGAGTTTCTGCGGCTTTTTTAGCGTCAGCAAGGCCTAGACCAGTAATTTCGCGAACTACTTTAATTACAGCGATTTTGTTTTCGCCAAATGATTTAAGAACAACTGTGAACTCAGTTTTTTCTTCTTGAGCAGGTCCGCTTTGAGCAGGTCCAGCAACTGCAACTGCAGTTGGATCAATTCCGAATTCTTCTTTAAGTCCATCTAGAAGTTCCTTGATTTCAAGGATTGTCATTTCTTTAAGTGCATCGATAAATGCTTGTTTAGTTAGTTTTGCCATTATTATTTCCTCCTTAGCAAAATTATTTTGATTCTGCTAACATATTAAGCCCGATAGCAAGGCGTTGAAGTGGCTGGTACATTGCACCTGCCAATAATTGAAGCATACCTTCTTTGTTGGGAAGTTTTGCGAGAGTTTCAATTTCTGAAACTGAGACAACTTTGCCGTCAACAGCTCCTGTCACAATTTTTTTGTCAGGGTATGCTGTGATAAA
Source organism: uncultured Acholeplasmataceae bacterium (assembly GCA_963544825.1). Lineage (GTDB taxonomy): Bacteria > Bacillota_I > Bacilli_A > Acholeplasmatales > Acholeplasmataceae > CALISC01. The sequence goes on from CAUUGG010000003.1 coordinate 55,844, forward strand.
CTCATAAACGGCTTTTGCAGGGGCTACTGTGTCGGTTAAAGAGTACGCGATTGCAACTTGTCCAACTAAGTGGTCTGCAAGGTCGGCTAGCCCAGATTTTAAAGCAGCGCGGCGTGCTATGTTGTTTTTATAAACTTTTGCGTTTGAGTCTGTTTTACGAAGTGCTCTTCTTAGTTGAGTTAGACTTTCTACAGACAATGCTCCATATTCAAAAACAACGATAGTTTTAGCGGCTGTAAAAATTTGGCTAAGTTCGTCTACTTGTTTTTGTTTTAAGACTAAACTTTCTTTCATTTTTCCTCCGTTTAAATCTATTTATAAATTAAAACCCCTTTTTTTAAATTAACTTAGCCAAAGCGAGTTAAACAAAAAAGGGTTTTGTATTGTTTTTGTTTTTTCCTCGGCAGGGCTTACTGCAATGCCTGCTGTCTTTGGAGATTAATTTTTTACTTAAATATTATACAACTACTAGCGAGTTTCTGGGTTGATTTTCACACCAGGACCTTGAGTTGTGGAAATAGTGGCATTTTTAAGGTAAGTACCTTTGACAGTTGCTGGTTTGATTTTAATAATTTGGTCAAGTACAACTGCGATGTTTTCCGCAAGTGCTTTAGATGCAAAAGATGCTTTTCCAACTGGTACTTGAATGTTTCCGAATTTGTCAACACGGTATTCAACTTTACCGTTTTTAATGTCGTGAACTGCTTTTTCAACGTCTAGTGTAACAGTTCCGGTTTTAGGGTTTGGCATCAGACCACGAGGTCCAAGTACTTTACCTAGTCTACCTAATTTTGGCATCATGTCAGGAGTTGCAACCATGACGTCAAACTCAAGCCAACCACCGGCGATTTGTTGAATTAGTTCGTTGTCGCCAACTACGTCAGCACCTGCTTTTTTAGCCTCTTCTGCTTTTTTGCCTTCAGCAATTACGCAGACTTTTTGGGTTTTACCAGTACCGTGTGGAAGCACAAGGGCACCACGCAGATTTTGTTCGGCTTTACGTGAATCTAGGTTCATTTTAAGGGCAAGTTCAACGGTTTCGTCAAACTTAGCGAATTTTGCTTTTTTTACAAGTTCTACACCATCTAACACTGAATACTGAACAGTTTTGTCGATAAGTTTAGCACTTTCTGTGTATTTTTTTCCTTTTTGCATGTTAGTGCTCCTTATTCAACTTCAATGCCCATGTTGCGAGCAGATCCTTCAATAATTTTAGTTGCAGCCTCTAAGTCGTTGGCGTTTAGATCGCGCATTTTGATTTCCGCGATTTTGGCAACTTGGGCGCGTTTGATTTTAGCAACCTTGTTTTTAAGAGGGTTTGCAGACCCTTTTTCAATACCTGCTTCTTTCTTTAAAAGATCCGAAGCCGGTGGAGTTTTAGTAACAAATGTAAATGAACGGTCTTCATATACAGAAATTACTACTGGCACTACAAAGCCGATTTGACCTTGAGTAGCGTCGTTGAATTGTTTAACAAATTGCGGAATATTAACTTGCGCTTGACCAAGGGCAGGACCTACTGGTGCTGCTGGTGTCGCTTTGCCAGCCGGAATTTGTAGTTTGATTTGCTTGACAATTTTTTTAGCCATAAACACAACCTCCTTTTACTAAATAATGTAAGCATGTGGTTAGCGTCGCGTGAGTTTGCGACTACCACTAAGTGTTGTGTACACTTAACTGAAATAGGATACCACATTTACGGGGTTTTTGCACTTAATTTAAAAACCCCGATAAAATATCGGGGTCGTTGAGTTTTTTAAAAAAGTATGAAAAACTTATTTAAAAGTAATAGTAAATCTAGTTGAAATGTCAAATTGAGCAAGTGATGTGCCAACTAGTTGTTTTTTTACTTTGTCCCAAGGCTTGTAAACAGATGCTATAACATTGCTTACTGTAACTTGTTTTGCTTCAGCAAGTTTGTATTCAAGATAAGTTTTTTCAATCTTGTCACCTTTTTTGTTCTTTTTTTCAGTTGCTTTAAACTCAATGTCTTTGTAAAGTGCTTTAACTGGAGCGATGTTTTTTTGAAACCATTTTGCCCATTTTGGTTCACGAACATCAAAACGAACATTAGTTTTTTCGCCGTTAATTTCTAGTTGAACTTCAATGTAGTCTGGAGTTTTGCCAGCAATTAGTTGGTCTTTACCGTCTTTTTGTTCAATTACTTTACCTACGTAAGTTTCTTTAAAGCCGAGTAGCTTAGCACCAAATTTAACTAATTTGCCGTCTAAGCTAGCAAAGTCTGAAGAAACTTGTTCCTTGCCTTTTTCGTTATTTGCAAATAGTTTAACTTGAGAAATGTCTGTGAGTTCAGGTAATTTAGCACTTGATTTTTCATTTAACTTAATGTCTTGCATGGCAATTTGTTTTAAACCAGCAAATTCAGAAACTTTGCCTTTAATTAAAACTTTTTGAAAATCGTAGTTTAAATCTTTGTCGTGGTCAATATTGCCATCGCGGTCGTATACCTTGATTGTAGAAGTACCGTCAGTTAAATACCAAGTTGCTTTTGAAGCCGCACGGAAAAGAATACCGGAAGCCGCGACTGGGTCGTTTGCGCTCATATTATAGATGTCTTTGATTTTAGTAACTTTAACATCATCAAAATATCTTGGTTCACATGACGCTAAAGCAAATGGAACGATTAGTGTAAGAAATGTTAATAATAATTTTTTAAACATATATTTTTATGTCTCCTTTAAATAAATTATAGCCCAGTTTAAGGGTTTTGTAAATCTGTTTTTAAGAAAAACACACATTTTTGTTGCCTATTGTTTATCTTGCTCAACTTTATCGGCAGTTTTGCCAAATAACTTGGTTTCTGTGTCTATTCCTGCTTGTTCTTGCTTGCGGCGGTGCGCTGCTCTTCGCTTTTCTTTTATAAAAACTTTAAGTGGTTTTCTAATGAAAGTAAAGTAAGTAATTACTAAAATCAAACCAGTGCCAGCAAGCGATACCAAAACAAGTCCGCGGTTTAGGCCAGAGTAGTTAATTTTAATTTCTGCTTGATCTTTAAGATTAAAAGGTTGGGTTAGATATTTACGGTCAAATAATTTATGGTCGGTACTTAAAATACGTTTAGCCTCAGGGTATGCTGTCTCTTCTTTTACAAACTTTGAGTCTTTAGTTGCAACTATCAACTCAGGTTTTTTGAGTTTTTGTTTGTTTGGAAAAGTGCTAGGAGCGTAGGTTGGCGTTATTTTGATTCCGTTTATATAGTTTTCAAACTTACCGTTGGCAGTGACAAAATCAGTATTGATAATAAACGGTTTTAAGAAATCACTGAATTTGTTTTTTTGCACAAACTTAAAGTTTGAATTGGTAAACGAAAACTCAAGGCGGTATTGCACCTCTGATTTGTAGTTTTGGGGATGCAGGCGGTTTTTGTTTGCAACATCTACTACATAGTTATCAGGAGCGCCAGAGTAGGCAAGTAGTTCAGAAACATACACAAGGAGTGCGTTTTGCTTAGTTTTGCGGTTATGCGCCTTTAGTACCAGGAGTTTGATACTAGAGTGTTCGGGATTTTCAGTATTAAACTCAAAAACTGGTGTGTTTTCAGTCTCGTAGCCAAAAAGTTTTGCGTAAGTTTGCAGATATTGTTTTTGTTTGTTAGGGGTAGCATACAGTGCCAAGACATTTGACTGAAAATAATCAAGGTCTCTTTTGCCAAGTACTGCGTTAATCGCAAAAAAGAAAGGAACCCCCACAATTACTACAAAAAGTAGATAAAGCAGGACTGTTAAAAGAGTTCTTTTACTCAATGGTTTTTATCCTTGCGTTTTCGTGACCTTTTCTAAATTTACCAGTGCGGTAGTTAAAGTAAGGGTCTTTGTTGTATTCATAGGCAAGGTTTAGGCGTTTTTGCTCAGCGTAGTAGTAAGCCATTTCAATGTAATACTCAAGTGGGATGTCGTTGTAAAGTATTGCATCTGAAATATTTAGTCTAGATGGCAGTTTTTCATTTAGTCCATTTTTGGTTAGTTTAAACGCAACTAAATCGTTGCCTGCCCAAACTACTAAAAAGTAGCGACCAAAGCTACCGTCAATTTGCCCACGCGGAATAGTTTGCAGGTATGTGGTTTTTGCGCTTTCGTGTAGATCGTGAGTTAAGTTGGTAGCCTGGTTTGCAAAAGGCTCAGGTCGTGTAACACCTTTTCCTTTCTCAGGGGTATCGCAATATGCGTATCTGGTTGGAAGGGTGTGTTCAACTTTGTTGCCAGTTGCGCTTTCTGTATATGACACCACAAAGTCAGTAGTGTCTCCGTCTTTGTAAAGACTAACTCGGTCGACCGGAATAATTTCGCCGTTGCCAGGAGTTTTGTTTAAGATATTTTGAATTAAAGTTTCTTTTGAGTTTTTACCTGCGATTACTTTGTCTTCAACTAACTTAGTTAAGTCAGGTTTAGGTCCTTTTAAAACTTCTTCGTAGGTTAGTGGGCAGTTTTTGCCAAGTGAGTCGTAGTACTCTACTTTAAACAAACACCAAACGAAGTTTAGGTGTGCTTCGCCTAAATTTTTCTCAAACTCAGCAAAACGATAAAGAGATGCTTCTTCGGCTAAAGTGTTTTTAGCGTCTTTTTGGCCGTATACATCGATAGTTTTGGCTTCTTTTTTTAATTCAATTCTTTTTGAGTAGCCAAAAGTTATTTTACTTTGAAGTAGGTCAACTTCAACAGTTTTGCCAGCGTTGCCAGTTGATGTGTCGCCCTTAGTTTTTACAAGAGTAGCGTCAACGTTGCCAATTGAAAAAAACTCACCAGGATTAAGTTCTTTGTTTGGAAGCGTTAGTTCACTAAATTGGCTTGATTTTTTAAAATATCTAATTGAGTAGTTTTTTAGGTTTTTAGCAGAATCTGAAATGTTTTTCAGTTCCAGCACGGAGTTTTCATAACTTCTGCCCATAATTAGTTTATGAATTATGATGTCTGACTCTTGTTTGGCGATAAAAAATGCTTTGTGACAGGCTACTAAAAAAACAGAAGTTAAAAGAGTAGTTAGCGTTAAAATTAGTTTCTTCATTTTTGCTCCTTTCTTTTAAAAAAAATAGAAGTTATTAGTTTATATATAAAACAACAGCCAAGTAATTGGCTGTTGTTTATTTGTTTTAAAAAGTTTTGGTTTTCTGTGGCTTATTCGTATTTGCAGTGTTTATCGTAGTAAAACTTAAGTAGTTCCTGAATTCTTTCAAGACGTTTTGCTTTCGCAACACTATTGTATGCCTCAAAAGGTTTTTTGTCTTTGCTTTCTTCTTTTGTAACAATTTCTTTGCCGACTTCTGCATCAGTTAACACGTTTTTAATGATGTTTAGCGCAACTGTGCGGGCATTTGAAGATTTTTCGTAAGCTATTGATTGGAAAGTGTTTTTCTTGTCAAGTTTGTCTTTAATAGTTTCAAAAGATTTAGCAACTAAACCTTCAAGTGTACTACTGTTTTTGTTTTCTTTAATGTAGTCTTTAATTTCTTGAGTTTCAAAAACGTCTTTGCGAGGAGCTGCGTAGCCTTTGGCTAAAGAAAAGTCGCGTACGTTTTCTTTGCTAAATAAGAATTTAAATACTTCGTAGGCTTTTTGGTTAGATACGTTTTTATAAGAGTCTTCACCTTCTTTGGCTTGGTCTAGCATTGCAATTGAAGGACCTTGGAAAATAGAGGCTCCAGAAAGTTTATCTTCATTTAGGTTAGGATATTTAGCCTTAGCAGCGTCGTATGCAGTTTGTGCGTTGTGTTGAAGAGTTTTGAAGTCTGCGTTGTTTGGATCTGTTTTAAGTAAGTCATTTGCCTCTTTTAATTGAGTTTTTCTAAGTTGAAGTTCAGGTTGAGGAAGTGGCAGCATGCCTACTTCAAAATGGTTGTTTTTATCTGGAATGTTGTAGCCAACTCCACCAGATGAAGAAATAGTAAACACGATTTGTTTGTTTTTAAAGGCAGTTGAGTTATATTTGTTTCCACAAGTTGCACCAGTTGTAAATAAGTTTTGAGCAGCGTAGCCTTTTAAAGTATCTAACATTTCAACTAATTGTGCATTTTGTGTAGTGTCGTGGAAGAAAGCATCACCTTTGAGTTCGCCGTTTTTCTTCACAAAATCAGTGTAAGGCAGACCGTATTGTTTTGCCATAGTTATTAGCATGTTAGCGTCAGAGTCGTAGCCAAACACAGCTGTACGTTCAAATTGTTTTTTAGTTTTGCCAGGTTCTTTTGGATCTGGAAGGTCAACTAAGTTGTCAAATTTTTCTGTATATTTTTGACGGTATTCTTTAGCCATTTCCCAAATACCTTCCCAAGTTTTTACTTTTTCAGTAAAGTTAGGAATATCTTCGGCAAGTTCTTTGTTGTAAAGAATAACTTCGGTAGAAAGGCCAAACGGAGTTGTGTAAATTCCTTTTTCTGAAAGAGGTGACTCTTTTACGAAATCATAAAACTGTTCATCCCGGTCTTTTTTAAATTCTTGGTCGCTGATGTATTTCTTTTGAAGGCTGGTGCCTTCATTGATGAACTTAGTTAAGTCAAGGACGTTTTTGCGGTTTTCGTTAAATGAAGCCACGTGGTCAGGATAAGCAATAACTAAGTTAGGGCGATTGTTAGTAGAAAGAGTTTTGTCAATCGCACCTTTGATGTCTTGGTATCCTCCCTTTTGTTCAAGTTTAACGGTGATTCCGGTTTTTTTAGTGAAATCTTTTAATCTTTTTTCAATGGCAGTGATGTCTTTTTTACCAAATGTATGCCAAAAAGTTACATCATATTTACCACAAGCAGTTAAAAATAGTGTTGAGAAGATAGCGATTAGTGCTAAAAATAATTTTCTCATAATTTTTCCTTGCAGAGTTATTTTAATTTTAACCCTTAGTTCCACCGCGGGCAACACCGCGCATGATATATTTACGAAGGAAGATAAAGACAAGTAGTAGTGGAATTAACACGATAACAGTTGCAGCCATTTGACGTTCTACTGCTATTCGGTTAGACTCTTGGTCTACAAACGCAGAGCGCAACCATACAGTAATCAATTTAAAGTTTTGGCCGGCTACTAGGTTTGGCCAAATATAGGCATTCCAAGAACCCATTAGTTTTAAAATAGTGATAGTAATGATTGAAGAGTTGGCAAGTGGGACCATGACTTTCCATAGATACTTAAAGTCAGAAGTTCCGTCAACTTTGGCAGCATAATAAAGTTCATTTGGAATTTGGCGGAAGTTTTGGCGAATTAAGTAAATGTGGAAGACTGTGACTAAAAATGGTACGGTCATTGCCAGGAACGGAGCCCCTGCAAAAGCTGGTGCTTGGTCTGTCCAGCCAAGGCGAGAAACTGTGCCGTAGTTTGTAATTACCATCATTTCACCTGGAATCATCATGGTAGAAAGCATTACTTTAAAGATAGTGTCCCGACCTTTGAATTCCAGCCTAGATAGGGCAAACGCACCAATAATTGACATAAATGTACCAACAATAGTTGAAGAAATACCAACTATTAAGGTGTTTAGCAAGTATCTAGTGAAACGGTCAGAAGGTGCGTTTTCTTCACCTTCAATTTTGCCAGGCAGACCTTTTAATTCACTTGCTAGATTTTGGTATTTACGGTCAGCCACTTGGTATGCCAAGTCTTTGTTTCTTAGTTTTAAGTAATCAGGTTTATAAATTTGTTCGTCTTTCCAAGTTGAAAATTTAGTTAAATCTGCGTTATATTGAACAGAAAACTTAGAAATATACTCACTAATACTGTTTAATTGAACTTGAATTTTAGCCTTTTCAGCGATGTTTTTAGCCTCTTTTATTTTGGTTTCTAGAATTGATTTTTCGGCTAGTTTGTCTTTATATGCCTGAAAGGCGTATTTAGAGTTATCTGAAATATAAGGTTCAAGTGCTTGTGTGTAGTAGGTGTCTGTGTATATATTTTTAGGATCGCCCTTTAAAAGTGCGGCTAACTTAGTTTTTTCTGTGTCTGTTAAAGCAATTCTATCGCGTTCTTTTTTAGCGGTCTGAACAACTCCGTTTGGACCTTCGTATTCTTTTAGTTTTTGTTGAAGTAAGCGAATGTTGGTCAGTCTGGTTCCGTTAAAAGCGTATGAGTAGTTTTTCCAAGTCCAGGCGTGAGGATAGAGAGTTGGTGGTTCTTCAAGGACTTCAGATTCGTTTTTAAAAGAAGTATTTAGCATCCAGTAAAAAGGCACAATAATCATTAAAGCCATAATAGACAAGAAAATTATGGCAACAGTTTTTTGAGAGGCAGATTTGATTTTTTGATAGACTAGTTTTTTCTTAACATCAATTCTTTCATTCATTTTGAGAAAACCTCTTTGTTAGTAGTGAACCTTTTTCTTAGATGCCCAAGTACTTACAAAAGTAAGCGCTAGGATAATTAAGAACAGAACTACTGCACCAGCGGCACCTTGGGCGTAGCCAGAGCCACTATCTGCTAGTTTGTCGTAAACATAACCAACCACGGTGTTCATGCGTGCTCTTAGTGTTGGGTCGTTAAATAGACCAATAACTGCGGCGTAGGTTTTGAAAGCACCAATTAGTGAAGTAATTACAACGTATAAAATCATTGGCGAAATTAGTGGCACGGTGATTTTGTAGAAAGTTCGCCAAGATGAAGTTCCGTCAATTTTAGCAGCATCGTAGTATTGTTTATTAATTCCTTGCAGTGCCCCCATGAAAATCAGGATTTTAAAAGGAAGGCCTGACCAAGTGATGTAAAACAAGGTAACTGCACGCATTGCGCCATCAGTTGCGGCGGCATATCCATGTTGACCAACTGCGGCTGGGTTTAGCCAGTTAGTTTTACCAATTCCAAATAGCCCTAAAAATGAGTTTACAAGACCAGATTGGTAGTCAAAAAGTACGGCAAACACTAAACCAATTGCAATAGTGTTAGTGATATATGGCAAGAAGAAAATTGTTTGGAAAAACGAACGAATGCGTTTAACCGACATTAAAGACACGCATATTCCAAGGGCAATAATCGTAGACAGCGGAACTGTGACAAACACAATTAGCGCTGTGTTTTTCAAAGCCAGCCCGAAATCTGAGTGTTCAGCAAATAGTGCACGGTAGTTGTCAAAACTAAAAGAACCTGGGCTAAGTGTTTGAATATCGCGGCGGAAAGTCGGGTCAAATGAAATCAAAATGGTTTTAATTAGTGGGTAGAAAGTAAAAATAACCATTAAGGTCAGAATTGGAAGCAGATACACCCAACCTTTGTTGTTTTGAAACCAGATTTTTAGTTTTCTTCGTGCATCGACACGGAAATGCATTAGATAATCCTTTCGCCAGTCTCTTCGTCAAAGACAAAGACTTTAGAATAATCTAGAGACATCTTAACTTTGCCGTCTTTTAGTTTTTTAGAGTCATTAACATCAGAAAGAATTACTCTAAATGTACGGTTAGTTGCCTGAGGGTGGGCAGCAATTAGCGTTAAGTCACGTCCAATTGACTCAAAGTATTGATAGTTTAGAGTTAAGCAACCTTTTTCTTGATCTACTGTGTAGGCCTCTGGACGGATACCAACTAAGTAGTTTCTGTCTGGATACATTTTTGAGTGTTTAGCAGTGATAGCCTCACCTTCTTTGGTTTTAATAAAGTCAAGGAAAGCAGCAGCAATTTTGTCAGGAATTACAATTGGGTATTGACATGCCAAGATTGTTGAAACTGAAGCAAAGAAGTAAGTACCTGTGCGCACACCTTCATCAGTTGCGCTTTGTCCGTTAACTTTTAGTTCTTTTAGACCAGATTCTTTAAGTAAGTCATATTGAATGAAACCAATTGCAAGTGGGTTTTCAGAAATTGCTTTGATTAACTCATCGTTGTTTTGAACTGTAGTTTCGTGTAGAGTTGGAAGTGTTACTCCAAATATTTTTTTAGGTAGACGGATTATGTCTAATTTTTGGAAAGCCAGAGTTCTGACACCACTGCGTTTATGGTGAAGTACTGTGTGGATTGATTTCTTCATGAAATCAATGTTTTCAGGAAGGGTAGTGTCTATCAGTTTGTCCCATTTAGTTAATTTCTTTTGGAAAATTGCTTTAAGGGTAGCAGATGAAAGCTCAGAAAGTGGTGAGTTTGGAGCAACTACTGGAACTACGGCTTTCGCGGTGAAACGGCGAATAAAGCGTTTAGTTGCGCGTTCAAAGTTAGGGTTAAGTTCACGGTTTACAAGTCCTAGGTGGAAACGAGGGTCAATGTATGGAGAGCGGTCTGCTTCAATTGTCTTAATTTGTTCTTGAAGTTGCTCAATTTTTGCCTTAGCCGCTTGAACTGCTAGGTCTAATTTAACTGTTTTTTGCTCAAGTTTAGTGATTTTAACTTCGTCAACAAAGTCTTTATTTGCTTTAACTTCTTTAACTTGTGCTTCAGTTCTTACAATTTTTGCTTGGTAGTATTCAATTTGGTAATTTTTGTATTCTATTTTTTGGTTTAACTTAGCAACCGCTAAATCTTTAGTTTTCTTTGGAGCCTTGCGGCGGTTACCTTGAACTAAGGTGAAACCTTCAGTTGCTCCGTTTAAAGTAAAGTCATAAAGGAAGCCGCCCGCGATTTTGGAAAACTCAGCAAGTAGCGGTTCAATTTCTGCTTTAAGTTGACCACAGCCAGCGATGTGCAAGGTTACATCTGAGTTGTCGCGCTCTACTACCGGGTGGTTTTGTTTAAGTTCAGCCCAAGATTTAACTACAGCCTTAGCGCCTTTGGCAGAAAGCACGTCTTCATCTCCGACAAACACACGGTCTTTTTTGATGTGTGCTTTAAATAAGTTAATTGGCGGAGTTCCAAGGAACTTCGCAACAAATAAGTTAGCAGGGTTATCGTAAATTTGTTGAGGAACACCGCGTTGTTGTTCAACACCCGCTTCCATTAAAACGATCTCATCGCAAATAGACATCGCTTCTTCTTGGTCGTGAGTTACGAAAACTGCAGTAATTCCAGTTTCTTTTTGAATACGTTTAATCTCTTCACGCATTTGTAGGCGTAGACGAGCGTCAAGGTTTGAAAGTGGTTCGTCAAGTAGCAAGACTTTTGGTTTTTTAACCAAAGCACGAGCAATGGCTACGCGTTGTTGTTGTCCCCCTGAAAGTTGAGAAGGTTTGCGTTCAAGTAAGTTAGCAATACCAACCAAACGTGCAACTTCTTCTACCATATCGTCAATTTCATTGGCAGGCACGTGCATGTTTTGAAGTGGAAACATAATGTTTTCACGAATTGTTAAGTGAGGATAAAGGGCGTAGTTTTGGAAAACTAGTCCAATTCCACGTTTGTCGGCAGAAAGTGGAGTGACATCCTCATCGCCAAAAATTATTTTACCGCCAGAAGGTTCATGTAAACCCGCGATCATATATAGGGTGGTTGATTTTCCACAACCAGAAGGTCCAAGTAGACCAATTAGCTTACCGTCGCCAACTGTAATTGTTAATTTATCAACCGCTGTTGTTTCGCGTTTTTGTTTGTCGACGAAAATTTTAGTAAGACCTTGTAATTTAACTTCCATACCGCTCCTTTTTTTGTGCCATTTTCTTTGTTTTATGGCGTGTGTATATAGAGATATTTATATTATATAGAATGAAAAAAATAAAGTCAAAATATTAAATGTATACGCTTACATTTTGAAAAATGATTAAAAAAATTTTGTTTTTTGAATTAAGTTTTGCAAATTTTTTAAAAAAATTTATTGCTTAACTACTTAGTTTAAAATCTTTTTTTACTTATTTTAAGGCGTTATATATCTTTTTAATAATTTTACCGTCGTAACTTTTGCAAATACTCTCTTTTGAAATCAGTGTTGAATAAAGTGGTTCTTTCTTAATCAAATCAAAAAATCTTTGAAGAATTTTTAGGTAATCGCCAAATTTATCTTGTATTTTTTCACTTACACTAATCATAAAAGGATTCGTAAAAGTCATTCCGCTGTAACAATCGTTAATTTGTCTGCAAATAAGAGCGGCACCCCCAATTCCGACAGATTCTCCTTTTGGTTCTTCAATAATTTTAATGTGTAAAATTAAGTGTTCCAAAATATCGCAATATACTAATCTCTACGCTTTTTGATATGCAAACGGGTGTTTAATAGCAAATTCTGGTTTAGAGAGTTTAATTGCTTTATTTTCGTCTATGTGGTGGCAAAACAACCCTTCTTTTCCCCTAGTTATTTTAGGGTTTTTGGACTTACATGTTTCAGCTAAAAAGTAATTTCCGTTAGCTGGTCCGTACTTAGCAATTAAGTGACTAACTAAATCTATGTATGACATTTTTAACTGATCTAAGTAAGTAATTGACGGGTCGTATGAAACAGATGGTATTTGTTCTAAGATAATTTCTTTATTATGCATATTGTTCTCCTTAAATATTTTTAAACAAACATGATTAGGTAAATTGGTAAAGTTATTAAATTGCCTTCTTGTTTGAGTATATTTTTGTTTCCAAAAACATAGCCTTTGGCAAGTTTATATTGTCCATTTTTATCAATTAGTTTGGGTAGTGCACGAAAGTTAGTTTGGTCATTTCCAGACTTTATTTCAATAGCAACAGGTGAAAGTAAATCATAGTCATTGATTAAAAAATCTACTTCACCAACTTTTCTTGAATCAAAATAAAATAAATCATGTTCGTGGGCTTTAAGTTCAGTTGCGCAAGCGTGTTCGTAGACAGAGCCTAAGTTAATGTTTTTATCGGTATTCAAAATTGGCTGTACGTTAGTTTTAAACAGTATGCTAGTTAGTATTCCAACATCGTTGTAATAAAGTTTAATTAAGTTTTTAGCAGTTGCGTCAATTAGCGGAAACTTAGGGTTTGAAACCGCTTTTACTTGGTTGGCAACACCAGCAGAGACTAAATACTCAAATTCATCTTGGTATTTTTCAAAAGATGAGTTCACTTTGTTCTCAATGGCTTTAAAATTAACTCTTTTTACCTTATTAGACATATTAGAAACCATTTCTCTATAAATTTTAGAGATTTTTAGTTTGGTGTTTTCCTGGTATCTAGCTGCGTCGTCTTGGTAGTATGAATAAACTTTGGTTTGAACTCTGCGAGTTGCTTTAACATCTTTGTTTAACACATATTCTTTAACTGCGTCTGGTAAGCCGCCTGAGATCAAATAATCTTTAAATAAATATAGAATACGTTTGTGAATAGCTTCGTTAATTGCAGTTAAGTTTGAAAATGCAGACCTTAGGTAGTCAATTACATCTGTCCCAACTCCGTTTGCCCACAAGAACTCTTCAAAGTCTAGTGGAAACATTTCAACCTCATCAATTGCTCCCATCGGTATAAAGATATGTTTTAAAGTAATACCGAGCAAGGAACCAGAGACTATATATCTATATTTGCGTTCTTTATACAGGTCTTTCAATAAAGTGATTAAATGTGGGTAGTATTGAATTTCGTCTAAAAAAATTATTGTATTTGAAAGATCTGCACCTCTTAAATCAAAAATAGAACTTAGGTGGATATAAAACGAAGCAGTATCTCTAATACCTAAAAAGAACTGTTTGCCCTCATAATCTGACTTTAAGTCAATTTCTAAATATTTTTTAAAGTATTTTGGAGCAGTTTTTCTAACAATATAACTTTTTCCGATTTGTCTAGCACCTTCTACAATTAAGATTCTGGCGTTTTCATCTTGATAGTTTTTTATCAGTATTTTTTCTATTTTTCGTCTAAACATTTAAAATCTCCTTACTACGCATTTATTTTAGCATATTTGTTTGTTTTCAAATAAAAAAATACCTTAAAATAGTGTGTTTTCAAATAAAAAAATACCTTAAAATAGTGTGTTTTCAAATAAAATAGTAGGTTAAAATTGTTTGTTTTCAAATGTTTTTAATAAGTTCTTAAGAAAATAAAAAAAGTCGCTTTACGCACAAGCGACTTTTTTTGAATTTCGGAATAATTTAGGGGTTTAAAATTTTTCCGAATGAAAGGAGATTTGAAAGGAGTAAAAAAATGAAATGGTGGTCCAGGGCAGAATCGAACTGCCGACACAGGGATTTTCAGTCCCTTGCTCTACCGACTGAGCTACCGGACCAGTGGCGGTCTCGACGGGACTTGAACCCGCGATCTAATGCGTGACAGGCATTTATGTTAACCAACTACACCACGAGACCAACTTGGTTGCGGGGGAAGGATTTGAACCGACGACCTTCGGGTTATGAGCCCGACGAGCTAACCAGACTGCTCTACCCCGCGATATGAAATAAATAAAATGGCGGAGGAAGAGGGATTCGAACCCCCGCGGCTTTTACACCCTGTCGGTTTTCAAGACCGATCCCTTCAACCAGGCTTGGGTATTCCTCCGTTCGTTTGGTGGACCCAGTAGGACTCGAACCTACGACTAACCGGTTATGAGCCGGTTGCTCTAACCAACTGAACTATGGGTCCTTTGGTAGCGGCGGGGGGGATCGAACCCTCGACCTCACGGGTATGAACCGTACGCTCTAGCCAGCTGAGCTACACCGCCGTATACAAAATTTGTTTAGTTGATTTTAAATAAAAAAAGGGTAAACACTCGCTTTTTTAAAATAAAGTTTAAAAAAGGATGGTACCCGGAACCGGACTTGAACCGGTACAGAGTTTCCTCCATGGGATTTTAAGTCCCACGCGTCTACCTATTCCGCCACCCGGGCAATGGTATCCCGTAGAAGACTCGAACTTCTGACACCCTGGTTAAAAGCCAGGTGCTCTACCGACTGAGCTAACGGGACAGATAGTGGTGCCGAGAACAGGAATTGAACCCGCAACCTACTGATTACAAGTCAGTTGCTCTACCAATTGAGCTATCTCGGCTCTGGTGGAGGTTGAGGGGCTCGAACCCCCGACCCTCTGCTTGTAAGGCAGATGCTCTCCCAGCTGAGCTAAACCTCCCTATAAAAGAAACTGGCAGCTCCCTATTTTCACGCAGTCGCGCTATCGTCGGCGTAAAAGTGCTTAACTTCTGTGTTCGGGATGTAAACAGGT
>CAUUGG010000004.1:0-65900 GCA_963544825.1 uncultured Acholeplasmataceae bacterium
GAAAAAAATAAAAACGGCGTAATAACGCCGTTTATTTGTGAAAAAATTATTTTTTTAGTCTTAAAAATATTGTGCTAAATTTCTGAACTCAGGTAATACTTTCGTATTTTTCTGCAAATATAGTTTCAAATGGATAAGCCATTACACTAATACTTTCTTTTTGAAACATGCAATGGTATAGATATTCAATTTCTTTTGGTGCTACAATGTCACCAGTTGTAATATCTATTTTTAAACTATTTTTAATCTTATCTAGACGGCCCATTAAGTTAACTCTAAAGTTTTCATATTTGTCTTCTTCTCTGATGTGTTTTATATTAACAATTTCAAATTTTACACCATCTGCAACAATTGTGTTAATGATTTCTAAAATAATTCTGCGAATATTTTCTTTTCTTGAAGCAATACCTTTAACAGTCGTGTCAATGTCTGATGTGGTGCGATTTGAAATCCCAATCATTGAGGCAACAAGTAGTCCGCCTTTGATAATAAAATTTGCTTTATACTGAGATTTTGACAGTCTTTCTAAAAACCTTTCAAAGAAAAACATCTGCAGAAGCTCTTGAGAACTAAGATTTTTAGAGTTTGCTAAATTTCTTATTTTACTTTTAATACTTTCTGAACTTATCATTTATAATACCTCAATATATTTTCTAATTTCATCCTCAATACCAAGCATCTTACTATATTTAATAAGTGTACGGATATTTTTATTTCTACTATTAAAGTATTCATGTATTGCGGTTGTAAATATTTGTCTGTCAATAGATTTTCTCTTTGAAACAATATCGCAAATACATCTTTCCATATCATAGCACTTTACAGTTGAACCAAGCGGCGTTTTAACGTCAACTATTCCTAAATTGAAGTGTTCTTTCTTTACATAATGAACCTTGATATTTAAAAATTTTTGTTTGATGTGTTTGACGTTATATCCTTGTGGAACTGTAATGTGAAAAATACTTGGTGTTCTATCGCTAAAAGAGTGCAGATATAGTGCGGTGTGGAAAGAAAAAACTACTTTTCGGCAGTTTAAAGAAATTGTTGTGAACTCATCTACAATTGCGTTTTTTAATTTGTAAACACCTTTTTTAACCCTCTCTAAAAAACCTTTTTTAGCAAAAGCGGCAAGTGTGTGTCTTTTAACACCCATTTCTTTTGCTTGTTTATTTGTAATAACATCGCTTTCTTTGAAATAAGTTTCTAAAATATTCATATACTTTCCTTTACATTTACTCTTTAATTATATATTATTAAAGAGTGTTTGTAAAACAAAAATATTGCAATTAAAACAAAAAAGAGATAGTTTTCTACTATCTCTAGTTCTAAATAACGCACTGCAATTTGCTTACACTTGCAGTGTTTAATATGTTTTTACTGAGTTTTACATAGAATTACCTTACAAATTATAAGTATTACCCTACTTTTTTTCTGTGTAATGTTCTATTTTTTTATAGTCAATAATTCGCTTTATCTATGTGTTTCTAGTTTTTTATAAAAATATTTTGCTTTTTTATATCTAGTCAGACAATTTGTGGCATTTACCCCACATTACCCTACTAGCTATTTTGCTATTTTTTTAGACAAAAGTGTCACAGTTTCAACGTGTGCAGTATATGGAAACATGTCAAAACCTTTAATTGAAGTAATTTCATATTCTTCTGCAAGCATTTTTAAGTCTTTAACTAAAGTTTCAACATTACAAGAAACGTAAACTACATTTCTTGGTTTTTTTGCGCAAATAAACTTACATACTGTTTCACCCAGTCCGGTTCTTGGTGGGTCAAATAACATGACATCAAAATCATGCTTTTTATAGTCAACCCAAGTCAAAACATTTGAAACCACAGCCTTAGCATTAGGTATTTTGTTTTCATATATGTTTTTCTTTAAAGCCAAAACTTGGTCTTTAATTAACTCAACGCAATACACTTCTTTGACTTTACCGGCAAGTTCTAATCCAAAAACCCCAACTCCAGAAAAAGCATCTAAAAGGATGTCAGTTGGTCTAAATATTTTAAAGTCTTTGATGTATGCAAGTATATTTTGAAATGTATGGTAGTTTAACTGAAAGAAAGAGTTGGCAGTAATATAGTAATTTTTATTTAAAAAGTTAGTGTTAAAAAAGTATTGGCCTTTAAGTAGTCTATAGTCAGCCTCATGCTGTTTTGCGGTTTTGTCTTTATAGACAAAAACACCAAATTGTTTAAGTGAAAACTCAGAACTATATATTAAGTTAGTAAGTGCTTTGAAAATATGCTCACCATAAACATATAAGTTAACTGCTAAATCTGAGTTAGTTGCTTTACGTACAGAAACTGCAAACAGACCAAACGGTTTTTTATCTACTACTGGAAAGTTAACTTCGACAAGTGCTTTTTTAAAATAATTTAAAAAACTAGTGATTAAATCGTCTTGTGAAATTAAGTTATTAGTAGGTTCAACTAAATTAGTGTTTGGTCTGTATAGACCCCATTCAATTACTTTGTTGATTTGTTTAAACAAAACAGTAGTTTCATTGCGGTAATTTAAAGGATTTAAAGCACCTTCAAAGTGTTTGAAAGTTTTGGGGCTGATGTGTTTTCTTAGTTTGCTTTTAACATGGAAAACTATTTTTTTGTATTTATATTCAAGTGTTGCCGGATAAGTTAGGTGGATTAGAGGAAGTCCTATAGTTTCTGAAAAACTTGTCGTAACCTCGGCTCTTTTTGGCGACCTTTTAATAATTTTAAGAATTTTGCCAACAAGTGCACCGCGGTTGTTTTTCTCAATTTGGACTTCTATTTCTTCACCCTCTGCAGCCCCGTATATGTAGATTGGCTGGTTGTTTAAGTAAGCGATGCCTTCTCCATCATTGCCAGTTTTTAAAATATTTAATTTTACTATTTCTTTTCTATCCATACGCAAACTCTTTCACCCATTTCAAAGGGCAAGACAAACTTAGTCAGGGAAATATTTTTAACTAAATTAACTAATTTAGTTTTTTTAAACTCGGTAATTTCATCAGTGGCTTTAGTTGCTTTATAAAAACACATCTTGCCACCTTTAGTTAATTTCGGTAAAGCATACTTAACTAACGAAGCAAGATCAGTAACTGCACGGGCTGTCACTAATTCAACTGAAACTCCTTTTATGTTTTCAACTCTATCGTTAATAACTTTTAAATTAGTTAAGTTTAATTCAGTTTTAACTAATGTTAAAAACCTTGCTTTTTTGCCAATAGATTCAGTTAAAATAACTTCAACTCTTGGGAAAAATAAAGAGACAACAATACCTGGAAACCCGGCACCTGAGCCAATATCTAAGATAGACTTAGGTTGAGTTAAGCCAGGGTTATTAAAAAAAGGTAAGATAGAATCTAAAACATGCTTAACTAAAAACTCGGTTTTATCAACAATTCTAGTTAAGTTAACCTTTTTATTTTCTTCAATTAAAAGTGAGTAATACTTGTCAATTTTTAAAATTAGTTCATCTGTTAATTCAATGTTAAATTTACTAAAAACGTTTTTCATGGTTATCTATTCTCTTTACTTTTTTGAATGTAGATAGAAAGAATTTGAATGTCACTCGGATTAACACCAAGTATTCTTGAGGCTTGCCCTAAAGTTTTTGGTCTAACTTTCTCTAATTTTTCTCTACATTCAAAAGCCAAGTTAGCAACATGGTTGTAGTCAATGTCTGCAGGAATTTTGAAGTTTTCAAGGAACTTAAACTTCTCAGCAGTCTTGATTTCCTTTAAGATGTAGCCTTCGTACTTAATTTGTATCTCTGCTGCAAGTCTGACTTCTTCTGGAAATTTTTCTTTTATAAAAGGACTTAAAACCTTTAAATTAACCTCTGGTCTTTTAAGTAAATTTGCTAAAGAAATTGACTCGTAAAGTGAGATGTTATGTTTGGAAAGATGGTTTAAAATCGACTTAGTTGGAGTGATTTTTGTGTTTATTAAAATCTCGGTTAATCGCTTAACAAGTCCTTTTTTTAGTAAATATTTTTGATAAGTTTCATTGTCTATAAGCCCACGGTTATAAGCAATTTCAGACAGTCTAAAGTCAGCGTTGTCATCTCTTAAAAGTAATCTATATTCAGCACGAGAGGTCAACATTCTATAAGGTTCATCAGCACCCTTGGTAACTATATCATCAATCAACACCCCAGTGTAGGCCTCGTTTCTTTTTAAAATAAGCGGTTCAGTGTTGTCAATTTTAGCAGCAGCATTTGTGCCTGCAATTAAACCTTGGCACGCGGCTTCTTCATATCCAGAAGTTCCATTAATTTGACCAGCGGTAAACAGGTTTTTAAGGATTTTGGTCTCTAGAGACAAATATAGTTGAAAAGGATTGATAGCGTCATATTCAATAGCGTATCCATATCTGATTATTTTGCCTTCCTCAAATCCAGGTAAACTCTCAACTAACTTTCTTTGAACAAAACGCGGAAGTGATGTAGAAAGGCCTTGTAAGTAGGTTAAGTTATTTTTAATACTTTCTGGTTCGACAAAAATTTGATGAATATCCTTTTCTTTGAATCTAACAATCTTGTCTTCAATTGAAGGACAATATCTAGGACCTCTACCTTCTATTACTCCTGAGTAGAGAGGCGAATATTTTAAGTTTGCCAAAATTGTCTCTTTAGTATCCAAAGTAGTGTGAAGGGTATGCAGATTTAAATTTGCCTTGTGTTTGGCTTTTGAATAGTAAGAAAATCTAAGTTCTGGGTTGTTCTCATCTTGCTTTGCAAGTTCAGCAAAGTCAATTGAGTTTGAGTCAATTCGTGGTGGAGTTCCAGTTTTTAGTCTCACGATTTCAAAACCTGCTTTTCTCAAAGACTCAGAAATACCAAAAGTTGTGCGTTTGCCGTCGGGTCCAGTTTGGTAAGTTTCACTGCCTATCAAAATTCGTGATGCTAAATAAGTGCCAGTTGTCAATACCACAGTTTTAGCAAAATACTTTATGTTGTTTTCTGCAACTGCGCCAACCACAGTTTGGTTTTCAACTAACAACTCAGTCGCGTATTCGTGTAAAAAAACTATGTTATTGAGTTTCTTTAATTCTTTTAACATGTTTTTCGGATAAATTTCTTTGTCAATTTGTGCACGAAGTGCCCAAACACCAGGACCTTTAGATGAGTTTAACCTACGCATCTGAATAGTAGCGCTATCTGCAACTTTAGCCATCAAGCCGCCTAGCGCGTCAATTTCTCGCACTAAAACACCCTTCGCAGGTCCACCAATTGACGGATTGCAAGGAAGGGTCGCGATTTGTGATTTATCTCCTGTGATAAATAAAACTGACTTGCCTAAACGAGAAAGGGCAGCGGCGGCCTCAATACCGGCGTGCCCTGCCCCAATTACGATTGAGTCAAATATGCGGTTATTTAACTGCATTTTCAATAAAATCCACTAAATCTGCTTTGGTGAATTTTAATTTTTCACGAATTTCGGCTTCAGATGAACTTAAACCAAAATCATTAATTCCAAAAACATGCGGTGTGTATTTGTACCAAGAATAGGCAGAGCCTGCTTCTACTGCTACAATTTTAGAGTTTCCTAAAATCTTGGTTTGCTCAGATTTAGTAAGTCTGTCAAACAAGAAGCAAGAAGGCATGGAAACTACGCGTACACCTTGACCTTTAGTTTCAAGGACATTTGCAGCCTCAAGCGCTAATGCAACCTCTGAACCAGTTGCAATTAAAGTAAGTGAGTGTTTGTTTTGTTCAGGCTTAATAATGTAAGCGCCTTTTTGAATGTCTAGTTGAGAGTTTGGGTTTTCTAATACGTTTTGCCGAGTTAAAACTAAAACTGAAGGGAAGTGGTTTTCAGAAAGCATTAATTTATAAGCCGCCAATGTTTCTTTATAGTCACATGGTCTAATCACGTTTACATTTGGCATACATCTAAGTTGGGTAAGATGTTCAATTGGTTGATGGGTTGGTCCATCTTCGCCTAAAAATACAGAGTCATGGGTAAAAATATACATCACTGGTAGTTTTTGTAGAGCAGATAGCCGGATTGCTGGAAACATATAGTTAGAGAAAACAAAAAAACCAGAGACAAAAGGTCTAAGTACACCAGTTTGTGCAATCCCATTGGCAATTGCTGCCATTGAGTGTTCGCGAACTCCAAAGTTTAAGTTGCGGCCAAGTCTGTTGGTGTGATCAAAATCACCGTCTACTCCTTTTACGCAAGTTGATGAAGAAAGGTCAGCAGATCCACCAATTAACGCAGGAACTTGGCTAGAAATATAGGTCAATATGTCACCAGAAGACTTGCGAGTTGCTTGTTTTTCAGGGATTTTTGCGAGCAATTCTCTTAAATCAAAGTCTAGACTTTGCTTGTTAAGTGGTTTTAATTTAGAGTAGGCTGTGTATTTTTCCAGACCTCTTTTTAAGAAATTATCTTGAAAATGTTTGTAAACCAGCGGATCTACTTCAAATGGTTTTAATTGGTATCCAAGTTTTTCAGCAAGTAAGTCGCGTTCAAGCGCACCGAGTGGAGAGCCGTGGACTTTGTTTGTAGCCTCTTTTGTTGCACCTTGACCAATTGTGGTTTTCATTTCAATAACAGTAGGAAGTTCTGATTCTTTAGCCAAGCGGATTGCTTCTAAAAACTCGGCCTTGTCGTAAGGGTTGGTTACCATAATATAGTTCCAACCGTCGGCCAAAAACTTTAATTTAAAATTAGTTTCACAAGTTAAAGAAGTAGGCCCATCTAGTTGAATGTCATTTGAGTCAAATAACATAATTAACTTATTTAGTTTAAGTCGGCCGGCTAAAGAAATCGCTTCCATAGCCACACCTTCTTGCAGATCTCCGTCTCCGCATAAGCAGTATGTATAGTAGTCTGTGTATGCGGGTCCATTTACTTTGTTTAAATGAGCCTCTGCAATTGCTGAACCTACCGCCATTGCAACGCCTTGTCCAAGTGGACCAGTTGTCGCCTCAACTCCTGGAGTTTCTCTAAACTCAGGATGGCCAGGTGTGTTTCCAGGTCTGCGAAAGTTCTTTAAGTTATCAATTGTTAAATCAAATCCTGCAAGATGCAAAAGTGAGTAAAGCAAAGCAGAACCATGACCGGCAGATAAATAAAAGCGGTCGCGGTTTGGCCAAAGTGGGTCTTTTGGGTTTTGATTGATTGCGTAGTTGTAAAGATAGTAAACAGGAGCGGCTGCCCCTAAAACTATCCCAGGATGGCCTGAGTTGACGTTGTTAATGGTGTCAACTCCAAGCATTTTTAGGGTATCTATGCAAAGTTTATCTAAATCTTTTTCGGTTTTCATTATTTTTCTTTAGATTCTTTGGCTATCGGTTCTTCAACTTCAACAGGTTCTGTTGTTTTATCTACTGAGTTTGCAGCAACTTCTTGATTTAACACGGTTTTTTTATATTCCTCAGTTTCTGCCTCTAAAGCTTTGAAGTTATCTTCTCCAACTAAGGCTAAAATGTTTGTAAAAAACTTATTGTGAAGTGCTGCCATTTTTTTAGTAATTTGGCGAGAAATTCCAAAAACTAGACCAAAAACAACAATTAAAAGCCCGATTAGCACCCAAAATGACCAAGATTTAACTTGCGGAAACTTAGAAGAAAGCACAGCAATAGTAGTGGCTGCTGCAATAAATCCAATTAAAATTCCTAAAAATACTGGAATAAAAATACGGTTTTTAATTGAGTTAATCCCGTCTGCGTACGCCAAGTATTCAGCGTTCACGTCTTGCTCGTAAAGTCTTTTAATTGATCCTGTTTCAAAGTAAGCCTGATCAATTAAAAGTCTTGCAGTTTGTGGAGTAATGTCCCAAACTTTAAGTAGACCTTTTTTATGCCAAATGGCTTTTTCTGAATCTGTCATAAAGTAAATTTCTAGAGTTCTTTTGTCAATTTGTTGAGTGTAGGCAGGCACTCTGTCAGTTAAATTGAATTTCATAAATCCTCCTTACTAGGGTTTAAAAAATGTTTCCTTTTAAAGACCATTGGCCACAGTGGCTATACCCTGATGGCTGCTTCAATCAAGACCTGACCCGTTCAGATAAGTCAATCGGCCAATGGCTTTTAAAAGGAAACATCTAAAATCTTTGCCTTTACAGGCGTTTAAAGAATTTTTTTAACAACTCAGCGGCTTCGTCTACCTTAACAAAAGTTAATTTAGTGTGAGCAGTGGGTTGCAGAAAAATCTCTTTTCTGATTTTTTGACTAAAAACTGTCGGGTCTTTTGCCAAAAAAATACATTCTTTTAATCTAGCAACAGCAATCGCGGCCGCGCAAAGTACACAAGGCTCAAGTGTCGATATCATCACGCAGTCTTCCAGTTTCCAAGTTTTAAGTCGCTTGGTGGCTTTTTTTAAAGCAGTGATTTCTGCGTGTCCAAAAATATCGTGTTTGTGTTCTTTAGTGTTATAGCCAGTTGCAACGATTTCGCCATCTTTTAAAATGAGCGCACCAACTGGCACTTCTGCACAAGCCAGGGCTTTTTTGGCAAGCCTAAGAGCATGTGCGAAATGTTTATTTCTATTTTCCTGGTTTTTGTTCAATATTGTAGCGTTTGTTGAACTTATCTACACGACCTTGGGCTTGGACAAATTGTTGTGTACCTGTGTAGAAAGCATGGCATTGTGAACATGTATCTACTTTAATTTCTTTGGCAGTAGATTGAGTTTTGAACTTAGAACCACAAGTTGAACAAATAACTTCAACTTCATTAAATTCAGGATGAATTGCTTTTTTCATGTGTATAAACTCCTTTTTTGGTAGCAGTCTACCATTATTTTAACACATCCGCCTTACTTTAAAGTAAGCCGGATGTGTATTTATGCTATTTTGTTTAGTTAATAAACTAAGCGTTTTTATCGTCAGAAACTTTGGTGTAGTTAAACTCAGTTTCTTTTAAAATTCCGGTACCAGCGGGGATTAGTCCACCAATAATCACGTTTTCTTTTAGACCTTTTAGTTGATCAGGTCTAGAAGAAATCGCGGCGTCTGTCAGAATTCTTGTAGTTTCTTGGAAGGAAGCGGCAGATAAGAACGAGTCGTTTGAAAGCGAGGCTCTGGTAATTCCAAGCAGTATTCTTTTACCAATTGCCGGACGTGTGCCTTGTTCAAAAGCCACGCGGTTGGCTTTCAGGAAGTCTGAGTTTGAAACCACGATACCTGGAAGCAAGTTAGTATCACCTTCATGGATAATCATAATGCGTTTCAGCATTTGTCTAATGATGATTTCAATGTGTTTATCTTGAATGTCCACGCCTTGTGATTGATAAACTTTGCGGACTTCTGCCAAGATGTAGTTAGAAACAGTTAAAGTATCGGTAACGCGAAGTAGTTCTTTCGGATGAATTGAACCTGGAGTTAGTGAAGTTCCAGGTTTCACAGAATCCCCGACTTTGACCAAAATATCGGCGTTTGACTCAATTGAGTAAGTGTGAGTTTTGCCTTGACGGTCTTCAATAACCACACTAGGCTGTCCGTATTGTGGACGACTAATTTGGCTAACTTTACCAAAATACTCAGAAATAACAGATTTTCCTTTTGGAGTTCTGGCCTCAAAAAGTTCCTGAATACGAGGAAGACCTTGAGTAATATCGGATGCTGATGCCACACCACCGGTGTGGAAAGTACGCATCGTTAACTGAGTACCAGGTTCACCGATAGATTGTGCTGCCACAACACCAACGGCTTCACCGACTTCTACAATTGAGTTAGTTGCTAAGTTTAGACCATAGCACTTCACACAAAGTCCGTCAATTGCCGAACATGTTAAGTTAGTTCTGATTTTAAACTCAGAGTAGTTTTCGGCAATCTTAGCTGCGGCTTCTTGAGTAATTAGTTCGTTTCTGTCAACTATTAGTAGATTGTTTTTATCATACGCTTTTTGGGCAGCAAAACGGCCATGTAGTCGTTCTTCAAGACTACAAACTACTTTTTGGTCTTTATCAAGTATATCTTTTACGAACACTCCGTTTTCAGTACCACAGTCTTCAAGGGTAATAATTACGCCTTGCGCAACGTCTACAAGCCTACGAGTTAAGTAACCAGATTGTGCGGTTTTCAAGGCTGTATCAGTTGAACCTTTGCGGGCACCGTGGGTTGAGATAAAGAACTCAGAAACGGTTAGACCTTCTTTAAATGATGATTTAACCGGCACTTCAATTTGCTCACCCTTAGGATTGTTTAAAATACCCCTCATTCCGGCTAACTGGACGAAGTTTTGAATATTACCACGGGCTCCTGAGTCAGACATGACGTAAATCGGGTTTTCACGGTTAAGTTCGCTCTCAAGTCCACGAGAAATCTCGGTTTTGGTGTTTTCCCAAACGTTGATAATTTGTCGAGAACGACCTTTGTCGGTCAACATACCCATGTTAAAGTAGTTAGTAATTTGGTCAATCTTAGCCTGAGACTCTTTTAAAATCGCAGCTTTATTTGAGTAAACTTTAATGTCGTCGTAAGAAATTGTAACAGCAGAGACAGTTGAATACTTAAAGCCCAGGTCTTTTAAGTCATCTAGCATCACAGAAGTTCTAGTGACATCGTAGTGTTTAAAGACAGTGTCAATAATTTTTCCTAAAAACGACTTTTTAAAAGGTTCGGGTAGTGGTTGGTCTTTAGTTTGGGCAAAATATACTTTTGGGTCTTTGTTGCAGTCAAGCAAGTAAGATTGAGGCACCCCTTGGGTTAAGTTATACTCAGTTGGTTCGTTTAAGTAAAAGAAACCGTCTGGCATAATTTCGTTAAAAATTAACTTACCTAAAGTAGTAATTAACAGTTTGCCTTGAATGTCTGCAGTAAAACGACGGTTAAGGATTTGTGGACGCACTAAAATTCTGGTGTGGTAGTCAATAATACCTGCGCTTTGTGCGTTTTTAGCCTCGTCAATTGAAGAAATCAGCATACCTTCATTTCTATGTTGATGAGTTTTTGGATCAGACTCAATGTAGCGCTCTTCAGTAGTTAAAAAGTAGTTTCCCAGCACCATATCTTGAGAAGGAGTTACAACTGGTTTGCCGTCTTTTGGGTTTAATATGTTGTTAGAAGCAAGCATAAGCAGTCTAGCCTCAGCCTGCGCTTCTGGTGAAAGCGGTAAGTGCACGGCCATTTGGTCACCGTCAAAGTCGGCGTTAAATGCAGTTGTTGCCAAAGGATGTAGACGAATGGCTTTACCGTCAATTAGCTTTGGCTCAAACGCTTGGATTGACAAACGGTGCAAAGTTGGCGCACGGTTTAGTAGCACTGGGTGTTCACGAACTACTTCTTCCAGAACTTGCCAAACTTCTTTAGTGCGGTTGTCATACATTTCAACCGCTTTTTGGCGAGTTACTTCTAGGTTTTCCTGAAGTCGGTTAATTACAAACGGCTTAAATAAAGTAATTGCCATTTCGCGTGGAATTCCGGCCTGATACATCTTTAGGTTCGGACCCACAATAATTACGGAACGACCTGAGTAGTCAACGCGTTTTCCAAGTAGGTTTTGGCGGAAACGACCTTGTTTACCACGAAGCAGGTCAGAAAGCGATTTAAGTGGACGAGCGTTTGAAGCCAAGGCTTTTTTGTTTCCACGCTTTGAGTTGTCAAATAGTGAGTCAACGGCTTCTTGAATTAAACGTTTTTCGTTTTTAAGGATAAGCGAAGTTGTAAACTGGTCTAGTTCTTTTTTTAACCTGTTATTGCGGTTAATTATTTTGCAGTAAAGGTCGTTAAGATCAGTTGTTGCAAAACGCCCACCATCTAGTTGGACCATTGGACGAAGGTCTGGCGGAATTACTGGAATTACTGGCATAACTATCCACTCAGGACGGTTGTCAGATGAGTAGAAGGCTTCAACAATTTCAAGACGTTTAATAATGTTTTGACGTTTTTGTTTAGTAGAAGTACGGAATTTTTTGCGAAGTACTCTAATTTCGTGATCTAGGTCTAGTGCTTTTAAAAGAGTTTGAATGGCCTCTGCTCCAGTTTGTGCCTGAAAGCGACCATAATACTCTTCGTTAATCGTAGCGTAGTCTTGTTCTGACAAAATTTGTTTGCGTTTAAGTGGTGTGTTGCCAGGGTCTGTTACGATGTAGGCTGCGTAGTTGACAACTTCTTCTAAGGATTTGGCTTTAATTCCAAGTAAAATCGCTAGACGAGATGGTGAGTTTTTGAAAAACCAAGTATGGACAACTGGACTTTTTAGTTCAATGTGCCCCATTCTTTCGCGGCGAACTAGAGATTCGGTAATCTCAATTCCACATTTTTGACAAATTTGGCCTTTATTGCCGCTTTGTTTCTTACCACATGCACATTGAAAGTCTTTAGTTGGCCCAAATATTTTTTCGCAGAACAACCCACCAACCTCGGGTTTGGCAGTTCGGTAGTTAATGGTTTCATGAGACTTAACTTCGCCATAAGACCAAGTTCTAATTTCGTCAGGTGAGGCTAAGCGAATTCGCATGTGGCGGTATAGTTTAGAGCCAGTGATATGAGTGTCGTCAACTGATTTTAAACGCTCAGCGACGTTGATTTCGGCAACCTTGGTTTGTGAAGAAACTAAGTCTAGTTTTTCGTCAAAATCAGCCTCAGTTAGCGGAGTTTGTCCGTAGAAGGCAAAAAGTTGGTTAGTTTCAGCTAAAAGAAAGTCGTCGTCTTTTAAAATTTGAAATAAGTTAGAGCGTGGTGCGGTTAAGATTGACTTAAGGTCAGTAAAACCGCTTTCTTTGAAAAACTTAACGACTTCACTTTCGGTAAATAGTTGTTGAATTTTTTCAGGTAAATAGTTTTTAGTCAAAAGAGTTTTGATGTCTTTTAAAACATCTTCTGTGCACTCAGAAAAGATGCTTTGGTATTGTGAAACTGAAAATAAGTTTAAATCCCCCAAAGTGTGAACGGCGATATTTTTTAAGAACTCTTTAGTTTCTTCGGAAATGATTTTAATGTCTTTAATGCTTTGTTTTTCGTAGGCTTTTAGCATTTTTAAATACCTCCATTACTGCGGGTAGGCTTTAAGTCAAGCAGTGATTTAACGGCGTCGTTTTCACCAGTTTCTGAGTTGATTAACTCAACGTAAATGCCAAGGGCTTGCAGTTCTCGGGTTAACACGTGGAAAGATTCAGGTAGTGAAGGACGTGGGATTAAATTACCTTGAGTAATTGCAGAGTAGGCTTTGTTTCTACCAACTTTGTCGTCTGACTTGATGGTCAGCATTTCTTGAAGGACGTGGGCAGCGCCGTAGCCATATAGCGCCCAAACTTCCATTTCACCAAGTTTTTGACCACCATTTTGGGCTTTTCCACCCATTGGTTGCTGAGTTACTAAAGTATAAGGTCCGACGTTTCTCGCGTGTAGTTTATCGTCAACCATGTGCGATAACTTAATCATGTACATCACACCAACTGAAACTGGATTTCTAAAAGGTTCACCAGTTCTTCCGTCATACAAGGTCATTTTACCGTTTAGCGGTAAGTTTGCTTCTTTTAAAATATCAACAAGGTCGGCATTTTCAACACCATCGAAAACCGGTGTTGCGATTTTAATTCCAAGTTTTTTAGCAGCATACCCTAGATGCAACTCCAAAATTTGGCCGATGTTCATACGAGAAGGAACACCAAGTGGGTTAAGCATGATGTCAACAGGGGTTCCGTCGGCCATGTACGGCATGTCTTCGCGTGGCACGACAATTGAAATGACACCTTTGTTTCCGTGTCGACCTGCCATTTTATCGCCTTCTCTGATTTTTCTTTTCTTAGCAATAAAAACTTTGATTTGTTCGTTTACAGAAGGAGGCAGTTGGTCTTTGTTTTTCTTTGAAAAATACTGGATTTTTTGAACAATTCCGCCGCCACCATGTGGAACTCTGAGTGAAGTGTCTCTATATTCTTTGGATTTTTCGCCAATAATTTCTTGAATTAGTTTTTCAGCAGGCGAAGGTTCAGCACCGCCTTTAGGGGTGATTTTACCAACTAAAATGTCGCCTTCTTTAACTTCAGAACCAAGTAGAATCACACCTTTTTGGTCAAGTTTAGCAACAGCCTGGCGGTTGGCGTTTGGAACTTCGTTGGTAAACTCTTCTTTTCCGATGTTGTTGCGAAGGTCTCTGGTTTGAATTTGGTATTCATCAATATGAACAGACGTATAGACGTCGTTTTTAACTAAGTCTTCAGAAACAATAACGGCGTCTTCAAAGTTATAGCCTTCCCAAGTCATGAAAGCAACTGTAACGTTGCGGCCAAGCGCAAGTTCTGCGTTGTCGGTAGAAGGACCGTCGGCAATAGTTTCGTTTAGGTCAACCCAGTCGCCAACATTTACAATCGGTTTTTGCACGATTGAAGTATTTTGGTTTGAGCGTTCGTAGTTAATTAACGTGTAGACATCGGTGTTGCTAAGTCCATATTTATAGATTTTAAGCGCTTGCTCTGCAGTCCAGTCTGAGTTTGGTGCAAACAAGACTTTTCCATCGTATTTAATGGTTTTGTCAGGAATTGGCAATACATCAATGCGTTTGGCGTCTACGTATACTGCATATCCTGCGTTTTTAGCAACCACAGAAGTACCTGAGTTTTTAGCGGCTCGATACTCAATTCCGGTACCAACTAACGGCGCCTCTGGTTTAATTACTGGCACAGCTTGTCGCTGCATGTTGGCACCCATTAAACAACGAGAAGCCTCATCGTGTTCAAGGAAAGGAATTGTCGCTGTCGCCACAGACACGATTTGTTTTGAAGACACGTCCATATATTCAACGTCTTCACGGGCAAAAATACCGGTTTCGCCGCGTAGTCTACCAGTAACTGTCGGCTCTTTAATAGTTCCGTCTGGATTTAACTCAGTAGCGGCAGAGGCAATTACTGCGTTGTACTCTTCGTCTGCGGTTAAATAAAGGTGATGGTCCACTACTTTTGGCACGCACACTCCATTTACTTGATTTGTGCGATCTAGTTTAAAGTAAGGAGTTTGAATGAATCCGTATTTGTCAATTTTTGCATATGAAGAAAGCGAAGAAATTAGACCGATAGACTGTCCTTCAGGGGTTTCAATTGGACAAATTCGGCCGTAGTGAGAAGCGTGAACGTCGCGGACTTCAATACCCGCGCGATCGCGAGAAATTCCGCCACTTCCAAGTGCAGATACACGACGTTTTTGAGTAAGTTCGGCCAAAGGGTTGGTTTGGTCCATGAACTGAGACAATTGAGATGAACCGAAAAACGCATTTAGTACAGTTGTAAGTGGTTTAGTGTTCATAATTGCCGGAATTGTAATGTCTGCAAAAGACTTAACTGACATTTTGTCTTTAATGTTTTTCTCAGCTCTAGCCATACCAATTCTAAATTGGTTGGCAAGCAGTTCCCCGATTAAACGGACACGACGGTTTCCAAGGTGGTCAATGTCGTCAGTTTGCCCGATGTTTTCGTATAAATTCAAAAAGTAAGAAATACCAGCAACGATGTCTGAAACCGTAATATAGGTTTTAGCCTCACGGCTGTCGTTACCAATTACACGAATTGCTTGAGATTCACCTAAATCAGTTCTCTTAACAACGTCTAAGATTTCAGCGTAGACCGGTTGTCTTTGTGCAGGTTTTTCAAAAACATTGCCAGTTAAAAAGTAGTTTAAGACTTTTTCGTCAAGTCCATTTCTAAGTTCACGAAGAGTTCTTAGAACTTGCTCGTCAATTTGAGTGCCGGCGTCAAAAACGACTTCGCCAGTTTTGATGTTGTAAATTGGTTCTGTGGTAACCAACTGCACGTGGTCACCTTCGCCAACATACTCAGTTAAGACAGCCACTTTGTCGATGTTTTGCAGAGAGTTATCAGCAGAAATAACTTCTTTTCTAAATAAATGGCGGTTGGCGTCAAGTACTTTTAAAGCCTCTTCGTCAAGTAAAGTGTTGGCCTGAAGCACAACTTTTCCTTTTGCGTCTTTTAAGTCAGCAGCAAGATATGTATTTTTAACACGGCTAAGTACGTCTAGTTTTTGGTTAAATTTATAGCGTCCAACTCCAAGTAGGTTGTAGCGACGAATGTCAAATAGACGTTGGCGAATTAACTCGCGTGCGCCTGAAACTGGAATAATTTCGCCTTGTCTTAGTCTAGAAACGATTTCAACTACTGCATCATCTGAAGTTTTGGTTACATCTTTCTCAAGAGTTTCTTTAAGTTGCTCTGATTTAAATAGTTTGTCAATTTCTTTGTTTGAAGGTACACCAAGGGCTTTAATAAAAGTAGTTAGCGAAATTTTTTTAGAGCGGTCTAATTTTGCCCAAAGCAGTTCTTTATTGCCCTCTTCAAACTCAACCCAAGCACCACGGGTTGGAATCATTTGACCAGAGTAGATAACTTTGTTGATTTTTTTATTGATGTCTTTTGTGTAATAAACTCCACTTGAACGCACGATTTGTGAAACCACCACACGTTCAGCACCGTTGATGATAAAAGTAGCAGTTGGAGTCATTGAAGGCATTTCTGTCAACAAGACTTTTGCTTCTCTAAGTTCACCGGTGATGCAGTTTTCTAACTTCACATCGGCCATCACTTGTGCTGAGTAGGTGATGTCTCTAGTTTTAGATTCAGCGATTGTGAAATTAGGTTCTTGAACTTCAACGCTTTCAAAGTACAGTTTAATGTCCCCGTTGTTTCCTTCAATTGGTGAAAGTTCTTTTAGCAATTCAAGTAAGTCCGATTTGATAAATTTTTCAAAAGACTGCGTTTGAATTTCAATCAAGTCTGGCAAGTCAACATCGTACATCATTTTTGAGTAATTACGGCGTTCGGTTTTTTTGCCATATTTTATGTTTTTAAAACTCATTTTTCCTCCAGTTTCTGTGCGTATATTATATATAATATATAACTCGTTATTTTGATTAGCGCATATACGAAAAAATCATACCACAAATTGGTTTTTTTGCCAAATAAAAACTACTGGTTGATTTTGTTTTTTGGTGAAAAAATGGCCTGGTTTTGAAAAACCAAGCCGTATTAAGGGGTAAATTAGGTTATTTTTAAGTCGTTATTCAGACAACATTTGAATCTCTTTAAGATAAATGTCTGGGTCAGTACCTACAGGGGTTTCCAGAATTTTTGGAATGCTTAAAAATTCTGGGTTTTGTACGATTGCTTTAAGTGGTTCAAGGCCGATTTTGCCTTTACCAATGTTAGCATGGCGGTCTTTGCGTGAAGACAGACCATGTAGTGAATCGTTGATGTGAAATAAAAATAATTTGTCCATGCCAACTACATTTTTAAACTCAGCAAAAACCTCGGCTTGATGGTCTTTAATGTCGTAGCCTGCGTCAAAAATATGGCAAGTGTCGATGCACACGCCTAAATCTGGGTCTGGATAAGTGTGTATAATTTCGGCGATTTCTGCAAAAGTGATACCAACTTCGCTACCTTTGCCGGCCATGGTTTCCACGGCAATTTTGATATCTAGATTATTGTCGTGTACATATTTAATTAACAGATTTACGGCTTTTGCAACTTGTTTTAAAGAAAGCGAGCGGTCTTGAGTTAAAGCAGATCCTGGATGGAGCACAAACATACCAGCACCAAGTTCATGAGAACGCTTTAGTTCACTTGAAAAAAAATCAACAGACCTTTGCCATTTTGCTAAGTCCAGAGAAGCTAGATTTGCGATATACGGAGCGTGGACTACAAAGTTTTGCTTAGGGATAGACAAAGCCTTGAGTTCTGCTATTCCTTCTTTGGCAAAGCAAAGTTCGGTGTTTGTGCGAAAAGTGCTTTGTGGTGGGCCTGTGAAAATCATTAGTGCGGTTGCTTGGTTGTGTTTAACTTCAGCAACAGTGCCTTTTAGATAGTCTGGTTTTTTAAATGAATTGTGTGAACCTAGGTTAAAGTTTTTCATATTTTTTACCTTTTTCCTTTTTTAAACTGAGCACGAAAGTGCTTGACTTTAGCAGCTTTGACGGCTTTTTCAATGGCTTTTTTGTTTTGTTTTTTATAGTTTGGTTTAACTTTAGTTGGTTTTTTAACAGTCTTAACGGCAGCAATTATTAACTCGCTTTGTTTTGATTTAGGTTTTTTTAACTCCAAAACTTCATTGTTTTTAACTTTAAGTTCAATGAATGGTGAACTTTGTGTCTGGTAATTGTAAAGTCTGCGCTTATCTAAATCAGTATAAATTGTGTAGACCTCTCCAAAGCGGTTGAATCTCGCAGTTCTGCCTTGTCGGTGTTCAAAAATTGCTTTGGTTTTAGGTACATCTAAGTTAAAAACATGACTGAAGTTTAGATCAATTCCTCTTGAAAACAAGTCAGTAGCGACCACCACTGAGTATTTTTCTTGAGTTAGGTCTTTATAAATTCTTTGGCGGTCTTTTAAATCTAGGTTGCCAGAAATTAAAACAGTGTTGGGAATTACTTTTACAATTTCTCTGTAAACTTTTTCAAGTTCTGATTTTTTTGAAACAAAAACCAGTGCTGTATATGGATTTTTTGCTTTCAGCAAATCAACTAAGATTTTAACTTCCTCTCCAATTTCTGCTCTGGCGATATAGTGCTTTAAGTTTAGCTGAGCGCTTGTTTCTTCTAGCATTAAAAAAGAACCAAAAAAAGCCTTGATAAAAGGTTTCATAGACTTTTTAACAGTGGCTGAAACCAAGATAAAACGGGCTATTTTAAAGTAAGAAAAAACTTGGTTAAGTTCATCCATAAACTCAACTTCAAACATGAAGTCAGCCTCGTCTGCGACTAAAAACTTAAACTCAGCCTGATTAAAAGTACCAGATTTGATTAACTCAGTAGCTTTATTTGGAGTTAGTATAAAGATTTGTTTACCAGTTAAACTAGGTTTTTTGGCGTCTAAATAAACTTTTTTGACAAATAAGCGTTCAAAAACTAACGCTGTTTGCAAACAAAGTTCAGTAGTTGGACACAAAATCAAAGCTTTGTCTTTTGGTTTTAAACTAAGGTAGAGCGGAACTAAATAAGCAAAAGTTTTGCCAACTCCAGTTTTAGCCGAAATTACAACGTTGGCTTTTTGTTTTAAAATTGTGTCTATTGCTCTTTTTTGAAAAGCGGTGAACTCAGATATATTTAATTTTTGTGAAATTTTTGTAAACTCTTTCATCTCTTTAATTTTAACTTATTTTAAAAGCATTTGAAACTGATTTTAAAATTACTCTGCTTTAAAAAAACCGCTATTTAAGTCGCTTTTTGGTTTAATTTCTCTAAAGTTAGAAAGACCAACACCAAATAGGCGAATTGGCACATCAATTTCTAGTTTTTCTTTAATGAAGTCCTCAAGTGCATTTTGAATGTCAAAAACACTAGAAATATAGTAACTTAAAGTTTTTGCACGAGTATAAGTTTTAAAGTTAGCGGTTTTGAACTTAAAGTTAACGGTTTTAGCCTCAAGTCCAAAGTTCTTAAGTTGGACAGCTAAATCTAGGTAAATTGGCTTGATTTTGGCAATAATTGCTTCAAGTGAATCTACTGCGTAGTTCAAAGTTACTTCTCTTGACATGCTTTTTGGAACACTTGTTTGATATGGCTCAATAAAGTCTTTAGAGTGGCCAGAGACCGCTGCCATAATTTCTAAAAGATGTTGTGGGCGATAAAGTTCGGCTAACTTTATTTGATTATCTTTTTTAACAAAATCAGCAAGAGTATAGATTCCAAGTTCTTGTAGTGCTGCAGTTGTGGATTTACCGAAACCATATAATTTACCGAGTGGCATCCCATAGATTTTGCTTTCAATTTCAGTACGGTAAAGTGTAGAAATTCCTAAAGGTTTATCTAAGTCAGAAGCGATTTTGGCTAAATACAAAGTTTCGGAAATACCTATTGACACAGGTAGTTTATACATATCCATTAAGTGTTTTTGAATTTGCTTAGCAAGATCAAGCGGTTCAATTTTGTGAGTTTCTAAGTAATCTGTAAAGTCAACATAAGCCTCGTCAATTGAAGCAATTTGTATTTTGTTGGTAAAAGTAAACAAATAGTCAAAAAATAGGTTAGAAAAATGCTTGTATAGTTTAAAATCAGTGGGAACTATTACAATTTTTGGGTATTTTCGCTTAGCCTCAACAATCGTCATTCCAGACTTTATTTCAAAGCGGCGAGCAGAATAAGATGAAGTTGAAACAACTCCTTTGTTTAAGTGAGACTGATCTGAACCCACGACAAAAACAGTGTGTCTAAGATAAGGTTCTTTTATCATGTGACACGCTGCGAAAAACTGGTCTAAATCTAAATGAAAAATATAGGTTTTTTTCATTCTGCTCCTTTAAATATGGTAAAATGAAAAAGTAATTGCGAGGTGAATGCTGTGGCTGAAGATAAAAAAGTTGAAAATATTGAAACCGAACTAAATGGTTCTTGCAAAAAAGAACTAAAAGAAGAAAGAAAGAAAGAAAAGAAAACCGATAAAGCCAGCAAGGCTCTTAAAGACAAAAAAGAAAAAAACCAAGAACCTGGAGTAATTATTTTAAAAAACCCAAGTAAAACGCTAAAGGGTAAAATCGTAATTTGGGTAATCCTAGGTGCGATGGCGCTTTCATTCGTGGCTGCTTTTATTTCGATTATCTTAAAAGCAAACGGAGTTATTTAGTCAAATTAAAATATTTTTTTAAAAAAGGTTGATTTATTCAACCTTTTTTTAATTTTCTATTG
Organism: uncultured Acholeplasmataceae bacterium; assembly: GCA_963544825.1. Classification (GTDB taxonomy): domain Bacteria; phylum Bacillota_I; class Bacilli_A; order Acholeplasmatales; family Acholeplasmataceae; genus CALISC01. The sequence continues at coordinate 20,582 of CAUUGG010000004.1, forward strand.
CTGCTTTGATGTCAGCCAGCGTTAATTTAAAGTCTTTAAGTAGTTCTGCTCTAGTTTTTTCTGAAACCAAACAATTGTCTAAGTTCAAAGGAATAACTTTTTTGTTTAAATTACGACGATTTAAAAAATCTAGAACTAAATCGTAAAGTAGAGAACTTGCTTCTTCAACTACTACTATTTTTGTGTGTTTTTTAACTTGTTTTAAAAAACTAACTTCGTCTTCTATCTGAGAAATCAGTCTTGCGTTAACTAATGTAAAGTTTTCGTTTAAGTTTTGATAAATTTCTTTTAAAATTGGCCCATAACTTAAAACCAAAGTGTCTTTACCAGTTTTAAGAGTTTGCCAAAAAGGCTCTTTTTTAAATTTAATAGAAAAAGTTTCTAGGTCTAGTTCTTTGTTAAGTGGTAGTTTTGGATAAGCAATCGCCTTTAGCCCAGGTAAATCAAAAGTAGAAGAAAGTAGTGTCGCGTAATCTGTGTCCAGCCCACAGGCAAAAACTTTGGTGTTTGGAAAGCAACTAAGTAATTTAGTAAAGTAGGTTCCTTGGTGAGTAGAAGGGTCTAGATTTGTTAAAAAAGCTGAGTTTAAAAGTAAAGTTACATCTAAGTTTACTCGTGCAATATCTGAAAGCAAGTAGTCAAGCGAGCGCTGAATAAAAGTGGTGTAATATGGTAATATTACTTTCTTTTTATTTAGGGCTAAACTGGCCGCCAGCATTGCTGAGTTTCCCTCAGCTATGCCTGAGTCTATAAATCTATCTGGGTATTTTTCTTTAAAGTCTTTGGTGAAGTTGCCAAGTTCCATACCACTTTCAATTAAATAAAAATCGCGTAGTTTAGCAAACTCAGAAATAACTTTTCCCATAATGTAAGGGGTTTGAATTAACGTAGAACTACTGTATGAATGATACTTACCGCTTACATCTGAAACCGCTTCAACAAGCCCTTTTCCCTTAATTGTTTCAATTAAAAAAACAACCGGTTTTCGCACTTTTAAAACAGTTTTCAAAGTGTCTATTAAAGCAATAACGTCATTACCTTCTTTAAGGTAAAAAAACTGATAACCAAGTGCTTCAAAGTATGCACGTGCTTTGCTTGGGTCATTTAAAGTGTGTCTAAAAGCGCCAACATTTTCAACAATTGAGCATTTGTTGTTGTTAATAATAACTGTGCCAGGTAGGCTGTATCCAGCTAAAGTATTTAGACCTTCAAAAGCAATTCCTGCGTTTAGCGCACCGTCTCCAATAACCGCAACATTCTTGTTTAATGGGTTTGTTAAGACAAATCCCGCCAAAGCAGACAAAGACTGAGATGCGTGCCCTGCTTCAAAAAAATCGTATTTAGATTCGCTGTATGCGGTAAACCCAGAGATTTTTCTTTCACTAAAATTAAGAAAACCCCTGCCACGACCAGTTAAAATTTTGTAGGTGTATGCCTGGTGGCCAATGTCAAAAAGCAGTCTGTCTTTGTCTAAGTCAAGTAAATAAACCAAAGCCACAGTTAGCTCAATTGTTGCCAAATTAGAACTAAGGTGTCCACCAGACTTTAAGATATTTCCTTTAATAAACTCCCTAATTTCTGCGCAAAGTTTGGGCAGGTCTTGGACTTTGAGTTTTTTTAAGTCAGCAGGTAAAAAGTTTAGTAAATTAAAATTACTGCTCATTTTCGATTGCTTTTTTAGCAACCTCTAAAATAGAGTCGGCTTTTTGAATTAGGTCTTTGGTTTGCTTGTAAAGTTCAATTGAAACCATGATGTCGTTTTCTTGATTTAATTTATCAATGTTTTCCTTTATTTTTGCAAACAGTGCTTTTAATTCTAAGTTTTTTTCTGAATTGTTCATATTTTTACTCTCCTTTTATGTTAGTGACAATAACTTTTAAAGTACCATCTTTTAATTTAATTTCAAGGCTGTCATTACTGTTAACATCTTTTACACTTCTAACCATTTGTTGGTCTTTAAATACCAGTGCATAACCTTGTTCAAGTTTTTTATTTAAGTCAAAGTTGTTAAGTTGTTCTTTAAAAAGTTTCAACTGAAACTCTTTATTTTTAATAATTTCAGGGATATTTGGTAGTTTTAGTTTAAAATCAGTAATTTGACTTTGAGCAACACTCAAAGTTTTGTGTAGGTTTGGAAGTTTAGTGGCAAGTTCGTCTAAATACTCGACGTTTTTATTGTAAGTGTTGATAACTGAGTTTTGGCATCTTTGCAGAGCAACCGCTAGCGTTGCTTGTTTTTTTGAGTAAAGAGCAGCGAGCATTAACTTCGCTTGGTTTTTAAGCAACATTAGTTCTTGTTGAAGTTTGGTTAACTTGCTCAGCGGAGACACTCGCTCTAGTGCTGCTTCGTAGGTTCTAAGTTCTGCGTTTTCTTGGTGTACTTTGTTTTTTAAATTAGTCAAAATTGTGTGGTTAAATTCGGCTAACTTATTTTGAAAATCAGCAGTTGTAATTTGAGTAATTAGAGCAGCGGCGTCTGTTGGGGTAGACGCAGAAAGGTCGGCAACGTAGTCTGAAATTGAGACATCTCTTTCGTGTCCAACTGCAGAAATTACAGGGATTTTAGAAAAATAGATAGCATCTGCAACTTCTCTTGTGTCAAACGCCTCAAGGTCTTCTTTAGCACCGCCGCCGCGTCCTACAATTAAGACTTCAGCTTTGTTTTCCAAGTTTGCGAGTTCTATGGCTTTTTTAATTTCGCGAGCGGCACTTTCACCTTGCACTAAAGTGTTGTAAACAATAAAGTCAATTAAAGGAAAGCGTTTATATGCGTTTTCTCTAATGTCTCTAAGGGCTGCGCCTGTCGCCGAAGTTACTATTCCGACTACTGCTGGGTTTTGGGGAATCTTTCTTTTTCTTTCTTTTTCAAAGTAACCAAGAGAATTTAGTTCTTTAATTAGTTTTTCTTTTTCGCGTTTCTTTTTACCCTCACCGTAGTCATAAACCTGCCAAACTGTCGCGGTTATTGAACCACCTTTTTGGTAATAAGAAATAGTGATATCAACTATCACCTGCATACCAGTGTAAGGAATGAAGTCTAGTTTACTTGCAGTACTTTGCCAAATTGCACATCTTAGTGCACTTTCTTTGCCAACTAAGTTAAAGTAAAGATGACTTTTGGGGTTTTTAGCTTCGTATTCTGAGTAAGTTGCTTTAACTTCTCCTAACACAAAAAAGTGACTATAGCCAAAATTATGTTTAATTAAATCAGCAATATTTTGGCTAAAAAAGTCTACTTCAATAATGTTTTTTTCTGTATTATTTTGAATTTCTACTCCGCTCATTTTAAATTAGCAACGATGTTTTGCAGTAACTTGTTGGTAAACTTGTGTTGTTTTTCGTCATCCAAATCCGAAAACAACTTAGTGATTTCAACCGCCTCATTGATTGCAACTGGTACAGGGGTTTTTAGTTCTTTCATTTCAAAAACCGAGTACTCAACAATTGCTTTGTCTAATTTAGAAAGTCTGTCTAGACTGTAGCCGATCAAGGCCTTAGAAATTGTTTCGTCAATTTCGTTTACCTTAGATAAAAATAGTGAAAAAATCTCTTTTTCTTCGTCTGTTAACACTAAATTATTTTCAATTCCTAAGTTATATATATAGATAGATTTAATTAAATTTAGCCTAGTTTGTAGTTCTTTTTTCATTTTATTCTCCAATGACATTTTAGCATAATTTAGTGCCTTTTTAGCCTATCGTAAAGGTTTTTTACCTTGATAAACTTGTTGCTCAAATGCGCTCGGTTGATTTGTTTTTTAAAGGTAGAAATGTAGATTGACTGAAGTTCGGAAAGCGAACTATAGGGGTGTTTTAATCTTAATTTCATAACTCGCTCTAGTTCTGGGTCAAGTTCAGTTTCTAGGTTTGCAAAAATAAAGTTAATTTGCTTAATTTGTTTAGCAGCGACTTCAGAAGTTTTTTTAATGTTAGCAGTTTCACAATTCACTCGACGTTGCAAAGTGGTCGCCACTTCTCTGTCAATTTTGCAGTTAGTGTAGCGCTCTGCGATTTTGTTTAGTTCTGAGTGATTTAAAAAATCAACTATTTGGTCAAAAGACTTAATATATAGCAAAAGGTGGTCCAAGCGTTTTGAAATTCTGGCGTCTAAATTGTATTTGAGTAAGGTTTTTTGGACAAAAAAACAAGAGTCTGTGTTTTTGAACTTAAACTCTAGGTGGTAGTTTGCAGAACTTGGTGAGTTAATTGAGCCTAGTATTAAAAATAGGGTTTTAAAAAACAAAGGTTTAGAAATTTCTGCAATTACTGCATTAATTTCTGGTAGAATTTCCAAAAAATCAGGGTGCGTAAAAACTACCTTTTTAGAGCCATAGTTGACAACTGCTTTAACTTTTAGTTTTTTAAAAGCAGCGTCATAGAGTTCAAGTAGTTCGTACGGCACTTTAAACTCATAAAACTCGCTATCTTGATTTGCTGGTTTTTTTAAGTAAAGTGCCAACATTAAAAACTGCTTCAACTCTAAAAACGGCAGTTTTAAAATGCAGGCAAGAATTGCTTGCTTGCAGTACTTAGAAAAAGATATCCCGAGTTTTTTTAATTCATCTGCCAAAAGCTGGCTAGAATTAGCCATGGTTTTTTAAGTATCTAGCAATTGCAGAAACTGCAACACCACCGTCGGCTGCGGCTGTAATTACTTGTCTAACTGCTTTTTTTCTAACGTCGCCTGCTACAAAAATACCAGGAATAGAGGTAGACAAGTCTTCGTTTACTAAATAGTATCCCCATTCTTTTTGTAGTTCTGTGTCAAGTAGAGAGGACTCTGGAACTTGGCCAATAAAAATAAAAATTCCATCTACAAAAACTGAGTGATTTTGGTCAAACACATCAAAGTTAATTCCTTTTAGTGTGTTGTTTTCATCTAAAATTTTCTTTATTTTTGCGTTATAAATAATTTCAATGTTGGATTTTTTAAATAGTTCCGCTTGTCCTTTTTTGTCAGCAGTTAAGTGTGGGTCTTGAGTGATTACTGTGACTTTTTTGCAAATATCTGCCAAAAAAGCAGCCTCGTCAACAGCAGCGTTGCCGCCACCTACAACTGCAACTTCTAAATCTTTGTAAAAGTACCCATCACAAGTTGCACAAAAAGAAATACCATTGCCAAGGTATTTGGCTTCGTTTTCTACGTTTAGTGTTCTTGGTTTTTGACCAGTTGCTAAAAGCACAGTTTTTGTTTCATAGGTATTTTGATTTGTAGAAACTTTGAAACCATTTTCAATTTTTTCAATTTTTAAAACGTTTTCAGCAATTATTTTTGCACCTAAAGACTTAGCGTGCTCGTGCATAGATTTCGCTAATGCACTACCCTCGATTTTACTAAAACCTAGATAGTTTTCAATTTCTTTGGTGTTAATAATTGCGCCACCTGGTACTTTTCTTTCAAATACCAAAGCATCTAAGTTTTGTCTTGCTGCGTAAATTGCTGCGTTCAGGCCAGCAGGGCCTGCTCCAATAATAATTAAATCTTTCATAATTAGTTAAATAAATCCTTTAAATCCTTTAAATCGTTAATCTTGTAAAGTGCGGTTGTAGAGCCGTTTTTGGCAGTTTCTGTGCTATAGAAAACTGTTTTTATTTCAAGAGCATCCGCCAGTTTTAGCATCTCTTCGTTTTCAGAAATCACGCATGCTCGCTCTTTTCTCATCAAATCGTTTGCTAAAAACGGATTGACTTCGTCTTGCAGATACGAATTTTTAAATGAACAATATAAAGCACTTTCAGCCAAAGTTTGTTTTAAGTTAAGTTTAGAGAAAACAACTGTCTTAATTCCAAATAAAGAGTTATATAGTTTAAACTTTAAAATAGCCTTATAGCCCAGTTTCAAAGTAAGATCTGCGTCTATTAAAAAGTAGGCAACAGAACCAACTTTTTCGCCTTTTTCATTAACTATATAGCGCCCTTTTTTACCAGGGTCTAGGTAAGTTTCGTAGTGATAAGGTGTAGCCTCTGTGTAGTAGGGGATGTGTGTAAAGTAAAGATACTTAACACCAAAGTAAATCAAACCACCGATTATAAACAGTACAGAAATCAACACATTTTGTTTAATTTTGCCAATCCAAAGTGGGTCTTGGCGAAAAGGTTCAATTAAAAAGCCACGAATTAAGCCATAGGCTACAGTATAGATTCCAAACATATCACCAACTTTAAGTAGTTTAAAACGACGAACTACCAGCAGCAAAATTAAGATAAATAAATTAGCCAAAGACTCATATAAGAAAGTCGGATGCCAGTAGCCAAGTTGAGTTGAGTTATTCCCACTAAAGTGCATTTGCTCGCGTATAAAACCTGGTAAGAAATTCAGATTTCCGGCCATTGTGCCGTGTGCTTCGCGGTTGATAAAATTACCCCAGCGGCCAGCAATTTGACCTATTAAGAAACCAATTGCCACAATGTCTAGAATCAAGAGCATATTGATTTTTCTGACCCAGCAGTAAATGGCTGCCGAAATCATTGCCACAATTATCGCACCGTGAATTGCAAGTCCACCACTTCTAAAATCAAAAAACGAAGAAAGTGAAGCATTTGGGTCAAACAGTAAGTAGTAAAGTCTAGAGCCCAAAATTGAAAGCGGAATAATTATTAAAACTCCGTCTGTGGCGTGGGATACCGAAATATTTGATTTCTTGACTTCTTTTAGTGAAGTGTATACTGCTGCAAATATTCCAAAAGAAATAAAGACAGCATACCATCTAACGTCTTGGCCAAAGATAGAAAAAGCCGTTTTACTAAAACCAATTGCACGGTCTGGTGTACTAAAACCGTTTGTTGCAAGCGCAAGAAGTGCAATAAAAATCAAGGTTAGCAGCGGAAATGTCAAAGTTTCCCAATATTTATTTGTAAACTTAAAAAACTTAGTTTCGCGGTATCTAGCTGTGAGTTTTTGTATTTTTCTAATCATATTTTTAACACCTTTCTTAAATATTTTCCAGTCAAAGAACGCGAATTTTCACAAATATCTTGGACTGTACCTTTCGCAACAATTTCACCACCTTCATCACCGCCATGTGGTCCTAAGTCAATTATCCAGTCTGCCTGCTTAATGACATCTAAGTTATGTTCAATTACCACCATAGTGGTGCCTTTGTCTACTAGTTTATGAAGAACCTGACAAAGTTTTTTAACGTCTTCTTGGTGAAGTCCAGTGGTTGGTTCGTCTAAAATAAAGATAGTTCCAGGTCTGATTTCCTTATGTAGTTCAGAGGCTAATTTAACGCGTTGAGCCTCGCCACCAGACAAGGTGTCTGAGGCTTGACCTAATTTAATGTAGCCAAGTCCAACTTCTTGCATCACGCTTAGGCGTTTGTGGATTTGCGGGAAGTTTTTAAAAACAGAAACCGCTTCTTCCACTCGCATCTCAAGAACATCTGCGATATTAAAGTCTTTGTATTTAACTTGCAAGGTTTCTGAGTTGAATCTAGTTCCGTTACATAAACTACACTTAACATAAACATCTGGCAAGAAGTGCATTGAGATTTTTTTAAGTCCGTCACCCTTGCACTCCTCACAACGCCCACCTTTGACGTTGAAAGAAAACCTACCTTTTTGATAACCTCTTTGTTTTGCTAAAGGAAGTTCTGCAAAAAGTCCACGAATATAGTCAAACACACCGATGTAAGTTGCTGGATTAGAACGCGGGGTTCTACCAATTGGGGCTTGTGAGATTTCAATGATTTTCTTTATCTTTGAAAAATCTTGTACCCACTCAACTTTAGGTTTAGTTTGTTTAGTGTCACCTAATTTAATTTGCAGAGATTTTAACAAGACATCTTGCACTAAACTGGATTTACCAGAACCAGAAACTCCTGTAACTACAGTTAAAACATTTAAGTAAAATCTAGTGTCAATGTTTTTTAAGTTGTTTTCATGTGCTTTACTAATTTCTATATAGTCAAAATCGCTGATTGCTCGGCGTTTTGCCGGAATTGGCACTTCGGTTTGTCCAGACAAATAATAGCCAGTTAGTGATTTTGGTTTTTCAATAAAGTCTTTTGGTGTGCCTTCTGCCACCAACTCACCACCAAAATCTCCGGCTTTCGGGCCAATGTCAATAATCCAGTCAGCGGCTTCCATGGTCTCAGTGTCGTGTTCTACCACCACCAAGGTATTTCCAAGGTCTCGCATTTTACAAAGAGTGTTGATTAACTTAGCGTTGTCAGCCTGATGGAGACCAATTGAAGGCTCGTCAAGCACATAGAGAACTCCCGAAAGTTTTGCGCCAATTTGTGTAGCTAGTCTAATTCGCTGCAACTCACCACCAGACAAGGTCGCAGCCGAACGATTTAAATTAAGGTAAGAAAGTCCAACGTCGTTAAGGAAGTTTAGGCGGTCTTTAATTTCTTTTAAAATGCTTAAAGAAATCGCGTTTTCTTCTTCAGTTAAAGTTAAGTTATTTAGAAACTCAAGTAGTTTTTTAACCGATAAATCAGAAAGTTCAAAAATATTTAAATCTTTTATTTTAACCGAAAGCGCAGATTGATTTAAGCGTTTGCCTTCGCATTGTTTGCATACAGATTCTTTGGCGAACTTACCTAACCATTCGCGGAACCACTCAGCAGTTGTAGTGTCAAAACGCCTTTGATAGTGATTGACAACTCCTTCAAATGACTCTATTTTTTTAGTAATACGTCCGCTTTTTGAAATTAAATTAAACTCAATTAACTCAGGACTACCAAAATACAGTTTTTGGAGTTTTTCTTTATCCAGTAGTTTTAATGGAGTGTTTGTGTCAATTTGAAAAAAGTTAGCAGCAATTTCAAAAACTTGCGACTGCAGATTATCTTCGTTATTATTTTGAGCAGGAATTATTGCGCCTTCCTTAATTGAGAGTTCTGGGTCAAAAACAAGTTCCGGCTCAATTGTCATAATACTGCCTAAGCCTTTGCAGTTTGGACAAGCACCAATCGGTACATTAAACGAAAACAAACGCGGTTCTATTTTTGGAATTTCAAAAATTTCGTCTTGATAGTGATAGTGTTCAGAAAAAGGAGTAAGTTCGCCTGTCTCTGTGTTTCTAATGTAGATAACTTTGGCGTTTTCTTTAAATGCAGTTTCTATAGTTTCAAAAATTCTTGAAACTTTGTCATCTGAAACCGTGATAGTTGAAATTATGACATAGAGAAAATCTTGGTTAGTTTCTATTTTTTCTTCGTCAATTCTAATAACTTGGTCGTCAATCAAAACACGGTTATAGCCTTTCTTTTGAATACGATTGAAGAAATCTAGATTGTCCTCTTTTGGTAATTTAGTTTCTTTGATTAAAATCTGTATTTTAGTGTCAAGTAACTTCATTGCAAACGCAGTGATTTCTTGAATAGTTTCTCTTGCTAAAGGTTTGTTGTCTAAAGTAAAAGGTTTGCCAATTGAAGCAAAAAGTAGTCTGATGTAGTCGTAAATCTCGGTTTGTGTACCTACCGTTGAGCGAGGATTAAAAACAGAACTTTTTTGGTCAATTGCGATACTTGGCGAAAGTCCTTCAATCTTGTCAACATTTGGTTTTTCAAAGTTGCCAAGAAACTGGCGAGCATATGAAGAAAGTGATTCGATATATCTGCGCTGTCCTTCTTGATAAAGCGTGTCAAAAGCCAATGTAGACTTACCAGAACCAGAGACCCCTGTTACTATCACTAACTTGTTTTTAGGAATAGATACATTGATGTTTTTTAAGTTGTTTTCTTTAGCGCCATAGACGTTAATATATTTAGTGATATCGCTTTTCATTTCAACAATTCCTCAAGGTCTTTTTCGTAAAGTAATGTTGTGTTAAATTGTTTGGCTTTGCTTAACTTAGAGCCTGCGTTTTCGCCAATTATCAACACATCTGTTTCTTTGCTAATTGAAGATACTATATTAGCGCCTAGTTTGGCCAAAATGTCCTGCAATTCTGCTCTTTTGTAGTTTTGAAGAGTACCTGTAATTAACACTTTTTTACCACTAAAATAACTGTCTTGAACTGCAAAATCTTCTTCTGTTAAAACAAAACCGTTAGTTTTTAAAAACTCAACTAATGCTTTGCCTTTTGGGCTATTAAAATAATTTACTAAAGAACCTGCAATGTTTGGACCAATTTCGTTAATTTGAGAGATTTCTTCTTCAGTCGCCAATAGTAGATCATCAATATTTTTAAAGTGTTTTGTAATCAAACCTGCTACTTTTTTTCCGACATTTGGAATACCAATGGCAAAAAGCAGAGTTCTAAAAGGCGTTTTTTTAGATGCTTCAATTTCTGTTAAAATTTTGTCAACTGAACGGTCTTTAAAGCCTTCTAAGGCGATTAACTGACTTCTAAACTTATGGAGAAAATAAATATCTTGAATTTTTTTAATAAAACCTTGGTTAAACAAAGTCTCAATAGTTTTTTCACCCAAATCCTGGATATTCATGCAAGTCCTTGCACAAAAATGAATTAAACTGTTAATAACTCTGGAGTCACATTCTAAGTTCTCGCATACCCAAAATGCCTGTTTTTTTATTAGTTTACTGTTGCATGCAGGGCAAGTTTTAATCATTTCAAAAGGCTTAGTGGTTGCTGGTCTTTTTTCTTTAATTACTTCGGTAATTTCTGGAATGATTTCGGCAGCTTTGTAGACCAAAACGTAGTCTCCTACTCTAATGTCTTTTTCTTTAACAAATGCTTCATTATGCAGTGTTGCTCTTTGTACGTAAGTTCCTGAAACAAAAACGCGGTCAAACTCAGCGACTGGCGTAACTGCTCCAGTTCTGCCGACTTGGTAGACAATTTTGTTAATTTTAGTTTCTACTTTTTCAGGTTCAAATTTGTAGGCAATAGCCCACCTAGGCGATTTTACAGTAAATCCTAAACTAGCCTGCACTTTAAAGTCGTTGACTTTAAAAACAATTCCGTCAGTTGCGTAGTCAAGATTTTTTCTTAAGTTATCGTAATAAACTACGCTATCTGCAAGTTCATTTAGTGTTAAAGTTTTGTAGTTAGGATTAACTTTAAACCCTAGTTTTTCAAGGTATAAAAGAGCCTCAATTTGGCTGTTAACATTGTACTTTTCGGCGTCCACTAAAGTATAGATAAAAATGTCTAGTCCACGTTTTCTGACAATTTCTGTGTTAAGTTGACGAATAGTTCCAGCTGTGGCGTTTCGGGGATTTACAAATAAGTTCTCACCAGTTTTTAAGCGTTCTTCATTGATTTTTTTAAATTGAGAGTTTGGCATAAATATCTCGCCACGAACAGTTAAGGTGACAGGCTCAGTTAACCTAAGTGGCAAAGAATTTGTTTTAATTACGGTTTTAGTTACGTCTTCGCCAACTTGCCCATCACCGCGGGTAGATGCTTTTTTGAAGTATCCTTTTTCGTAGTCTAAGTTAATTGCCAGACCATCAATTTTTAGTTCAGAGACAAATTTAGTGTTGGGATATTTTTCGTTAACTTTAGCAAAAAACGCAAAAAGTTCGTCTTGCGAGTATACGTTATTTAATGACTTCATAGGCACTGGATGCACAACTTTTTCAAAACCTAAAAGAATTTCTCCTCCTACTTTTAAAGTTGGAGAATCTGGTCTTTTAAGTTCAGGAAAATCATGTTCAAGTTGTTCAAGTTCCTTGACTAACATGTCATATTCAAAGTCAGAAATCAAAGGTTTATCTAAGGTATAGTACTGTTTTGCGGCCTCGTTAATCTGCTTAATTAAATTGTCAATTCTGTCTTTTTTTGCCTTTAAATCCATACCTTGATTATAGCATTTGACCAAAATAAAAATACTTGCAACGCTTTTGAGTGTTTAAATAAATTGTTCAAATTACTAAATTTAAAAAAGATGACTTTGAATGCAAAAAATAATTAAAATAATCACCTGTTTTGTATAATTTTTATGTGCGAAATTTAAGTTTTTAAGACTAAAAAAGGAGTAAAAATGCAAAGAAAAATTTATCTAGCAGGTGGTTGCTTTTGGGGAATGCAAGCATATTTCTCAAAACTAAAAGGACTAATTTCCGAAGTTGGTTATGCGAATGGTAATACTAAAGAAACGAATTACAAAATAGTTTCAAATACTAATCACGCTGAAGTTATTAAAATAATTTACGATGACCTTTCAATTAGAACTGCAGAAATTATAGATAGATTTATGCAAATCATTGACCCTTTTTCTTTAAATCGTCAAGCCAATGATGTTGGAACTCAGTATAGAACTGGAATTTTCTTTGAAAAAGGTGATTTATTTACTAAAAAAATCGCTGAACTTTTTAAAGCATATATTGAAAAGATTAACGGAAAGAAATCACATGTTATCATCGAAGAAATCAAAAATTATGTCAAAGCTGAAGAATATCACCAAGACTACTTAAAGAAAAATCCAACTGGCTATTGTCATATCAACCCAAACACCGTTTTTAATTCGCTTAGCAATTTTAAAAAATTAGATACAAAAGAAATTCAGAAATTAAACTTAGATAAACAAAGTTTAGGTATTATGCTAAACAAAAAAACTGAATACCCGCATTCAAGTGAGTTTAATTTAAACAATAAAAAAGGTATCTACATTGACAAAATTTCAAAAGAGCCACTTTTCTTAAGTGAAGATAAATACGACGCTGGTTGTGGTTGGCCTAGTTTCACTAGACCAATTTTCCAAACTGCTCTAAACTATTTTAAAGACAATACACTAACGGAAGAGAGAATTGAAGTGACTTCAAAAATCCAAGACTCGCATCTTGGGCATGTCTTTCCTGCACTTGCTGTAAAAACAGAAACAGGTCTTAGATATTGCATTAACGGCTTTGCGCTTGAGTTTATTGAGTTTGATAATTTAAAAGATACAGTCTACGAAAAATACCAGTTTTATTTTACAAAATAGCCATAAAGGTTTCTAATTGAAACTCACTTCTTAATATTGGCAAACTAGGTAATTTTAATCTGGTTTTTGTTATAATTATTTTGCTTACAAAAAGAGGTTGTCATGATAATTTTAATCGGAAAAAGTGCATCTGGAAAAACTGAAATTGCTAAGGAACTAATTAAAGAACACGGTTTCAAAAAAGTTATTACGACTACTACTCGTAAGCAAAGAATTGGCGAACAAGACAAAATTGACTACTATTTTATCTCAGAGAATGAGTTTAAAGCCAAAATTCAGTCAAATCAATTTATAGAATGTTCAAAATACGCAAACAACTACTACGGAATTACAAAAGACGCAATAATTTCAGATGGTGTTGTTATTTTGGACCCATCTGGTGTCAATGCTTTGCTTGATTTTCTGGATTTTAATGCATTTGTTTGCTTTGTTGAAACTCCTAGATTTGTGCGTAAGCGTAGAATGAAAAAAAGAGGGGATGACAACAGGTCTATCCAAAGCCGCATTCAAAGCGATGACTTGATTTTCAATAAGTTGTTTTTAAATCAGGTAAATTTAAGTTTAAAAAATTGTGGACTGTTTTCAATTAAAAGTCTGACCAATAAACTAATTAAAAAATATAAAAGTTGGCAAAACAAAATTAAATAAACGAAAAAAATGACCATCAAGTTATGATGGTCATTTTTTTAAACAAGTATTAGCGTCTTGTTAAATAAACTTTTTTTATCTTTTTGCAACAACTAAACCGTAGACTTTAGCAACATCTGTAAAACCATAGTCCCCGGTTTCTTCAATGTATCTAACTAAATTAAGATTAGTGCTTTCTTGAGTTGCAGTCTACCAATATTGATTTGAGTCTACAAAAAACTGTGGCATCCAGTTTTCGTGGTTGTAGTTAAGCGGTCTAAATTGAGATAAGTTAACACCGCGGTAAACTACATTCGGTCCGCTAACTTTGCCAAGTACAGCAAGCGCAAAATCAGTTGGATTTTTAATTAGTTTAAAACGGTTTGCAGGACTATCTGCAGTTATTTCAACACCAAATTCACCATCGTCTGCTGTAACTGCAAACAGTTCTGTTTTCATGATTTCAGAAATCTCTTGCAACAAACTTTTAAAAATAGAATTGGCAAATTCAGCGACTTCCGGTTTGTTATCTTGATGAATACTAAACGGAACAAAATCTAAAATCTTTTTAGTAAAATATGTCCTTTTGTCTGGAATTGGGTCAAACTCAACTTCTTCAAATTTAAAGTATTCTCCGTTTAATTTCTCATATGCATCGCCAGAACTAGTGTAAACCACAGTTCTTGTAAACTGAGCAGTTAACACTCTACCAACTGAATTGAAAGTTGCAGGAGTTTGAAAAACAATTTCTTTTTGAATGTCGCTTTGATTAAGTTGAACTTTAGTTTGTGGATATAAGTTTACACCTTCTACTATTGTGTGTTTGTAGTAAACTGTGATTTTTAAGTTTTTTACAACCTTTGTTTTAAAAAGTTCTGCTTTAGTGATCTGAGTTCCATTTAACTCAATTTTAGTAACTTGGAAGTGTTTATCTTCTGGAAAGTCTATGTTTTTAATTTCTTCACTGCGTCTACGAGTTTGCGCATCTATTTTTTTATTAGCACCTTTTGCTTCAAATTCTAAATTATAAACTTTTCTTTTAACATCAATTGTCACGCTGTTTTCAGCAGAGTCTGCAGATACAACTAAACTTTGTCTACTAATTTTTGGTGTTTGATAGACGTTTTCGTCTGGATTTTTAAAGTTAACTTGGTGAGTTGAGCCAATTTTTGCATTTAATTCATGAACGTTAGCAATTATTTGGCCGTTTTCATCTTCTGTGTTAACAATATATTTAACCTTAGCAGTAGAAGAAACAAAAACAGGTTTGATTTTAATGTTTTTATTGAATGCCGTGTTAAAATCTATTTTATTTCCCTCTTCATCTACATAGTGAGAAACTACATGTTCCATACCCGATACAACTTTTTTAACATTAAAAAGATGTTCTTTAATAGTTTGGCTTAAAGCATGTGAATACTTAAGTTCGTGCATTTTATTAAGGTCTGCGTGAATTGTGCCTTGTTTGATTTCAGGGTCTGCAAAATCAAAAGCAACTGTATATTTTTTTAACTCAAAATAAAATACTAATTCTTGGTTTGGTTTGTTTACGTCTACTGTCAACACTGCTTTAGAAAGTGTAGGATTAAAGTTTATACTGTGATTTGAAAAATCTTGTTCTGATTTTAGCGCAGTCCAAACTTTTTTAACTTCATCTGACATTAAACTTACGGTTTTCCCATGTTCAAATTCGCCAACTGTGCGGTATACACTTCTATCTGCATTTTGATTGTTTAATTTTTCAAAAACTAATTTAACACCAACAACAGTTTTATTTTTATTGTTGTTAATTTGTTTATTAGATTTACGAGTTGCTAACACTGATGTTAAAGTAATTGTGAAAATTAACAGAAATACAGTTGCTACAATTATTGAATAAATCGTGTTTTTTTCTTTTTTGACATATTTCTCCTTATTTTAAAGTGCTTTATTGAAAAGTGCACAAATATTTTACTATAAAGTCTTGATTTTTAAGTAATTTAAAACCCCTTCTAATTTAGAAGGGGTGCAGGTATTATTTCTTACCGACAACAACACCAAAAACATTATAAACTTGGAAATAAGACCAATCCATTTTATTGTTAATATCTTTTCTGTAAACGAAATACGCCTTAGGATCAGTGTCGGCTTGCTGAGTAGCAAGCCACCAAGAGCCAAGGTGACTAGGTGCATAATACGGCATCCATCTTTCGCTGTCGTAGTCTTCGGGTTTAAAGGCACTAATATCTTGAGAACGCAAAGACATGTATCTAAAGACTTTAGGTTGTTTAATTTCCGACATTAAAATTTCGGTTGCATAGTCAGTTGATTCTTTTCTAAGTTTTTCAGGTTCGTTCCTGACAACATCATTTACTCCAAACACTTTGTCGCTTTTATCAAAAGTCAAAGGGTGCAAGTTTGTAGTTCCAAAAGTTTTAGAAATATTTTCCAAAAGACCTTTAAAGATTGAGTTTTCGTATTTAGAGTTTTCCTTTACATCTTTTTTGTAAATATTAAAAGGTGTATAGTCAATGATTTTTTTAGAATAAAATCCAGTGGAATTAGGAATTTGGACAAACTCAACTTCTTCTAACTTAAAATATTTGCCGTTGAATTTTTCGTATTTATCTGCGCTATTTTTTCTAAAGACATATGTACGAGTAAAATTAAATTTATGAGTTTTTCCGTCTGATTTAAACTCAAAACTTTGTGGTTTTGTTTCTTCTCTCAAAATATCTGATTGCGTTAAATCTACTTTAGTTTGAGGATATAAATATTTAGGAACTGAAACTACAATTTCAATTCTAACTGGGCCGTAGACTATATAGTTTTCAACTTCTGCTTTGGTTTTTTCGACATTACCGATATAAAAATTAAGGATTCTGTCTTTATATAAACTATCTGTGTCTATTGCACCGACTTTTGCACCATAATACACGCCTCTGGCAGGTGGTACAACAGTAGAGTTTATAACAGTAAAAGAAACTGTAAAGTAGCGACGTTTTAAAGTAATGGTTACTGTGTTTTCAGTGTTGTCAACAGATACTTTAAAGGTAGTTCTTGTAAACTCAGGGTCAAAATAAATTATTTTGTTGTAAGTAAAAGAAACAGTGTGAGTTTCGCCTATTTTTTGCTCTTGTGTTTGATAAGAGACATTGTAATAACCATGCTCATTTTGACTTTTGATTATGTAAGTAATTTTACGAGATTGAATCTCAACTTGAGCATACAAGTTAAGTTCGTTTACTCCAACTATATGCTTTGTTTGAATTGATCCTGAAACAGAATCGGCCCAGCCAAGCAAAGTATAGCCAGTTTTTGGCTTAACTGAAGGATATTCAACTGCTCTAGTTTGTTTAACTA
This sequence comes from uncultured Acholeplasmataceae bacterium, assembly GCA_963544825.1. Classification (GTDB taxonomy): domain Bacteria; phylum Bacillota_I; class Bacilli_A; order Acholeplasmatales; family Acholeplasmataceae; genus CALISC01. The sequence continues at coordinate 37,393 of CAUUGG010000004.1, forward strand.
ACTTGGTTTTAGGATCGACAATATCAATACTATCATTTCCAATAAAATTTACTTTAGTAGTTTTTAATCTATAGTATTGTTTTAAAACAACTCGCGTTCCACTTTTATTTAATTGTGCTGACAATAAGTTACCGATGTGTGCGGTGTCTTTTTCGTATTTAGTTTTATCCAAAGCACTATATTCTGTATATTGCACTGTTTTTAAAACTTTGTCTTTTTTTACTTCTTTAATTTCTTCAAAAGTGTTGTCAAGAGCACTGCTTTCACCTTGCTTTTCAATTAAGTGCATTACTGTATATTCCACTTCTAAGGCGGTTTTAGTAAATACTGGTTTGATTTTTAAGTCTGTGTTATATGCTTTTTCAAAGTCTAAGGTTTCACCGTTTTCAAGTGAAAAATGAGAAAGTGTGAACTCATGTGTTTCACTGTCTTGCATTTTAACTGCAAGCAATGCTGTTTTAATTTCTGCGGGTATTTTGTTTGTGTACTTTAAGTTAATCGGTTGTTTTAAGATATCTGAAACAGTAGATTGGCCAATTCCACTTTCTGTAAAATCGAAAGTAATGCGATAAGTTTTGGCTTTAAAGTAAAGTAAAAAATATTGCTTTTCTGAGCCAGACTGTACTTTTAGACTTTGTGTTGACTTTGCTAAATCTGGTTTAGTTTCGTGGTTTTCAGAAACTAAACTCTTTAATTTAATCTCAATTTCTGGGTGGGTAATTTTCAGTTCAGTACCTACTTTAAAATCGCCAAGTTTGATTTCTTTTTCAAAGTCAGCAGAACTGTCTAAAGTTTCATAAACTGCTTTTAGATAAACCGGACTCTGAGTTTGAGTTTTTGGATTCGGTTTATTATTTGCTTTGCTTTTAAAATGCAGTGGTAAAGCAATGGAAAGTGCAAGGATAAAGGTAAGTAAAAGTATCAATAGAACAATTAAAATGTGTTTCTTTTTAATTTCCATATATCTCCCCAAATTAAATTAAGTTATAGTGACTTAAAACATACAAAAAGTCGTTAAAACTTTTTGTGGTTCTAATTTCTTCAATGTTTTTGTTTAGTTTAAGTGTATTTACACTATTTTCAGTTTTTAAAGTTAAGGTATTTCCTACAAAAGAAATTTCGCTAAAATGGCTGGGTGAAATTAAATAAACAATGTTAAAGTCAGTGGAGTTTACTAACTTAAACTTAAGGTCTTTAGTGACTGCAAAAATGTAGGTACCTGGTGCAACAGTTAAGTTTTTCAAAACCAAATGTCTCTGAATTTTTGCATCAAAAATTTCGCGTTCGTGTTCTAGATAAATTTGGGCTTTATCGCTGTTTTTTTGCTCAATTGTGTTAAAAACTAAAGTCGAAATAATAGTAATACCAAAGAAAGCGCCTGAAAGCGAAATTAAAATAATATAGACTAACTTAACGCGAAAGTCAGCAATTAAAAAGAAAAAACCAACTAAAAATAAAATAAAAGCAACAATAGTTAAAACAAAATTAACAATTCTTTTTGTCTGCATTATCTTAAGCAAGGAACAGTGTGAGCACCGCTATAGTGTTGTGCAAAATATGAAGAATAGAAGTTACTACCACATTTCGCTTTGAGTAAACGTAGACTAAAGAAAAGGTCAAGCCACCTACTAAATACGCAAAAATGTTGTAAGCAAATAAAGTAAAGGAAGACTCGTTGACTACGTGAATTGCGCCAAACACCAAGGTTGAAACTAAAACCCCTGGCCAGTTGGTTTTAAACAGTGAAAATATCGCCTTTCTGAAAACTAGTTCTTCAATAATTGGCCCAAAAATGCAGACTGTGAATATCAAGAACCATTTAAACTCACCTCGCATCGCAGTTTCTATGGTTTGTTGGTTTAGAGATTCACGGGAAAGCGCATATCCGTAGAACCCGTCAATGCCTGCGCGCATAGATTGTACGACAAATCCACCGACTATTGAAACTCCGAAAGAGATACCGACGCCAAATAGTAAAACTAACCAGTTTTTATTTAAAGCGAGCGCGTCTTTTTTAATAAATACAAAGTTAAGCCCAAAAATAGCGGCAAATCCAACTGCCATGCCGATGAAGTTAAATAAAGCAAAAGCATTGACTTGCGAGGTTATTTTTTCGGCAAAAAATACATCGTGTTTAAGTAGGGAGGCAGTTTCTAGTTCATAGTTTGTATTTTTGTAAAAAAACGGTAGTTTTTGAATGTTTTGTTCAATATAGACACGTTCGTAAACATCTCGTCTATCTGCACCCGCAAGTGGAACATTTGCGAGCAGCCTTGAGTAAAGTACAGGATACAGCTCTTTTTGAATTTTGGAAGTCAAACCAATTAGTCTGCTGGTTTTACTAATGTAAATATCTGGAAACTCAGCGCTTGGTGCTTCTACTTTTTGATATCCTTCAATTTGGCTGTTTTTTTGATGCTTGCGCACAACTACTGTATATTTATCTAGTTTAACGTCTTTGATGTCAGAAAAAGTGCTAATAATTTTGCGGTCTTGAGAATCTGCGTAAATTAGTTGTGGCAAGGTTATGCCAAAGCCAGCGGTTTCTGCGAAATCAAAGAAAACTAAGCGATTCAAGATTTTGTTTTCTTTTTTGGCTTGTTCAAAATTATTTAAAGCGGTTTGTTGCTCAGGAGTAAGTGTTTTAGTATTGTCTGATTTAATTTTAAGAATTTCACTAATTTTTGCTTTTTCAGCAAGAGTTTGGATATACAAGTTTTGAAGTTCAACTAGGTTTGCGTAAACTACGCTACTTTCTTTGCTTTGAAAAGTTGTGTATTCGCCAAAAGTTTTAGAAACTAAGTTGTGGTGCTTTTCAAGTTCTTTAATTTTATTAACATCGCTAATTTTAAAAATTCCGATGTTAGTTTTGGAGTGTTTAATTTGTTTAAAAAAACTCTCTTCTTTAGTGGTTACCTTAGAAAGAATGTTATTTTTGTCCTTATTGACTCTTTGAAATATAGCCATAATTCCACTAACTAAAACAAACATAAAGAAGTAAAGTAAGAAAGTTAAAACTGCCCAAAGCACAGTTTTTTTAGTAACTTCATAGCGTCGTGGTGCCTTAGTTTTTTTAACTGGTTCAAACTGTTTTTCGTAGTCTGGTCCAAATTGATTTACAGGATCGGTGTTTGGTTTAGTTTCTTTTAATTCATCTGGTTTCTTTTCAATGATTTCCATTATTGGCGCTCCTTGACTTCTGAATTTTCAGAATCAGTTAGTTCGGTTTCTAGTTCTATAGTTTCTGTTTCTAAAATTTCGTTTTCGTTTGTCTTGTTTCCAACAGTATCAGAAACTGTGCTTGCAGTTTCAATAATCCCGGGTTTAACTGTATCATTTTCAGTCTCTTGTGGTTTTGCTTGTTTATATGTATTCATTAGTTGTTTTTCTCTGACCTTCCAGGTTGTAGTTAAACAAAAAGGAACAGCGATAGCGATTGAAGAAATGCCAACTACAATAAAGGCGATTGCCAAAATTAAAGAAAAAGTCTTTGTCGGGTCAAATAAATTGATGTAAAAAGGAATTAACATCAAAAATCCAGCGACTGAATATAAAATATCGTCCATATTTTTTTCAAACTTATAAAAATAAAGCCCAATAGTTGTGGCAATTAAGTTAACTCCAAATATAGACTTGGCAACTATATAGCAAATTAAAAGGTTATAATTAGTTGGACTTTTAATAAAACTGAAGCCGATTGTAATTGCCAAAATTATTGATGTAATTAAAATATAATAACTTCTTTTTTCTTTAAACATATCAACTAATTATACTAAATAAACTTAGGCTTTGTTATAATATAGCCGTCTTTTAATTTATTTTGAAAGAAACAAATTGAGGTATTTATCGTGAAAAAAACTATCTTAGTAGTAGGCCTTGATAATTTCGGGCAAACAATTTGTAAAGACTTGTCTGAAAACGGACATATAGTAATTGCGCTTGACCAAACTAGTGAAAAAACTTTGAGAGTTGAGCCTTTTGTTGAACACGCTGCAACTGGGGTTTTGACAACCGCAGACATCTACAAGGACCTTGGACTTGGCCACGCAGACTGGGCTGTGGTTTCATTTCCAACTCACTTTGACACTGCAATGATTATTGTAACTATCTTAAAAGATTTAGGAATGACAAATATTATTTGTCAGGTTACCAATGAATATCAAGAACGAATTGCCAAAATGCTTGGAGCCTCTGTGACTATTTATCCAGATAACATCGCAAGTAAACAAACTGTTCGCAAAATTATTTGGCAAAATGTGCTTGAACACTACGCACTTGACCAAAACTACGGAGTTTACGAAGTAAGTGTCAATACCAACCGATTTGACGGAAAAACTTTAAGAGAACTGCAGTTTCCCGAAACTTACTCTGTAAACATAGTCCTAATCCGCAGAGCAGGTGTGACTAAAATGCCTTCTAAAAATGAAGTTTTAGAGAAAAACGACGTAGTAATAGTGCTTTGCGAGCAAAACAAAATTAGTAAATTCCAAGAAATCTTAAATGACTAAACTGCTTTTTGCAAGTCATAATTTAAACAAAGTTAAGGAAATTAAAGCGTTTTTTTTAAATACTGAATTTGAAATAATTTCTTTAATAGATTTAAATGACCAAACTAAAATTGAAGAATACGGTAAAACTTTTCAAGAAAACGCGTTAATCAAAGCGCGTTATTTTTTCAATAAGTATCATTTACCGACTATCGCCGATGACTCAGGACTAGAAATAGAGGCCTTAAAAGGATACCCTGGTGTTGAAACTAAAAGAAAAGAATTAGAAATTTTTCAAGACCAAGGAAAAAATTTATTTGAAAAACTTGCGGGTTTGAGTAAAAAAGCCTTGTTTAAAGTAGCGCTTTGTCTTTATTTTAACGGTGAGGCTAAGTATTTTTCTGGTGAAATTAAAGGCGAGGTCAAACCACGTGCTGAGTTTGTAAAAAATACTTTTTTGTATGACAACATTTTTTGGCCACGCGGTTCTAAACGTGCTTTTTGTGAGTTTTCTTTAAGCGAAAAAAATAAAATTTCCCACCGCGGGCAAGCAATTTCTAAGTTAATAAAATCAGTCAAAAATAAGACTTTTTTATTTGATCCTAAAAAAACTGCCTGCGCATTTATTAAAGAAACTTTTGGTCTTGAACCTGAGTTTATAGAAAGACTGGAAAAAGGTCGTCAAAACTTTGTTTTTAAGTTTCAAGTATTTGGTAAACTCTACACTATTCGAATCCCTGGCTTTCCTGTTTATCCGTTTATTTCATATATTGATGAAGAAAAAATATTAGAGATTGCTGAAAAAAACTCAATTTGTCCAAAAACTATTTATCACATCCCAGATACCGGAATTAAAATTTCTAGATATGTGGAGACTTCCTTAGATGCTAAACCTGGCTTAAAAGAAGTGGTTTTCAGACTAAAAACACTTCATCAAATCAAAAAAACAGAACCTTTTGATTACATCGGTCGCATTGAAGATGCAATTAAAATGTCTAATTCTATTGCCGATAATTCGGTTTTCCAAGAAGGATATCAGTTATTCAAAGCAGAATACAAAGAACTGTTTAGTAGATTTTCGCCTTGTCAAATTCACGGTGATTTTCAGACTGACAATATTTTGATAGATAAATACTCAGCAAAACCTTTAATTTCTGATTTTGAGTTTACTAGAACTGGGTACTCAATTGAAGATATCGCTAGTTTCGCTGGGCTTAATTTAGTTAAAATTAAAGAATATTTTACACTTTATTTTGAAAAAGAACCAAGTAAAACAGAAATTAAAGCTGTGCTTTTTGCACGTCTTTTTCAAATGCTTTTCTGGAACGCTGTCGCTAATTTTAAAAAAGGCAGTGAAAACGCAAGTTTATTTAATTTAAATTGGCAAGAAATTGAGCTCTATTTGAACAGTGAAGTTAAAAAAGCAATTGAAGCAATTAAGGACTTGAAATGAATATAGAGAAATTATTGCTACTTGAACGCACAGTTGATACGGTTTATATCATTAAGTCTTTTTTAGATAAAAATACAATTTCTTTGCAAGACTACCGTCGTGCGGTTTTTTTCATGCAAGAGATACTTTTGGAAAACCACAAACACAAAGAAGCAATTGAAGTTTCTAACTCTGTTTGGCCAAAGTTCAAAGAAGCCGAAGAAAAAGATTATCTTTTGTTTTTAACTAATTGGTTTTGGGCGTATTTAAGAAGTAGTAGTGCACTAAACGCTCGAGAGATTTTTTCTAAAATCAAAGAAAAATATGGATACAAAGTTGATTTTGATTTAGTTTACTTAGAGACAAATTTACTTAAATTAGAACAAAAATTTGACTCAGAAAAAGTTATTTCTGAACTTAAAAAACCAGATTTACCTGAACCCTACGCTAGATACTATTTAAAAGAACTGGTTTCTTTTTTTGTCAGTCAAAACAAATTAGACTTAGCATATGACTATTTAAATCAAGCGAATGCTAGATTTGATGAACGTGACTTTGAGCAAGAACTTAAATTGCTGTTTGCCCTTGGTTGGACAGATGAATTAAAGCAAGTTTTAAAAGATTGCAAAGGCATGAGCCAATATAAAGTAATTTCACAAGTTTACCACTACTGCATCGCAGTTAGTGAACAAAACAACCACCGCGCAGATATTATTCAGTCAGAATACGAAAAAGACATTTTAAAGTTAACAGACAATGACTTAATTTTAATGTTTTTAGAAGCTCAACTTAAGTTTTTTAAAGCAAACTCACAACGCAACAATGAAGAAAAAACAGCAAAGCGTATCGCTAAATTTCAGCAAAAAAAAGACAAAACGACAAAGTTAAATTTAGACGAAGAACCTGCTGTTTCACTAGAAGATGTTTCTAAACCTATTTTAGAAGTAAAAGAAAAAGCCATAAAAGTTGAAGCCAGAGTTTATCAAAACATCTTTGACGTCATGACTTTTTATACCAAAATTCCGCAAGACCTGAGTCTAAGAGAAACACTTAGAAGTCTTTTAATTAAAAGCGAGGCTTTGGTACCTGCGGCCGATTTAGTAATTTTAAAAAACCAAACTTTGTATAACTACAAAAAAGAAAGACTTTACAACAAAGATATTGAAGATATTCAGTTAACCGATACAGTTTTTAGTAAACTAGCGCAAGTTAACTTTGATAAAATATACCAACAAGGCGATTTAACTGAGTTTAAAAACCCGCTTACAGGCGGTCCTTATCTACCCGAATACCAAACACTTTACTGTTTTTCTTTAAGTAAAAACTTAAAGTTTGTTGTGCAAAGCCAAAACTTTCAAGAAAGCGAGTATTCTTACTTTAAGTTGCTATCTGCACTTATTTTAGATGTTTTTGAAAAAGACAAAAACTTACTTAAACTAAAACAAATCACTAACTTATTTACAACACTAAAAGAAAATACAACGCTAGCATTTAAATACTACGTTGACGAACAAGTTCATCTAAGCACAGGAATGCGCACGCTTTTAGATGGAGTTGAAATAACTACGCTAGACCAATACTGCACACAAATTGTAGGTAACGACAAAATTAGTTACAAAAAAGAGTTTTTAACTTGTAGTTTAAAACCAGGAAACTCACTAAAGCAAAAATATAGACTGAGAAAAAAACAAGTCATGGAACTTGCAAGTTCTGTAGATGTGCTTGGTAAAGTTGTGGTATTTTCACTAGTTTTAGACATCGACGAAGAACAAAGTACAATTAACACGCTTTCAGAAACCGCAAAGGTCAACAATATATACGGACTGTATTCACACACTGAACTTGAGCGCGCTTTCCAAAGTAAGTTGATTGACAAGTTTTCCCTTATTTTAATAGAACTCAACTTTGACAACCGCCACCTTTACTCACTGGAACTTCAAGAAAAATATATCGCTGAGTTTCTAGATGTCTTAAAAGAGTTTTTCAACACTGAGTCAATTTACTTCATTCAAGACAACAAGTTTGCTTTGTTTGTAGATTTTAATGACATTAGAGCCTTGAGTAATGTACTTAGTGAACTAAGTAAAAAAACACAAAATATCGGCAAACAAAACTGCCTTGAGTTAACCTTTTTATTTACTGCCTCTGCGCTTAGATATCCAACTGCGACTTACAACAAAACTTTTAAAAAAATCTATAGGTTTGCAGACCTGGCATTAAACCTTGCAAAAACCAACGGCAAAGTTTTCCATATTTTTGAAAAAGAAGACTTGCACCAAGATATTTTTGAAGACGACGTTATTAAACTAATTTTAAACTATCCGGATAAGTTGAAGTTAATGCTTTTGCCAATAGTTGATGAAAGCAAAAATGTTGTGCTTTACCAAGCGGGCTTTAGTCTAGACGGCTATGACCTTGATTTTAAAGAAATCAAAGAGATTGCAAAAAAACACAGAAAAGTCACAGAAATTGACACCATTTTATTTAATGAAGTTGTAGACGCACTAAACATAGCCACTGAAAGATTTGGCCAAATATTTGATGTTCTGCTGCCACTTTCCGCGGAGTCTTTAATGTCTCTAGACTTTAAAAAACAAGTCAGCAAACTGAAATACAAATATTTAGCACCGCACATATGTTTCCTTTTTCCAAACGAAGAAGAACTGCCTGGCATAGTTGAAAACTTTAAACAAAGTCTTGAGCAAAACAAACACAAAGTATTTACTAAAAATATCTTGGCTTACTTAAGATACGGTTTTCAAGGAGTTGTTCAAAGATACACAGACGGTATTCGTTTTACTGAGTTCATCAAGATGTTTGCCCTTGAAACTAAAAAAACTAACTCTTGTTTAATTGTCAAAGACTTAACTAAAAAAGAAGATTTTAACTCTTTGAAAAAAATCAAAGACCTTTGTTTTCAAGGTAAGTTATTCGCACCAATTTCAGTTAGCGAAATATTTAGTAAAATGCAAGAAAGTACAGAGTCAATACGCGAGTTAGAAAGTGAAAACGAGATTTAAAAATCTCGTTTTTTTATTTTTAAAATCACGAAAAAACCGTCTTTTTTTAGGTTTAGTAGCCATTTCGTGGTAAAATTAAAACCAAAGAGGTACTAATTTATGGACAGAATAGAAGACAAAAAACTAATTGGCCAAAAAGTCAAAGTAGAAAAAGAAAGAAGTTATGGAGTAGTTACCAGAATAGACTATGAACACGGTTTAATTTACGTGATTTTTGCTAGAATGCGTGAAGAAAAATACCCTTACCCAGAGGCAATTGACCAAGGTATTTTAACTCCAGTTGGAAAATAATTATGGAAATTTCAAAAGACCTGCTTAAAAAATACAACAAAAGTTTCACAAAGAACAAACAACTTAGTGCAATTAAAAGAGCGCTTGTTCGCTCTAAATTAGCAGATGTTGTCTATGTTCAAGAAAGTGAACAACTAGTTAGCACTCATTTTTCGCACACCATCCCTGGTTTAAATATCTCAAACCAAAAACAGTCTGGTCGTTGCTGGATGTTTTCAGGTTTAACTTTTTTAAGATATCAAATAGCAAAAAAATTAAAACTTGAGAGTTTTGAACTTTCTCACTCTTATTTGCAATACTACGATTTGCTTGAAAAAGTAAATTACTTTTTTTCAGTAATTGACAAAAACTTAAGTCTAGACCCAGAAGATCGTCGTTTTATGTTCATTAACGAACCGCTAACCGGAGACGGTGGCTACTGGCAATACTTTGTTAACTTAGTTAAAAAATACGGAATTGTGCCAAAATCAGTGCAACCTGAAAACGCGCAAACTTCAAATACTCACCATATGCAAAGTTTAATTACTTTAATTGCCAAAAAATACGCAGCTGATGCTCAAAGTAATTTCAAAGCAGGTAAAGTTGAATTAAATCGTGAACTTAGAGAAAAAGCATTTTTAGATGCTTTTAAAGTTATTTCTAGTTCAATGCCAACACCAATTGAAAAATTTGACTTTGAATATACTGACAAAGACAAAAAATACCACATTGAACGTAACTTAACTCCACAAACTTTCTTTCAAAAATACGTAGACATTAGCTTAGATGACTACGTGACTGTGTCTTCAGACTGCTCACGTGATTTTAAGTTTATGCAACCCTATGAACTTGAGTACTGCACAAACATGGAAGGCGCGCCTTGCCAAGTTGAGTTTAACTTACCTAAACAAAGACTAATTGAACTAACTGTTTCACAACTTAGAGACAACTTACCTGTTTGGTTTGCCTGTGATGTTGGCAAAGAAAGCGACTCTAAACATTTTGCGAGTGAAACGGTTGCGTGGAAAGAAATTTTTGGTCTAGATTTGGAGTACTCAGAAAAAGACAGAATTGAAATGCAGGAACTAAGACTAACCCACGCCATGGTTTTCACTGGTTTTTCTGAAGTTAAAAAACAAGTTTCTAAGTTTAAAGTAGAAAACTCATGGGGAACTGAACCTGGGTTTTCAGGAATTTATCCGATGTCTGTAAGTTGGTTTAAAAAATATGTTGGTGAAGTTATTGTTGACAAAAAATACTTAACTGACGAAGAAAAACAAGCACTTTTAAAGAAACCAATCTTAAAACAATACTTTGAATTAAACTAACAAGTAAATTAAAAGCCCCACAATGTGGGGCTTTTAAAATGTTTTTCAAGTTAAAATAAAATTATTTTCTAACTTCTTTAATACGTGCAGCCTTAGTTGAAAGATTGCGGATGTAGTTAAGTTTAGCGCGGCGTACTTTACCGTGTCTGGTTACTTCAATTTTGGCAATTAGCGGTGAGTGGATTGGGAAAGTTCTTTCAACTGCAACACCGTAAGAAATTTTTCTTACAGTAAAAGTTTCAGAAACTCCTCTACCTTGTCTCTTAATTACCAAACCTTCAAACAACTGGGTTCTGGTACGTTTTTCTTCTTTAATGGTAACGTGTACTTTAACGTTATCACCAGGTCCGAAACTAGGAACATCTTGCTTTAAGTAAGATTTTGTTAACTCAGCAAGTAATTGTTGACCTTTTAAACTCATATTGGGTCCTCCTTGTAAGATTTTAAAAGAATGTGTTCATGCTAATTTTTAATAAAATTATTTGAGTTGCAGCGGACCACATACTTTTTAATTGTATAAAATTTTTCTGAATATTTCAACTAATTTAACAATAAAAACTTAACATGTGGATATGATTTTACTACAGGTAGTTAGTGTAGGTTTTGGAATTTGTTTTAAACATAACAGGTTTTCCAATGTTTGCCAACAATTTTGTTTTACCTTGTTTATGAGATATAATTTTTATGTATTGAGAGGTGCTTAATGCAAGATATTAAACTACAAAAACTTGAAAGAAGTTTAAAACAAACAAAAACAGCGTTTATTTTATCAATAGTGTTGTTATGCTCATTAGTTTTTATACCGGTTTTTGTTTTACTCGTATTACCGTTTTTATTAACGAGTTTATTCGGACTATACATATTTGCAATGATTGTCTTTTCCACTGGAATAATTGCTATTAGTATTACTTATTTAATTTTTTACATTATTTCGTTAGTTAACGAGTTTGACATCAAAAAAGTTCACGATATTCTGTTAATTGTTGGTTTCTTTGTTTCAATTGTTGGAATCGTTGGACTATATTTAAAAGCCAACTACCTAAGAGACGAAATTGCAAAACTAAAGTTCCAAACAAAAGATATAGAAAACAAAGAAACAATTATTCTTTAAAAAGTTGTTTTTCAAAAAAATAGAGTGCTTATTAAAGCACTCTATTTTTTTTAAGTTCAGAAACTATATAGCCAACAAAGTGAATAGAACCTGTAAAAACATAGGTTTTATTGTCTTTAAAGTTAAGTTTAGTAAGCGAATTTAAATATTCAATGCGGGGAGTTTTGATTTCGTTAAATGGATAACTTCGGATATCTGGAAAATCTAAATACTTAACCTCTATTTTTTCTTTTAAAAAAAGTTTAAAAATACCCGCGTAGTCTTTAGGTTTTAAAACAGAAAGCACCACACACGGATTTTTTAGTTTTTTAATTTCAGGAATAATTTGCGAAATTGCTGCTGGATTGTGAGCACCATCTACTACAATGTTTGACTTTAATTTAGCAAATCTAAAAGGGATTTTTGTTTTTTTCAAAGTTTTTTGGATTTTTTTAACAGAAATATCAGTGAAATTTAGAAAATAAGTTAAAACTAAAGACAAATTTTGTTTTAAAAAGCCTTCGTTAAAATTAGTTTTAAAAACATAGGTTTTGTCATATATGACTTGATTTTCTTTAGTGGTATCAAACTTATTAAAATCAGTTAAAAAAACCGGAGAGTGGTTGGTTTCACCAATTTGTTTGATTTGTTCAAAAAAAGTTGAGTCGTTTGTAAAAAACAACTGGTGGTCTTTCAAAGTAGCGATTTTTTCCTCAAAAATATCTTCAAGGGTGCCACCTAGCGTTTCAGTGTGGTCAAGTCCAATGTTGGTCAAAAAAGATGCTTTGTATCTAAAACAGTTTGTGACATCGTTTTTTGCACCAATTCCAGCTTCAATTACCAAACAATCGCAATTTTGGGCTTTAAAGTAAATCAAGGCCGTTAAAAAAGTTAGTTCAAAAAAAGAATAGGCTTGAAAAAAACCATCATAAAGTAGTGTAGTTAGAATAGGGTATAGTTTTTTTGCGCTAATTTGTTTTGAGTTAACTTGAATACGTTCACTAAAGTCAATGTAGTGAGGTGAGGTAAAAAGTCCGACTTTTTTATATTTTCGCTCAAAAAGTTTGGCTAAAAAAATCGCAGTGCTGCCTTTACCATTAGTACCAACTACGTGGACTTTAAAAGTGTTTTGAAAGTCTAGATTTAAATATTTTAAGGCTTTTTTAATTCTCAAAATATTTTCATCTTTTGGGTAGCCTATTCTAATATAAAGGTGCTCAAGCAAAAGTTTTAATTTATCTTTGAAGTGCATTTTTAACTTTTTCAAACTCTTTTAAGTACTTTTCGTACTTTTCTTTTTCGGCATCAATTTTAGCAGTAGGAGCCTTAGCTAAGAACCCAGAATTATTTAAGATTGACTCAGATCTTTTAATCTCAGCCTCAAGATGTTTAAGCTGTTCTTTTAGTTGTTCTGGGTTTTGTTTTTCTGCATGCACAAAAACTGAGAAATTAGCATCAATTAACTCAGCAGATTCAACTTGGCATGCATCTACTAAGTTCAGCTCCGCTAATTTTAAAATTGACCGAATATTTTCCAGGTTTTCAAAAAGTATCGCTTTAGTTTTTGCGTTTTTAGCAACTAAAGTAACAGATAGGGCTTTAGTAATTTTGTTTTCGGCTATATATGAACGTAGCATTAAAAGCACTTTTTTAAATATTTCAAAATCCGTAAAAACAGCCTTGTTGTCCTCTTTTTTAGCCTTTGGCCAACGAGCAGAAATTATAAGTTCTGAGTTATACATTGAAAAAATGTTTTCAGTTACAAACGGAACTATAGGATGTAGTAGTTTTAGAATTTGGCTAAGTACGTAGACTAAAATTTTGTTAGTATTATCTTTAAGTTCATCTGCTTTTTTTTGAACTTTGGCAATTTCTAAGTATTCAGATGAAAAGTCTTGCCAAATAAAGTTTTGCAGAACTTTTGCGGCTTCTTGGAACTCATACTTTTTAAATAAACGAGTGTATTTTAAAATAGTTTCATTTAAACTTGACAAGATATAGTTATCTGCCAGAGTTTTGGCAAAAACTGCTTTCACAGGTTTTGTGTAGTCGCTTAAAATAAACCTGGATATGTTCCAAAGTTTATTTAAATTATTCCAAGCAGACTCAATTTTAACACGGTCATATCTAATGTCGGTTCCAGGAGAAGATGACGTTACTAAAAAATATCTTAGACTGTCTGCTCCAAACTCTTTAATCACGTCAAATGGGTTAATCCCATTATTAAGCGATTTTGACATCTTTTGGCCATCTGCTGCCCTAACTAGTCCGTGAATTAAAACTTCTTTAAAAGGATCGGTTTTGGCAATATCTAGACTTTGGAAAATCATTCTAGAAACCCAGAAAAATATTATGTCGTATCCGGTTACAAGCAATTGAGTCGGAAAGAAACGCTCAAAGTCCCCTGGTTTTTGAGAAAGACAAGAAAGCGGCCAAAGAGATGAGGAAAACCAGGTGTCAAGGACATCTTCGTCTTGGCACCAACCTTCGCCAGGTGACTCAATTTGTGCTTTAATTTCTGTGCCTTTATACCAAACTGGGATACGGTGTCCCCACCAAACTTGGCGAGAAATACACCAGTCTAGAGTATCTGTCATCCAGTTGATAAAAATTTTTTTGAATCTAGCGGGATAAAATTTAGTTTTAGAACTACGCGCTAGTTTAGAAAAATAATCCATTTTTAAAAACCACTGTAGTGAAAGTCTAGGTTCAACTACTGTGTCTGTACGTTCAGAGTAGCCAACTGAGTTAAGGTGTTCTTCAGCTTTAATAAACTGACCTGTTTTACTTAAATCAACAAGTAAATTTTCGCGGCAAACAAAACGGTCTTGACCTTGATATTTGCCAGCCATTTCATTTAAAGTTCCGTCTTCGTGCATACAAAGTGGTTTGGCTAGATTGTGTCTTTTGGCAACTTCAAAATCATTAGGGTCGTGAGCAGGGGTTACTTTTACAACACCTGTTCCAAAGTCTTTTTCCACGTATTCATCTGCAATTATAGGAATTTCTATGTTAGTAGTCGGAATTAAAACAGTTTTACCAATTAGCGCACGGTATCTTTCATCTTTCGGATTAACCATTAACGCTTGGTCGGCAAAGCAAGTCTCTGGGCGAGTAGTTGCAACCACAACTCCGTCAGTTTCACTTCCTTTAAATAAATACTTAATAAAGTAAAGTTTAGACTTACCTTCTTTATGCACGACTTCTATGTTTGAAAGTGCGGTTTTTGCCTGAATGTCCCAGTTAATAATTTTGTAGTCTCTGTAAATTAGACCTCGTTCATAAAGTTCAATAAAACGCTTTGCAACGATTTCAGAATGTCCCTTGTCAAGTGTAAAAAGTTCACGAGAATAATCTAAAGACAGTCCCATTTTTTGCCATTGACGACGAATTGTGTCTTCGTGCTCTGTTTTCCAGTCCCAGGCTGCTTTTAAAAACTCAGTTCTGCCGATTTCAAAACGGTTAGTGCCTTGTTCTTTTAACTTAGCGTCAACTTTAGCCTGAGTTGCCACGCCTGCGTGGTCAGTTCCAGGAAAATAAAGTGCGGCTTTGCCCTGCATTCTTTGAAAACGAATTACGGCGTCTTGAAGGGTGTTGTCGTAAGCATGGCCAATATGTAAAATTCCGGTGATATTTGGCGGCGGGATTACAACAGTAAAACCTTTGCCTTTTTGGGCTGGCAAAAAAGCATTGGCTTCAAGCCAACGCTCATAAATTAAACTATCGTTTGCAAAACTATATTTTTTATCCATTTTTATGTTGTTTTTAATTAACTTGCTTTTTTGACGTGATAGCAAATCCCGGTGATGTTAGCACCAGAGTGCACACAAATAGTTTTAGTTAAAAACGAGCGAACTGTCTTGATATCAGGACAATGCTCACTTATTTTGTCTTCTAAATATTTAGCAAAGCGTTCATCTTCAATGGTTGCAATAGCCACAGTTTTTTCGTCAATCTCGCCTTTTTGGTAGTGTTCAAAAAAAACATTAAACACATTTTCTAGGGCTTTGATGTGTGTGCCTATTGACTTTCTTGGCAAAATATCGTTTTGCTCTGAATGGAAAATTGGCTTGATTTGCAAAATAGAGCCAATTAGCGACTGCATTCCTGATACTCGACCACTTCTTTTTAGGTAGCTAAGGTCTTTTGAGATAAACTCAATAACCATCCCTTTTTTGTATTCGTTTAAGAAATTTAAAAATTCATCAATTGACTGAACTTGGTCTTTAATTTCAACAGCCTTTTTAATTAGCATAGTTACACCTGAAGCAATTTGCCAGGTGTCTATAAAAAAAGTGCGGTTTTTATATTCAGGCGCTAAGTTTTTTAGGGCAACTTGGAAGTAGTTTAAAGAGGCTGAGTATCTAGATCCTATTCCAAAGTAAACTAAATAGTAGTTGTTTCCTTTTAGTTGACTTTCAATAAGACTCAGAAAAACCTCTGGACTAGGGGCTGCGGTTTTTGGAACATCTTGAGTTTTAGCTTTATTGACTTTGGCAAAAAACTCAAGTGCGTCATTTTCGCCGTTGTCAGGAAAAGTTTCTTCATTGAAAGTAATTTGGAAAGGAAACTGAAAAATTTCGGCTGCTTTTTTAAATTCAGGCGAAATATCTGGGGATGAATCGGTCATGATAATAATTTTTTTCATGCTGTTTTCTCCTTAAAATAATTAGTTAAGTGTTCAATTAGTACTTGACTAGAAAAAGCAACTTCATTATTTACAAAAAACAATTTAGAGTTTGGAAACTGCTTTTGAAATTGGTTTTTCTTACTAAATACCATAGATTTTTTTTCCTTGTCTACTTTAGTAAAACAGATTAAAGGGCAAATTCCTTTAGATGTTAAATATTCGTACATCTCTAAGTCTTTTTGAGTAGGACCTACATAAAAATCTATTAACATCAAAACTAAAGCGTAGTCTTTTGTGCCGATGTAAGTTCCAAGTAGACGGGTGAAGTTCTCTTGGGTTTTAAAATCAACTTTAGCAAATCCATAACCTGGAGTGTCTACTAAGTAAAACAAGTCTTTATATTTAAAGTAGTTAAGTGCAATAGTCTTGCCAGGTTTTTGAGAAACTTTTGCGATTTTGCTTTGAAAAAAGTTGTTAATAAAACTAGATTTACCCACGTTACTGCGGCCAAGCAGCAAAACTTCGGGTAAGCCAGTCGGTTTAGTTTTTAAATCAAATACTGATTTTACAAACATTTAGCAGAGTTTAGTTTTAAGCCAGTAAGGCTGCTTTTAAGACTTCTTTAATTTCAACAACTGGTGTGATTTCAAGGTCCTTAAGTACTTCTTCTGGAATGTCTTGAATATCGCGAACGTTGTCTTTTGGGATCAAGATTTGTCTTAAGCCTGAGCGGTGTGCAGAAATTGCTTTTTCTTTTAAACCGCCAATTGGCAGAATTTGGCCGGTTAAAGTAATTTCTCCAGTCATTCCGACTGTGTGTTTAACTGGTTTATTAGTTAAAAGCGAAACAATTGCTGTGCACATAGTGATACCCGCGCTTGGTCCGTCTTTGGGAACAGCGCCTTCTGGCACGTGGATGTGAATAGTGTTTTTTGCAAAAATTTCGGGATCAATTCCAAACTCATCGGCTTTAGATTTCACAAAAGAAAGCGCGGTTATCGCAGACTCTTTCATAACATCTCCTAGTTTTCCGGTTAAAACCACGTCACCTTTGCCAGCATAGGTGTTTGCCTCAATTTTCAAAGTATCACCACCATACGCAGTATAAGCAAGGCCAGTTACAACTCCGACTTGATCTTTTTGATCTGCGATATTGTGGAAAAATCTGAACTTACCAAGGTATTCCTCTAAGTTGCTCTCATTTATTTCTAAAGCAGTTAGTTCTTTGGCCAAGAGTTTTTTGACAAACTTGCGAGAAATTGTGCCAATTAGTCGGTTTAGTTCGCGAATTCCGGCTTCACGAGTGTAGTGTTGAATTAGTTTATAAATACCTGAGTCTGTAAACGTTAATTGACCTGGTTTAATTCCGGCTAGTTTTAAGTTATCTGGAATTAAGTATTCGGTGGCAATGTGGTATTTTTCAACTTCAGTGTAACTGCTTAACTGAATAATTTCCATTCTATCCATTAAAGGTTCTGGAATGTTTTCTAAGTAATTTGCAGTTGTGATAAACATAACTTTAGAAAGATCAAACGGTTCTTCTAAAAAGTGGTCTTCAAAACGAAAGTTTTGCGAAGGGTCTAGGACTTCAAGTAAAGCAGCCGCTGGATCTCCACGGTGTGATTTGCCGATTTTGTCAATTTCGTCCAGTAAGAAAAGCGGGTTTTTAGTGCCGGCTTTAACCATACCTTTTAAAATTCGGCCAGGCAGAGCCCCTACGTATGTGCGGCGAAAACCAAGGATATCAGACTCGTCGTCAGCACCCCCTAAAGAGATTTTGGTAAAGTGTTTATTTAAAGCCTCGGCGATAGAAATTGCTAAAGAGGTTTTTCCAGTTCCTGGAGGTCCGACTAAACAAAGAATTGCTTGTGGGACTTTTTTGGTCTTAATTTGGACAGACAAGTACTCAAGAATTTTGTCTTTAACTTGTTTTAATCCATAGTGTTTTTTGTCAAGTGCGGTTTTGACTTTTTTAATGTCAGTGCAGTCTTTTGAAAATTTGTTCCAAGGAAGAGAGACTGCAAAATCTAGGTAGGTTTTAATAGAACCAGCTTCAGGAGAATAAGAAGATGCAGTTTGGTATTTCTTTAATTCATTAAGTAAGTTAGCCTCAGTTTGCGCAGGCATTTTAGCAGCCAATATTGCTGCTCTGATTTGCTCAATTTCATCTATCTTACGTGCGCGATCCCCAAGCTCATTTTGAATCGCTTTCATTTTTTCGCGCAAAAAATACTCGCGTTGTGCTTCGTCTATCGATCTTTGTACTTCTTCTTGAATTTTTTTCTCCAAGGAATTCGTCATAGACAAATACTCAAAGTCAATTAACGCAGTTTTAAGTAAGTCTTCCATGGTGTTTGCGTTTAGGTAGTTTAATCTGCGCGTAAACTCACGAGTTAAACTATTGCCAAGCAGATAAAGTTCTTCGGCTGAATTAAACTCAGCGTTGTAAAGTTCTTTGGTGTCACCTGCTGCTGATTTTAAAAACTCACGGTTTTTTTCAACTAACAGTTTTTGAGTAACCAAGGCTTTTTCAGATAAGTTTTGGCTTTCTACATCTGCAAATTCAAAGGAACACGAAGCAAATGGAGATTGGCCAGATGCAGGAAAGTAATTTATTAGTTTAATTCGTCTAGAGACATGGAATTTAACTTTATATGAAGTTTCTGTGCCTGGCAGGTCATTTTTTATTTTAAAGCCAACTTTGGCGATTACCCCAAACTGCTCTAAGTCTTTTTGCTCTGGATTTTCAATGTCTGGGTTTTTTTGAATTAACAAAATAATTTGTTTGCCAGTTCCGCGTTCTGCGGCGTCAAGGGCTTTGACAGAACTTGGTCTGCCGATGTCTAGCCGAAGTGAAGTGGCTGGTAGTGGTACTGAGTTTCTAAGTGGAACAACAGGCAGTAAGTTTTCTTGATTTAAATCCATTTTTATACTAGTTTAGCATTCTTGACAATAAAGTCGTGTGCTTTTCCAACTTTTAAGTCTTTTGCTACGTTTTCTTTGGTTAGTTGTTTTTTAACTTCTTCAACTGAGGTGTTGTATTGTTTTGCGATTGCGGCAAAATGAGCCTCAATTTCTGCATCAGTTGCCTCTAGTTTTTCGGCAATCGCGATTGCGTCTAGTGTTAAGGCCTCGTGAATTTGTTCGTATGCTGCTTTTTTCTCTTCGGCTAGCGCGTCTTCTGCTTTTTTACCTGTCATATCTAAGTATTGTGTGTAGTTTAAACCATAGGCTTTCAGACTTTCTTCAATACGACGGCGGTTGCGATTGGCTTGCGCTTCAATCATGGCATCCGGAATTTCAATAACTGCGTTGTTTGATGCCTCTTCAAGGGCTTCCTTTTTGATGCGTCCGTTTTCTTGTTTTTCTTTTAGCTGAGTGATAACTGATTTCATGTGAGTTTTATATTGTTCAACTGTCTCAATTTTATCTTTTTTTAGTTCTTTTACCCACTCGTCGGTTAAAGCAGGAAGTTCAGATACTTTAACTGAGTTAACACGGCATTTAAAAACAGCAGCTTTACCTTTTAAGTCAGCAGCTTGGTAGTCTTCTGGAAAAGTTACGTTAACATCTTTTTCTTCGCCTGCTTTTAGGCCAATTAGTTGTTCTTCAAAACCAGGGATGAATTGACCTGAGCCAATTTTTAAATCAAAATCAGTGCCCTTTCCACCGGGGAAAGCCACGTTGTCAACAAAACCTTCAAAGTTAATGTTGGCAGTGTCTCCTTTTTCAACTAGTTTATCTTTGGCAACTAGTTTAGCAGAGCGATTTAATTCTTCAGTGATTTTTTCATCAACTTCTTTAGCAGTTACTTTAGTGTTGGGTTTTTTAATTTCAATACCTTTGTATAAACCTAGTTTAACTTCTGGTTTTACTGGAATTGTTAAAATAACTTCAAACTCTTCTTCAGCAAGTTTTGGTTCTTTTGGATTTAGTTCAACGTTAGTAGGCTCTGCTACTACTTCGTATTCTTTGGCAAAAAGTACATCTTCAAACTTAGCGTTAATAACAAAGTTTAAAGCGTCGTTGAAAAGAGAAGCTTTGCCGTATCTGTTTTCATAAATTGAGCGCGGTGCTTGGCCTTTTCTAAAACCTTTGATTTCTACTTTTTCTTTTACTAATTGATATGCGTAATCAAGTCCGCTTTCAAAGTCAGAAAGTGAAACTTTTGCTGTCACTTTTATTTGATTTTTTTCTAATTTTTCTATTTTCATATATGTATAATTCCTCCGTGCATACCTAAGTATTTTACCATAATATAATATATACAAAGCAGAGCAAGTGCCTTTAAGGGTCTTGGCCTTAATTAACTGCACAGGGAGAGTTTTTGTAAATGATTAAAAAAATTTTTGTTTTTGACATTGATGGCACTCTATACTCCAAAAAACACGGACAAATTTTGCCAAACACAAGAAAATTACTTAAAGAGTTGAGTGAAAATAACGAAACTCTCTGTGGAGTTGCAACAGGACGCGGTAAACCCAAAATCAAGGTTTTAAAACCAGTTTTAAAGTATCTTGATTTTTTAGTACTTTCAAACGGACAATATATTGAGTTCCAAAAAAAGTTAATTTCAAAACATTGTTTTTCCAACAACGAAGTCATTAAATTAAACGAATTTTGTGCGATTAAACGAGTTAACCTTGGATTTACAACAAGTAAGTTTGCTTATTACGCGAATATGCACGACAGCGCAGAAAAAATGCGCGAAAAAGAGTTTAAACTAGCAAATTATAAAAGTATTTTGAGTAAAGAAATATACTCACTGTGGTTGTCATCAAACTATCCTGAAGACTTGAGTTCAATTAAAAATAGTTTTAGTAGTTTGGACTTTTATTTTTGGAATAAACAAAAAGGACTAGACTGCACTTTAAAAGGTTTTTCTAAACAAAAAGGAATTGAAATTTTAAAAAGTTATTTGGCCAAAAATCAGCTAATTGAAAAAGATTGCAAAGTAATAGCAGTCGGAGATGGTGAAAATGATTTTGAAATGTTAAAACATGCAGACGTAGCAGTATGCATGGAAAACTCAGATTGTGTTAAGTTAAAAGAGAATGCTGATTTAATTGCTCCGTCTGTAGATAGCGATTTACTTTACTTTTTATTTAAGGAAAAGTTAATTGGTAATTAAACAAAAAGTACCATTTACCTAGTTTTGATAGATACCCTTTCCTTTGTCCAGAAAATGGGGTACCTATCAGTTTTTTAAATTCGTATCTTTTGAATTAAAGTTAACTGAAAATGATTTTGCATTTTGAGCTTAAATGAATTTTGTTGCCTAAAAAAATTTAAGAAAGCAACCTAATGTTATTTTGAGAAAAAAATTTAAGTAAATAAAAATAAGGGCGTGCATATTGCATGCCCTTATTAAACTTTTTAATTTTTATTTTAGCGTTGGTAAATTAAATAAAAGTTTAAGAATAAATGTATGGACGAGTAGGTACAACTCCGCCAATGAAGTTCATTGAGTATGCAGTATTACTAAAATATGTTGAATTTTGGCGATAAACACCTGTTATACCTTCAATATAGCCGTTATAATTTTTATAAACTTCTGCAGTAAGATATGCGTATTGGCGTTTATTTTGGTTGTTGTATTTATCATCTTCAAAATTCCAATTAGACAAATATTGAGTTAAACTAGCCGGAATTAGTTTAGCAAAATCAATACCACGATAAATTTGCATAGTAGCGGCAGTCCAAGGCCCAAGAATTTCTTTTGCATAATCTGTAGGTTCTTTAACTAATTTGTTTATCTTACTTGGATTTATAGAAGGATAAAGAGCGTTGTCGCCATTAGACCAGGTAGGTGGTGTAAGCTCGGCAATTCCCATAACTGCGGCAATATCTTTAAGCATTGCTTTGAAAATTGAGTTTTTGAATTCATATGCAGCCCAACCACGGTTTGCAGATATAGTGTATGGCGAAAAGTCAATAATTTTTTCAGTCATTAGACTTTCTTTTTTAGCTAGTTTCTTCCAAACAACATCTTCAAACTTAAAGTATTTGCCGTTATATTTCTCATAGCGATTGCCTTGCGTGTCTTTTACAAATACACGACTGAACTTAGCAACAAGGTCAAAGCCGTTTGCGTTGAAATTAAGTGTTCTTTCGCTAACTTCTTCGGCTTCAAGACTACCTGGATTTTCTACTAAAGTTTGAGGGTACTGATATTTAGTTTCTTCATACCAACCAAATTTCAAGGAGACTTCTGTGTTTTTTGTAACTAAATAAGTCTCAATGTAGGCTAAATTGTGTTTTTTGACTTTTTGGCCGTCTATACGGAAATCTAGACGGTCAAAGCCGTAATAATCAACCTGACTTATTTGAATTTTGCCAATTGGAGCACCATGTTTAAGTCTGCGTTCATATAATTGGTATAGATCTTGTGGTGCACCTTCAACATTGAAAGTTACTTTGTAAACATGTAGTTTTAAATAGATAGTAACAACATTGTATTTGTCATCTTTGTGAACTGTGATAGTTGGATTTGAAAAAGTCATTTCGTATTTTTCAGGTTCAGGGTTTTCGTATTTAGCGGCGTAAAATGAACCAATTTTTGCTTTATCTTTTTTAAATTTAGTTATCTCGTATTCACCGTCTAACTTTTCCTTTCTGATTTCATATGTAATGTCTCTTTCTTTGGCTTCATAGACCGGGTATAAGTAAATATCTTTCTTAGTGATAGGGGCAGTAAATTTAGTTAAAGGACCGTCAAGATTATCAGGATAATTAGACCAACCAATAAATGTTGCTGAATCTGTATCTGGGAGTTTGCGAGATAAATTAACCAAGCGAGTCATTTTAACTTTCACACCTTCTGGATAATGGTCGAGGGTTTCTTTTTTGTAGTATACAGTTATGGATTTAAGTGAATAGTACTGATAAACTTTAACTGTGTTGTCACCTGGTGTTAAGTCAGCTGTTAGTTGATTTGATTTAGTTTTATCTAAAAAGTAAAGGTCATTGTTTAATTTAGGATACGCTTCGTATTTTGCACCCAATTCAACTAGTTGGTCTTTCTTAGTTTCAATAATTTCGTCGTACTTGTCGTTTAGATCAGCAGACTCACCTTGTTTTTCAAGGTAATGAACGATTTGATAATTGACTCTGTGAATTTCAACTTCAAAGAAAGGCAAGAGGTCAACAGGTCCGGCAATTCTGTAAGTACTAAAATCTAAAGCAGTGGTTTCTAAATATGCACCATTCATTTCTTTGCTGTCTTGCCAGTGTTTAAATTTATAAGTGCGGCCGTGGAAAACAATTTTAGGGTCAATTAAAGGTTTTGGTATTTTTGCACCATACTTAAGCATTAGTTTAGTTGGCATATCGTTTATTTTTAGACCTTGGTTTGAAAAGTAATAATAATTTATAAAATGTCTATCCCAAGTTATTTCAAAAACTTTTCGTATGTATCTTAACTTAAATACGGTAGAACCATCTGGTGCAATATTTTGAGTCAGGCTATCTGACATTGTAAAACCATGGTAGTACTTCCACATACCATCTTTGCCATCAACAGTTACATAGGTATTAGAAATTGCTCTTCTGGTAACTGTGCGAACTTCTTCGGGGATATCGCCTTCAATTCCTTCAAAAATATGCTCAATTGTGTAGGTAGTGTAGTCTGGTGCAAATACTGCGTAGACTTTAGTAGTATTTCTAGTGATGATAAAATCACCTGGTTTTTCTTTTGGAGCATTTGTCCAACCTGCAATCTTCCAGCCTTTTTTGACGTTAATGTTTGTATTAAACCTAAAGTAATTGCCAGCAGTTGCTTGAATAGATGGCCATGTTGGGTTTTCTACCTTGTCTAAGTCTTCGTCGTCAACGGTTGGAGTGATTTCAACCACAACTTTTTTCTTTTTATATTTAGCCTCTAAGTATATGTTTTTGTTGTAGGCAACTGTCGGGTCAAACTTAGTGCCTGAAACTAAAAAGCGATCGAACTCATAGTCAAAATATTGGTCTGTTGTGATAGGTTTGATTTGAGCAAGTTCATCTAAGAATTTCTTTGAAACAGTTTGTGAATATTTAACTGTCTCACCGTTTTTAATATAGTCAGAAATAGAAGAAGAATCGGTTTCGTTATATGTATAAAACCTAACTGTGTAGGTATTGGCCTTGTAGTAAGCAGTTAAAAACTTCTTGTCTTTTTCTTTCGTTACTACCAATTCAAATACGGTGTTTTGACTCTTTGTGTAGTCGCTTATGTGGTTTGGATGTGGATTGTTTCGCAAGTATTCACTAATAATTGAATCAAATCTTTTTAAATCAATTTTCCCGCCAATTGTCATGTCAATTGGATATGGCAATTCTTTAACTTCATCTGGTGAGTTGTCTAGAGTTTCCCAAACTAAATGAACATAGACAGGGCGAGTGGCTTGAGTTTCTTGCCACTTCGCTTTCAAAGTAAGGTCGCTGGTTACTGCAGTTGGGTTATTGTCTGGGTCAAATGAGATACTTGAGTTGTCCAAAGCATTTACCCATCTGGTAAATTTATAAATTATTTCGGCATTAGGGTCAAGTCTAGTAGGATGTTTAACATCTTTAATAATTTGCTCATATTTATACTGAACTGCGGTGTGTGAGTTGCCGTTAACTTCGCCACCATTGTAGTCGTAAGTTACAGTAAAGATTTTTCTTGTGTAATTTAAAACAAAGCTGGTTTGTCCGTTTGCCAGGATTTTTTTCTCTTCAGAAAAAGGAGCAAGTTCAAAACCTTCTTCTAGTCTAGCTAGACGGTCAGCCTCAGTTACTTTAACTATTGAGTTTACAACGCCTATTTTAGTTTCAAGTTCTATTTTTTCAGGGATATTGTCAACACCAGGCAACACGTGCTTGATAGTGTAGTTTACAGTAGTTTGTTTTTCTTCAAAGAAAGCAACTAAAGTAATATCTTGACTGACAGTAGTTGAACTAAAGTCAAAAGCAGAAATTTCTTTATATTCACCGTTCATGTCAGTTTTCAACTGCCAATGTTTAAAGGTATAAGTGTAGCCTTCTTTAATCATGGTTGGTGCAAACTCAGGTCTGCGGACCTTTCCTTGATACTTAATTGTTTGGCTAGGTTCAAGAGACTCAGCAACATCACTAAAATAATTACCATTGTAGTTAACTTCAAAGTTAACCTTATACTGCTTGCGGAAATATCTTAAGATAAAGTAAGTTGTGGTGTTAGCCTCAATAATTTTAGTTTGAGTTTGATCAGCAATATTAAAGCCTTCGTCGTAGCCAACTAAGCGGTTGTCTCGGTTAACTGTAACTTTAGTTCCGACGTTTACAGTGACTTTAAGGTCTTCAATAGTTTTTGTCTTAATGTCGTCAACACCTTCAATGACGTGTTGAATGATGTAGCCTGCTGTGGTTACAGTTTCTTCAAAGAAGGCAACCAAGGTAAGGTTTTTAGTGATTTTAGTGTTGAAGTTAAACTCACTTACGAAACGATATGTATCGTTCATATCGTCTTTAAGTTGCCAGTGTATGAATTTGTAGTTAAAGCCTTGTTTTTGAATAGTTGGGTATTGAGCAGGTCTAATAGCTTTTCCTTCATACTCAACAGTTTGCGGGCTTTGACTAGAAGCCTCGACATCCTTAAAGTGATTGCCTTTAAAGTTAACTTCAAAAGAAACGGTAAATGTGCGGCGACGATACACTAAGGTAAAAACAGTTGAACCATCTGCTTTAATTGCTTGAGTTTGGTTTTGTTGATCAACAATAAAGCCTTCGTCGTAACCTGGTAGACGATTTTCTCGGTTAATTGTAACTAAACTACCAATTTGCGCAGTTCGGCTGTTGTCAACAATCTCTTGATTGTTGGTCTGTCCAGTAATTCCGTTGATAATGTGCTTAATTGTATATTTAGCGTTAGTTATGCCAGACTCAAAATAAGCAACCAACGTTAAGTTTCTGTTAACTTGAACATTGCCAAAATCAAAAGCAGAAACTTTTGAGTAATTGCCGTTCATTTCGTCTTTAAGTTGCCAGTGAATAAACTTAAAGGTGTAGCCTAGTTTTGTTAAGGTAGGGTGGTTATTTGGTCTCTTAATTCTACCTTCAAAGCCAACGATTTGATCTGGCTCTACAGACGGAGTGGCACCTGAGAAATATGTGTTGTTGTAGTTAACTTCAAAGTTAATACGGTAAGTTTTTCGTGTGTAGACTAAAGTAAATGAAGTAGAACCATCGGCTTCTATTTTTTTAGTTTGATTTTGTTGTTCCACATCAAAGCCATGGTCATAGTTGTCTTTACGGTTATTACGGTTAACTGTGACTTGTGAGTTAATTTCTGCGTATTTAGTTTCAATAATTTCTTTATCTGGAGAACCATCAACTCCTTTGATAATGTGCTTAATTGTATATTTAGCGCTAGATATGTCTTCAGCAAAAAAAGCAACTAAATTTAGACTTTGTGTAACTTTGTGGTCAGCAAAGTTAAACTCAGGCTGTTCTGTGTACTGCCCGTTCATAGCCAGTTCGTTTTGCCAATGTTTAAAGGTAAAAGTACGACCAGGTTTTTCAATTGTTGGATTAGTTGACGGTTTTTTAACCTTACCTTGATACTTAATTTTTTGAGTTTCTGGATTTTGAGAAACACTGGCGTCTTTGATACGGTTGTTGTAGTTTACAGTAAAGTTAACTTCAAAAGTTTTGCGTTCGTATCTAAGTTCAAACACAGTAGAGCCGTCTGCCTGAATAACTTTGCTTTGACTAGGTGTTTTGACAACAAAACCTGAGTCAAACTCAGTTAGACGGTTGCTTTTAGAAATTGTGACGGTGTCGTTAGTTTGAGCCTTGCCGTAAATTTCTTTGACAACTTCGTCAATTTCATTTTCAATTCCTTCAAGGATATGTCTAACTGTATAAGTAGTTTCAGTTGGAGCAAACACAGCATAAACTTCACTTGTAGTTCTGCTTATTGTAATTTGTTGAACTGGACCACCTGGCTGAGTTGTCCAACCTAAGAACTTCCAACCTTTTTTAATGTTAGTGCCTAGTGGCAGATAGTTAAAAGGTTGACCTGCAAATACTTTTTGAACTGGCCATGTTTGGCTGTTGACCTTATCAACATCCGCGTCTGTTGCTTTTGGAGTTACTGATACTAAAACAGGTTTTGTTTTAAAAACGGGTTTAACAACTAGGTTTCTATTATATGGAGTGTTGATATCTAGTTCATAGCCAGTTGACTCATCTATTAGTTTTTCAAACTCATAGTCATTGTAGTCATCTGCTGGTTTTTTAACATTTTTCATGGCTTCTATTAACTCAGCAGAAATTTTATTTGAATGTTTAAAGACGTTAGTGCGTTTTAAAATATCTGCAATTGATTGATCTACCAATCCTGTGCGGTTGAAGTCAACATTATAAGTTTTGGCTTTAAAGTAAAAAGTCAAATATTGTTTTTCTGTCTTATGTTCAACGTCTATTGCAGTTGTAGAGTTGGCTGAAAACACTTCGTCGTGATGGAAAGGATGTGGATGATTTGCTTTGAATTGAGACAAAGTTCTTTGAACATCTGAATCGTCGCTTTTCAGTAGTTTACCAACTGGTTTTTCTTTTTGAACTAAAGCCTCTTTAACTTCGTCTTGTGTACCGTCTAAATTCTCCCAGATCATCTTTAGGTAAACTGGGCGAGTGTTGACTTTCTCTTCCCATTTGGCTTTTAAAAGCAATGGCTTGGTAACTTTTACAGGGTAGTCAAAATCAAGTAAACTACCAGTTTCTTGATTTATCCAACCGACAAAACGATAAACTTTTTGTCCAGTTTGGTCTTTTTTAATAGGGTGACTGACGTCTTTTAAAGTTTGCTCATATTGATACTCAACTGTCTTTTTGTCTTCACCATTTAACTCACCTGAATTGTAGTCATAAACAACATTAAATTTACGGCGCACATAGGTTAAGGTAAAAGTAGTTTGTCCATTTGCCAAAATTTTCTTAGTTTCAGTTTGCGCAGGTAAATCAAAACCAGCAGTTAAGTATTGTTGTAAACCATTTGCTTCAGAAACAGAGACTGTGCTGTCTACTTTGCCAGTTTTAACTTCTGTAACAATTCTTTCTGCGATTTTTTCAACACCAGGCAGAACATGGTTAATCGTATAGTTAGCGGTAGACACTTCTTATTTAAAGTAAGCAACTAAAGTTGTGGCTTTAGTAATTTTGGTATTAGCAAAATCAAATGGAGTCACTTCTTTATACTCATTGTTCATTAGTGCCTTGTCTTGCCAGTGTACAAATGTGTATGTGTAGCC
>CAUUGG010000005.1:0-65526 GCA_963544825.1 uncultured Acholeplasmataceae bacterium
ATAACCTGTTTTGTTACTGTAAAAATAACCCTGTTAATTACATTGATAAAGATGGTCAATTATTTTTAAGTGCAATAATAATTGGCGCGATTATCGGAGCTGCTGTTGGTGCCGGATATAGTTGTTATAAACAAAAATCCGAAAACGGAACAATAAATTGGAAAAAAGCACTACTTGCTGGGGCTATGGGTGCGGTTAATGGTGCTGCGGGGTTTTCTGGCATTGGCTTAGCTAGTTCTGTCGCTATCGGTGCTACAACTGGTTTTTTGGAAAGTTTTGGCGAAGATTTAATTGATAACGGTGGCGATTTATATAGCGTTGATTATAAAAAAGCCGTAATTGCAAGTATGTTTGGTGCGGTTACTGCTGCTGTTTCACATCAAATTAGTAGCTTGCTTAAATTAGACATAAAAACGATGGTTATGAAAAACGCAAGTGTAAGTAGAATTACCAACATAATAAAAGTAACAACACAAAAAAGATTAGCAGGAAAAATTTCTGCTAAAGGTTTACAAGGAATACGCAACTTATACGGAAAGTCATTGGCAAAAGCAACCAGCAAAGCTCTCTGTGGCGCCGTTGCGAGAAAAGCAATTATAAGTACCCCAATAGACCAGGCGATAAACTTTATTTCTGAATATTTAAAAGGATTACTTTGATGAATATTCTTAATTTAAAAGTAACGTCAGCATTATTTATTTCAGTACTAAGCAGCTTTGTTGTAAACTACAGTTCTGTATATTTAGGAAATACAGCACGAAGCTGGTCTCTCACTGTATATGTATTATTTTTGAAGAAATCATCTCTAAAAGAAAAAGATATCCCCTGGTCTAAAAGAGGGTTTCAATCATTCACTATATATGTAGGTAGGCTTATAAAAGAAAACATGTTTTTTAAAGAAAACGATATCTGTAGGCCTAAAATGTGGGTTTACACATATTTTTTTATTTTTAGCATGATTTTAGACATTGTTTTTCATACACTTTTTATTTTTTTGTCAAATTATATTTTTTATGTATATTTTTTAGCAGGTTATGGAATATTTAAAATTCTTGTCTTAATTTCTGTTTTGGAATATCTAAAAATTTTAGATTTTTACTATTATAAAAAAGAAAAAGAAAACTGGAAATTAAGAGAAGATGCGATAAAAAAAATAAAAGTGTCCAACCCACATTTTTTTGACTTCTATGATCCTAGTATTTGGGAAAGATATATGCATCAGTTTGCGGATTTTGGTAATAATTTTGACAAACCGAAACTTAAATAGATTGTCCGATTTTAGTAAACTTGGAACTACAAAATTCTTTAACTCTTTCATGAGGGTTGAGAGAATTGTTATTCTCGAACACACAAAACCTATGATAAAATCAAAATATATTTTTATTTTCTAGTAGTTCTGAGTTTTTAATTCACTTGCTATAAAATACTTTGCAAACCCTTATTGTATTTTAAAGTACTGCCTCTCCAAAAAGTTTATAGAGTCTGAAAGCATTTAAGTAAAAAAAGGAGTGATATGGAAAACTTTTTAAAATCAATTGAAGAAATTAAAGAAAACTTAGCCACAAACCTTAAGTCTGGTTTAACTCAGGCAGAAGTAAAAACTAGACTTGAAAAAAATGGATTAAATGAGTTTGTAAAAGAAAAAAAGCGTTCATTTTTATTTAGACTGCTTCTGCAGTTTAAAGACTTGATGGTTATAATTCTAATTTTAGCATCAGTGCTTTCTTTTGTAGTCGGCCAGTTTTTAGAAGGCGGGATGATTGCAGCAATTGTAGTTTCCAACGCTTTACTTGGCTTACTTCAAGAAATGAAGGCAGAGAAGTCTCTGGATGCCATTAAAAAACTGAACCAACCACATGCAACTGTAATAAGAGACGGTAAAATCAAGCAAATTAAGTCAGAAAGTTTAGTAGTCGGTGACATTGTTGTTTTAAAAGCAGGCGACATAGTGCCTGCAGACATTCGTTTATTTGAGTGTTTTTCTTTAAAGGTTGACGAATCTAGTTTAACTGGTGAGACTTTACCAGTTTTAAAAAATACCTCTGTTTTAATTGACCCAAAAACTCCTTTAGCCGAACGCAGCAATATGTGCTTTTCTTCAACTGTAGTCACATATGGACGTGCAATTGGTGTAGTTACAGAAACTGCAATGAAAACAGAAATCGGTAAAATTGCAAGTGCTCTAAAAGCCGCTAAATCTGAAGAAACTCCACTGCAAAAACAAATTTCTAGACTAGGAAAATTTCTTGGGATAGCTGCAGTTCTGTTGTGCTTAGTGATATTTGCCGTCAACATCACAGAGGCCTATATTTTTTCTAAAACTACAGTTAGCGCACAAAAATGGTTGAGTTTGTTGATTCTTGCCTCTACTATTGCGGTGGCAGCAATTCCAGAAGGTCTACCGGCCATTATCACGATAATTCTGGCAACTGGAATGCAGAGACTATCGCGTCGTGGGGCGATTCTAAAGACTTTAACTTCAGTTGAAACTCTTGGCGCAACTTCGGTAATTTGCAGTGATAAAACTGGAACTTTGACTAAAAACAAAATGACTGTTAAAAAACTTTGGCTAGAAGGAAAAATTTATTTAGCCGAAGAATTTGAGTTATCTAATCTCAATTTAACTCGCCTGATTGAGTTTGCTGCAGTTTCAAACAATTCCGAAATTATAGATGGTTGTGTTGTTGGCGACCCTACTGAAAGTTGCTTGGTAGAACTTGCACAAAACAACGGAATTAACTTTACAACTCTTACACAAAAGTACCCACGAATTGCAGAACTGGCCTTTGACTCTGAGCGTAAATTGATGTCAACCGTTCATAAAATCGAAGATAAAAAAATATTAATTGTCAAAGGCGCTCCGGAGGTTTTACTAAAACGTTGCACTAATGCCGCAGAAGTTGAAGCCGCAAACCCAGTAATTTCTGCGCTTGCAAATGAAGCCTACCGAGTGCTTGCAGTTGCTTTTAAAGAAACCGACATTAACAGTACATACACTACAGACGAAGAAAACAACCTTACTTTCTTAGGTTTAATTGCTATGCAAGACCCACCTCGCGAAGAAGTAAAAGTCGCTATTGAAAACGCAAAAATTGCAGGTATTCAAACGATTATGATAACCGGCGACAACGTTCAAACTGCAAAGGCTATTGCCAAAGATTTAAAAATAATTGAGTCTGATACAGATCTGGCAATTACTGGTGTTGAGTTAGACAAAATGTCAGATGATGAGTTTTTTGGGCAAATTAAAAACATCAAAGTCTACGCGCGAGTTTCTCCTGAAAACAAAGTCAGAATTGTTGAAACCTGGCAAAAACACGGCAAAATTATTTCAATGACTGGAGACGGTGTCAACGATGGCCCTGCTTTAAAGACCGCACAAATTGGTGTTGCTATGGGTAAAGTTGGAACAGAAGTCGCAAAAGGTGCGGCTGACATGATTTTAACTGATGATAACTTTGCAACTATTTTAAAAGCAGTTAAAGAGGGTCGAGGGATTTTTTCAAATATCCAAAAAGCCTTGCACTTTCTGCTGGCTTCAAATATTGGCGAACTAATTACAATTTTTGTAATTTCGCTAATTGGTCTGTTTGTCTTTAGACAAGAACTTGAACCTTTTACTTCAACCCAAATTTTGTGGATTAACGTAGCAACAGACTCATTTATCGGAATTGCGATTGCTTTTGAGAAAACCGATAAAAATGTGATGAAGTTAAAACCAAGAGACCCAAAAGCCGGTTTCTTTAAAAATGGACTAGGTGTTTTAATCTTTACACAAGGTTTGGTGCTTGGCTTGGCTGCAACCACAGCATACTTAATTGCTTACCACTCAATCGCTCCGCACGCGGCAAGTTCTCTTAATTTAGACCTTTCTTACTACGGCAAAGGTTTTACTTTAAATCAGTTTAAAGAGTTGTTTGGTTCAACTGCCGCTTTTTATACACTTTGCATCGCTCAGTTTATGTTTGTCTATTCTGCTCGCAACCGTCTCCAGCCTTTTTATAAACAAAAAACTAACTGGTTTTTAAATATTGCTGTAATAATTTGTTTTGTATTGCAAATGTCCTTGATATTTATACCAGGTGGTAAAGCATTTAGTTTAGTTAACTTTCGCCACATTACCTGGCGCGGATTTTTAACTATTTTTGGCTTTAGTGCCGTGCTTTTTGTCTTCTCAGAAATTATTAACCTAACTCTTCACTTCACAAAGTTTTATACAAAACATCAAAAATAAGCACAAAAACCCAAAAATCCCAAAGAACTGCTGGATTGTGGTATACTTTATAGGCAAGTTAATAGATACATTGAATTGAGTGGCCGTGCCACTCAATTTTATTAAAGGAGTTTATTTTGCAAGAAACTTTTGAAAAAATTAAATTAAAAGTAGAAGAAACTTTTAAAATCAAAGTGCTTTCAGTTAAGCAGACTACTGAGTTTGGCGAACCCTACATCTCAATTACTTTGGACACCAATTCCGTTAACTCAGACTTAATGGGCGAAATTTCTGAAACCTTGTCTTTAGAGTTTCCACAGCTAAGCACTACACATGGTTTTTTAGTTGAGTCAAAAGGCCTGTATGTTTTGGCTAAAAACCAGGCTGAGTTTACTGAGTATTTAGGTAAATCACTTTGCTTCACTTCACCTCAGTTTAAGGGTTGCGCTACACTTACTAAGTTAGACGAAGAACACGCTTACTTTGAAACTAAAGTTAAAGCAGTTAAAAAAACTCTAAAAATCAAATTTCAAAATCTTTCAAATATTACACTTGAGTAGTAATTTTTTTAAAAAATTAAGGAGAAAAAATATGAAAAGAAAAGATTTAGTTGAACTAATTGACCGCATCACTACACTTTACGAAGTAGACCGCGAACGCGTTAAGGATGCTTTTAAAAGAGCACTTGAGCTAGGTTGCTGCTCTGAACACGGAGTTGAGTCTTGCCGTGTAAACATTAACGAAGAGCGCAAAGAAGTCAATGTCTACACACAGCGCCTAGTAGTTTCAAGTTACTCAGAAGCACAACGTTTTGACGGCAAAAGAATTTCGCAAATTACTTTAGAAAAAGCACACGAAATGAAACCACGCGCTAAAGTTGGCGACATCATTGAAGAAGAGATAGACCCACGTAAGTTTGGCTACAACGCTGCTAAAAAAGTCAAAGACCAGTTTAATATTTTAATTCGTGGTCTTAATCAAGAAAATATTTTTCAATATTTCTTAGACCAAGTTGGCCAAATTATTAGTGTTCGTGTAATTTCAACTGACGAAAAAGGCATTCGCGTAGATGTTGGCAGAGACATTTCTGCCTTTATTCCCTATGATCAATTACTTGAGACCGAAAACCCTCATCAAGGCGAAACCTTGAAAGTGGTTTTAACCTCAGTTTCTAAAGAAAGAGAAATAAACTTAAAGCTTTCTCGCAAAGCCCCTGAGTTAGTAGAGCGACTGCTTGAACAAGAAATTCCTGAAATTAAAGAAGGGATTGTGGAAATCATTGGTGTTTCTCGCGAAGCCGGAGAACGCTCTAAAGTTTGTGTTAAGTCAAATCGCGAAAACATTGATCCGGTTGGTTCTTGTATTGGTGAAAACGGTATTCGTATCCGAAATGTCCGCCGTGCTCTTAACAACGAAAACATAGACTTATTTAAGTATTCAGAAAACCCAGAAGACTTAATTAAAAACGCACTAACTCCGGCAGAAATTGTCAAAGTTGTAGCAATTGACACCGAAAACTTAGCAGCAACTGCAATTGTAAAAGACGACCAACTATCTCTTGCAATTGGAAAAGCCGGCTTAAACGTGCGTTTGGCAATGAACGCAATTAAATGGAAAAAGATAGACATTAAATCAGCCACTCAGGCCTACGAAGAGGGAATAGTATATTGATGCTAAACAACCCCCGCACTTGTGTGGTTAGTAAAAAGAAATTAGCCAAGTGCGACTTAATTCGTTTTTTTGTTGAGTCTGGCCAAGTTAAAATAGATAAAGACCAACTCCAAAAAAACCGCGGGTTTTATATTGAAAAAAACCCCGAAATTACTTTTTTA
This sequence comes from uncultured Acholeplasmataceae bacterium, assembly GCA_963544825.1. Taxonomy (GTDB): domain Bacteria; phylum Bacillota_I; class Bacilli_A; order Acholeplasmatales; family Acholeplasmataceae; genus CALISC01. The sequence continues at coordinate 6,046 of CAUUGG010000005.1, forward strand.
AAATTCGCCAAAGTAATTTTTAGACAAACTAAAATAGAAGTCCAAGAAGAACTTTTCTTGGAGTTTCAAAAACTTATTTTCAAGGGAAAGGAGAGTTAAAATGAGTATTAAAGTTAATAAAAATAAACAAAAAACCCAAAAAGTTGTCTACAATCAGGCAAACACCATTGCAGACTACGCTAAACAAATCGGCATTTCTCCCATTGAAATTATTAAAACTTGTCTAAGTTTTAAAATTTTTGCCAATGTCAACCAAGTATTAGATAAAGACACTTTGACAATTATTTTTCAAGAACTTGGATATGAAGTTGTTGAAGACAAAAAAGAAGAACTAATTCAGTTTGACGAGCACGTTCAAGAAGATGACCCTAAAGACTTAGTTAAGCGAGCACCTATCGTAACTGTCATGGGCCACGTTGACCACGGAAAAACTACGCTACTAGACACTATTCGCCATTCCAGAGTAGCCTCAGGCGAAGCTGGCGGGATTACTCAACACATAGGCGCTTACTCAGTAGTTAAAAATAACCAAAAAATTACTTTTATTGACACCCCTGGCCACGCTGCATTTTCAGAAATGCGCGCCCGTGGTGCCAAAGTTACCGACATAGTTGTCTTGGTAGTGGCGGCAGACGACTCTGTGATGCCACAAACCAAAGAAGCAATTGACCATGTGAAGGCCTGTGGCGTTAAAATGATCGTGGCTATCAACAAATGTGACAAGCCAGGTGTGAACCCTGACAACGTACTTGGAGATCTCGCTAAGTACGAAGTTTTAACTGAAAACTGGGGTGGAACTGTGCCAGTTGTCCAAATTTCTGCTTTGAAAAATCAAGGAATTGATGAACTTCTTGACATGATCTTACTAGTTGCTGACCTTGAAGACTTAAAAGCAAACCCTAAACGCAAAGCCAGCGGTACTGTAATTGAAGCGAGGGTTGACAAGGGGCGCGGCAATGTAGCGACCGTAATTGTTGACAACGGGACTCTTAAAGTTGGCGACAACGCAGTAGTTGGGAATGCTTACTGTAAAGTCAGAACTATAGTCGACGCTAACGCCAAAAGTTTAAAGAAAGCAGAGCCAGCGGACGCTGTAGAAATTACTGGTCTGCAAAGTTCTGTAAAACCAGGTGATAAGTTTATTTGTTTTGAAAACGAAAAAACTGCTAAACAAGTGGCAGCAGAACGCGCAAACCGCGAAAAAACCCAAAGTTTAGTCTCAAAACCAAAGTCTCTGGAAGACCTACTTTCTAATGAGAAAAAAGTTTTAAACTTAATTATTAAAAGTGATGTAAATGGTTCAATTGAAGCAATTCGTGCACTTCTTGCTAATTTAAAATACGAAGGTCTAGAAGTCTTAGTAGTTCGCGAATCGGTTGGCCAAATTAATGAAACCGATGTCTTGCTTGCCAATACTTCTGGTTCTATTTTGCTTGCCTACAACGTTCGTCCGTCTGCGCAAATCAGAGACCTTGCAAAATCTAAAGGTGTAGAAATTAGAACTTACAATATAATTTATCAAATAGAAGATGACATCAAAGCAGCACTAGAGGGAATGCTTGAACCGGAATTTGAAGAAGTTGTACTTGGTTCTGCTGAAGTCAGAGAACTGTTTAAAGTCAAAAAAGACGTAATCGCCGGTTGCTTTGTGGTGTCAGGCTCAATTACTAGAGACGCAAAAGTTCGCCTGATTCGTGAAGGCAAAGTAGTTTATGAAGGCGAAATTGAGACACTTCGTCGTTTTAAAGATGACGCAAAAGAAGTTAAAACTGGCTTTGACTGTGGTATTAAAATCAAGGACTTTTCAGACATTAAACTAAACGACGTCATTGAGGCTTCTGTTTTAAAAGAAGTTGAAAGACAACAATAGGAAAAGTACATGTCTTTGACTCACTTGCGCATGCAGTCTTACTTTCAAAGAGAGATTGTAAAAGCCATTAACAAAACCATAGTTGACGAAATCAGCGGCTACATTAACGTAGTTGACGTTAAACTTTCAAAAGATTTGTCAGTTTTAAAAGTTTTTTACATGATTTTTGACAACAAAAAAGAAACGGCTGCCTACACTCAAAAACTACTTGATAAAAAAACCCCGCAAATTAGGCATGAGTTTGCGTTGGCTGTTTCTAAAAACTGCCGCAAAATTCCGGAACTAAGATTTGAAATAGATACAGTACTGGAATATGGCAACAAAATAGACGAAATTCTGAAAAACCTAAAATAATGTTTTTTATCTCGGTGCTAATTGCCCGTAGTTTTAAGGGCAGTTTAGAGACATACACCTATAAAGTAGAAAAAGAATACAAAGAAGCGTTGTTTTTAGGACAGCGAGTTTTAGTAGACTTCGCTGGGTCTACCGTTTTAGGTTTTATTTTAGAAATTAAAATAGAAACTAAAGAAGACAGTAGTTCTCTTAAGTTTTGCACTAAGTTTTTAGATAAAAGACCCGTTGTATCTAATGTGCAGTTTAGTTTGTTTTTAGAGTTTAGTAAGTTAAGTTTTTTGCCAAAAATTGATATATTTTTAAGTGTAGTTTCGCCTTTAGTTAACTTAAAGGCGATTGAAAAACTGCACTTGCTTGACAAAACTACTAAAACTAATCTACCTTTTAAAAACCATGAGTTAACTTTAACTAAAACTTTAAAGCAAAAATACCAAAAGGAAATTGCTAATTTAAAAAAACAAAACTTAGTTAGAAACTACTTTACAGTAGAACAAAGTAAGACTAAAAAAACTCGTTTTTTTGATATTTTTGAAAAACCACTTGACATAGAACAGAACGACATTGAAATTAATTTAATTGATACTACTGATAGTTTATTTAATCAAATTAACATAGCCAAAACAAACGGCGATAAAGTTTCACTTTGTTTAAAAAACTCAATCAACTTAGAGTACTTTGTTAATTTATTTAGTAGTCTATTAAAACCAGATGAAATTTTAATTTACTCAGCAGATAAACTAAATACCAACGCAAAAGTTGCACAGTTTGAAAAAGCAGTTGAAAAACCTGGGTTTGCACTTATCATTGGTTTTGAAAAAGCAATGTATCTGCATATTGATGGTTTAAAACATCTAATTTTACTTGATGACTTTTTTGAAAGCACTACTGATTTGGGTATTTTAACCTCAGAAGCCGCTAAAATTATTGCTAATTTAAAAGGTCTTTTAGTTTCAGTGTTTTCTTTAGTTCCGAGTTTTGACTTAGTCTACAAAATAAAGCCAAAAAACTTAAACTACTTAACAGATTTAGGTGAAATTAAACAATTTTTGATTGCTGATTTACTTAAAAACTCAGACCTTTCTTTAGTTTCAAAAGAAGTTATTGCTAACTTAAAATATAATCTTGCTAATCACAAAAACACACTATTTTTAACCGACCACACGGTTTATGCTAACTTTGTTAAGTGTGCAGAGTGTGCAAATGTTTTAAGATGTCCGCGTTGTTTTGATTACCTTAGATACGACAGCATTCAGGCTTGTCATTTTTGTCAGTTTTGCAGTTTATATTTACCTAAAGAAATTGAATGCGAAGTTTGCCAAAAATCTGAGTTTTTAAAGCTAAGTGTAGGAGCTCAGTATTTCTATCAGTATTTTTTAGAAAAACTAAATTTAGCAAAACCAAATGATTTAGTAATACTTAAAGACTTTTTAGAAAAAAAGGAAATCAAAACCACAGATAGACTTGTTTTTTCAAATCTTGAAAACATTTCAATTGAGTATTTAAAGTCAGTCAAAACGATTTGTGTGTATTTACCTGAACTACTTTTTAACTCAAAAAACCCATATTTTAATCACTTAAACTATTTAAAGTTAGCAAGAACTTTAAAATATGCTGCTCAGGCCAACGTTTACCTAATTTCAGAAACTAATACTACAGAACTCGACACCTTGTTCGCTAAAGATATCGCTCAGTTTTATAGACAAGAAGAAACTTACCGTAAAGAACAAGCGCTTACCCCGTTTGGCCAAACTTATATGGTGTACGCCGAAAGTAGATCACTGTTTGAATTATTTAAAAAACTCTACAGTTTTTTAAAAACACTTGATATTGCTAACTTTTTGCAACCAGAAGAACTTTTTAAACATATTTTAAATAAAGACACCTATATTTTAAGAACTCGCATTTTTTCTAAAACTGATATTTATAAATACCTAGTTGAGAAATGCACTGAGTTTATGCAAGCGAACATTGATATCAAAATAAGGTTAAAAAAAGAGGGAATATGAAACTAATCTTGCTTGGAAATGATAACTTCACTAAAGAAATTTTAAATAAACTGATGTCTCACTACGAAATTTTGGCGTTAGTTGTTAAAGCCTTGCCAAAATTTAACAACGAAACTAAAGGTTTAATTGAGTTTGCAAAAGCAAGTGGCATAGCAGTAATATGTAGCGCTAACTTAAAGGAAACTTTAACAGAACTACTTAGACTTAGTCCAGATAAACTTATTACTGCTTCTTTTGGAATGTGGATACCAAAAGAAGTGCTAAATGCTTTTGAAGTAATCAATGTTCACACCTCACTACTTCCAAAATACAGAGGTGGTGCTCCTGTTTTTTGGGCAATTTACAACCAAGAAAAATCTACTGGTGTTTCTATTATGCAAACAGTTTTGAAAATGGACGCAGGCCCTGTCTATAGTCAGGTAGAGGTAGAAATTAAAGAAACAGATAATTTTACTAGTTTAAATCAAAAACTCGCAGAAGCAGGCGGAGTCCTCTTAATTTCAGTTCTTACAAACTTAGACAAAATCAAGCCAGTTGAACAAAACGAAAAAGACGCAACTTTTGCCTATATACCTGCAAAAAAACTAGAAAAACTTGATTTTATGCAAGACAACACTCAGGTTCTTGCCCAAATCAACGCAAACGCCGATAAACCAGGCGCTTACTTTTTGCAAAACAACACTATTTTTAAAGTCTTTAAAGCCGTGTTGTCTGAAAAAACCTTAGAAACAGGACTGATTGAAGTTAGCACTAAGCGCATGTTTATAGGTTGTGCAAAGGGTTCTATCGAAGTCCTTTTAATTCAAAAGGACGGGAAAAAAATCCTTTCGGTTAAAGACTTTTTAAACGGCAATAACTTAAACGGGCTAAAAGCAAATTAGTTTACAAAAACTTTTAGTTAAAGCCAAATAAAGCACAGTTTGTTGTATAATTACTGTGTTTGTTGGTTCTGTAGCCAAGTTGGTAAGGCACGGCTCTGCAAAAGCCTCATCATCGGTTCAAATCCGTTCAGAACCTCCATTGATTTATTTTTAAATACAACTCACCTCCGGTTGTATATACAAAAAAGGACAGCATTGCTGTCCTTTTTACTTAGATAGTGTCGATGACCAAACCAGATACTAATCTAAAGTTTTTGCGTTTTTGCCTTTTTTAGTAGGCTTTTCTTCGCTTTTTTCGGTGGTGTCTGTTTCTTTATTTACCTCAATTTGTTGCTTAACTGGGGAAATGAAAACCACACGTTCGCCAATGATTTCGGGAATTTGGTAGTTTTTACCGTTAATTTCGTTTTTTCTAATTTGTAGTCTACCGATTACTCCCAAAACATCGCCCTTTTTGCTGTATTGCGGAACGATTGTGCATAAATTATTTCTTAATTTGATGCTAATGTAGTCAGTGTCATACGCACCTTCTTGATTTTTAAAAGGGCGTCTGACAGCCAGCGTTAAGATTAAAATTTTTTGTCCGTCTTCAAACTCATAAACTTTATCTTCATCTGAAACTACTCTACCCACAATCGTGACGTTGTTAATCATTTGATTTATACCTCCTTTTTTCAAAAACTAGTATAGACATGAGCCTAATTTTAGTCAAAGTCAGTAAAAAAAGTGTACTTTAACAAACCATTAACAACAAAACACATTTTTAAATAAAACCAGAAAAAAAGCGATATTTTTTTTAAAATATCGCTTTACTTATTTTAAAAATAGTATTTTTAAAACAAATTAAATTAAAGGTCTAAATCAGAGTTTTGGTCTTTGACTTCAACATCGTAGTCGCTTTCTGAGAAATCTGAATACATTGAATCTGTGTTGTCGTAAAAACTGTTTGTTTTTTCTTCTTGCAGTTGTTCTAATTTAATAACTTCAAAATCAACAACGTTCACGCTATAGCGTGTTTTGTTAGTGTTTGTGTAGTTATCAACATAACTGTATGCAGTAAAACGACCATGCAGAGAAATATATTGGTCTTTAACTAAACTTGCTGCGTCTTCTGCTTTTTGGCCAAAAAAATAAATTTTAAAGTTATCTCTTATTTCACCAAACGATCTTTTTACAGAAAGCACCATACTAGTAATTTGTCTGTCACCTGTTTTGTTTACAAAAGGTTCTGAAACTATTTGTCCTGATAAAAATATATTGTTCATTCCGTGTTTACCTCTTTAAAATTATACCATAGCTAAAACGGTTCAAATGTAGAAAAAAGTTGAGTTTCTAAGTAGTAAAGCGGCTTGCACTCTGTAACTAATTTTTAAACAATAATAGTGTCATTCCTTTTTAAAAACCTAAAAACCATACTTTTTGCTTGAAAAAAAAAAAAAAACACTATGATTAAGAATGCCTGAAAAGATTGGTCCTACTATAAATTCTTTATTGTGTTTTTAAATAGTTCGCCATAGGTTGGTTACCTTTGACTAAAACAACACCACAACACTTTTTATGTCCCATTAGTATAAAAAAATAATGTCTAAAACCCTGTTTTGTCAACTTTAGACAGTGCAAAAGAATATCAAAAGGAGAATAACAATTGAGCGATTTGGTTAAAGAAAGCCTAACTATTTATGACGCCTTAATTAAAATCAAAAACGATGAATATGTGATGCCTGTATTCCAAAGGCAATATGTTTGGAGCCTGGAGCAGATAGAAAAACTGTGGGACTCTATAATATTGGGCTATCCAATTGCCACATTTCTGTTTTGGCATATTAGTGATGATAATGTATCATCGGATACTTATTTCTGTAAGTTTATGCGCGAAGCCACATTTAACTGTAGAAAACAGGCTGAAAGTACTAACTATACATTGTCAAAAATTGACTTAAATAAAACACATACCGCAGTTCTTGATGGTCAACAACGTCTAACATCTCTTTATCTTTCTTTGTTTGGAGACGCTTTTATCAGACAAAAACATGCTAGAAAGAAAGGCAGTAGCGGGTTATTAGCAAAGCTTATTATTGAATTAGATAAGCACAAAACTTCAGTTGATGAAGAAGAGTATAACAGTAAAAAGTATGGCATTAAGTATACAGATAAAATTGGAATGCTTAGCCCTACACAGTTTGAGGTTAGAAAAATACTTAACCATGAGTTCCAAAATGAATTAACAAGAGAAAAGGCAATTGAAGATGCAATTAGGTACGTTAAACCAAATAGCAAGGAATATGCAAAGAACATCCTAAAAAGCCTTTACAACAAAATTTTCATAGATAAAGTCGTCAGATATACTAATATAAAAAATGTAAAACAAGAAGACGCATTAGAGATGTTTGTGCGTTTTAATAGCGGTGGAAAGACTCTTCGCAAATCAGAAATTACGATGTCTATACTTGAGGCTTATTGGCCAGATGCTAAGACTAAGTTTGGGGAATTGTTAGTTGGTACTTACGCTGGATTTAGTTCAGACTTTATTATCCGTACGGCTCTTATGCTTTTTGGCGATGTTATTAAGTCTAATATCAATAAGCAAATTGCAGATAACCTTAAGAATAATTGGAACGATTTCAAAAAGGCACTAGAGAATCTTGAAGATGTATTAAATCAAATGAATATCAATGTTAGCAGGTTTTCAAACAGTTGGAACGTCCTTCTTCCAATTATTTATTTAATTTACAATAACACTCTCGGTTATAAAAAAAATACACAGTGTATAAAGGCTTATTTAATTCGTGCTGTGTTGTTTACTTATTTTCAATCAGGCACAACAAGTAAACTTCAAGAGATGAAGAAAAATATCTCTGAGTATAATTACGAAATCACAATTGATATGCTTGACCAAATCAAAGACCTTCGTATCACAGATAGCAGGATTGAAGATATTTTGAATGCTGAAAAAGGTAGCAAAATCGCTGGAGAGACACTTTACTATTTGAGCCTTGAATGGCTTGATAAAGAAAATAAATACGAACAAGACCACCTTCACCCAGTAAGCCGTTTTAATAAAGCCAAACCAAGCAATGTATCTGTGGAAGAATGGAAGAGATGGTGCGGAAATAAAAACAAACTTGCTAATCTTCAGTTACTAAAAGGAAATGAAAACGCTAGTAAAAACGATGTCTCTTTGAAAGATTATTACTGTGATATGAAGGAAGATGAAAGAAAAACCTTACATGAGAAAGCAATGATTCCGAACGCCGTATCATTAGATTTTGACAATTTTGCCGAATTTTACGATAAGAGAAAAGAGATTTTAGCAACAAGGTTAAAAAAACTACTTAGTTAAAGCACAATTAACATTATTACAGTAGTTTTTACTTTAAAAAGCCTAATGTAAAATTTAAGAACCATACACATTAAATTAAGACCAGTAATCAATATTTTAAAGTTTATATCCACATAAAAAAGGGGTGAATATCATGAATAACGCAAAGATAAATGACTTGTTTGCAGAAAATAAAAAACTAGAACAGATGTTTGAGTTTTCTTTTTATACTGCAGATAAAAGTAGTTATTCTATTCAAAAGAAAGCAGATTATGAATATGGAACAGAACTAATTATTCCGTCTAAATATAATGGCAAGCCTATAACCAATATTAGTGATTGTGCATTTGAATTTTTAGAGACTATAAAATCAGTAATAATCCCAAAAAGTGTCACAAGTATCGGAAAAGACGCTTTTTATAGATGTACATCTCTACACTCAATCATAATTGAAAACGGCACAAAAATCATTAAAGCACAAGCGTTTGCCTATTGTTCATCCCTTAGTTCAATCACGATTCCAAACACCGTTGCAAGTATCGGGCCAGGTGCATTTAATGGATGTAATTCTTTAAACTCTATCATAATTGAAAATGGTGTAAACAGCATTGAGGATGATACGTTTTTAAACTGTTCATCCCTTAGTTCAATCACGATTCCAAACACTGTCACAAATATCGGGGAATATGCTTTTTATGGTTGCTTAGCACTAAGTTCAATCACTATTCCAAAAAGTATCACAAGCATAGGCAATTGTGCTTTTTCGGGTTGTAGAGCCCTTGATAATATAAAGGTTGCAGATGATAATCCTAATTATGATTCGCGAGAAAACTGTAATGCGATAATTGAAAAAAGTACGAATAAGTTAATTTTTGGTTGCAATAACACTATTATTCCAAACACTGTAACTAGTATTGGGGCTTATGCTTTTTATGCTTGCAAATCACTAAGCTCAATCACGATTCCAAAAAGTGTCACAAAAATAGGCAATTGTGCATTTTCAGAATGCCCTGCTCTTGAACAAATAAAAGTTGCAGATGGCAATCCTAATTACGATTCGCGAGAAAACTGTAATGCGATAATTAAAAAAAGTACGAATAAATTAGTATTCGGTTGTAAAAACACTATTATCCCAAACAGTGTCAAAACTATAGGGCGCGAAGCATTTTATGGTTGTTCTTCACTACGTTCATTAACAATCCCAAATAGCGTCAAAAGTATTGAAGATCATGCATTTTTAGAGTGTCTCTCGCTCAGTTCAATCATAATTCCTAGTAGTGTAAAAAGTATAAAATTTGAAGCTTTTAATAAATGTACATCTCTAAATAGCATCATAATTCAAAACGGAGTACAAAGTATTGAAGATCATGCATTTTTAGAGTGTCTCTCGCTCAGTTCAATCATAATTCCCGGTACTGTTGAAAGTATAGGGGATTATGCCTTTTATAATTGTCCATCTTTGACAAAAATATTTTATGAACGCGATACTAAACCCAAAAAAGTCAAACCAGAATCATTAGGAACTACAGCAAAATTATATTTATACAGTAATACTCCCAATAAGGATGGAAATCACTGGAGATATGTTGACGGTAAACCTGTAGTTTGGGAATAAAACATTTAAACCAATCACACTAACCAAGGAAAAAAATTTTGTTTAGCATCTTTTTAAAATAAAATTCAAAATTGTTATTAACTTTCACAAAGTCTAGTTTGTATACGAACTAGACTTTTTTGGTCTGTAAACATGCGTTAAAATATAGCGCAATTTATTTTTTTAAGACAATTTAAACACTTTCTTTTTATTTGTACCTAAACTTTCAATTTATATGGTAATTTAACTTTAAAACCTAAAAACCGCGCATTATGCTTGAAAAAAAAAAAAAAAACGACTATCATATATCTTGTTTGAAAAAAGGAGTGATTTTACATATGAAAATCAAAAAAATCTTAATGTATCTGCTGCTTCCAGCATTATTGCTTACTTTAGTTGCGTGTGGTGGCGACAAACCAACACCAGCGCCCCAACCAGCGCCAATTCCTACCCCAACACCAAAACCAGATGAAACCCCTAAACCTTCTAAAGTTGAATACAGCGTAAAGTTCTTTGTTGGGCAAACTTTACTTGCTGACAAGACAGTTGAAAAAAATAAAACAGTTGACTTACCTGCAAACCCTGCAAAAGAAGGACATGAGTTTAAAGGTTGGTATCTAGATAAAGCGTTTACACAACTCTTTGATGCAACTCAAAAAGTTACTGGCAATTTAAACGTTTATGCTAAGTTTATCCCACTTAAATATAATGTAGACTTCTTTGATGGCGCTAACAAAATTGCCAACAGAGTAATTGAATACAACCAAACAATCCAACTGCCAGATGCTCCAAAGAAAGATGGATATAACTTCGTAGGTTGGTTTCAAGACAGCGAACTTACTAAAAAACTAGATTTAAGTACTAAAGTCACTAAAGACACTAAAATCTATGCAAAATACCTTACAGATTTAGAGTATTTCTTAGAGGCTAGAGCCAATACAGTTGAAAAAGACACCTTTAAATACGACTACAATCTTTCTTTTACCAATAGTTTTGAAAACAAAATTAAAAATGTTCCGCTACCAGGTGCTTTCTTTAACGGAACTACCTACTATAACCGCAATAACAGTCTTTCTTACTTAAGAGACGAAATTACCAGCGGTGCTTTAATTAAAGACCAACACAACTATCATTTCTTAAAAGACGGAAATCTACATAAAGTAGCCTACAAACACGACAAAAAAACCAACAAAGACACAGATCCAAAAGAAACAATCAAAGAAAACTTCAAAGATCCATATGAATACTCAATTTACGCCAAAGCCTTATTTAAATACGCTAAAGACAAAATCAGCTCCGCTACTAAAAAAGGTTCAGTTTACGAACTTACATTTAAGGAAAGCAAAATTGATTTAATTAAAGAATTCTTAATTTCACATGGCCAAGAAAAAGTCGCTGGTAAACTTAAACAAGAAAATATCCGCGAAATTCAAGTTATTGTGGAAATCAACACTCAAACCCACACTATTTCTAAGTTTAAATATAGTTTTGAGTTCGAACAAGACTTTGAACAAAAAATTTTGGGCAAAATTGTAAAAGGAACATTAGTTTCTAAATTAAGCTACGAACTAGCATTTGACAAAGCATTTAACGGAGAAATTCCACTAGATAACAACGTTAAGCCCTTTGTTAAATAAGTAAAAAAACCACAAACTCTTAAAAAAGCCACCCGAAGACTTATTTTTTTGAAAAAAAGTAAGCATTATGTGGCTTTTTTCATACACAAACTCCATAACAAGGCTATTTGATTTAGCAAAAAAATTATTTTAGATAGTTATTGCGTTTTTTTTGACTATGTGATATTATTATAAAAATACCCAAAAGGAGGAGTAAAAAATGAAAAAAATCTTACTTATTGTTGTCACTCTTTTATCGCTATTAACACTAACTGCATGTGGTGGCGGCGAAAAACTACTTACCAATGGTGGTGTTCAAACTCAATCAGTTAGAAAAGATGGCAAACGTGTAGTTGAAAAACTAGACGAAAATAAATATAAACCACAAACAAGTACTGGATTGCGTTTTGAAGGTTGGTTTAAGTCAGCGCGCGGGCGTTGGTGGGGTGAACAAAACCCGATTAAATTTCCGCTTGAGCTAAAAGATGGTGAAAAAGACCCAGTTCTTTACCCAGTTTTCCGTCCACTTAATTCAAAAACTCACAAGTGGTCTAAAGCAGAAACTTATCGTTCTGGAGTAACTATGTCTACAGAGCCTATTTTAAATCCACTAACCTATACACAAAACTACGAAGATGCTTTCATGAATATGCTTTCAACTTTTCTTTACGATAGAGACATTGACTGGGACAAAGCAATTAAGGACAAAATTGCTGATCATGTTGGTGATTTTTCTAAAATTCAAGGTTCAGCGATTAATAAGTTTGTCACAAAATATGAACTAAAAGGTGCTACTTCTTACCCAACTATTCAAGATGGTGAGTTTGAAGGAAGAGATGGAACGCACGCAGGCAAATTCAACGAAAACATCGCGTCTACACAAAAAGGAAAAAGATACCGCATTACTTTAAATCCAAACATTAAATGGGAAGATGGAACTCCTGTGACTGCTCACGACTATGTGTATTCATATCTACAATATATTGACCCAGTTCAATTAAACTCACGTTCAAATGGTATGTATCCATCTGGTAGTAGAAAAAGTGGTGTTGCTATTGTCAATGCTCGTAAATACTTCTCACAAGGCCTAATTATTGGTGCAAAAGGCGAAGACGGTAAATACATTGACAAAGAATCTAACTTTGACTTTAGTGAAAAGATTTTAACTAAGTTAACGACTAGCAAGGCTACTAAAATAGAAATCAAAGTTGGCACAGTTAACTACGAATTAACTTTACCAGTAGACACAACACTTTGGGAAGGCTCACAAACTGCTTCTGGACTAGTTGACAAAACTGCTTTAACTGAAGCACAAGTAAAAGGTCTATTTAGTAAAATCATCAGCAGTATGATTCAAAAAAACCAAGAACTTTACGGCGCTATTGTATCTGCAATTAAACAAGGCAAAGAAGCTGAAGCTTTTAATGCAATTACTAAAGTCTTAATAGAAGCAGCAATACTACCTTCTGTTTCTCAAAACCCTTACTATGTAGGTAAAGAAGGCGATAAATTCCCTGAAGTTAAAAAAGAAGATGTCGGAATTCGTGCAATTGATGACTACACTCTTGAAATTGAATACGAAAAAGAAGTTACAGTTAAAGATGTATTTAGTGACTTTGGTCAATTTAAACTAGTTAACAAAAAAGCCTACGAGGCATCTTTAGACAAAGATGGTAAAAACTCAACTTACGGAACTGAAAAAAACCACCCAGTTAGCTATGGTACTTTTACAATTTCAGACTGGGCTCCTGGCAAATACTTAAGATTCAACAAAAACTTTGCTCACGAATACGCTTGGACTACTAACTACAAGTCAGTTCAATATACTTATTTTGCTAAAGAAAATGATTTTTTAAATGCTTTTAAACAAGGTGAAATTGATAACTTAAGCATCAGAAAAGACTACTATAAAGAAAGATATTCTGAAGAAAAAGTTAAACAAGGTTTAATTAGAAAATCAATAACTGGTGCACCAACTATTATGGTTCCAAACCCACTGACTGACACAAAAGACGAATATGTTAAGAAACTAATTAAAAACGTTAACTTTAGAAAAGCGCTTTATATGGCGGTTAACCGCGAAGGCCTAAAAGGAATTCATCCAACTTCTGAACCAATTTACGCACCAGTTCCTGCAAACGCTACTCAGTTTGATACAGACGAACTTTACTATATTCAAAGACCTCAATATAAAGCCTTGCTTGAAAAATCAGGAATTGGCTCTGGATACGATCCGGTTAAGGCAAAAGAACTTTACGAAAAAGCGCTAAAAGAAGTAGGGGTTCCTGAAAACCACAAAATGACTTTTCGTCTTTCTGCCCCAGACATTGAATACTTAGAACGTGCATCTAAATACATCAAAGAAACTTTTGAACGCACTTTTAAAAACATCACCATAGACGTTAAGTTAGAAAAAGACAACGACAACACAATTGTAACTAACCAATTTGAACTGCAAATCACAGCAGTTGGTGGTTCAAACGCAACTAACTTATCTGTTATGAACCCACTTTTTATGTTCTTCTTTAGATCTGAACTTAATGCAAAATTTGGTATTGCCGATCTTGCTGATTTTGGCGAAAACTTCGATGATCAAAAATACTGGGTGCAACCTGAAGATAAAATTGACCTTACAGCAACTTATAGATTCCTGCAAGAGCTTGAGGCTCAAGGTAAAATTAACAAGGAAACAGATGGCGGAACTCTGTGGCCACTTTACGAAACTCTAAAGAAAAACAACGGATATTTTGTAGGTAACTTACGCCAAGTTGTTGAGTTTGGTATTAAATGTCAAACTGTTTGGGCAGGTTCTGCTCCACAATACTCAGGTGAAGTTGAAGACCGCAACCGTTTAGTTGATGCTTTCTTAAAAATTTACTTCCAAACTTTCACTCAAATCCCACTATTTAACAATGTATCTTACTCAGAACTTTCACAACGCGTAATTTCTCCTCGCATCAAAGTTGAACACAACATCTTTGGCTTTGGTCAACAAAGATACTCACACCTAAATACCGACCCAGACTGGAAAAATTTAACTCCAGCAGACTACGGTTGGACTAACCCTAAATAGGTAAAAACTGTCTATATATTTATATAAATAGGCACAAAAATGCTATAATGCTTTAAACACATTTAAGCAAAAACTACTAAAAAAAGATAGAAAACCGCTTGAAAACGTGTGTTTTCTATCTTTTTTATATCAAATACACAGATAAACGAAAGGAACTTGCCGATGCTAAAATACTTCTCAAAAAGATTCGGACTAATGTTAATTACTTTTGCAATCGTAATTTTTATCTTCTTTGCCTTCATTCACATGTTGCCAGATTACAACAAGTCTTTGGGCAACGACCCGCTTTACGACATAATTCGTGAGCGAGAAGGTCTAGATAAACCAATCATTGTTCAGTTTTTCTATTGGCTCAGAAATATTTTTGCAAACGGCGACTTTGGGTTCTCTGCACATAAACGCCAATCTGCAGGTTCCGTAGTTTTTTCTAAAATCCCAAATACTTTGGCATTCCAAATCGTGCCGTATCTAATTACTGTACCACTTGGCATTATGCTTGGAGTAGTTGCCGCGCTTTATAAAAACAAAACAGCCGACAACGTCATATCTGTCGGTATTATGGTGTTAATTTCTATCCCTACTTTCGTTTTAGCTGTAGTATTTCAATTGATTTTCTACTGGAAACTACACTGGGCGCCGAGCCTCGGTGTGGCTTCGCCAAGTGAGTTTAAGGCCAATGCCTTATACGGTATTTCTACCTACATCATGCCAACGGTCGTAATGGTATTTGGTGGAATTGCCGGCTGGGCTCGCTCAATTCGCGCAGAGCTAACTGAGCAACTTACTCAAGACTATATGCTCTTGGCTCGCTCAAAAGGTCTATCTAAACGCCAAGCTGTTTACAGACACGCTCTTAAAAATGCTTTAGTGCCTTTCGCTCCTGCAATTTTCTTGGGTTTCCTTGGTCTGATTTCCGGATCTATTATTCTTGAAACTATTTTTAAAGTAGACGGAGTTGGAAAAGTTTATTTGACTGCCTTTAGTCAAAAAGACTACCCTGTGCTTTTACTTAACATGGTATTTTTTGAATTTTTAGGCTTAATTACCTCAATTTTAGCCGACATGAGTTACACAATTTTAGACCCTCGCGTCAGAATTGGAAGTGGTAAATAATTATGCAAGACCTAGATAGAAGTAAATTTGTTTTAATTAACGAAGATAAAGAAATTAAAGACAAACCGCTTGAAACTAAGCGAGTTGGCTACTACAAAGACGCCTGGAACCGTTTTAAGAAAAACAAAATGTCGCTAACTGCTTTCATTATCATTTGCATTTTGTTGTTTTTCGTAATTTTTGGCCCGATTTTAAAAAACTACAAGGAACCAACTCGCCTAGAGTTTAAAAATGATTTAAGTTATCTACCGCCCAGAATTCCAGGTATATTTTCTGGAACTCGTTTTACTGAACTGCCACGTGAGTTTATAGAAAAAGCCAAGGCTCATCCTAAATACAACAATATGTTTTTGTCCGATACCAGTAAAAAGTATATGGACGAAGTGCATAAAAAGACTCCAAGTGCAAATATTCCTGTGAAAGTTGATCAGTATAAGTTTCTAGATTTTACTAAATCCTACTTTGGCACTGATTTAAAACCAAACTACTATACTTTTACGAAAGCAGAGTTTCAAAATTTACTTAAACGCAACTTAATAACCGCAATTCACGAAGTAGACCACCAAAAAGACATTTACAAAGTTTCGGTTAAATTCTTTGAAACCGCCTTGGGCCAAACAGTAGACCAAGTTAACTTCTGGTTTGGCACAATTGGGACTGGTGAGGACTTGTACACTCAACTTTGGCAAGGTGCCCGTATTTCTTTTATGGTCGCGCTGGCCGTGATTTCGGTAAACGCTTTAATTGGACTTACTGTCGGTGCAATTTCTGGCTACTACGGTGGAACTTTTGACTTGTTGTTTGACCGATTTGTTGAAATTCTTTCAGGTATTCCTTTTATCGCTGTTTTAACGCTACTGGTAATTAAATACGGAACAACCTTCCCAGTAATTATTTTTGCCTTTACAATTACTGGTTGGATCGGCTACTACTCAATGGCCAGAATGCAGTTTTATCGCTTTAAAAACCGCGAGTATATTTTGGCTGCCCGCACTCTTGGTGCGTCAGATGCACGTATAATGTTTAGACACATTTTTCCAAACGCTATTGGCTACATGGTAACGTCTTTTGCGCTAGCCCTGCCTTCTTTTATATTTTCAGAGGCTTCGTTTGCCTACCTTGGAATTTTGAAGTACGGAAATACAATCTCTGTTGGTCAACTCCTTGAGCAAGGTCAAAGCGTGATGCAATCGCAACCACATGTTTTGGTGTTCCCAGCTATCTATATTTCTATTTTAATGATTACTTTTAACTTATTTGGCAATGGTTTAAGAGATGCATTTAACCCAAGTTTAAGAGGTGTTGAATAATGGCTATTTTAAATAAAGACAAAAAAGTTATCTTGTCAGTCGAAGACTTAAAAATTTCTTTTAAAACTCAATTCGGTATTCTCCAAGCCATCAATGGTGTCTCTTTTGACTTGCAAAAAGGTGAGACTCTCGCGATAGTTGGCGAGTCTGGCTCTGGAAAATCTGTGACTTCAAAAGCCTTAATGGGCCTCTTGGCCGGAAACGCTATTGTTGAAAATGGCAAAGTTTTATACGCTAACCGCGACTTACTTAAAATAAAAGAAGAGACTTTCCACGAAATTAGAGGTTCTAAAATCTCAATGATTTTCCAAGACCCCATGAGTTCACTTAACCCGATTGTCAAAATCGGCAAGCAAATTACCGAAACTCTGGTCTTTAAACTAGGCATGAACAAAGTTTTGGCTAAAAAACGCGCAATTGAGCTGATGCGAGAAGTGGGGATTCCTGAACCTGAAAAAAGATATCACCAATATCCTTTTCAGTTTTCAGGTGGGATGCGCCAACGTATCGTTATTGCAATTGCTCTGGCTAATAACGCAGAAATTTTGATTTGCGACGAGCCAACTACAGCCTTAGACGTAACAATTCAGTCGCAAATTCTGGAGTTAATTCAAAAACTCAAAGAAGAGCGCAATCTTTCTATTATTTTTATTACCCATGACCTTGGTGTAGTTGCCAATATTGCTGACCGCATAGCCGTGATGTACGCGGGTAAAATTGTTGAAATCGGGACAACTGACGAGATTTTTTACGACCCTAGACATCCTTATACTTGGGCTTTGCTTTCTTCAATGCCGTCTTTGGCTACTTCTGAAAAACTGGATGCAATTGGTGGAACTCCACCTAACTTAACTCAAAAAATTAAAGGAGATGCCTTTGCACCGAGAAACAAATACGCAATGCAAATTGACCTTGAGCAAGCACCACCGATGTTTAAAGTGACAGATACTCACTTTGCCGCAACTTGGTTGCTGCACCCAAATGCCCCCAAAGTAACTCCGCCAAAAGCGGTTTTAGAAATCAAAAAGAAGAGAGGTAAAGTTCATGAAGCGTAAAGTAGATTACACTAAAACTCCTCTTTTACACGTTGAAAACTTAAAACAACACTTTAAAGTCGGAGTTGGCAAAAACCGCCTAAAAGTCAGAGCTGTAGACGGAGTTTCTTTTGATGTCTACAAAGGCGAAGTATTTGGTTTAGTTGGAGAGTCCGGTTGTGGAAAAACCACAACTGGCCGCACTATTATTAGACTATACAAACCTTCTGACGGTCGCGTAGTATTAGGTGGGCAGACTATAGTTGCTGGTGTTGGTGATTTAGTTTCTAAACTAAAAAAAGCAAAAAGCCAATATAAAGAAACTCTACTTAACTCAGTTTTTCCCAAAACCAAAGAAGCCTCTTTAAGACTTAGCGAGTTTAAAGAAAACTACCTGGCAGATAAGACTAAAATTCATAAATTTCGCCATGATATAAACGCTGAGTATTTAGCAGAACGCGAAAAAAGCTTGCTTTATAAAAACAAGATTTTTGACATTAAAAACTTCTACGCAGCGAAAGTCCAAAAAGGTAACTTAAACTACAAGGCGGAACGCGATGAAATTATTTCCTTTACCTTCAACTCAAAAGAAAAAGAATACAAAATTGCTTTAAAAAAAGCCAAAAAGGCTTATCGTCAAAAAATTAGCGGCATCAACGACTCAGCAGCCTTGACTAAAAATACCAAACTTGAGTTAAAAAAAGATTTTCAAGAGCAATACGCACAAACTATATTAAGCCTAGAAAAAGAATACCTACCTTTAATTGAAGAAAACGCAAAAACTATCATTTCTAAAGAAGAAATGCAGGTTAAATTAAAAGAGTTAGATGCTTTTCATAAAGAAAAAACCGACATTCAGTATGTTCGCGAAGCCAATGAAATTGAAGAGTTTAAAGCAAGTGCCGATCTTCCTAAAAAAGGTTATTTAAAAAATTATTTACTGACACGACTTTTTGCTTGCTTTGGACTTTCTAAAAAATACGCAAAAGATGCAGATAAGTTAAGCGAAATTACTGCCAAAACTGCTAAAGACTTTAGTGAACATAAAGCGCTTAAACGACGCAGATTTGTGAATTTCTTTAAATATTGGTTTAAAGAAAGACCAAGGTTTTCTGCAGTTAAACTGCTTGAGTCTTGTACATTTTTCTTTACTCGCATTAAAAACTACTTTATTTTAACTAAAAATAAACTGGTTTTAGCAAAAACCAAAAAAGGTCTGCTTTTTAGACCTTTAACTAAAGAAAACTACGCTTACATCACCGAAAACTCAAAAGTACTTCAGAAATTTAGCCCTAAATACCAAACTTACCTAAACGCTAAGTTAGACTTTTTAAAAAAGGCTAAGGCTTTGGTTAAACAAATTAAGTTTGTTTCTCGTGAGCATCGCTCTAAATCTGCAAAAGTAGCCGCATCTAAAATCCAAATGATTTTCCAAGACCCGATTTCTTGTCTAAACCCACGCATGACCGTGCAAGAAATTATTGCAGAAGGCCTGCGTATTAAAGGTATTAAAAGCCGCAAGGAACTTGAAGAGCGAGTTACCAAAGCGCTACTGCAAGTTGGTCTCGCTCCTGAATACGCAACTCGCTATCCGCATGAGTTTTCAGGTGGACAAAGACAGAGAATCGGTATCGCTCGTGCACTTGTCATGGAACCTGAAGTCATTATTGCCGATGAGCCAGTGTCTGCCCTAGACGTTTCAATTCAGGCGCAAGTTATTAACCTACTTCAAGACTTAAAAGAAAAACTAGGTTTAACCATTTTATTTGTGGCCCACGACCTTTCGGTTGTGAAGTTCTTTTCAAACCGCATCGCCGTGATGTTTTACGGTAAAATTGTAGAACTGGCAGACTCAGATGAACTGTTTAAAAACCCACTGCATCCCTATACTAAGTCACTACTTTCTGCAATCCCACAACCTGACCCTGACTACGAACGCAGCCGTAGACGAATTTACTACGATCCGTCTAGTCATCCTTATGACGTTGAAGAACCTGAAATGGTAGAAATTAAACCTGGGCACTTTGTTTTCGCTTCACCAAGCGAAATTAAGGCAATGAAAGCCGAAATTAAGGAGGCAAAATAATGGCAAAAAAATTACTTATTGTCTTGTTTTCTTTTTTAACTTTAATTTTATTTGCAGCCTGTGGAACATATAAAGTAAAAGGTATCCAAATTGCTTACTACATTCCACAAGGCCATCTTGCGCCAAGTGAGTTTCCAGAAGTTCCTGCAGACGGAATTAAACTAAACAAACCGGTTGCCAAAAAAGTAAACTCTAAGGGCGAAGTTATTCAAGCAGGATATGAACTTTACGCTCCGGCTAAAATAATCGGTTGGTATTTTGATGAAAAACACACAGTTTCTGTTAATTTTGACACATACCGTTTTAAAGAATCTGCTGCTTTGTTTGCTAAAATTGAGTTCACAGAAATTAAAATCACTTTTGCACCACTTGAGTCAGGCACTGTAATAGAAGGTGATATACCAGATAAATATAACTTTACAAAAGGTACTAACCTTCCAAACGCGAAGAGAATAGGCTATGATTTTAAAGGTTGGTCAACAACTGACCCAAATCTTCCTGATTTTGATCCTGTCAACTCAGTAATTATTTCACTTAAAGAAAAAGCCTATTTTGAAGACATCACACTTTGGGCGTATTTCTTGCCAGTAGAGTACCAAATTACGATAGTCGCAGATGGTAAAATATACGAAGTTGACGTGTTATTTGGTCAAAAAATTCAAAAACTTATAGAACTTACTAAAGTACTTAAAGATAAATACAAAGATAAGTTTAAAGGTTGGTATTTTAATTCGGGTACAGAATTTAAAGAGGAACTTAAATACAACGAAGAAAGTAATTTCAACGGTGTTTACTACTTATTGGATGGCAAGTTAATCCAAAGTACTCGCCGAGACGGTACTATTAAGGCAAGAATTGACAAGTAAAAAAATACAAAAAACTAAACTAATTTATTTAAGTGTGCTCTGGACTACTTTTTTAGCAGTGCTGCTGACTGTACTTTTGCTTTATTTTTTAAAGGCACCAAAATCTATTTTTACAACTATTACCTTACTTTTAGTGCTGGTTTTCTTTATTTTAATTTTAGTTTTCAAAACTAAAATCACAACTTTGAATTTAAAACAAAAATATTTTAGGTTAAAAGAAACGAAAGTGCAGCCGTTTTTGGTTAAAAAAACTTTTTTTGAAAAACTACCAGATTTACTACAAATCCATGGCTTTAAACTGCAAAGTAGCACTTTGGATTTTAATTTATATTTAAAAGAAAACACACAAAATCGTGGACTTGAATTGACTTTTTACATAAAAAACTCAAACGTCGGATTTTTGGACATTAAAATCGACGCAGAAATTAAAAAAATCCTTACACGCTTTGAACAAAAAAGAATAGTTTATTTAACCTGTTTGATTTTCAAAAAATACAGCGAGCATTCTGCGCGCTCAGAGACAGAGACTGACAACTTAGTTTTTATAAAAAACCGTGGCTTTAACTTTACATCTGTCAACATTGCATATTTTGAAAAAGAAAGTACACTTTATTTTTTGCACTCAAAAAATTTTTATCCGACTACTTATTTTAAAGCAGCGACTGAAACCATTTTAAAATTAACTAACTAATTTATTTATTTTAAAAAACCAGCACCCGCTGGTTTTTATCACGAAAAACAGCACTACTTTTTTATCCAAATTTTGGCGATTTTCCAAAGGAGAAATTATGAAAAATATTATCTTTGATTTAGACGGTACACTACTAGATACATCTAAAGACATCATTAAAGCAGTAAACTCAACTCTTGCATATTTTAAGTTTGCTAAAGCCAATAAAGACAAAATAATTTACTGCACTGGAAATGGTTCGCGCGAACTTATGCAGTGTGTCTTAAACGACAAGCAAAACATTGACCAAATGGTTAAACACTACAACCAAGCATACAATGAAGACCCGCTTAAATACACCAAGCCTTACAAAGGTATCTCAGAGATGTTGAATACTTTGAAAGCAAGCGGTGCAAGACTGTTTGTAATTTCAAATAAACCTGAGTTTCTAGTTAAAAAAATCGTTGACTTTAATTTTCCAAACATCTTCACCCACGTGCTTGGCTTTAGTCAAAATTTACGCGCTAAACCAGCGCCAGACACCTTAAACTTCCTTAGTCGCAAATACGGATTTAGTCAAGATGAATGTATTTTTGTTGGCGACAGTGAAGTTGATCTGCGCTTTTCAGAAATTACTAAAATCCCTTGTTTTTTAGTCTCATACGGTTTTCGTTCTTTTGATTTTCTACACACTATCGCTCCAAAAAGCACAATATTTAAGTCAGTAAAAGCCTTAGAAACGGCTTTACTTAGCGATATCGATGATTAAGTTTAAAAAAGAAACCACAAAAGAAGGAATTAGACTAGGCGAACTTCACTTTGAAAACGGCACAGTTGTCGAAACCCCTGTTTTCATGCCAGTTGGCACTAAAGCCACTGTTAAAACTCTTGATGTCAAGGAAATTGAAGAGGTCTCAGAAGGCCTGATTTTAGCCAACACTTACCATCTTTGGCTCCATCCTGGCACTGATGTTTTAACCGAGGTAAAAGGAGCTAAACCCTTTATGCATTGGCCAAATGCTATGCTTACCGATAGTGGGGGATATCAAGTTTTTTCTTTGACCAAAAACCGCAAAATCACTGAAGACGGAGTAATGTTTAAAAACCCCGAAAACGGAGATAACTTATTTTTAACACCAGAGAAATCTATGGAAATTCAAATGGCAATAGGCGCAGACATCGTAATGGCATTTGACGAATGTCCGCCCGTTTACGCTGACTTTAAATACATGGAAAAGTCAATTGAGCGAACTACCAGGTGGCTGAAGCGCTGTCAAACTGCCTTAACCTCAGGTCAAGCACTTTTTGGCATCAATCAAGGTGGACTTAACACTCAACTTAGACTAAAGTCGCTAAACGAAATTAAAGCATTTGACTTGCCAGGCTACGCAATTGGCGGTCTCGCAGTTGGCGAAACTAATCAAGAGATGTACCAAGTCCTGGATTTTATAGTTCCTAAAATGCCCGAAGACAAACCTAGGTACTTAATGGGTGTGGGTAAACCGGCTAACTTAGTTGAAGCAATTGAACGCGGAGTTGACATGTTTGACTGTGTGATGCCAACTAGAAATGCAAGACACGGCCACATTTTTACAACAACCGGTTCTATTAACATCAAAAACGCAAAGTACAAACACGACCACTCACCACTAGATAAAGGACTTGGACATAAATTTGCCAATTACTCAAAAAGTTATTTGCATCACCTATTTAAAACTGGCGAAAAACTAGGCGAGCGCATCGCCACAGTTCAAAACTTAGCATACTTAAAACACTTAGTTAACGAAATTAAACAAGCGGCTAAAGCCGGTAAATTTAGTGAATTTAAAGCCAAGTTTTACGCAACTACTAACTACACAAACAGTTAAAAAACAGGCTTAAAAACACACGAAAATCGCAAAAAATAAGTTATAATTGAAATAAAGAGGTACATTTTAATGGATACTGTAAACAATTTTCAAATTAAACCCCTAATCATGGTCGCAGGTGTTGGTGGCGGCGGTGGAAACGCTATTAATCGTATGATTGAAAACAACGTAAGCGGTGTGACTTATGTTGCTATTAACACCGACTCACAAGACCTAAAACGTTCACTTGCAGAAATTAGAATACTAATTGGCGAAGGTCCAGACAAAGGACTTGGTGCTGGTCAAAACGCAGAGCGTGGACAAGAGGCAGCAACTGAGTCTGAAGACGATATTCGTCAAGCCTTGAAACCAGCTAAAATGGTTTTTGTAACTTGTGGAATGGGCGGAGGTACTGGAACTGGTGCTGCGCCAATTGTAGCCAGAGTTGCCAAAGAAGAAGGTGCACTTGTTGTTGGTGTGGTCACAAAACCCTATACCTTGGAAGGTAAACGCAGACGTGAAAACGCACTTCGTGGAATTGCTGAACTTAAACCAAACTGCGATGCTTTAATTGTTATTGAAAACGACAAATTAAACGAAATTTCTGACCACCGTACTACCTTGCTTGATGCTTTTCGTGAGGCTGACAACGTACTTCGCCAATGTGTACAAGGTATATCTGACTTAATTATGTATCCAGGTGTGATTAACGTTGACTTTGCAGACGTTAAAACAGTGCTGAAAGACAAAGGCACTGCTATCATGGGAATTGGTGTAGCAAGTGGTGAAAATAAAGCCATTAAAGCAGCGAGAGCTGCGATTTCTTCAAAAATTTTAGAAACCTCAATTCAAGGCGCAACAGATGCGATTTTAAATATCACCGCACCTACTGAACTTTCTCAGTTTGAGTTAAGTGAAGTTCTACAAGAAATTAGAAACAACACTTCAACTGACATTAACATCATTATGGGTGTGATGATTAACGATAAACTAGTTGACGAAATTATTGTTACGGTAATCGCCACTGGTGTTGAGTTAACAAAATCACACACAGATGCTGAAAGTTTTGCCAATGAATTGGTTAAAAACACAGAGACTGCTTTTTTTAATCAAGAAATTAAAAAAATTCAAGACCAAGCGCAAGACGATTTTTTTGCGTCATTTAACCAAGACTCAGACCAAAGCCAAGATGCGGAGACTGATGAAAACTCAGATATCCCGTTTTGGGCACGAAAATAATGCTGAAAGCCGGTATAGTTGGCCTGCCGAATGTCGGCAAGTCTTCGCTTTTTAATGCTTTAACCAAGGCCAGTGCTTTGTCTGCCAACTACCCGTTTGCCACAATTGAGCCAAATGTTGGTCAAGTTGTGGTGCAAGACAGTCGTTTAGATAAACTTGCCTCAGTTTATTTGCCTAAAAAAACTACTTACGCTGCTTATCAGTTTATAGATATAGCGGGACTAGTAAAAGGAGCCGCTAGTGGCGAAGGTCTTGGCAATAAGTTTCTTTCCCACATCCGTGAAGTTGACGCCATCGTTGAGGTTGTGCGTTGTTTTAAAGACAACAATGTATTGCACGTTGAAAACTCAGTAGATCCAGTTAGAGATGCTCAAATTATTGACACAGAACTAGCCCTGGCCGACCTTGAAATTGTTGAAAACCGCCTGGCTAAAATTGAAAAAAAAGCCCGCAGTCAAAAAGACAAGGAAGCCATGCAGGAAGTTGAAATTTTGACAAAAGTCAAAACCGCAATTCTTGCAGAAACCCAGCCTAACTTAACTGAAGACGAACGCTTCTTAGTAAAGTCTCTTAACTTGCTTACCTTAAAACCCCTGATTTACATCGCCAATATTTCTGACGACACACAGGACGAAACTTCAAATACTAACCTTGCGAAAATCAAAGAATACGCAGACAGTCGCTCAGCACAAGTTTTAGCAGTTTGCGTGAAACTAGAAGAAGAAGTTGCTAAAATGAACAAAGACGAGCGAATTGAGTATCTTGAGCAATTTGGTTTTGACAAAACTGGACTTGACCAAATTGTTGAAACCACCTACAACACACTTAACCTTTCAACTTACTTTACAGCAGGTGTCGATGAATGCAGAGCCTGGACTTTTAAAACTGGCTCCAAGGCTCCTGAGTGCGCAGGCATAATTCACACCGACTTTAAACGAGGTTTTATTAAAGCAGAAGTTGTTGCCTACGCAGATTTTCTTAAGTATGGCACAATTAACCAAGCAAAAGAAAACGGAGTCCTTCGCCTAGAAGGCAAAGACTACCTAGTTAAGGACGGCGACATTATTACTTTTCGCTTCAACGTTTAACTTAATTAAAAGGAGATTTACATGTTTGGATTTAAGAAAAAAGCCCCAATTGTTACAACCCCTACCTACACAAAACGTGAATTAATTGTCTTTAAACGACTAGATAAAGCAGATGACGAAACCCTACTTGAGTTTGCTGAAATGATTAAACAAGGCAAACCTGTGGTTTTGAACTTTGACTTACTTAAAATAGCCGATGCTAACAAAGCAATTGCGTTTTTATCTGGATGTGTTTGTGCGTTAAACGGCGAAGTTATTGAAATGAATGAAAAAGTTTTTCTGTTTGCAGACGACACCCTTTACTTAGATGGCACGATTGATAAATTTTTAAAAGAAGTAATTAAAGACTAAAAGAAGGAAAGTTTAGAGAAATTATGGATTTTAAAGACACCCTACTTTTGCCCAAAACTGAGTTTCCGATGCGCGGAAACTTAGGTGAAAAAGAACCCTTAATTCAAGCGCCTTGGGCAAACGATTTACTTTTTTTAAAAAGAAATCAAATCAATGCAGATAAATCAGGCCAAGAGTTTTGTTTCCACGATGGGCCACCTTACGCTAACAACCCAATTCACATGGGACACGCTTTAAATAAAATCTTAAAAGACTTTATTGTGAGATTTCGCCAATTAAACGGCGATGTTGTGGACTTCACGCCTGGCTGGGATATGCATGGTTTGCCGATTGAAAACGCAGTTATTAAACTCGGAGTTAACCGCAAAGGTGATCCTGTTAAGTTTAGAGAAGAATGCGCAAAGTTTGCAGAAAGCCAACTAGACCGTCAACGTAAGCAGTTTTTGCGACTAGGGTGCATTGGTAATTTTGAAAAACCATACCGCACGCTTGAATCTAACTTTGAGGCCAGAGAAATTGAGGCTTTTGCCAAAATGGTAGAAAAAGGCTTAATTTACCGTGGGTTTAAACCAGTTTACTGGTCTTGGTCTTCAGAGTCAGCACTAGCCGAGGCCGAAGTTGAATACCATGACATTGAGTCTCCTTCTATTTTTGTTCAGTTTAAGGTAAAAAAAACCAAAGGAATTCGTGAACTTAAAAACGCAAGTCTCTTAATTTGGACAACTACCCCTTGGACTTTGCCTGCTAACTTAGCAATTTGTGTTTCTCCTTACTTAACTTACTCAATTGTAGAAACTAACCGTGGTAAGTTAGTGGTAGCATCTGATTTACTAAATACCCTTCTAACCAAGTTAAACTTAAACGAAGTTAAAGTAATTTCTGAAATCAAAGGTACTGACCTTGAAAAGGTTACCTACACGCATGTTCTTACCAATAAAGAACACATGGTAATCCTTGGTGAACACGTTTCGGCGGAAGACGGAACTGGACTTGTCCACACCGCCCCTGGCCACGGAGAAGATGACTTTAAGGTTGGACAAAAATACGACCTACCTGCTTTTTCGCCAATTGACGCGCGTGGTGTATTAACTAAAGACGCAGGAGAATTCGCTGGTCTGTTTTTTGAAGACGCGAACTTAGCAATTATTAAATACTTAAAACAAACCGAAGCACTGCTTGGCGAGTTTAAAATCACACACTCCTATCCTCATGACTGGCGCACCAAAAAACCTATAATTTTTAGAGCAACCCCTCAGTGGTTTTTGTCAATTGAACCACTTAAAAAAGACTTATTTAAAGCAATTGACTCAGTAACCTGGACACCTGAGTGGGGTAAAATCAGAATGAATAACATGATAGCACAACGCAAAGACTGGTGTATTTCGCGCCAACGCCTTTGGGGTGTGCCAATTCCGGTTTTCTACGCCGAAGACGGAACTCCAATTCTGGACACCAAAGTAATTGCCCACATCAAGGCACTTTTTGAAAAACATGGCTCTAACATCTGGTTTAAACTGCCCGCCGAAGAACTACTTCCAAAAGGCTTTACTCACCCAAAATCGCCAAACGGTAAATTCATGAAAGAAACCGATATTATGGATGTTTGGTTTGACTCAGGTACTTCTTTTTTGAGTCTAGACGGCCGAGTTTCTGAGCTTTATCTAGAGGGAAGTGACCAATATCGTGGCTGGTTTAACTCTAGTTTGATAAACTCAGTTGCGCTTAACAAAACCGCGCCTTACAGACAAATCATTTCTCATGGTTTTGTGTTAGATGAAAAAGGTTTTAAAATGTCTAAGTCTGCTGGCAACGGAGTTGACCCCAACACTGTTGTAAAAACTTTGGGTGCCGACGTACTTCGCATTTGGGCAGCCTCTGTTGACTACTCACAAGACGTCAGAGTTTCTCAAAACCTACTTAAAATAGCTGCCGAAACTTACCGAAAAATCAGAAACACCATTCGTTATCTACTTTCTAACTTAAGTGATTTTGACAAAACCAACTACTACGCATTTTCTATGCGTAGCAACTTATCTAAAATTTATACAATTAAGTTAAACGAGTTAGTCAAAGAAGTTAAAACTCAGTTTGAAAACTATAATTTCGCTAAAGCCTTGCAAGCAATTGTGCTATTTATTACCAATGACTTGTCTGCTTTTTATCTAGATGTAACTAAGGACACTCTCTACATTGAACCAAAGCACTCGTATACCCGCGAAGAAGTACAATCTACTTATCTAGATATCTTAACTAAACTGCTTGTCATGCTAAATCCAATAATTCCACACACCACCCAAGAAGCCTGGCAAACTTTTACCGGAGACCCAGACTCACAAATTTATCTTGAGAAGTTCTATCCACGTGTTGGAAATTTCTCTGAGTTTACAGAACTGCTTGCAGATTTCGCTCAGTTTACAGAAGTCAGACAAGCAGTGCTTAAGACTCTTGAAGAGATGCGCGCAAGCGGAGAAATTGGCAAATCTCTGCAGGCTGTTTTAAACTTAACATTAACCGACACTCAACTTACTGCTTTTAAGAATCTAAACTTTGACCTGCCAACTGTCTTGCAAGTTGCCAAAGTTAATCTAAACTTTGGAAAAGAGTTTAAAGTCAGTGCTACTGTTTCTATAGACGATTCTTGCTTGCGTTGTTGGAATGTCCGACCTGATTTAAGTACAGACGGACTGTGCCAACGCTGTCAAGAAATTATTGCCAAGGAGTATCCAAATGCTTAATGTACTTTTAGTTATGTCTAGTCAAGTAAGACAAACCCAAGACTTTATTGCCGCTACCCTTTCTCACTTTGGAGTAGTTTGGTCTCTAGTGCTTCCAGAAAGTCCTGTGGGTGGTTGTCTTAAAAACCCAGGATACGTAAAACTAAGCCGAGTTGTTCCGACCCTTTCTTCAACTCGCGACACTTACCTTTTTGAAAGTAAACCAGTTGCAATTTTGGAACTGGCTAAAAAAACTTTTGGCGTGAAATTTGACATTTGCGTGTTTGCTGGCAACAAAAACTTAGTGCTAGGCGCAGACCTTGCAACTAACTTAGTATTTCCGTTTGCTTTCAACGCAGCAACCACAGGAGTTCCAACTTGTTTAATATCTAGTCGTGAAACACTTTCTGATAATTTTAAACTAAATTTCAAAACTTGGTTAAATGAGTATTTTTTAAAAAAACTATTTTTAAAATATCCGCTATTAAATGTCAACATTCCGTCAACTCTCGCTAAAAGCACCTGCATTACTGAACTTGCTGACTTTAAAACCACTTATCAGTTTTTAAAAGAAGAGACCACCGACTCTACTTTAGTTTTTAAAACTATGCTTTCGGTAGATGCCAAAATTTCGGCAAAACAAACTGACCTTCAAGCTGTTGAAAAGGGTTTAATTTCGGTAACTCCGATTTTAACTAATTTCACCGATTTTGCTAAAATTTAGCCAAAAATCTAAAAATTTAGTATAATTTTTAAGTAGAATTAAGGAATATTTGTGAAAGATTTTAACATTCATTTTTTTAAAAAAAGCGATCAACGACCAGCTATCAACGCAAACCTACATGCCTATCTTTTGGCAGTTGGTGCTTACTCAGTTGAAAACGAAAAAGACGCTGTAAAATACGTACTTAGGCATCCTGATTTACAATTTAAGGCCGCTTTTTATATCACTCGCTCATCTGGTGTCCCTGAACTTTGGAAACTAAACCCAGAGTACTACGACATTAACTTTCGCTTGTCTTTTCCGTTTGTTTCACCTACTTACTTCGTTGAACTTATCTTAAACAGAGTTAAGCATTTATGCGAAACTTTTGGGCTAGTTGTCTACTCTGAGTTTTTTAAAGACATCTTGCCGTTTGACCAAAGCCAGGTCCTTGAAATTTTTAAATACATCAAAGGACAATACAAGGTCAGACATCCAGAAGAACTAATTAACTACCTGCAAGTATCGCCGCGCACGGCTACGCTGGCTTTAACTTACTTAGAAGAATACCGTGCACTTTCTCAACACTTTAGTGAAACTGGCGTGTTTGTACCTAGATATAAACTACTTAAAGACAACAAAAACAACGCATATTTTGCTGTTGTTTGGCCAGAGAAAACCGGACTTTTAGTACCGCCTGTTTTGGACTTAGTTTATCTTGAACAAGGTGAGCACTACAGGGTTCTTGACTTTAAGCAAATTAAAGAAATTGCCGATCCTTATCTTGAACCTGTGCCGGGCTTTTTAAAGGAAAGCAAAATCATTCCTTTAAAGCGTGCTAAAAAAGTCCAAAAACTTATTTTAAAATATAGACTACCAGATGTAGAAAAACAGTTTACCGAGTGTAGACTGCATAATTTAGTTGATTAGGAGGAAATAATTATGGAACTAAATAAATACATAGACCACACAAAATTAGGTGCATACTGCACAGAAGAAAGTATCGTTCAACTTTGCAAAGAAGCAAAAGAATATAAATTTAAATCAGTTTGTATCAACCCTTGCTTCATCCCACTAGCAAAACAAGAACTTGAAGGCTCAGATGTGCTAGTTTGCACAGTAATCGGCTTCCCACACGGAGCGACAACTACCGAAACTAAAGTTTTTGAAACTAAAGATGCAATTAAAAAAGGCGCCGATGAAATTGACATGGTTATCAACGTGTCTGACTTAAAAAATGGACACAAAGACCGTGTACTTAAAGAAATTAAGAAAATCAAAAAAGCCTGCGGTGACCGCGTACTTAAAGTAATTATTGAAACAGCACTTCTTACTAAAGAAGAAATTAAACTAGCGTCTAAGTTAGTTGTGCGTGCTAAGGCTAATTTTGTCAAAACCTCAACTGGTTTTGCTGAATACGGTGCACGTTTTGAAGACGTGGCTTTAATGGTGAAAACCGTTAAAGGTGCAGCTGAAGTTAAAGCATCTGGCGGAGTTAAAAATAAACTAGACGCCGAGAAAATGATTGAACTTGGGGCAACTAGAATCGGAACTTCAAAAGGTCTACTTATCGTTAAAGGAGAAGACGGTGATTCCAACTCCGCATATTAGTCTAAAAGACAAAAGCCAAATCGCGCCGATTGTCTTAATGCCAGGAGATCCGCTTCGCGCAAAATATATCGCCGAAACTTACCTGACTGATGTTGTGCAAATTAACTCAGTTCGCAATATGTTTGGCTTCACTGGAACTTATAAGGGCAAAAAAGTCACAGTTTTTGGCTCAGGCATGGGCCAACCTTCAATTGGAATTTATTCATATGAACTCTTTGCTTTCTACGGCGTTGAAAAAATTATTAGAATAGGATCTGCTGGCTCTTACCACGCAGACCTGCCAGTTTACTCAGTAGTCTTGGCAGACGCAGCGTACTCAGAGACTACCTATGGTTTAGCTTTGATGAACTACCAGTCAAATATCGCTACAGCCACAGCTTCTTTAAACGCTAAAATCAAACAAGCCGCTAGCAGCATTGGAGTAGACTTAAAAGTCGGCTTAATTCACTCGTCTGACGTGTTTTACGCAGACAACCCAGTTTTTGAAGAAAAACGCCAAAAAGCCAATCCACTTTGCGTGGAGATGGAGTCATTTGCTTTATTTTTAAATGCCCAAAAACTAGGCAAACAAGCCGCTTGTCTTTTAACTATTTCTGACAATTTAGTGACAAAAGAAGTCACAACTGCAGAAGAAAGACAAACTTCTTTTAACAAAATGATGGAAGTAGCACTTGAAACTGCTTTACTTTAATTTATAAATTAAATATTTTTAAGTAAAAAAATAAAAAATAGAGGTTAGTTAAAATGCCCGCAGATATTTTAAATCCAGTTAGATACAGAGAAGATTTCTTAAAAGAACATGCAGACTCAACTAAGGCTTATTTGTCTGATTTGATTGAAAAAACCAACACTTCCTTAACTGAAAACCAACAAGACTGCACGGAAATCAATCACCTTGACAAGGCACTTGCTAAAACTAAACGCAAGCTTAGTTTATTTAAAGTAGGCTTTGGCATTTTACTTACCTTTTTAGTAATTTTACTGCTCGCGTCAATAGGTGGCGCTTACTATGTTTTTGCAGAACCTGATTTGCCACTAAGTCCTGCGGCTAAATACTCTGCATTTGTAAGTTTGATTGTAGTAGCGCTTGTTTTTATTGCATTTATTGTTTATATTTCTATTTTTATTTCTAAAAAAAGTAAGAAGTTTAAAGCAACAATTGCTAATTTTGAAGAAAAAATTGACGCTAAAATCCAAGAGACTTTCGCTAAATTACAAGACTTTTATAGTAATTTCAACTATAGTCAAGTATATAGCCAAATGCAGGCGCAAATTCCGGAAATTGAGTTTTTAAAGTCAGCAGACAGCAATTTTATTGTCTACATTGAAAAAAACTTTGACCCACTTTACATGCCAAGTGAAACCACTTGGCCAATTGCCTACAAAGCAGGTTATTTTTACAAAAATCCCTTTATAATTGCGATGTATAAAGATATGAAAATGGTGCCGCACACCTACACTGGTAGTTTAGTAATCAGCTATGAAACCGGATATGGTGAACACAGACGAATAGTTTCCGAGACGCTTCACGCAACATTAGTTAAACCCAAACCTGAGTATCAATATTTTGCTTTAAACTCACTATACGCCAACGCTGTGCCTGAACTTGAGTTTACTAAAGACTCGCTTTCTGACTACAACCCCGCTAAACACGACAAATATATTAAGCAAGTTGAAAAAACACTTGCCAAAATTGAAAAAACTAATTCAAACTTCACACCAATGTCTAACACTGAGTTTGAAGCGCTTTTTCCGGTAACAAATCGTTCATCTGAACAAAAATACCGCGCATTTTTTGGACAAGTTGCCCAACAAAACTTGGTCAACTTTGCAAAAACCCTGCCGACTGGTCGCCAATATACCTACGCAAAAGTGCACAACACAAACGAGATTATAACTCCTGATTTAACTGATTCCTTTGCTGTAAACCCTTTTGATTTAGTAGGTCATAACTTAAGTGAGTTTTTAGAAAAATACCAAAAATACGCAAAACTTTTAAGTGCTAGTCTTTACGATAGTTTTATTCCTTATCTTTCAAACCCAGTTTTACTAGAAGGCAACGTTTCTCTGCAACCAAAATACACAGGCGAGGTATCTAAACTAGAAAAACTAACCTTGCTTGCTAAGTTAGACAAAACAATAATGCTGCCAGATGAGGCCGGAATTGATGAATACATTGTTGAGCTACTGCCAGAATACGAAAACGTTTGTCGTGTGCATTCCTTTAAAACAGAGTCACGTCTTGACTACGTTGTTGTCATGGGTGGAGACGGTCCACACCAAGTTCCTGTACATTGGACTGAGTATATTCCTGTTTTTGATGAACGCACATTTGAAGTTTCAAAAAATCCAGAGGGCTCAAATTATTTTAAAAACAACTTATTTGAAACTAGTCAATCATTTACTGAAGAAAACTCAGTTTCAATTGTCAAATAAGGCTATTTTAAGATATAATACTAAAGGTAAAGATTTTTTTAAGTTTTAACTTAAAAAACTTAAAAAGGAGATAAAAATGGCAAATTTATTAGATGAAGTTAATGGTCCTGTTCTACAAGACGGCCAAGATATCAATGTTATTGGCAAAAAATTAGACGCAAAAGTAGGCTGGGGCTCTACTTTATTTGAGTTCTTACTGTGGTTTCCGCTATTGCTTCCTGGCTTAATTTTTTTATTTAAAAAAATTAAAGCAAGAAACTTTTTTATGCGTCTTGAGCAAAAGATGCAACGCGCTGCTTCTGAGGTTGACACTTATCTTGAACACCGCTTAGAAATTCTAAAAAACGTCGCAGGTTTAGTCAGACAACAACTAAAACACGAAAAAGATGTCTTTGAAGGCGTGGCTGCTCTACGTGGCGGTGCAAAAACTGGGCAAATCAGTGAAGAGACTAGAAACGACATCCAGGCACAAGTTGACCGTGGCTTTTCACAAATCAATTTAGCATTTGAGGCTTACCCTGAACTTAAGTCAAACCAAGTTATTGAAAGCGCAATGCGCGACAACACTAACACCCAAAGAGAAATTACAGCATCTAGAATTTACTACAATGACATCGTAGATCAATGGAACCGTAATTTATTTGTTTGGCCAACCAAACAAATCGTTGCTGCTAAAATGGGTCTAACTACTAGAATTCCATTTGCTGCATCTAAAGAAGTTAAAGCGGCTGCTCGCCAAACTTTCTTTTAACAAATTCATATATTTTAAAAATTAAAAAGGACTTACTATGAGAGATAAAGTAAAACTAGTTTGCACATCTTGCAAAGAAGAAAACTACTACACAAATAAAAACAAAAAAACTACACCTGACAAACTTTCTTTTAACAAGTACTGTGCACGTGAACGCAAAACTACCCTTCACACTGAAAAGAAATAATCAAATTAACTTAAACTAAAATAAAAACACAGTGAATTTCTTAGCCTTTTGAGGCTATTTGGTTCATTTTAAAGAGGTATTATATGGACAAAAACCGCCTGGAATTTATGCGTAAATTCTTTTTAGACAACCCTAAAAGTTATGGTTATGAAAAGGCTAGTCAGTATATTTATGAAACTGACCGCAAGGCTTTCAACAAAGCCTGCCGTTTATTTAACTTAGATCCGGCTCAGTATCATTTTAATAATTTTATGTTGGTCAAAACTCCACATCTTTTAAGAAAGACAACCCTAAACTTCAAAGTTATTCTAAAAGACAAAGATACCCAAGAAGTATTTTATGAAACTGCTAACTTAACTTTGTTGTTCTTTACACCAGACTCAATTAAGGTATATACTGCGAGAGCTGACTACAACTTTGACTTTATTTACCCAATTTCTTCAACTGATGTGCTGTATTCGGATGTACTTTCGCTAGACACAGAATATAAACTAGATGATATCGCAAACCCACGTCGCGAAACTTTTAATTTAGTGTTGAGATTCTCAAATGGTTCAAGTTATGCTTTCCCACTTCGCGATCGTCTATTTACTGGTGAACATGCTGAGTTTGAGCCAACTGAAGTTGAATACGGTTTAATTCACCAAATTAAAGGCTTAATTCGTTAGTTTTTAGATAAATTAGTCCAGAAATTAAAAAAGACCAGGTTAACTGGTCTTTTTTAATGCTTAAATTTGTCTAGCAATATTCTTGTTCAAAGTGCGAATAGCTAGTTTGATTTTTTAAAAGTGCTTGAATAAAATATTCAACTTCAAAAACACGTTTTTGTTCATTTAATTCTTTATTTTTATGATTTTGAAAATATCTAACTACTCTAAAAGCAATTTCTGGGTGGTCGATAAAAGGATTTCGGTTCCCTTGAATTTTTTCTATTCTGTTATTTCGGTTAATTTCAAACTGGTCAACTGGATCTTTTTGAAGTAGGTAAGTAGAGTCATCAACATTTCCAATATACGCGCCTTCCTTTTTATAAGTTAGACCGTATGGCTCTTCTGCGGCGAAATTAAGTTCTTCGTAGTGAATTATCATGTAAAGCAAGATACGAATAGCGTCACCGCCATGCTTGTAACTTGGGAAGTATTTGCGAGAACCTGCTAATTGAGCCTCGGCGTGATCGTCAAAATACTGACCATTTTCATTTTTAGCAACATAGTAGAAATTATTTCTGGCTGAGTTTACATTGGAATTGCAAACTCTTAAGTTATGCAAATCTGATGCCAAGTTACGTTCACCACCTTTTACTCTTTCAACACCCAGTCTAGAATTCACCCATACATGTTCACGGTTCCAAGGCATGCCACCAGTCCATTTTGCTTGAAACTCTTCTCCGTTATACATACCCTAAAGTTTTCCGTTATCTAGTTTATCTGTTTTTGTTAAAAGATGTCTCACTTCATTGTAGGAAGTGTAATTGGTATGCTTTTCTCGCGTAACTTTTCTAAGCGACTTAATTAACTCATCGTCATTTTTGGTTTCGAAGTTCACACCTTGATAGTAGGTTTTATCTAGTTCGTGTGCTTTATATTGATTATCTGGACCCGGTGTAGGGTTTGGACTTGGTTCTGGGGTTTTCTTGCACGCAAACAAAAACCCAACTGAAAATATAACTAGTGTAAATAAAACAGTTTTTTTAAATAAGTTTGTAATTTGCATATTTTTCTCCTTTTATTTTATTTTAAAATAGCCTAACTAATGGGTTAAATTACTTTTTTAATCTACTTAAAAACAACGCCGCTTTGTCTTGAATTTTCACTCTTTGTTTTTTATAATTAGGTTCTATAAACTTTTTAGGGGAGAACCTCAAGACCTTCAAGGAAACAAAACCTTGAGGTCTTTTTTTTTATTTTTATTTCAGAAAGGAGTATTAAATGACAGACAAAAGTAGCAAATCAAGAATTATTGCATTTCTTCTATGTTTCTTTTTCGGTTTACTTGGATTACATAGATTCTACGTTGGCAAAATTGGAACAGGTATTATTTGGCTTTTAACTGGTGGCTTATTTGGAATTGGTGCCCTTATTGATTTATTTGTAATCATCTTTGGTGGCTTTAGAGACGAAGATGGCCGTATTGTTTAAAAACCAAAAGCAATAATTTTATATTTTTTTTAAAAAGCAACGCAAGTTGCTTTTTTTATTCTTGGAAGGTATATTGATAAATTTGTGAAAA
The DNA here is from genome assembly GCA_963544825.1 of uncultured Acholeplasmataceae bacterium. Classification (GTDB taxonomy): domain Bacteria; phylum Bacillota_I; class Bacilli_A; order Acholeplasmatales; family Acholeplasmataceae; genus CALISC01. The sequence goes on from CAUUGG010000005.1 coordinate 42,994, forward strand.
AACAGGTTTTAGCTCAATACTTTCACTCAACTTACCACTTGAATAAGTCAAAGTTTTAAACTCTTTTTCAACCCCTATTTTTAACTTCAATATACCTTTTTTTGCAGGCACTGCAGTAATTTTAAGCAGATATCCAGATTTGGTAAGTAAATCAATTTCAGTATTTTCATTTAAAGTCAGACATAATTTAGAAAAAATCTCGCTTGCCTTAATTTGGTTTAAGTTAATTTTAGTAATTACTTCAAACTTCTTTAAACCCTTTTTATCTAATCTAGGATTAAACTCAGCAATCCCTGTTGATTTAAGTTCGTATTTATCTTTATTTGAATTTAGAGTTAAGACAATAGTCGTTTCAAAACGCAAGTTTTTAAAGTATCCTTCTAAATACACTTCTACAGATTTTGTCTGTTCGTGTGCTAAAAAGTAAGAAATTGTGTAGGTAAATCCTGATGCAATGTGCTGTGTTTTTAAGGCTTTACTGTATTTAAAGATATCTGAGCCATACTCGGTGGTAATTGGATTTACTTTTAAAAACTCTACTTTAATTGTCTCTGTATCTAAGTTTTTAAAGTCAGTGAAAGTTTTTACTTTTTTAAAAGACAGTTCTTGTCCTTGTTTTAAGTAATAAGTAACCGACACTGAGTTCGTTAAGAAGTTTTTGTTTAACTCCAAAACTAAGTTAGGATGATGTTTATCTTCTACATTGAGTAGTTTAAAGTCAGACTCAGTTAAATCAAATAGGTAGGTACTTTTGTTTTCTTTACTTAAAACTAAGTCAGCGTCTTGAAAAGCCTTAGTTAAACTCTCTTCTTGGTCTTCAGGTTCAATTGCAGGCTGTGTGGCTTTTTTAAAGCCAGTTAATTTAAGGACGTGTACACTAGAAAGTAGGTTTTGTGCGCTAACTTATAAGTTATGATAATTTCTTCGTTGTGGTCTTCAAACTTAGGTTTAATAAGTGTAAAGTCTGTGTCTTTCCAACCATAGGTTTCTTTAAAACTATAAATAAAGTCATCTGGGTCAACTTCGTCAATTGGTTTGCCTAAAAAACTTATCTAAGTTTTTTACGAACATAGACTTTGCTACAATATTTAGCATACCGCGGTCCAGAGTTTTTGGTTTTTGAGACTCAGGGCTAGGAATTGGGTTTGGAGTCGGATTTGGTGGAATTACTTCATTTTGACCGTTATCTGGATTTGGCGCAGGTTTTGCTTTTGGTTTGCATGAAAAAAGCACGAAACCACTTAGCAAAAAAACAATTAAAAAACTTATTTTCCTAGTCATTATGCACCTCGCTTTATGAACCAACTTTCTATTTTATTATAAGTCTGTTTTAAAACTTATGCAAACTAAGACTAAAAAAGCACATTAAACCTCATTTGAATGGGCTTTTTTTGCTGTGTTTATCTAATTAGCCAAGTAAGTTAAACTCAGCTAGTTTTTGGGCAACATAATTCGGATTAAAGAAGTTCGCGATGTTGTCGTAGTCTTCAGTAAAGCCGTAGTTGTAGTTAGGTTCAACTCCAAACTCAGCCTCACGGTGTGCTGCTTCTGCGGTTTTTTTGGCAGTTAAATACACGCTGTCAGAAGAGTAGTCAACAACAGAACCGCATGGCAAGTAAGCCTGAGTGGTACTAGACGCACCGCCTCCGGTTTTTGTGCCGATTACCGGCATGATTTTGTTATCGCGAACTATACCTGCAATCATGGAAGCTGATGAAAACGAACCTACACTAGTTTGCAAAAAAGAACGTTTGAACTTAGGAAGTTCAGTGTCTTTTAAAGTGGTTCTTGCATAAGTTGTGTCAGTTTTGTAAGTTGCGCAGTTGTACTCTGAGTAAAAAATTTCTTTATTCGGACCAGCTAAGGCTGCTACAAACTCAACAGCAGCGTAAACATCACCACCTCCGTTAATTGCAAGGTTGATAACTAAGTTTTCAACAGTTGGGTAATCTTTTTTAATCTTTTTAGTTAGTTCTAAGTATTTGTCTAAAATACTTTTGTCGTTTTCGTTTTCATAGTTGATTTGAGTTAAGTTAATAATAGCGGTTTTACCATCATTTGAAATTTCAATTTCTTTATTTACTTTTTCTGCCATCGCTTTTTTTATCGCTTCAATTTTTTGTTTATTTTCATTGTCATACTGACGGTTACCGTTGACATAAAGAAAAGCAGAGGCAAGTGCGAATAGTTCTGAGTGGAAGTCTTCTGTGTCTTCCAATAGTTGGTTTAGTGTCTGATAATAATCAGTTGAGTTTTCAGTTAGTAGATTTTCTTTATTTTTATTGATTGAGTCTATCAGTTTTTCTTTACGGTCAATTGCCCAGTAGTATTCAGAGACAAAGAAGTTAATTGACTTAAACCAAAGCGAATAGACAGATTTTGGTACTTTTTCTTCTTCTTCGTCATCTGCATGCGGATAGAACTTACCATCTTTTTCTTTTGCATCTTCAGGGTCAATTGATTTATCTCCGTCACTTCCAACTTCGTTAGTGCGAATTTCGTAGCCTGTCCAGTATGTGGCGAATCCACTTTTTTCGTGTACTATCATAGAAAGCACAGAAACTGGCAGTACTGGTTCTTTTCCGTTTGGCTGCCAACCCATTAGTTGGTATTTCTTTAAATCAAAAATACGGCCTTTTTCTTTATCTGGTCTAGACTCAATTCTACCTTTGAATCGGTAGTCTGAAAAAGAAACAAAATCGCCTTCTTCTTCTGAAAAAATATCGTCAAGTAAAGAAACTTTAGAAATAGTTAACTTGCCACTTAAAGCATCGTAGTAAATTTCGCTAGTTAAAGCATAGTTTTCAACTTTTTCAACGCCAGGAGGGGTTGAAGTAAACTCAAACTCTTGAATTAGTTTAAGTGAATAAACATGGCCGTTTTGTACTTTTTCAATGCGTTTTTTTAGGGTGTAAACTCTGCCTTCTTGGTCTTTTTGGTCTTTGTATTCTTTGCGGTAGTCAACTAGGTTGCCAAGTGCTTTAAAGAAGTTTTCTAAAGTTGTGTAGTAAACTTCTTTTTCAACTTCAACAGCCTTTAAAGGTTTAACGCCTAGTTTTTTATTTTTTGAAGTGTGTCTAATATCTTTTTCTTGAGTGGATTTTGGTGTAAAGCCAGGAGTTGCTGGGTTTTTTTCAACTCCAGATAAATCTACTTTATTTTTAGGTTCTTTTGCCTGTTCTAAGTCGCCTTTACCTTCTCCTTCTGGGTCTTCTGGAATTTCGGCAGTAGCGCCAGGATCAGGCTTTGTTTGTTTTTGAATTACTGGATATAGGTTTTTGTTTTCTTTTTTGGCCTCAAGCGAAGAAAGTGGAGTAGTGCCGCCTTTTCGGTTAGTCCAACCAATAAGTTTCTCGTCGCTTGCTAGTTTAAGTTGAGAGTCTGAAAAACCTTGGTAGATTTGTTCGCCTTCGGTGTACTCAATTGCTTCAATTAAATCGCCTGTTTTGTCAAAGAAGTTGATTGTAATTTTTTCAGTTGGGCCTTGATTTTCTTTTTGGCGGTAAGCAGGATACAGGTTTTTGTTTTCATTAGTGGCTTTTAAATCGGGAACAGCAGCCTCTCCTTTGAAAGGAGTCCATCCTAAAAACTCTTCATCTGCACCAAGTCCGAGTTGTTTATCAGAAAAAGTTTTTGAAATACTTTGGCCAAAGTCGTGCTCAATGGCTTCAATTAAGTTACCTTTTTTGTCAAAGAAGTTAATTGTAATTTTTTTAGCATTTTCTTTTAGACGGTAAACTGGATACAGACTTTGGTTTTCTTGAGTAGCCTTAATTGAATCTAAAGCAGTTTGACTGTTTTTTGAATTGCTCCAACCCACAAACTCCTCATCTTGTGATAAGCCAAGTTGCTCACGAGTAAACGTCTTTTTAATTGTTTCGTTTTCGGTATACTCAACTTTTTGAATTAAACTGCCCGCTTTGTTAAAGAAACTAACTTCTAGTTTTTTAACTTTATCAAATGCTGGAACTGTAAAGTCAAATGAAACTGTTTTACCACGTTCATTTTTGGCAATCAGCTCATATTTTTGGTCAATTTCGTTTCTAACAATTTTAACAGTAGCCCCAGAAATCTCAGATGCACCTTTTTCATTCTTTTTAGGAATGTATTTAAGGGTCCATTTGATTTTTACACCTTGAATTTCTTGTGGTAGATTAAAACTTGATTTAACTACTTTATTTTTACCAAAAGGCGCCTCCATTCCGAGAAACGCTTTGTCTTTTGGATTAACACAAGAGGCAAGCGTAAAAATAAAGGTAAATAGCATAATTAGTGATAAGATTTTTTTCATTTTTGCTCCTTTACGAACTGATTTAATTATAGTTAATTTATAAGTAAAATAAAAGTTTTTTAAACCGATTAAGCCATATTTAATTTAATATTTTTGTTATTAAAACTTGCTTAAAATGTTTGGTGCATATGTTAATCCAACAATATTAAACACAATTTAATCTTTTCTCGCCAAATGAAAATTTAATACGACAAATTACCAATATTGGCGTTAATAATCTCGCCGTAATTGATTTATATAAGCCAAATATGGTAAAATGGCTATGAAAAAAAGAGGTACACGATGAGAAAGTTTAACTATCTAAAATTGATTGAATTATCTTTACCAGCTATAATTCACGATATTATTGCAAAAATACATGAATACAAAGGTAAACAAGAAATATACGTCGAAAACCACCCAGATGTTTTGACAAAAATGACTGCTGTGGCGAAAATACAAAGTACCAGATCTTCAAACGCTATTGAAGGAATTTATACAAACGAAACCAGATTAAAAGAATTGATGAACAATAAAGCAGAGCCAAGAAAAAGAGATGAAGAAGAAATAGCGGGATATAGACGCGTGCTTGATTTAGTTCATGACAATTATTTGCATATTGAGTTTAATAAAAGTAACATTTTAACTTTACACAATCAACTGTATTCATATTCCTTTAATAGACATAAAGGAAATTTCAAAACAATGGATAACTCAATTGTAGAGGTAGACTCAAATGGAAATAAAAAAGTTCGTTTTCAGCCAGTAAGTTCCCTTGAAACTGAAAGATATTTTGACGAAATGATAAAAGCATACAGTGAGGCCATAAAAGAAGGAGTTCCACCACTACTGCTAATACCAATTGTTATACATGATTTTCTGTGTATTCACCCGTTTGATGATGGAAACGGTAGAATGAGTAGAATTTTAACACTACTTTTGCTATATAAAGCCGATTATTTTGTTGGTAAATATATCAGTATTGAGATGTTAATTGAAGAAAGCAAAGACACCTATTACGAGACTTTGCAAAAATCCAGTGAAAATTGGCATACTGGCGAAAACAACGAACTTCCTTTTATTAAGTATATGCTTGGAATTATTTTAAGGGCCTACGAAAAGTGTGAAGATAGGTTTAAACTGATTGCTAAAAACAAATTAACATCGCAAGAAAGAGTTTTGCAAGTTTTTAAAAAAACATTTGAACCCTTGTCTAAAAGCGATATTTTAATTCTTTTGCCAGTGCTATCACAACGAACAGTTGAAAGAGCGTTAAAAGAGTTGCAAGACAACCTGAAAATAAAACAAATTGGCAGTGGACGTTCAACCAAATATATTAAAATTTAAATCTTGAAAAGGACTTAAAGTAAAGTGTTTTTAGAGATACAAAATCAACTTAAATTTAAATTAAGACTATCTTAAACTAGCGCTTAAATGCTATACTTTATATGTGAATTACGTCATTAAAAACCAGTCTCTCGCCTATTCTTTAAAAAGAATCAAAGAGGTTAAAAAATCAATAGAATCTGATTTTATTTTTCTTGATTTAGCAGATTGTACTATATCTGAAATCACCAACGAATGCCTAGCAGTTGGCTTAATTTTGAGTCAAAAAAACCTAGTTTTGACTAACTTAGAGCAGCTGCTTAGAAGTGAAAAAAACACAGCAGACCTTGTAAAATGCCTAAACTTAGTTAAAGAAAGCACTAAAGTTAATTTGTACTTGATTTTAGATAAAGTTTATTTTACTAATCCTAATTTAAATAAAATTATGTTGGTTGCCGAGTACTTTGATTTCTCTGAAATTCCTTTAAGCGAGTTTTCAGAAATTATTAAAAAAGAAATTAAAGAACCTGGTGAATTTGTTAATTTAGTTGAAAGCCTTAAAACTATTTTTTTAACTGATTACGACTTATTTTTATCTGAACTAAACAAAGTTAAATTGGCAATAAGTGCTAATTTAGCAGAAACCGAAATAATTCAAGCGCTTAACTTAAAAACAGAAACTAAAGATGTTTTTACTTTAATTAAACTAGTTTTAAACAAGGAAAAGAAACAAGCCATTGCTTTGTTTAATGAGTTTGTAAGTGCTGGCGTTTCTTTAACTCACTTAAATAAGTTAATATATTTAGCCTATTTAAACCTATACTTAGCAAAGCAAGCAAGTTCTTCTCCAAACCCAGTTGAAGCATTAAGTGCATCTGCTTTTGTGTCAAACACAAGAGCCGCACTTATTTTAAAAGAAGCCAAAGTTTTTCCAGAAACTTACCTTGTAAATAAAATGCAGAAACTGGCAGACTTTGACTATTTATTTAAATACGACACTAGAAATATTCAAGATGTTTTTAATTTTTTTATCATGGAGGACTAAAATTGGATTTAAAACACAAAAAAATACTATTGTTTGACTTAGAGACCACCGGCCTTGACTCTTTTAAAAACGAAATTATTGAGTTTGGGGCGATTTTGCTAGAAAAAAATGGCAAAGACTACAAAGAAGTTAAAAGAGTTGACCTTTTAATTCAAAACAAAGAACCAATTCCAGAAATTATTACAGAACTTACTCATATCACCCAAGAAATGATAAACGAAAGCGGAGTGCCTAAAGCCGAGGCTTACCAAGAAATCAAAGAGCTGCTTAAAGACGAGCCGATTTTAATTGGCTACAACGTAAACTTTGACCTAAATTTCTTACATCGCTTTATTTGTCTGTTTGAGCCAGGCTACCAACTTAAAAACGACGTTTTAGATGTAATTGCGCTTTACCGTGACTTCAATGGCTTTCCTTGGAAACTAAAAAATGCTATAGCTAAATACGGAGTTGCAACTGAGAACACTCACCGAGCGTGCGACGATATTTTGGCGACTTACGAGTTGATGCTAAAAATGTTTGAAGAGCACGCAGATAATGGGGTGCTTTTAACTCACTACGTCAATACTTTGGGATATCCTACTGCCCATCCAGTGCCTGAAAACTTAAGATTCGCACAAATTTTGTATCTGCCACAACGCGGTGGTCTAAAAGATATTCTTACCTTTAAACTAGATAAAAAAATGCGATAACTCGCATTTTTTTAAAAAGTGTATATTTAGTTTTAAAAAAGTTTTTTGAGAAAAAGAAAAGGAGTTTCTTTAAAAACTCCTTTCTTATAGTTGATTAACTTTAAGCGCTAAATTAGATTTATGGCGAGCAACGAAGTTTTTATGATAAATTCCCTTGCTTTGGCCCATGTCTAATTTCTTGTATGCTGCGTTTAATGCTAAAATTGCTTGAGTCTTATCACCTTGTTCAACGGCTAAGTTGACTTTCTTCATTGTAGTTTTGCAAGCTGATTTAAAAGACTTGTTGCGCAAACGAGCCTTTTCGTTTGTTTTGTTTCTTTTAATCTGTTGTTTGATGTTAGCCATAATTCCTCCAACGTTATCAATTATACATTATTTCGCATTTTTTTAAAAGAAAAAAGGAGATTTTAAATGACAATTGCCAACAAAATTACTTTAAGCAGAATTGCTTTAATTCCGGTTTCATTAATTTTACTTTTTGTGCCAAGTCTACAGGCAGAAATTCGCGGGTTTTTTCAAATCACGATTGCTCAATTGGTTTTTATACTTCTGTTTTGCCTGGCTTCTTTTACTGATTTTTTAGATGGATATCTTGCCAGAAAACGCGGTGAAGTTACAACTTTTGGTAAGTTTCTAGACCCAATTGCCGACAAGATTTTGGTGTTTACGGCGCTGATTTTTTTGCCAGTTTTTCCGTTTTGGCAAGTACAATTTAGCATTAAAATTTCTGGGATTTGCTTATTTTTACTGCTTTATTTAGTTTCCGTTCTCTTAATTTTAACGCGTGAATTTTTAGTTACTGCGGCTAGATTAGTTGCAGTCGGCGAAAACAAAGTTGTTGCTGCTGCTTGGCTTGGCAAAGTTAAAACAGCATTTACTCTAGGTGCGCTAATTTGGTTGCTTTTTAATGGCTTTAGTCTAGATAAGATGATAACCCCCCATTTTCCAGTTATCTCGTTTTCTTTAATTTTAATTTCAGTTATCTTAACTATCTGGTCTGGTCTCAAATACATTTGGCAACTTAGAGCAGAAATTTTTAAATCAGTTTAAACTATTAACTAGTAAAAATGTAAATACTACTTCAGTATTAGTCTTATTTGCTTATTATTTTTGGCTAAACATATTAATAAAAAAATAAATTATTTTTAAGTAATTTTTATGAGCCTCAGCTAAATATATATGCGAGGTAACTTAAATGGCAAATAAAACAACTGATAATACAGACTTTCAAAAAATATTTGAAAATATTGAAAAACAATTTGGCAAAGGTTCCGTGATGGTATTAGACGGAGACGAAGCGTTTGAAAAAATTGCAACTATTCCAAGTGGTTCACTTGCTTTAGACAAAGCACTCGGAGTGGGCGGATACGCGCGCGGAAGAATTGTTGAGATTTATGGACCTGAGTCTAGTGGGAAAACTACTTTGACTTTACATGCGATTAAAGAAGCTCAAAAACAAGGCCTAGTTTGTGCGTTTATAGACGCCGAGCACGCACTTGATGTCAATTACGCAAAAGCTCTTGGTGTGGACTGCAAAAATGTTTTAATTTCGCAGCCCGACAGTGGTGAGCAGGCACTTGAAATTACTGAAGAACTAATTAAAAGTGGCAAAATTGGACTAGTGATTGTAGACAGTGTTGCTGCATTAGTTCCAGAAGCAGAACTAGCCGGTGATATGGGAGACAGCCACGTTGGTCTGCACGCTAGACTAATGAGCCAGGCTATGCGAAAACTTTCGGGAATTGTTGCAAAATCTAATACCACTTTAATTTTTATTAACCAAATCAGAGAAAAAGTTGGTGTGCTTTTTGGTAGTCCTGAAACCACAACTGGTGGCCGTGCGCTTAAATTTTACGCAACTCAGCGTATAGAAGTCAGAAAAGGTGAAAGTTTAAAACAACCAGATGGCACACTTTATGGTAATTTAGTTAATATTAAAGTAGTTAAAAATAAAGTTGCTTCGCCTTTCAGGTCTTGTTCTATTGAACTTAGATATGGAACTGGATTTTCTAGAGTTTCAGAAGTTATCAATCTGGCGGTTGAAAAAAATTTAATTCAGCGAGCAGGTTCTTGGTTTTCATTAAAAGACGAAAAAATCGGTCAAGGTAAAGCTCAGGTTGAGCAATATTTGTTGAAAAACCCAGAGATGATGGCTGAACTTGAGTCAGAAATTCAAAAACCAGAATAATTTCCTTTATTTTAGTTTAAAAAAGCCGAGGATAAAATAATTTAGTGGTTCACTCTTCTCCTTTCTACTAAATTGTTTTAACCAGGCTTTTTTATTTTCAAAAAAATCCTTTTAAAAAGCAAAAATATAATATATAATTAACATTATGAAAGAAGCAAAAAAAGGCCTGTTAATTGTGATGTCTGGCCCATCTGGGGTCGGCAAATCTTCAATTAGAAAGGCATTGTTTGAAAAAGTAAATAATTTTGTTTTCTCAGTTTCAGCAACAACTCGTGCACCAAGAAACGGAGAAAAACACGGAGTTGACTATTACTTTATTTCTGAAAAAGATTTTAAAGCAAAATTAGAAAATAATGAGTTTTTAGAATGGAATTATTTCGTTGGCAACTACTATGGTACACTTTTTGAAGAAGTTGAAAGACTAAGAAGAACTGGCAAAAACGTAATGGTAGAAATTGATGTCAACGGTGCTTTAATGGCTAGAAACGTGTTAACTGACGCAATTTACATATTTATCGCCCCACCTACTAAAGCAGATTTAATTTCAAGACTAAAACAACGTGGAACTGAAACTGATGAAAGAATTTCTGAGCGCATTGAAAAAGCGAAAAACGAGTTTAAATGTGCAGATAAATATGACTACATAGTTATCAACTCAGAAATCTCTAAAACTGTAGAAACTCTGCAGGCTATAGTTTTAGCCGAAGAATGTAGGTCTGAACGTAGATTTTTAAGTTATATAGAAGCAATTCAAAAGGAGAAATAATTTATGAATAAACAAAAAGACGGAATGCGCTATCCTTCAATTGATGAACTTACTAAAATTATCAATTCAAAATATAAGTTAGCCTATACTTCTGCCAAAGTTGCTAAACTTATTCAAAGCAAAAAAGTTCATGTTGAAAACTCACTTTGTGACAAAGAAGTTGGCAAAGCGCTTGAAGAAATTCTAGCCGGAAACGTGCAAATTGAGTTTTAATTTCAAGTTAAGATAACTTAGTTTAAAACTAAGAAATGAAATTAACGCTTGAAGAAAATTTAAAAAATTTACCTCAAAATCCAGGGGTTTATATTATGCGCGACTTAGATAGTCGCGTTATTTATGTTGGCAAAGCAAAAAACTTAAAAAACCGTGTACTTTCTTATTTTAAAGCCAAAGTTTTTGGGAAAACAACACTTTTAGTTAAAGAAATTGAAAACCTCGAGTATGTGGTTTGCAACACTGAGCAAGATGCACTAATTTTAGAGCAAAACTTAATTAAAGAATACAGACCCAAATATAACATCAGACTAATTGACGACAAGACATATCCATACATTGTGGTGACGGAAAAACCCTATACTAAACTTTTGGTCAAAAGAGTACGCAAATTTAACTTCAACGGTTTTGGCCCATTTCCAAATACTTTTCAGGCAAGAGAAACTTGTGAGGTTTTGAATAGAATTTTTCCCAAAAGAGTCGGAAAAATTTCTAAAACAGATCAGGATATCTTAACAGGTCTTGCAAATAACTTAGGCATAACTGATTTAGAAAAAGAGTTTACAGCAAAAGAACTAACCAAAGCAGTAAAGCGTGTTTTTCAAACTAAAGCCAAAGACATTTTAAAAACTTTGACTGCCAAAATGAAAGAGTCTTCAGAAAACTCAGACTTTGAGTTAGCACTAGATTTTAAAAAACTAATTGAAGCAATCAAAGCAACAATAGTAGACCAAACTGTTAACAGCAACGATTCGCAAAACAGAGATATTATAGGTCTTGCATTTGACGAAAAATACGTGGCTATTTCTATTTTTATTCAAAGGTTTGGCAAAACCGTTGACCAGAAAAGAAATATTTTTGAATATGTTGGTGACCCTAAAGAGTATGCACTTCAGTATTTAGACCAAATATATGAATCCAAAATTTATTCAGATGAACTGTTGTTTTCTGATAACTTCCAAGAAGAAGATTTAAACACTAGATTTGGGAAACTTGCCAAAATTCCTAAAAAAGGCCAAAAACACGATCTTACTAAACTTGCTCAAAAAAATGCAGAAAGTATCTTGACTAAGTTCAGTGCTGTGTATTTAGAAAAGTCTTTAATTTTAGAAAAAGGACTGGAAGAACTAAAAACTAAAATTGGTTTTATGCCTGTGACCATCGAGGCTTACGACAACGCCCAAATTCAAGGACAAGCACAAGTATCTGGCTGCATAGTTTTGAAAAACGGACAGTTTTTAAAGTCGCTTTACCGTAAATTTAACTTAAAAAATACACCTAAAAATGACGATCTGGCTGGGATTAAAGAAGTTATTTCTAGACGTATTCAAGACCAAGAAATCGCTTATCTACCCGATTTAATTGCAGTAGACGGCGCTGAAAATCAAGTTAAGGCAGCCGAAGAGCAAATCAGCATTTTAGATAAAAAAATTCCTGTTATTGGGCTTAAGAAAAACGAACACCACAGATTAACCTCCTTAGTCTGGAATAACTTTTCACACGAACTTGATAAACACAGTTATCTATATAAGTTCTTAATTAGAATTTCTGAAGAGGTCCATAGGTTCTCATATCAAACCCACAAAGCGAAACTTTTAAAAACTGCTTTTAAAACTAAGTTAGATAATTTAACCGGAATTTCGGATGCAAAAAAACGTGTGCTAATTCGTCATTTTGGTTCAGTTGCTAAACTAAAGGCTGCCAGCATTGAGGAACTCAAAACTTTTAAATTAAGGTTAAATCAAATCAGACAAATCAAGGAGTTAAAAGAATGAATCGAGCAACTATCGTCGTTAAAAAAACTTCTAAACTCAAAAGAGAAATCGAAGCACTTGAAAACAATAAAGTACTTCGTTTTAGGCTACCTAAAAACTTAAATTATTTCCTTGAAATCATTAAAGTCGGCTACTTAGTTGAACTTGAGTTTCAAGAAAATGCAGTGGTCTCCAAAAAAGACCACGATAAGTTTTTCCAAGTTGCTGGAATTTTAAAAATATCTGCACTCAACCCCAAAAGACTAATTTTTGATTTAAACAAAATCAGAAGCGAAATGTATCAAACTTTGTTGAGTTTTGATAAGCTTTGCTTTATTGACTTTGAAATGACTTTGCTACCTTTAAGAAAAATTAAATCACCTCAACAAATCATTCAGTTTGGCTATGTCTTGACAGACCAAAGCAAAAAAGTGCTGGCAAAAAAAACTGAGTTTGTAAAATCTAGTTTAGAAATTGACAAAAAAACTACAGAGTTTTTAACACTTGACTTAGAGCAGTATAAAAAAACTGCAATTACCTTTAAAAGCTTTTACAATCAACTAAAAAAACTAAAAGAAACTGGCACCAAGTTTGTAGTTTGGGGCAATTTTGACTACCCTTGTTTAGTTGCAAATATTAAGTTTCACCAACTTCCAAATTTCTTTGAAAAAACTGATTTCGTTGACCTTTCTCGCCTGCACAAAGACTATTTTGTGTTAAAAAACGACGTCTCCCTTTTTAATGCCTATAAAACTTATTTTGAAAAAGAACCTGGTAAAAAAACCCACGATGCGCTAATGGATTCAGTGGTTTTAATGGAAGTTTACTTTAAATTTTTTAATTATATTTCTATTCAATCAAATAATTTGTAATATTTTTGTGATGTGGTAAAATTATTTTGTTAAGTGAATAGAGACGTAGACGTAATATAACGGTTATTATACGGCCTTGCCAAGGCTGAAATGGGGGTTCGATTCCCCTCGTCTGCTCCATTTGATTTTAAACTCTGATGTTAATCAGAGTTTTATTTTTAAATAAATAAGATCATTAAAAAAAGTTATGAAAGGAGGGTTAAATTGGATAAAAACAAAATTTATATCGGCGATAATTTAACAATTATGCGAAGCGCTGAATTTAAGAAGTTTAAATCGGCGATAGACTTTATTTACATTGACCCACCTTACAATACTAAAAATTCTACATTTACATATACCGACAATAACTCAAAATGGTCTCTAGACATCAAACTAAGACTAATTGAAGCAAAAGAATTGCTTAAAAAAACAGGAGTAATTTTTATTTCAATTGACGACAACGAGTTTGCCAGTCTTCTGCAAATTTGCAATGAAGTTTTTGGCAAGGAAAACAAAGTGGGGATTTTTATTACAAAGCAATCTCAAAGAAGTAACGCTAAACATATCAATGTAGTACACGAGTATGTTGTTGCCTACGCTAAGTCAAAAACTAATTTACCGAGATTTTATGTCAATAGAATAGAGTCTCCTTTAGAAGGTAAAAAAATAAAACAAATTATTCAAAAAGTTAAAACTGCTTACAAAAAATCTTCCGCTCTTGCAAACGAGATACTTAAAAAAAGTATTAGCGATTATGTTTTAGAAACTGGTGAAACTTGGATTGTAAACTATTCAAATATTGATGAAAACGGTGAGATATACTTTGCAAAAGACTTATCTACACCAGGCGAACCCAATTATTTAAAAATTGATGAAATCAATCTAACTTTAGAACCCCTTAAAACACGCGGTTGGTCAAGCAAACAAAAATTTATTAAGCTACATAAAGAAAACAAACTTTGTTTTAAAAATGAAAGACCTTATGAAATTGAATACTTAAAAGATGCTGTTAACAACGTATCTTCTGTTTTAGATTTTTATTCAAGACAAGGTACAAACGATTTAAAAAAAATAGGTTTAAATGGGATATTTGACACCCCAAAACCTGTTGAGTTAATTAAATTTTTAATTAGATGTTCACAACACGAAAATGCTTTGATTTTAGATTTTTACGCTGGCAGCGGCACGACTGCTCAAGCGGTTTACGAAATCAATCAGGAAGATAAAAAACAACATAAATATATTTTGGTTCAGTTGCCAGAACCTATTAACAATAAAAATAAGGCATTTGAAATTTTGACTAATTTAAATTACAAAGAACCAAAAATTAGCGATGCAATGATTTTGCGTATTAACAAATTTGCTGAATTAAACAAAATAGACACCAATTATCAGGAGGTTGTTTTTAGTGACAGACTTGCTTAAAAAAGGTAATTTTAAGCCTATAGATAATGAATTTTTATTAGAAGGATTTTTGGACTACAAGAAGTTGCAAAAGTTCAAGAAAAATGGCAAAAAGGTGATACTGACAGTTTTATCAATGAAATCAGGGATTCAATGGTAGGACACTATTTAGGATATGAACTAATTAACACAGATAAACATGGTTTTGACTGCAAGTTAAGCAAAGATAAAGATGTGTTTCTAGAAGTGAAAGCAGCGAGTTATGACGCAAAAACTTGGGGCGCTACTTTTAATGACACCACAATAGAAAAGGCAAAATATTTCCAAGGCGACCAAGTTTATCTATGTCTTGCTGTATGGAGAAAAGCAAGCGATTTGCTTTTTATGGTTTATGGTAAAAACGCTAAACTAGGCCATTTTCTTGAAGAAAAAGTAAGTAGTTTTTTAAAAGGAGAAGCGGGAGTTCGTTCTACTCAAACTGTGTCTTTAGGGCAACTGATTTTTGAATATGGCTTTGACATAGTTTGCATAAAGCCTAAAGATGAAGTTAAAACTATTTTAAAATTAAAGTCCAAACAGTTTTTTAATATCCCAAACTCTTCTTTTATTTCTCAAGATGAGTTTGCTGAAAAATACAGTAATTCTGCTAAATTTATCATCAGTGAGACCAATAAAGCGTAGTAAAAATATAAAAAACTTGAAAAATAAAGGTGGAAATCCACCTTTTTTCTTTATCTTAATTCAATATCTTGGTAATCTACATTAAATAAACTCGTAATAAAAAGGTGTATTTCCACCTAAATTATTCGTGAGGCAATTTACAAAATGAACAAAATAGAATGATATTTTTTGAAAAATATACAAAAAACAACAGTTTTAAATTATTACAAAACTTGAAAATATGGAAAATTATCTACTGTCCGTTTATAAAAAATATCTTTTATTTATAGGCATTAATTAAGACAAGCAGAATTAAAAAAGCACTAACTGACGTTAGTGCTTTTTTAAAATCATAGACTAACTTAACTGATTTTTGGTGAGAAAATAGATTTAAGCATATCTAAATCCACACCGCTTTTTTTAAGTTCACCATAAACCCCTGACTTAAATTTTTCAATTTCACCAGTAGATTTAAGTTCATTTGCTACTGTATCGTAGAGTTTTTTGGTGTCTGCGGAGTTAATAGTTTGTCCTTTATTTATTTTTTCCTTTAGTTTTTTAACTTCGTTTTTAATGTTTTCATTTGAAATTGTATCTGTGTGTTTGTCAAGCGCTTGAATTAAGTTATCTTTGGTTTTCTTTAAAGTTTCAATTAATTCAGAGTTAGCCTCGTTAAGCAGACATTTAACGCGAATTAACTGGTTTTCTTCGTCAAACTCAAGGTCTGGACTAATTGTGGTTTCAGGAGAAAGAGAACTTAAAATATTGTTAAAAGTTGGGTTTTTATCCAAGTAATCTACGCTTTTTGAAAATAAATACAGTAAGTTAATTGCGCGGTTGTGAGAAAGTTTGATGTCTTTGCCTACTGTGATGTTAGTTTTTTTGTTTTCATCAAGGATGTTTAAAGAAATATTTTTACCTTCAATTTTTGGTTTAACTACAGTGTCTACCACCGTTTGGAAAAATTTGCCATCAAGACCAGGTTTACCACTTACGTTTGTAACAGTTAAAATCAAGCGGATAGTTAGCATAGGTTTGCCGTCTACTTTTTTGATAAACGGTTTGATGTCTATTTTATATTTGACTTTAATTTCAGTTGAACCAATTTTAAAAGTACGCATCGCCTCGTCTTTTTTAAAACCATTTTTTTCCAAAAAGTAGCGATATAGTTGATTAATTTCTTCCATTGATATTGTCATGTAAAGTTCGTTTGCCCTGTTGTTTGTTTTGTTTAACGCGCTCATGAAAATATCGGTAGTTTTTTGTTTAAAATAGTCTTTTAACTCATCTTCACTTTTAATCGCAGGACGCTCTGTTTGAGTAACTTCGTCTTTTGCATAAATTTTGCTGGTGTCTAGAGTTAATTTAACTGAGTTTTTTGAAACTGAGAAATCGTAAAGCGAGTTTTCGTCCATAAACTCTTTAACGGTTTTAAGCAAACTCTTGTTTTTAGTCGTGCCGTTTGGATTAGTCTCTTCAACTTCGTAGTCTTTGTCAATTGACTTAGAAACATAACTCCACATGCCGGCTTTATTGATTTTTAAAACAGCACTATCTTTAGTAATGTCTAAAGAAATATACGGAGCACTTTTAGCAATAGTTTGTTTTAAACTGTTTAGTGCACTTTCTACCTGTTTTTTGGCAAAAGTGTCAGCGATTTTCTTGCCAAAGGACCAACTAACTCCAATTTTGCCTAACCACAGTTTATCTAAAGTTAGTTTTATCTCGCCAGTTTTTTTATCTTTACTTAACTGAACACGAGCAGTTAAACTACTGTGAAACTCACCTAAAGCCTTGTATGCAAAGTTAACATTTAGATAAAAATAGTCGTTGTCTTTTGTAAAAAACACACTTTTAATTCTGGCGTAGTCGGGGTTAGTTTTGTAAAGTGTTTTGTCGGCTGAATTGTTTTCAAAATAAGATTTATCTGCTAATTTTTTAGAGATAATTAAATGATTTAAAATTTGCGTTAAAGTTTCGGCGTTTAAGTCAAACTCAAACTTTTTGCCAGTTGCAGATTCAAGAAATATATGTTTTTCAACTTTTTCTCGCAAATTATCTACAAACTGATAATTCTTGGCATGTTCAGGTGTTTTAACTGTATTAAAGTGTAGAGCAAATAAAGTGCCAGCAACAGCAAAAATACTAATAATTAGCACTAAAAAGAGTAGTAATATTGTTTTAAAAAAGCGGCGCATAAATATACCTCACAATACCTTGATTATACCAAATAAAGCAATTTGAAACGCCAAAATTATTCAGTAATTATTTGATTATTAACTGTATTTTTTCTTTTTTTAAATTAGAAAAATACACAAGACTTTAAAATAATTATTTTGTTTTCGGTGTGCTATATTTTAAGAAGAGGTGACAAATATGAATATTTATAAAGGTGAACTTTTCAACGATGTTATTAACAGCGATAAACTTGTTTTAGTAGATTTCTTTGCTCCATGGTGTGGACCTTGCCAAGCACTGCTCCCAGTTGTAACTGAAGTTGCAGACTCAGAACTTAAAGGAGTTGCAAAAGTTTATGCAGTTTCTATTGACGACTACCGCGAACTTGCCTTACTTTCCGCAGTTCGTTCAATTCCAACACTAGTTTTATTTAAAGACGGTAAGGAAATAGACCGTAAAGTTGGTCTACTTTCTCGTGATGAGTTAGTTGGCTGGGTAACTAGTTTTAAATAATTGAAAAACCAAAACTACATTTATCTTTTAAATAAACCAAAGGGCATCACATCGTTTGCTGCCCTTTTTGGTATTAAAAAAGAATTAGTTAAAACCACTAAAGTTGGACACACCGGTACTCTAGACCCTTTTGCAACTGGCCTACTTTTAGTGCTAACTGGACGTGCTACTCGCTTTGTCCAAGATTTTGATTTTGCAAAAGTGTATACTGGTGAGTTTGAAGTAGGATACGAAACTGACACTCTTGATTTAACTGGGAAAGTTATTAAAAAAACCGATAATACACTTGACCTTAAAAAAGCAAATCAAACAATAGAAAAATACCTAAAGTCTGGTTTTTTGCAAACTCCTCCAATTTATTCTGCTAAAAAAATCAACGGTAAAAAAGCCTGTGATTTAGCCAGACAAGGCGAATCACCTCTACTTAAATCAGAACTTAAAAAAATATATTCTCTTGAACTTAAACAAGTTAGTCCTTCTACTTTTAAATTTACCTGCAAGGCAGAAGCGGGTACTTATGTGCGTTCGCTAATTTCTGCTTTGTGTAAAGAAAACAATACTTTGGCTACTTTAACTAAATTAAACCGCGTTGCAGTTGGTGAGTTTGCTTTACCTGAAATCCGAGCAGGCGAGTTTATAAAAATAGAGTTATTTAAGTGGCTAAAAACCAAATATGACTTTATTGAGTTATCTGAGTTTTCAACTAAGTTAATTGAAAACGGCGCAACTATTTCTTTTAAACATGTTGATGTTAAAAAAGATTTTATTGCAACTAAAGCAGGCAAACCTATTGCCTTAGTTAAATACATTAGTGATAAAAATGAATACAAACCCAGAGTTATTTAATTTAGAAGATGAATACGGTGAAACAAAGGTAATTTCTTTGGCTAAACCAAAAGTAGTCGCGCTTGGTTCTTTTGACGGAGTTCATAAAGGACACAGTACTTTAATTTCCAATTTACTTAGATACCCGCATTTAGAACCACATGTAATTTGCGTAGAAAAACCGTTTGCGCAAGTTTTTTTGTTTACTCGCTTAGAAATTCTTCAAAAAATTAAAGAAATTGTACCTACAGCCGAAGTTTCTTTTTTGCGTTTAAATTCAAAAATTGTTAATAAAACTTACATTGAGTTTAATAAGTTTTTAAAGCAAATCAATGTTGACACCACGATAGTTGGCCAAAACTTTTGTTACGGCAAAAACAGAGCAGGTAGCGTTGATACTTTAAAGACTGATTTTAATGTTTTTGTGCAAGAGTTGGTTTGTGAAAAAGGCAAAATAATTTCTAGCACCAGTGCTAAACTTGCACAAAAAGTTGGTAATTTTAAATTAGTTAATAGGCTGCTTGGCAGTGATGTTTACTATAAAGTAACCCCTAAGAAGCATTACTTTCTTTTAGACTCAAAAAAGGTTTCGCTACTACCTGGTAAATACCTTTGTATTGATGAAAACCAAGCAAATTTTTTAGTTCAATTACGCCAAAATCGTTTAATTTTACTTAATTTAAACAATACGATAACTGGTAAAATTAGGTTCGTAAAAAAACTAAAATAACTTGCTTTTTGCTTGGTGAAACTGAGAGATTTTGCTATAATACTTGTCAGTTGGAGGTATCTATATGGCTGTTCCATTTAGAAGAACTGGAAAAACTGCTAAACGTAAAAGAAGAACTCATTTCAAACTTCAACGTCCCGCGATTACAGTTTGCCCACAAACAGGTGAATTTACACTACAACATCGTGTAACACCAGAATGCGGATACTACAAAGGTCAACTTGTTCTTGAACAAAAGAAAAAAGAAGACCAATCCAAAGAAAAATAGGCCCGATAGGGCCTTTTCTTTTTTAATCAGTAAGTACACGTGTCAACTCAATCGTGTAAGTAAGTCATTATTTTGGTGGCTATCACTCTAAAGAAAAGAATTTCTGAGAGCTGTTTTGTTTCTACCAAACAAGAAGGCGAACATGCAACTATAAGAAAACCCAATTACTTTTTTATTGCTTAAGTACAGCTAGCAATCCTATAATTTCTTTATTTTTTTTTAAGTTTTAATATATCATTTAACCACAAAAGATGAATCATTATTAGTTAATTTTCTTCAAAATAATAAATAATAGTTTGAACAATTCGCCTTACAAGGCGTTTTTTTTTTTTTTTTTGAGTTTAAACACCCTTATGATTAAAAATTTCTGGATGTATATTTATATTGATAGTTTTTAAAAAGTGTAAAACCAAGCGACACTACTTATATGAAAGGACATTTATGAATATTACATCAAATCGTAAAAAATCAATATACTCAAAAACAGCAATTGGTTTGCTAATCGCATTAGCCATTACTGTATTTTTAGTCTTGCTGTTAATTCGTCCAACTGTTTATCTTTCAAAACAAAGCGGTTTTCCAAAAAACGAAGCCGTCGCTTACGAGAACGGAAAAATTAGATTTGTTGTGCCGGAAAGCGCAGACATCATCAACCACACACAAATCCCTATCAAGATGAATTGGTTTACAACCAACCGCCTAGGTTCGGTTGTCAGTGTTCAACCAAAACAAGGAAAAACACTTGCTATAGATTTCACTAATCTTAAGCACGACGAAATTATTTTTGAGATAACTGTTAAAAACCTTTTTGGAATTAAAACTAAATACGATGTCATTATTGACTACTCAAACTACTTGCGTATCTTTTTTGAAAAGAACCATTTAGGTCAAACCAGAAAACCAATAGTTCTGCCTTACTTTAAACTAGACCATGAGTTTAGACACATCAAAGAAGAACTTTATAAACTAGAGAGTTTTTGGCGTTTTGACAAAGACGGCAAAACAGAAAAAGACACAGTTTCAAAGAGTTTAGTATTTTCTAAAAACAAAGCGAAAGGACACGCTTTCTTAGTCAACACTACAAACGAAATTATTGTTAACTACGACTTTGTGCTACCTGGTATTTTTGAAAACAATATCCAAAAAACTTTTATTTTAGAGCGAATTGCGCGCTCTCAAAAAACTCTTAAAACTCTAAATCCAAAAGACAAAGGCTTAAAACTTAAGTTCAATCAAGCACCTTTCTATGTTACTGAGTTTTTAGGTTGGTTTTATTACGACGAAACTGGCAACCGTGTTAACGTCGGAATTGGTGAAGAAATTACTATTCCTAGTTGGGTTAAGTCAGAGTTTAAGTTAACCGCTAGATATAAATACGAAATTTCAAACCAAGCAGGCGATGATATCAATAAAATGGGATATGTTGCGATTTCTTATTTTGACGGTCCAGAAAGAGTTTACTTTGCAATTATCAAAAAAGGAACTCCTGTTGAAAATTTCAAACCAAACAAACCAGGATATGAATTTCTTGGTTGGTATGTAGATGAGGCTTTAACGAAGCGATATGACTTTACTGCTGGCAACAACATAGCCAACAAAAACTTGTCTCTATACCTTAAATCAAGAAGAAAATCTACTGTTGTTCCACATGACCACAAAATAACCTTTATTACTCCCGCTTATGCAAATCAACTTGTGCCAGTTTACACAATGCATGGTGATAAACTTGATTTAAACTATTCGCTACCTTCAATGGTGACAGGATATGAAAACGGTCAGTTTACAGAACTTGACTACTGGACTGTAGTAGATCCGGTTTCTGGCAAAGACACTGGTAAACGCTTTGACTTTAATACCAAGATTACTAGTGACTTAACGCTAAAAGCACATTTAAGAGTAAATAAACTACCTGTGCAAGAATCTGAAATTACTTATTTTGTCAAAAAAGAAAATGCGGATGGTAGTTTTGAAGAAACAAAAATTATTAAAAAAGCGATAATCGGCACTACTCACACAGTTAATTTTTTAAATCCAAATGAAATCATTTATCAAAACCCTGAGTTTAGTCAAACAACTCTTACTGTCAACGCTCAGGCTAGTGAAAACAAAGTAACTATAACTTTAAAAAGAAAAGTCTACACTGTTGAGTTTGAAGTCAAAGGACACACTGCTAAAATACCTACCAAAACAAAGAGACACGGTGCTGAAATTGGTGAAATTGACGAAACTCCGTTTCAAACAGATGACCTCGCTATTGTAAAGGTTGAACTAGAAGGCAGAGTTTTAACTAAACAAGTACTTGAAAAAACTTTAGTAAATAAACACCTTAAAGTCATACTTTATATTGCCAAACCAGTTAAAAAAATAGGCAAATACCCGCAAACTAAAGTAGACAACCCAGAAGGTATATCACATTTTAAAGACGAAGAGCGTGAAGTTAAATTTAACTCAAAAGCCAAAGACTTCACATTTAAGTTTACTCGTAGTTTTTGGAAGGATTCTGCTGGCAATAAATACGAAAAATACAATGGTCAGTACTTTAAGTTTGAAGATGTTGAGTTTGTAAAAATTCCAAATAAAAATACTTGGTTTACTAAGCATATTATTGATTTTACATTCTATAACTTTTATTATTTTGACTACCCAGATAACGCCAAACCAGAACGTTCAGTGTACACTTCTTTTGTTAAAGATATTGAGAAATTTCTCGGAGTTGACACTTTCTCTGTAACTTTTGATGATGGTGATTTTGGAATTAAATCAGCGCTAGATGCTAATAATTCTAACCCTAAATTTATCAAAACACCAACTGACTATGCACGCGCTGTGTACGGTGGGAAAGATGGG
>CAUUGG010000006.1:0-58196 GCA_963544825.1 uncultured Acholeplasmataceae bacterium
GGTTCATTTCCAAACATTGCGTCTGTAAATTGTGTACCGTTGAAATTAACCTCGTAAGTCACAGTGTAGGATTTGCGGACATAGTTTAAAGTAAAGAGAGTAGTGCCGTCGCCTTTGATTTTGTGAGTTTGACTTTGTTCTTCAACTGTAAAGTGTTCATCAAACTCAGTTAGTCTTTGATCGCGAGAAACTGTAACTTCTGTGTCAGTATTAACCTGATGAACTCTTGCTTCAATCTTTTCAGCAATATCATCAACTCCTTCAAAGACGTGGTTGATAGTATAGTTAACTTTTTCAACAGTTTCAACAAAGTAAGCAAGTAAGTACATAGTGCCATTTACTCGGTCATTTTCAAAGTCAAAACCTGTTATTTCTTGATAAGTTCCGTTCATTTTAGACTCATCTTGCCAATGAACAAAACGGTAGGAGTATCCTGGTTGTTTTAAACCTGGTGTGTATGCCGGTTTTTTAACTTTTGCTTGGTATTTTGCCTTATAAGGCTCAGGTTCATCTCCAACATGTACAGCATTAGTGAAAGGTGAATCAACTAACCAACCTCTATGAGCAGCATAAAAGACGTCGTATAACTTGCGGGTGTAGTTCAAAGTAAAGACGGTTGTACCATCTGCGTTGATGGTCTTTGTTTGATTTAAACCGTCAATTGTAAAGTGTTCATCAAACTCAGGTAGTCTGTGTTCATAAGTTACTGTGAAAGTAGAACCCACATTTGCTGTTTTGGAAACAACTCTGGTTTCTTCTTGGATATCGTCAACTCCTTCAATTACGTGTTTAATTTGAAAAGTAGTAGTAGTTTTCTCTTCTTTAAAGTAAGCAACTAGGTCAACATTACCTGTAACTGGTTGACTAAAGTCATAAGCCTGAGTTTTAATGTACTCTCCATTCATTGATGATTTTAATTGCCAATGGACAAATGTATATTTATAGCCAGGTTTAGTAATTGTTGGGTTTGTAGGTTCGGTAGCTGTGCCTTCGTATTTGACTGTTTGTTTTGAACTTGGAGACACGTCTCCGTCAAAACGGTTTTCAAAGTTAGTTTCAAAGTTTACATCGAAACGACGACGACGGTATTTTAAAGTAAATTGAGTAGTAAACTCGCTACTTACTTGTTTTGTTTCACTTTGTGTGGTTTCTAGTTCAAATGCGTGTTCGTAGCCTGTCAACTTATCTTGAGGCGAAACTGTTACTAAACTATCAACCAACGCTTGTTTAGCAGTAGTTTCAACTCGGTCTGCTTCTCCTTTTTTTCCTTCAAAGACGTGTTTAATTTCATAATTAACTTGGTCGCGTGCGACTTTAGTGTGTTCAACGTAAATAGTTTTGTTGCTAAAAATACGTTCAGTTAAGTAATTGAAAGTTGTGCCGTTTTCGTTTGTGAAACGACTAAACTCATATAAATAAGGAGTAAGGTGAGTTGTGTATTGCTGTGGGTTTAAGTCAAGAAGTTCACCTTTTTTAACTAGACGTACTTCTTTGGTGCCAAGTAGTTTGTTGACAATAGTTGCTACAACTGTGGTATCAGGAATTGGATTATTTGGGTCTTTTTCAAAAATAGGGTAAAGTGTGGTGTTTTCAGTCAACACATCGTTTAGGCCAAATTGACCTTTAATTTCGTTGTCTTTAAAGTAAGCCCAGTATTTAAAGCGGTAGCCTGCTTTTGAAACTTCAGGTAAAGTTCCTTTAAATGTTTGGTTTTTTGGACTAGTTTGAACAAATAAGACAGAAGTTGTCTCTGAAAGGAAAGTAACTTTAATTAAACTTGGGTCAAGCGGCTTTGGTTGACTTGGGTTATTAGGATCTGGAATATCTGAAGACGCCGCAAAATTATAAAGTCCAAAAACGTTAAGTTCAGAAATTCCTGGCTCAACAGTGTCATTGATATTGAATTTATTGTTTATATCTGCGTTTAAATACCAGTCTCTAAAGGTAAATTTACCTAAAAGATGGTTTTTTTCAGTAAGTTTTTGAGCAAGTACTGCGTTAATTTCTACTCTGTCTTTATCTTGGATTTTGTTGTCTTTTAAGGTAAGTGTTTTTTCGTATACTACTTTTCCGTCAATACTGTCAATTACTCTAAACTTAACATCTCTGTCTGGAGTTGGAAGTTTAATTTCGCGCATATGTGCTTTTAGCGTTAAGTCGCTAGTAATCTTGGTATTAAAGTCAAAGCGTTTACCGGTGTCTTTGCCAGAGACCGGATCTACTATAGTCCAGTAGTCAAGTTCTGTAAACTGACCGTTTTCATATCCTGTAACCATTGAAGGTAGCGAGTAGTTTAAATCTAACTTATCGCCGTGCATTGTGTAAACGGGCACAAGTTGATTTGCGTAAGCAGGAGTAATGAAAGTTATCTTGTGGTCGTGTGGAACGTCAGTAGATGTTCTTCTTGATTTAAGGTATAGAGACATGTTTTTGTTGGCTATGTTGTTGCCAGGTGTAAAGTCATATTTTTGAGTTAAAGCCTCGTCTGTATACCAACCCAGAGTTTCATATCCTGGTTTGTTTGGCCTGAAATTTTCAACAGGAGTGCCTTTTTTGATAATTGCAAAGTAAATTCTTTCTGGACCGTCAAAATAAGAAATCGCAACATATCCCATTTTATTGATATCGTCACCCGCCTGGTTTGAAATTTCGTATTTATATCTAGCGGTTAACTTAAACTCTGACTTAACCCAACTAGGAATAGTAATTTCTTCACCAATTCCGACGTTAACACGGTTGCCAGTTTCGTCGTAATAAAACCAACCTAAAAACTCAGTAACATAGAAAGGTGCTTGATTGAACTTAAGTTTTAAGCCTTTGTCTTTTGGATTTAGAGTTTTAAGAGTTTTTTGAGAGCGCGCAATTCGCTCTAAAATAAAAGTTTTTTGGATATTGTTTTCAAAAATACCAGGTAGCACAAAGTCGTAGTTAACAATAATTTCGTTTGTAGTGTTGACTAAGAAAGCGTGTCCTTTCGCTTTGTTTTTAGAAAATACTAAACTCTTTGAAACTGTGTCTTTTTCTGTTTTGCCGTCTTTGTCAAAACGCCAAAAACTCTCTAGTTTATAAAGTTCTTCTTTGATATGTCTAAATTCGTGGTCTAGTTTATAGTAAGGCAGAACTATTGGTTTTCTGGTTTGACCTAAAAGGTTCTTTTCAAAAAAGATGCGCAGGTAATTTGAGTAGTCAATAATAACGTCGTATTTAGTTTTAATTCCAAAAAGGTTTTTTACAGTTATCTCAAAAATAATTTCATCGTGCTTAAGATTAGTGAAATCAAGAGCCAGTGCTTTTCCTTTTTTTGGTTGAACTGAGACAACCGAACCTAGACGGTTGGTAGTAAACCAATTCATCTTGATAGGGATTTGTGTGTGGTTGATGATGTCTGCGCTTTCTGGCACGATAAATCTGATCTTACCTTTCTCGTAAGTCACGGCTTCGCTTTTTGGAAAGCCACTTTGTTTTGAAAGATAAACAGTTGGACGGATAAAAAGCAAAATTAAAAATACGGCAATTGCTGCAGTGATAAGCAAGCTGATTGCTGTTTTTAAATATATTGATTTTTTTCGGTTAGTTGTGTTGTTCATAAATGTCCTTTCGTATGTAAGCCAAGGGGCTTTTTTATACTTGCGAAAAATCACTTGTAAAAATTATATATTATTGAAACTAATTAAAATTTTCGTTTGTATCAAAAAAAAAAAAAAACGGCTTAACAAGTGTATTTAGTCGTATATGATAGTTATTTTTATTGATACATTTTTATAGTTTATTCAGTATAAATAATAATAAATGATATACAATATTCGCCATTTTTTTAATAAAAATTAAAAAAGCGAAAATTTTTGATTTTTTTATTTTAATGCTCTTGTTAGGCCAATAAATTAGATTTTAGAATTTTTTAAGCAATTCTATTATTGCTCACTTAGGGCAAAATAAAAAAGGCTAAACGCGATATGTTTTAGCCTTTTTTTAAACAAATTATTTTAAAACTTAGAAATTGCAAAACTTAAATGATTAGTTATTTTGAACTAAAATAAGAAGTTTTTTGTTCAATGAGTATAACTATTTTTCCAAAATATAGTTCAAAGCATCAAAGTAAGATTGCTGTTTTTTGCCTTGAAATTGCGCAAGTGCAAGGTCTTTAAATAAATCAGTTTTACGAAAATCTTCACGCAAATTGATGTCAGATAAATGAACTGTAATGAGTTTTGCTTTAATAATTTCAGCAGCGTCTCTGACTGCAATTGAGTAGTGAGTAAAAGCAGCTGGATTAAAAACTACATAGTTAAAACGTGCAACAGCACGATGGAGAATATCTATAATTTTGCTCTCTGAGTTAGATTGAAAGAAATACAATTTTAAATGTTTTTTATATTTGGTCTTAATTTCTTTAATCAATTCACATAAAGTAAAGCCACCATAATTTTCTGTGTCTCTTTGACCAAGCATATCAAGGTTTGGTCCGTTTAGTACTAATACTTTTTTCATGTTTAAACTCCTTTAGCGTGCGTTATATTATGTTTAAAATTCTTGTCAAAACTTCTTCAGGTGATAAGTTTTTGGTGTCAATAGTTTTGCATTTTATTTTCTTTCCAACTAGGGTTCTTTTTAAAAAAAATGATTTATCTGAGGTGAGCAAAGGACGAGTGGTTTGGTTTACTTTTATTTTTTGTCGAGCCAAAAACTCACTATAACTTATCTTTAGGTAAATAAGTAAAAAATCACCATCAGCCAGTTTTAAAAGATAGTTTCGGTTTACTTTATTTGAAATAAAGCCACCACCTAAAAAAATAAAGTCTGGTTCCCGTTTAAGTAACTCGCATAAAACTTTTAATTCAAGTGCTCTAAAACTAACCTCGCCTTTACTTAATATATATTTACGACAAGGCATTTTTAATTGCTTTTCAATTTCTAAATCAAGGTCAAAAACTTTAAATTGATTTAAATTAGTAAGTAGGCTATAGAGTGTAGTTTTACCGACTAAAGTCGGTCCAAATATGATTTTTGTCATTTTGCTAAAAACTCACTAACTGCTTTTTCGGCTTTAGTTAATTTATGCTCATCAAAACAATCTAAAACTAAATCTGGTTGTGTCTGGTTTTTAAACCAGGTTTTTTGTTTTTTAGCAAGATCTAAAGTGTGTTTTAAAATGTTTTGCTTGGTTTCACTAAGCGTAGCCAGACCATCTAAATACATTAAAACTTCGCGATATCCAAGAATATCGCATTCCATTAAACCATTTAATTTCAGCTTCCTAACTTCATCTAAAAAACCACTTTGAAACTGCGTTTCAATTCTGGCCTTAAAAACTTCGGCTTGTTTTTCTCTAGGAAGTTCAGTTTCAATAACGAGCATATCGTAAATTGGCGTGCTTTGTTTGAAATTAGCAAAGTCTAGCGAATTTGTCTCAAAGTAGTTTTCTACTTTGCGTAAATTTTTAAAATCAATTAAAATTCCTTTTGATTTAAGATAAGCGACCTTTTCAGATATTGGAATGTCCTTGTTTTTTGAGTCTTTTGAACACGGGAAATTAAGTGAGTACAAGGCCGACTTTAGATAGTAGCCAGATCCTCCAACTATAATTAGAGGTTTTGTTGATTTTTCAATTAACGCTCTAACTGCTTGCTGGAACTCAAATACTGAGTATTTTGAGTTGGGTGAGTAGTCTTTAAAGGACAGTAAAAAATGTTCAACTCCCTGCATCTCTGAGTTAGTTATCTTGGCCGTGCCAATGTCAAAACCTTTGTATACTTGAGTTGAGTCCGCGTTGATGATTTTTAAATTAAATTTTTTAGCCAAAGCCACCGCAAGATCGGTTTTGCCACTTGCGGTTACGCCTTGAATAACTATAACTTTTTTCAAAAATGCATACCTTTCTTTTTATTTTTTTAAAAAAAGAACTGCTTTTTTCAAAAAAAGCAGTTCTTGGAAACTTTTAAATTAGTGTACGACTAACTACAGTTTTAAAACATCAAAGTAAAGTAAGATAAACGAAACTGTGGCAATTAACAGACCAAGGAACACAAGGAATGCAAGTAGTCGGTTAAACCAGCCTCTGTCTTCAACTTGTTGTGGTTGTACATAGTAGCCAACTGGAAGTACAGCCTGGTTTTCAATAGCGCGTGGTTTTTTAGCTTCTTTTTCGGCAAGTGAAAACACCTTATAGGCTTCTTTTTCATCGGCTTCAAGGGCTTTTTTGTTTGAATCAAAATAACCACCGTTGATTACCATGTTGTGATATTCGTGATCTGAATGTTTAGTCTTACAACATTGGCAACAGCATCCTATGTTAGCAGCAGCGCCTTCTGAGTATTCTGTGTAGACTTTTCCGTCTGTGTTGTTTTTAGTGTTAGTAATATAGTTAGTTGTGATGTTTCTAGTGATATTGTGAATTTCGTTTTCGGTTTTAGTATGAGTTTCAGAAACGTTTTTATCGGAATTGAAAGACTCATTAACATTATTTACATCAGTAATAACTTTATCAGAACCACTGGCTTCCATATCTTGAATTTCTCCTTCAACTAAATCGCTAGAATTTTCTTCGCCATCTTTTAGAACAACTTCTTCAGGCATTGTAGGTTCAGTAGTTGGTTCTGCAAATTCAGTTAGGTTAGAGTTTTCTTCAATTACAGTAGGTTCGACTGCTTTGATAATTTTTTGAGTTGTAGAATCAACTGAATCAGTTAAAGGTTCAGTAGTTTCATTCGTAGTCTCTTTTGGTTCGCTTACAGAAGTTTCTTCTGCAGTTTCATTAACTTCAGTTGCGGTAGGTTCGACAACAAGAACTTCTTCAACTGTTTTTGTTTGTGGTTCTGCGTTAACCTGTTCTTCAGTAATTTCAAAAACTGGTTCTTCTTTTACTTCTTCTTCAATGACTTCAGTAGTAGTTGGTTCTTCAACAACTTCAGAAACTGTTTCTAAACCTTCTGCTTGTGATTCTTCTTCGTCAAAGTTAGAAATAGTTAAGTCTGCGTTATTTATGTCAACTTCATCAAAGTTAACCGGAACATACTCTTTAAACTGAATTTCAGACGAATCAAATTGTCTGGTAGTAAGTTCAGGGGCATCAGTGTTAACTTCTTGATTTTTAGTAACTTCGTCTAGTGTCAGTTCATATCCTAAGTGGTCTTCTGGTACAAAGTATGAACCTTTAGTTTGAGCAGCATGAGAAAGAATGTATTCAATAATTTCTTCTTTTTTTAGTTCTGAAGAAATAGGGATTTTGCGATCGATACAAAAACGTTCAAGTTGAATTACGTTTTTAGCTTCAATTTCTTTTTCAACATCTAAGTCAAACTCATTTCTTTTCTTAAGTTCTTCAACGATGTTTTCAATAAACTGTTTTTTTCTTAGTCTAAATGGAACGTTGACGTCGTATTTTTTTCCAAGTTCACGAATTTCTTTAACAGTAGATGAGTTAAAAAGTACCGGTCTAAATTCTTCTGGAGTTAAACCATCTAGCACGTTTTCAGGGTCTTTGAAAAGTGGCCAGATACCTTTGTTGAATTCTTGAATCGCCTTGACAGGTTCATATGTTGACTTTTCTGCCTGTTTAACTAGTTTTAAAATGTCGGCATCAGGTACGTTGTTTTCTTTCATTACATTTAAAAACAAGCACCAAAGTTCATCTAAGTATTGGCGGTTTAAGGCTTTTGAGTTAAAGTAAGTAAGTAAGTTTTCAAGTTCGTATTCTGAGTAAATTCTAAACCAAGAAAGACGGTAGTTTAACTCAGATGCCAAAGATTGCAGTTTTTGTCTGGTTTTGACAACATACGGGAACAGCACATCTTTAAGTAGACGAATACGTCTAACTCTGGCAATTCCTGTGATGTTTTGACTAAAGAAAAATTCAAGGATTTTTTTAGGTTCTAGTTTAGCTAAACTTTGTGTAAGTTCGCTAACTGGATACTCTTTGTTTTTTAAAGAAATATTGTCTGATAATCTAAATTGGGGCATATTGACCTCTCGCGCAATTCGCTAACACTTATATTATATTTAATTATCAAATAAATACAAACAAAAATAGTCTTTTTTTAAAAAAACACTGGGAAAACGCTTCATAGAGCAAATTATATACGAGACTTATATAACTTTATAGTTCTTCGCCAAACAAGTGATAAGAGTTGGCTTTAGTGATTTTAACCTTGACGATTTTGCCGATTTTGTCGCTACTGCCAACAAAGTTGACTAACTTGTTTTCCGCGCTATAACCCGAAAGTATCTCGCCATTTGAGCGTGAGTAGCCGTCTACTAATACCTCTAAAACTTTTCCAACATATCTTAAACTAGATTGTTTAGCGTAATACGAAGTTAGTTTATTTAGTCTAGAGAGTCTTTCTTTCTTAACCTCGAGTGGGGTGTCATCTTTGAATTTAGAGGCTGGTGTCCCCTCGCGAGGCGAAAAAATAAAAGTAAAGGCTCCATCGTATTCAACTGCTTTAACTAAATCAAGAGTATCTTGAAAATCACTTTCTGTTTCTCCTGGAAACGCAACTATGATGTCAGTAGTTACTGTAACTTCAGGTCTAAGCGCTTTAATTGCATTAATCTTTTCAAGATATAGTTCTTTTGTATAGTGTCTGTTCATTCGCCTTAAAACTGTGTTTGAACCAGATTGCACAGGCAGATGTAAATAAGGCATGACTTGCTTAAGTTCAGTGATTGCTTTAATGCAAATCTCGTCAATGTCACGAGGATAGGAAGTCATGAAGCGAATACGCGGGATTTTGGTTTTTGCTAAATCAAAAAGTAGATGTCCAAAAGTATAAGTTCGGTCTTTAAAATCACGGCCATAGGAGTTGACGTTTTGGCCAAGTAAAGTAACTTCCATGTATCCGCGCTCTACAAGCGCCTGGACTTCAGAAATTATTTCAACTGGTTCACGGCTACGCTCCTTGCCGCGAGTATAGGGAACTATACAAAACGTGCAAAACTCATCACACCCGTACATAATGTTTACAAATGCTTTATGCGCGAACTTGTGAGTTTGGGGTAAATTTTCAACAATCTCGCCTTGAATTGAATAAACTTCTACTACTCTTTCTTTAGAAAGTACAGCAGTTTTAATGTATTCAGGTAAGCGATAGATGTTATGCGTTCCAAAAACTATGTCTAGTTCTGGTACTTTTTTTAAAATTCGCTCAATAGTTTTAGGCTCTTGCGTCATACACCCGCACATTCCAATAATTAAATCAGGGTTATGACGTTTAAACTTAATTATGCGCCCAAGTTCAGACCAGGCCTTGGTCTCGGCAGTTTCCCTGATTGCACAAGTGTTAATTATATAGACATCGGTTTCTTCTAGATCTTGGGCTTTAGTAAAACCCATGTGCTCAAGGATTCCTGAAATCACTTCTGAGTCTACTTCGTTTGACTGACAACCGTGGGTTGAGACTATGAATTTCTTTAAATGACCAAATGTCTTTAAATCAGGGTCAAGTAAAAAAACTGTACTTTCTGTTTTTTCAAAAGTACGGCGCCTCGCCTGATTTAAGTCAGGGCGAAAATATTTAAGGAGTTCCTCTTCGGTTAGTTTAGCCATTTTTAAAAAAAATATTTACTGTTCGTAGATTTGGATACGTTTAATTTCTTTTTTAGAAAAATCCATTAAGGTTGCGTTTAAATAGCATCTGCCTTCAGCGGTTTTGGCTTTTTCTGAAAACCCATTTAAGTTTCTTTCAATCACATTTGTGGCTTCAACTCCAATACAAGAGTCTACTACACCACACATTCCAGTGTCAGTTTGATAAAGTGTGCCTTTAGGAAGTACTCTTTCGTCAGCGGTTGGAACATGCGTGTGGGTACCACAAATTCCAGAAACTCGGCCATCAAAGTGCAAAGCAAACGCTAGTTTTTCAGAAGTAGCCTCACCGTGGAAATCAATAAAAACATAATCTGCTTCGTTTTTCGCCAATATTTCTTCAACTGCTTTAATTGGATTGTCTAAAGAAATATTTATAAAAACTCGGCCCATTACATTAATAATAAGCAATTTTTTGTCGTTGAAATTAACTAGTTTATAGCCGACTCCAGGCACATCTCCATAATTGCATGGTCTAATAATTTGTGCGTTTGGGTCATTTAAAATAGGAAAAATTTCGCGCTTATCAAAAGCGTGGTTACCCAAAGTTACAAAATTAATACCTGCTTTCATGTAGGCTTTATAGTGCTCTGGCGAGATGCCAAGTCCATGTGTGGTGTTTTCACCATTTACCACAATAAAGTTAGGTTTATAGGTTTGCTTGATTTCAGGTAGTTTAGAAAATAAAAATCTGCGTCCTTCCTTGCCAAAAACATCGCCAATAAATAGTAATTTCATCTATATATTTGTTCCTCGTTTCTATACATTAATTATAAAGGGTTTAGTATTGATTTTACTAAACCTAAATAAAAATAGGTTTGAATAAATAATTCAAACCTATTTAAAAGATTTATTTAAATATTAAGTTAATGCTTATTTAGCAAAATCAGTAACTCTGGTTTCACGAATTAAAGTAATTTTAACAGTACCAGGATACTGCATTTCATTTTCAATGCGTTCTTTGATGTTTCTCGCAATCAGCGCCATTTCTTTGTCAAATACTTGATCTGGCTTAACCATGACTCTAATTTCTCTACCTGCTTGTATTGCGTAGGCTTTTTTCACACCTTGGAAAGAGTTAGCGATTTCTTCAAGTTGAGTTAAGCGTTTAATGTAGTTTTCAGAAGATTCGTTGCGAGCACCTGGACGAGAGGCAGAAATTGCGTCGGCAGCGGCTACTAATACAGCGATTACCGATTTTGCTTCGCGGTCTCCGTGGTGTGAAGAAATTGCGTCAATTACTTCAGGTGCTTCTTTGTAGCGCTGTGCTAGTTTAACGCCAATTTCTACGTGTGAACCTTCCATCTCGTGATCAATTGCTTTGCCAATATCGTGAAGTAAACCGGCTCTGCGTGCTATGTATTCGTTTTCGCCAAGTTCAGCAGCTAACTTACCTGCTAAAAATCCAACTTCCATACTGTGCTTAAGGACGTTTTGCCCAAAACTTGTACGGAAAGCCATGCGCCCAACAATACGAATTAAGTCTAGGTTCATCTTACCAATTTCCATTTGGAAAACTGCGTCTTCGCCGGCCTGAAACACATAGTCATCAACTTCTTTTTGCGCTTTTTCAACTAACTCTTCGATTCTTTGCGGATGGATTCGCCCATCTTGAATTAAAGCAGTTAGCGCTCTTTTGGCAACTTCTCTACGAATTGGGTCAAAACCAGACAAAACAACAGCATTCGGGGTGTCGTCAATTACCACATCAACTCCGGTCAAGGCCTCAAACGCACGAATGTTTCTACCTTCTTTTCCAATAATTCTTCCTTTAATTGAATCATCTTGGAAATTTACTACAGAAATTGTGTGGTCAGCAGTAGCATCGGATGCATACTTTTGCATAGCAATTGCCAATATACCTTTGGCTTTACGTTCGGCTTCAAGTTGAGCGCGTTCTTCAGATTCGCGAATATACGCACTCATTTCATGTTGCATCTTGTTTTCAAGGTCTTGCATAATTTCGGTCTTCGCTTGGTCTTTAGAAAGACCAGCAACTCGCTCAAGTTCACGCTCAGCCTCTGTGATTTTTTCTTCAACTTTAGTGTGTTTTTCATCAAGTTCAAGTTGTTTTTGTTGAATATTTTTATCTTTATCGTCAATAGACTGCTCACGTTTATCTAAATAAAGTGTGCGGTTGTCTAAAGACTGCTCACGAGTGATTAACTTATTTTCTTGTTCAGCAACTAGTTTAAGACGACTGTTAATGTTAGTCTCTGCGTCTTGTTTTAAACTTTCAATATTACTGCGTCCTTGTTGTAAGTATTCTTTTTTTAAGCGATCGGCTTCTTTCTTACCTTCGCTAATAATCTTTTCAAAAGTAAATTTGGCTTTTTTTAGCCCCTTTTCATAAGTTATTTTTCTTGCAATATACCCAAGGATTGAACCAAGTATAATAGAGGTTAAACTCGCAAGCACTATAATTAGTGCAGTCATTTTATCCTCCAGACAGGGTTTTAAAATATACTCTGTCGCTATTTGAATTATAGGAAACAAACCCCTAAAAGTCAAATAGTTTTTTAGCTTAAACTGTGCTAAAATACTCCTAAAGGAACAGACTTTTTAAGAGTTTATTTAAAATAAAATGTAGTTTTTGACGCAATTTTTGAATTTTCTAAAACCGTACAATAACTACTTTAATGTATATTAAACTTAGTTTAAACATACACATAATAAAATTAACTTTAAAATTGAATTGAGGTAAATATTTATGATTTTGATGAACAATATAATTGACGAAAGTAACGCAAATATCCACAAAAAATGTCTAGAGTGCAGACTACCGCTTTCTTTTAAAGACAAGCGTTTAGCCAAAGAACTAATAGATTATGTTAGAAACTCAATAACTCCAGAAATCAGAGATCACTATAACTTGCGCGAAGCCGTAGGGCTAGCAGCACCTCAAATCAATGTCTTAAAACAAATGTTTGCAGTTTACTTTTATGACATAGATGAAACTTTTTATAATTTTGTTGCTGTCAACCCTGAAATTATTGAAAAAAGCAGTGAACTAATCTACTTGCCAGAAGGGGAAGGGTGCTTAAGTGTTAACCGAGAAACTGATAATCTGTTAACCCCTAGACACAAAGAGATTACCGCTAGGTTTTTAAAAATCGTGGAAGGTGAAAAACCAATTTGGGTCACACAAACCTTTAAAGATTACCCTGCTATCGTTTTTCAACATGAATACGACCACCTGCAAGGTACACTTTTTGCCGATAAAATGTTTAAAGAATTACCTAACGCTAAACCTGTGTTTGATTTAGATAAAATCCGAGCAGAGTATCAAGCCAAAATAGACGCTGAAAAAGAAAAAGAAGCCTAAAAACAAAGATGGCAAAAATTTCTAAAACTAATTTCTTAAACTACATGCGCTGTCCGCGCTACGTGGCTTTAGAAAAACTAAGATTTGAAAAAGGCGAGGCGGTGGTTGCGTTTGATCCAAACGCCACAATTGAAGATCTTTTCTCTGAAGAAACAAATGCGAAAAAACAAGAAATTTTAGCGCACATGTATGAAGTTGTGAAAAGTGAAGGCGGAGACCTTGAAGAAGTTTTTGCACCAGACTTAAACAAAAATATCACCCTAGACCTTTATATGGAAGACTTTAAGCAAATCGAGGTTCTGGCAGCCGAACGCGTGCAAAATCAATTTGGCGGTCAAGTAATTTTTGCAAAAGACACCAATCTACAAAAATACATCGCTTTAGAGCAAGGCGACCACACCTACTATTCTTTTATTGATATTTTTCAAGAAGATGACAACGCTATTCGTATTTTTGAAGTAAAAGCAACTACCACCAATAAATTTTTAACTAAACTGACTACCAAGAAAGACGGACCTTCTTTTCTTTTTAACGAAAAAACTAAAATCATTGAAGACGTAATTTCTTCGGAATCTGCCAGAGACAAAGTCACTACTCGCTTTGACACAAGTGGAATTGGCCGAATTTCTTTTGACTTAGCATACCAGCGATATGTGGTTGAACAAAGTAAGCAATTTACCAAACCAGTTTATTATTACTTAGCGGTTTTAAACCACGAATACGTATACGACGGTAAAACCAACGAACATGGTACAAGGGTATACAACCCAGACGCTATAATTTCTTTCATTGACTACAACAAAATCTCTGAATATTTGCAACCAACAATTGCTGCGGAAATTAAAAAAATCGAGCAGGAGATAGACTTAGCCGACGCTTCTAAAGTAAACTTTGGTGTGCACTGCCAAAAAGGAAAGAACTTAGAGTGTCAATACTTTTCTTGTGTCTGCAAGCACGATTGGCAAATCCCTGAAAAATACTCCATATTTGAATACATTGACCGCCACCACGGTTTTAAAAGCAAAACAGAAAAACTAGAAATTAAAGACCTGGTTAACGAAGGCACAGTTAAAATGACCGATCTGGACGATGAATATTTAAACCGCGAAAAAAACAAAACTCAAAAAAACTGTGTGCTTACAGGTGAAGAGCATATAGATGAGACTTTAGTTAAAAAATATTTAGACGAAATTAAATTCCCGATTTACCACTTGGACTTTGAGTCTACTAACTTTCCACTACCTCGCTATGTTGGCGAAAAACCCTATACCCAGTCGCTATTTCAGTTTTCTATCCACATAGAAAAAGAGTTTGGCAAGTGTGACTTAAAAGCTGACAACGTCTACTTTTTAAATAAAGACACGAAAACTGACTACAGACTTGAGTTTACTAAACTCATGCTTGAAACTATCAAACCAGACGGTGGTAGTGTGATGGTTTACAACAAAGCATTTGAAAACACCCGCATTAAAGAGTTAATTCAACTATTTAAAGCAGATACTAAAATGGTTGAGGGCTTGCAAAATATCTTAGACCGAATATACGACTTAATGTATGTCTTTAAAGGAAAAAGTGCAGACAAACCAAAAGGTGGTCTGGCTTACTACCACCGTGATTTATATGGCTCTTACTCAATTAAAAAATTGCTTCCTGTTTTTACAGACCTTTCTTATAAAAACCTAGAAGTGCAAAACGGACTAATGGCAGTGCAGGAGTATTTGTCGTTTACTGAAAAAAAAGGACCCAACTACGACAAGTCATACTCAGCACTTTTAGCGTATTGCGGCCAAGACACCTACTCTATGCACTTGCTTTTAAAAGCAATTGCCAAAAAAGTAGGTTGGCAACCTAAAAAATAATTTCAAAACTAAAAACTAAAGCTCACTGTTTTCTGTATTTAGAAAACAGTGAGCTTTCATAATTTGTTAAAGCTAGATTTGCTTTTTGTACAAACATTCCTATTTTAGATGTTGATAAATTTGTTCAATAAGTGTGGTTTTGTCTTTTGTGTTAAAGAAATTTTCAGCAAACTTCTGAACATTTGGACTGTTTTTAAGAATTTGTTCAATGATGTATTTCTGGTCTTGTTCAAGACCCACGCCACGTTTCAAAGTAGCGTGGCAAGTCGGACAAAGTTTAACTAAGTTGTCTTCATGGTCTAAGTCAATTTCATTACCAAGCGCTATGTTGTGGTGAATTTCAAAATAGTACCTATAGGTTCTGCGATGGATAAAACTGCGATCTTGAATTTTGTATCTATCAAAACATCCAACACAAACATCTGGGTTTATATATCTGACTAGTTCAACTATATGCTTGTTTCTGATATTTTTCTGTTCAGTGTCTAAATCAAAGCTAAAATCATTTCTCAACCTAGCAATAACGTCTTTATCTAAAGTTTTGTTATAAACATTGTTAATAAAATGATTTATTCTAGTAATAAATAACTCAGAGCCTTGTGGTTTAATGTCAGCAACATCAAAGTAATTGATTTTACCAACACTCATGCTTTTATTATCTAAAACCATTTCTACAATTTCTGTTTTGTAGTCACTTAATAGACCTATATTCTTTGCATACCAATTAAGTTGTAATCTAAGCTGAGTATGACGTTTATTTATACCAGTAATGTACTGATGTTGAAGTTCTCGAAAATTAAGATTCAAAATATAGTAAGGAACAGATAAAAAATCAGTTAAGAGTCTAGCCTTACTTAATTCAAAATGGTCATCATAAAAATAATCTAATGAAACATATTTTCTTTGAGTATCAATTGAACCTCTCAGTTCACAAAAGCCGCGGATAAACTGTTTTTTCTCTTCGTTTAAATCAACATAATCTATCCATTTACAATTAAAAAACTTAGCGTAAAGTCTTTTAAAGAAATCTTCCTTAGTCAGGCCAAGATTGTTTTCAATTAACAATATTGCCTTTTCTTTGCCAGTTAATCTAAGACCTAAATTTATAAATTTCGTTTTGTATTCTTCCAAAGAAATCCATTTCACAGGTTTGGTGATTTGATTTAGTTTTTCAACAAAAACATCAGCAAGTTTTTTGAATTTATTTGAACTACATTCTATTTTTCTAGACTCTTGATATGCAGAAACAGTAGCAAAATATTTGTTGTCTCTAGATACTATTATTCTGCTAATTAGTGCTCCATGAATTAATGGGTGTAGATCATTAAAAATAATTTCATCAACTTTAAGCATATTAAATGTCCTTTATTTGCGCTAACCTATCTGCCGAAATATTGTAGTATTTCTCGTTATTATCCACACCAATAAACTTTCTTTTCAGTTGAAGCGCTGCAGCGCCAGTTGAACCACTTCCCATAAAAGGGTCTAGTATTAAATCATTTTTATTGGTATGAATTTCAATAATTTCTTTCATTAACTTTATGCTTTTTTGTGTAGGGTGGTCTGTTTTCTCAGAACCTGCTACTAAGGAAGTTTCAAAAATTGAGCGTCTATAGGGTATACTTTCTGGTTTATTGAAAATCCATTTGGCAGTTTTTTTAACACCCCAAATAGCAAACTCCATATCCTGAACATATCGTCTATTTACATTTCTTGGCATGGGATTCGTTTTTTTCCAAACCAAAACATCTTTAACATCAATGCCGTTTTTTTGTAGTTCAGCAATTATATAACTAATATATAAGTAAGAACAAAATATAATTATAGAGCCATTTTGGTCAAGAATCTCAACATAGTCTTTAATCCAACTAAGCAAATCAAACTCTTTGTCCCATTCCCCAAAATCCAAGCCTTTTCTTGGCACCGAAAGGGTATTGAAGTTATTTTCTTTAGATATATTGTAGGGTGGGTCTGTAATGATATGGTTAACTTTTAAATTTAATTTTTTAAACTCTTTTACAATAGAAAAAGAATCAGCTAAGAATAAATTATAATTATCAAAAACTATTCTTTTTTCTAAATAAGCATTATTAATAGCATTGGCAATTTCGTACGCAAGCAATGGTGGAACAGCATTCCCAATTTGTCTACATATGCTAGTTTTTGGTCCAGTGAATACAAAATCATCAGAAAAACTTTGGATTCTAGCAGCTTCCCTTGGAGTAATTGCACGATCTAAAACTGGGTGGCTGTTTTTACCATTAGAAGGTGTATCAAATCTTGTGTCAATTGTCGGGCTAATTTCATCCCAAACTAATCTAGACCAAGTAGTTGAGAACTTTTGTTTCCCGCGAAGTTCAGCAGGAATAAAACTTTTATCTCCACCAG
Source organism: uncultured Acholeplasmataceae bacterium (assembly GCA_963544825.1). Classification (GTDB taxonomy): domain Bacteria; phylum Bacillota_I; class Bacilli_A; order Acholeplasmatales; family Acholeplasmataceae; genus CALISC01. Next base: position 17,153 of record CAUUGG010000006.1, read on the forward strand.
GTGGTATCATTCTAAGTTTTTCAAGTGCAGTATTGCTGTGATTTGTGGCAACGTGGTTATATAACTTTTTACCCCTTAATAATCTTTGATAATCGCTTTGTGGAGCATTCATATAATCTGAAATTTCTGATCCTTCCCCTGAATTTAAATACCAAAGATCTGAAATTGCGTCCCTAACTGTGATTGTTTTTTTATTTAATTTTCCGGGCAGTGAAATACTTCTGCTAAGCGAACCAATAATTATTGTTCTTTCTCTGTTTTGTGGAATTCCAAAATCCTTCGCATTGACATAACCAAAATTCACAATATATCCTAGTTTGGTAAAACTATCTACAATCTCACGAATAAAGTAACCTTGTGATGCATTAAGCAGATTCTTAACATTTTCTATTACAAACACTTCTGGTTTAAGTTCTCTTACTATTTCTATATATTCTAAAAATAAAAAATTTCTAGGATCTTTTAAACCAAGTTGTTTGCCTTTCAAACTAAAACCTTGACAAGGAGGACCACCAATTATCATATTAACGTTTAATTTTTTTGACTCTAAAATAATGTTTTTTTTAACTTCAGGGTCAGTAATATCCCCATATATTCCCTTTGCGTTTTTTATATTTTTGTTGAATGTATTGACAGCATTTTTATCAAAGTCAACTCCAAGCACTGTTTGAAAGTTCTTATGCATATCTATCCCATAAGAAAAACCTCCAGCACCAGAAAACAAGTCTAAAATTTTAAATTCCATTTTTCTCTCCAAATGCGAGGTATAAAAAATAACTCCCTCAAATTATACCATTTATTGGCTGCCGTAAGATAAAAATAAATTAAAGAAATTAAGCAATTTACTTTTTTAAGGTAATTATATAAACGGAGGATATAAAAATGCTTAAAAAAATTAGTCTAACTCTTTTATTTATGTTTTTTTTCGTTATGGCTTTTAAATTACCAGAAACTGTTAAAGCAAAATCAAACCAACAGTATGAAAAAACTTTCATCAAAACAGTAATTTACGAAGGTCTGCAATATGAACTTCACGCTGAAGGAATTTACCGTGAATTTGACTTTAGTTTAGACAATCCAGAAAAAGTCTCATTTGATGAACTAAAAAATGCAGTTAAAGTTTGGTTAAAAGACGCAAACACTGGCGAAAAATATATGGCTGAATCTATAGAATACGCAAAACCAGAAAGTTTTGAAGAAAAATTCTTTATGACTAACTTGAAACAAAGGAAAATGCTGGTTAGTTTACTTTGTGAGTTTAGCCGTCTTGCCGATGAACTTGAAGTTAATTTAATTATCAATATTTTAGACAGAGAGAAACCAACTATAAACCAAATTAAACCAATAGTTTTCACAGAACTTAAAAAAGATAGACTTACAGATAAACAAATTGACGAAATTTTAAAGAAACACTTTGTCTTTAAAGACAATATTTCAACTAAATTGACAACCAAATTACTTGGTGCTGAAGATGTTTTGTTAAACAAACCAGGAAAATACCCAATAGAAATTCATTGTTTAGATGAAAACGAAAACCAAGCGGTTTTAAAAACCTACATAGAAGTTAAAGACATAGAGGCTCCCAAAATTGAGTTTAAAAAACAAGCAGACCAGTTAACTACAGTAATCGGTTCGCCGTTTTTTACCTTAAATCAGTTTAATATTACTGATAACAGCGGAGATGAACTAGATATTAAAGTAGAAGGTGAAGAGAAGTTAAATAGAGTTGGAGTGCACGAACTATCAGTAACTGCAACAGATAAAAGCGGAAACTCAACTACAAAGAAATTCACTGTTGAAGTTAAAGACACAGGAGTTGCTGAAATTACTTTTCCTTTTAAAGAAGTAACTAAAGAAGTGCTTTCACCAAGTTTAGACAACGAAAAAATAAAGACTGAATACACAAACTTCATTGAAGAAATTTTAAAATCGGCTGTTGTAAAAGATAAAGTTTACAACCACGAGTTAAGTGAATTAAACCTAGACATTAGCGAAATTAACTTAAGCAAGGTCGGCAAATACAAAGTTACTTTAAACGTCTTTAAACCAGGCACACAAGAAATCAGAGGTTCAAAGTCTTTTGTCTTAGAAGTTAAAGACACAACTAAGCCAACGATTGAACCCATTCAAACTAAGCAAGATAAAAATAATCAAAACTATGTGCCAGTTCAGGTAAACTCTAAATTTAACCTAACTGACTTATTTGACATAAAAGACAACTATGACTTTAAAAGTGAACTTAAAACTACTATTGACAAAACTATTGACACTAAAGAACTTGGCAAATCATATTTAGTAGAAATCTCAGTTCAAGACAAAGCAGGTAATAAAATTTCAAAATCATACCTGTTAAAAGTTGTAGACTTACTTCCGCCTACTTTAGTAAAGCAACCAAGAAGTATCTTTTTAAATGTTGGTGAGAAGTTTCAAGCAAGTAAATATTTTTCATATCAAGACGACACTAAAGTAACCGAAAAACTATACGTTGACGGAGAAGAATATACCTTTAATTTCAGTAAACCTGGTAAATACCGCTGCGAACTTAAACTAACCGATGAATACGGAAACGAAACTATACACAGTTTTATTTGTGTGGTTGGCGACAACATTCCACCAGTATTGGAATTAAAATCAAATAGTTTAACTGTCAAATTAAGAGAAACTAATTTACTTGAAACTCTGCGTCAAAACATCGCAGGTATTTTTGACAATATAGACAAGTCAATTAACCCTAGCAAATGTCACATTGACATATCTGGCGTTAATTTAGAAAAATGCGACTACTACAAAGTGTACTACACTGTAAAAGACACTTCGGAAAACTCAGTGACTAAAGAACTTAGACTTTTGGTGGATGACAAGGTAAAACCAACAATTAAGGAAACTAACCCACTTGAAATTGACATCGTGACTTTAAAAAATAATCCAAGCCAAATTGATTACTTAAAGGGTCTTGAAATTACTGATAACTCAGATACTAAAAACAACAGTAAACTAGACATCTGGCACGAGACAATAGATGCCACTAAAAATAAAGAACTACCTAGAACTCTTTTATATACTGCAACTGATGAGCGCGGAAATGTGCAAACTTATGAACGGACTATAATTTACAAAAATAGTAGTAAACTGGATAGTCTACCAACTGCTGTAAAAATAATCATTACAGCTGGTATTTCTTTAGTTTTAATCGGCAGTATTTTTAGCTATTTTTATTTAAAAGACCTAAGGTATTACAAATCAAAAATACGCAAATCTGAACTGTAAATTAAAGAAAAATAAATTAAAAATTGAACTAAAAAAATTTTAAAAATGTTATACTAAAAATGAAAAAGAGGAGATTAGTACACTATGGAAAAAATACTGATTGTCTACTGGTCTGGAACTGGTAATACTGAAATTATGGCCAATGCTATGCTGACTGCCTTAAAAGAAAACAACGCTGACGCTGAGTTAAAATGGGTGTCTGAGATTGATGTTCCCGCGACCTTGAATTACGATAAAATTATTTTTGGTTGCCCAGCAATGGGTGACAACGTTCTTGAAGAACTAGAGTTTGAACCTTATTTTGCTGAACTGCTTCCACACTTAAAAGGGCGTAAAATCGCCTTATTTGGCTCTTATGGATGGTATGATGATCCAATTTGGATGGATATTTGGGAAGATAGAGTAAAAGAAGTAGGTGCTCTACTTTTTAGAGAAAAAGGGCTTTCTTGTATCTATCAACCAGATGATGATAAAATTCGCGAATGTATGGACTTCGCAAAAGATTTCATTAACTTCTAATGTTTGCCTTAATAAACTTTAAAAGTGCTTTTTCGTATCAGCACTCGCTAATTTCAGTATCGGATGCAGTTAATTTGCAATTGAGCCGAGGATACGATATACCTGTGCTTGCTGACTATAATCTAGGTGGAATGCTTGAGTTTTTCAAAAGTTGCAAAGATGCGAATAAAACTGGTTTAATTAGCCTTGCTACGCGTTTAAGTATTGAAAAAAATAGTTTGAATATTTTGATTTTTCCAAGAAATTCAACTGCTTTTCGCATTTTACTTAAAAACTATAAAAAAATAGATACAAACCAAAGTGTAGATTTTGATTTTTGTTTTGTGCATAAAGATGATTTCCTGTTTGTTATAAGTGAACAAAACACAGATGTATTAAATACAGAAAGCGCACAAATAATGCTTGAAAAACTAAGTGCTTTCAATGTTTACTTTTTACTTGACTTTGCTTATTCAAAAGAGCAAATTAAGGAAGTTGAATACATTGTTAAAAACTACAATATAGCCTTACTACCTGGTTTTAGTGCAGAATATTCTGAAGTTGAACATATTAAAGCTCACGAGTACTTAAGAAAAATTAACGGCAGTGTAGATAAAGAAATTGCTAATCATTTTCTACAAACTGCTGAAGAACTTAAAGAACAAATTCAAGAATACAATCCAATTCTTTTAGATAACTTAGATGATTTTCTTGACCAAATTCAATTGTTTGACTATGAACTTCCAAAGTTTGAAATTCCACAAATTTATCCAAATCCAAACGAAGAAATTAAAAACCGAGTTTATGAATTTTGCACGCATCTTGGACCTGAATACCAAGAGAGAGCAAAACATGAACTTAGTGTGATTACAGAACTTAACTTTGCAAACTACTTTTTGTTAGTTAGCGAAATTTGCAGATGGGCAAAAGCAAACGATGTGCTAATCGGACCTGGTCGTGGTTCTGCAGTTGGTTCACTTGTTGCTTGGGCTCTTGGAATAACTGAAATTGACCCAGTTAAACATAACTTAATTTTTGAGCGTTTCTTAAATAAGTTTAGACAAGGATATCCAGATATTGATATTGACGTTGACAGCGCTGATAAATTAAAAGTGGTTAAATATTTAACTGAACTTTTTGGAAACGATAAAATTGCTTTTGTAAATACGCAAAATAAATATTTAGAAAAGTCTGCACTCAACGATGTTGTCAGAATTTTAGCTGTTTCTGAATCTGAAAAAAGAGAGATCAAAAGAGAAATTGAAGGGAAATTAGAGTATTACACTAAACAACTTGTTCGCGAAGTTTCGGAAGTTTGTAAAACTCTATACGGAAAAATCCAAACATTTTCAACTCACGCTTCTGCGTTAATTGTTTCAAACATTGACCTGACTGAATACTTACCGGTTAAAAAATCTCCGTATGGTGATTTTAATCTGTTAGTTTTTGATATGAACGAACTTGAGTCAATTGGTCTACTTAAATTAGACTTACTTTCTTTAAATAACTTAACAGTTTTAAAGAAACAACTAAATTATGTTAAAAAAATTGACCCTGATTTTAAAGGAATAACTGACTTTCAAAATCAAGATACATTTAAGCTAATTGCCAAATCAGACACCGAAGGAATTTTTCAGTTAGAAACAGAAGGGCTAAAAAGACTTTGCAGAAGAATGCAAACTAAGACTTTTTCAGACCTTGTTGACACCTTGGCTCTATGGAGACCTGGTGCACTTGATCAAATAGATGTCTACATAGAAAACAAAAAACAAGGTTCATTTGAAACTGATTTGCCAGAAGAAATAACTGAAATTATTAAAAGCACTAACGGCATCATTTTATATCAAGAACAAATTATTGAGATTGCTAAAAAAATAGGTGGCTACTCGTTTGCTGAGGCTGATTTGTTTAGAAGAGCAATTTCTAAAAAAGACCAAAGTGTAATTGAAAAAGAGCATCCTTTATTTTTAAAGAAAGCAACTGCAAACGGCTACAGCCTAGAGGTTGCTAAAAAAATATTTGCATTCATCAAGAAGTTTGCAGAATACGGTTTTAACAAAAGCCATTCAGTCGGCTACGCCACTTTGGCTTACCAAATGGCATATATCAAAGCAAATTACTTCAACTGTTTTGCTGCTGCTTTCTTTGAACTATATACAGGAAACACAGAAACTATTGTTAAATACGTTTTTGAGGCAAAACTAAAAGGCTACTTTGTTTTAAATCCACGAGTTTCAATTTCTGGCAAAAAATGCAAATTAAGTCAAAACAAAATCTTACTTCCTTTAACTGTTGTTAAAAGAATTAGCAGTGAAATTGTTGAACAACTAAACTCACAAAAATACATAGACTTTGTTGATTTTTTAACAAAAACTAAAGACATTTTATCTCAAGAACAACTTGGAAACTTAATTTTTGCAAGTACTTTAGATGGTTTTAGTTTGACTAAAAAACAAATGCACGACCTTGCTACGATGCGCGCGCATACTGCATTGCTTTCTGACTACAAAAAAGATGAATCTGAATACTCAGACAGTGAACTTAGTGATTTTGAGTTTAAGGCACTCGGTTTCAACTTAAAATATGATTTGCTAAACAAACTGTCAAAAGAAAAGTATTTTGTGCCGTTTTCTGAAATTGAGCGCAGACACTCAATTACTACAATTGCTAAAATTAAAAACCAAAAAGTTTTTAAAAGTGCTAAAGGAACTAGTGTGGCTAAATTTGAACTGGTCCACGCAAACAGTGCAATTTCTTGCACTGCATTCAACGTATGTGCTGATAAAATAAATGACTTTATGCAAAAAGGTAGTGATATTGTTAAAGTAAATGTCAACCGCACAATTTACAAAGACTCAGTTTCCTATATAGTTGTGGATATTTCTGAGTACACCTTAACTAATTAAAACCAAACAAAAAATGCAGGTAATACCTGCATTTTTCAATTTAGCATTAAGTTTTAAAGTGAACCTGCTTTAGTTAAATGTATTTGGTCTTTAAGTTTCTTTTCTAAAATTGTAAACTCGTTGTTTTCTTTCTTGGCATTGTTTAACGCTGTGTTTTTGGCCTCAAGAAAAGCAGTTTGTGCTTCTTTTTCAGAATCTCTGACAATAGCAAGCGAAGCCAATACTTTAGCCGTATTTTGTTTAAACTCAATTATCCCGCGTTCCAAGCAAATATACTTGGTTTCGTTGTTTTTAAGAGTTAAAACTAAAGTTGCCTCAAGCGCAGACAAAACAATCGGGATGTGTTTGTCCATTATCACAACTTCGCCGTTTTTGTCTTTCAGCAAAAACTTAGTGGCCTCTTTGCTTAACATCAAGCCTTGATATAAATATAGATTAAACTGCATTTTGTGCTTTCTTTAGCGAGTTGGCTTTTTCAAGCATCTCGTCAATTGACCCAACCATATGGAAAGCCTCTTCTTCAATGTGGTCGTATTTACCGTCTAGTATGTCTTTAAAACCTTTAATTGTGTCTTTTAAACGTACAAAACTACCCTTAATTCCAGTAAACTGTTCAGCAACGTGCATAGATTGCGATAAAAAGAAACGCACACGACGCGCACGGTGCACAATTAGTTTATCACTATCTGAAAGTTCATCCATTCCAAGAATTGCAATAATGTCTAGAAGTTCGTAGTATCTTTGAATAATTTCCTGCACACGTCTAGCCACAGTATAGTGCTCAGTTCCGCAAATGTTTGGGTTAAGTGCAGAAGAAGTTGAAGCCAGTGGGTCAACTGCCGGATAAATACCTTCTTCAATTAGTTGTCGTTTTAAGTTAGTAGTTGCGTCAAGATGTGAAAACACAGTAGACGGAGCCGGATCTGTGTAGTCATCAGCCGGCACGTATACTGCTTGAATTGATGTAATTGAACCGTCTTTAGTTGAAGTAATTCGCTCTTGCAGCCTACCCATTTCGGTTGCTAAAGTTGGCTGGTAGCCAACTGCCGATGGCATGCGGCCAAGAATTGCTGAAACCTCTGAACCTGCTTGTACATATCTAAAAATGTTGTCAATGAAAAGCAAAGTGTCTTGTTTTTTAACATCGCGAAAATACTCAGCCATAGTAAGCGCGGTCAGCGGTGCTCGCATACGAACACCTGGTGGCTCGTTCATTTGACCAAAAACCAGTGCTGTGTTTTTTAAAACTCCGGACTCTTTCATTTCGGTGTAAAGATCAAAACCTTCACGAGAACGTTCACCTACTCCGGCAAAAATAGAAATCCCGCCAGTGGCTTTCGCAACATTGTGAATTAGTTCTTGAATTAAGACGGTTTTTCCAACTCCAGCCCCGCCGAATAACCCAATTTTCCCACCTTTGATATAAGGTGCAAGTAAGTCAATTACTTTAATTCCGGTTTCCAAAATTTCAACTTCTGTAGAAAGTTTAGCAAACTGTGGTGGAGCCTTGTGAATTGGCTCAGGTTTGACAGAATCTGTTTTTAGTTCTCCGTTTAAGTCAATTGTTTGTCCAAGCGTGTTAAACATACGACCAAGGGTTTTGGTGCCAACTGGTACTTTAATTGGAGCTTTGGTGTCAATCACTTCAAGTCCTTTTTTCAGACCATCTGTCGGCGAAAAAGCAATAGTTCTACAAACCTTGTCGCCAACGTGTAAAAGTACTTCTAAAAAGCACTCTTGTCCGTGGTTATTAACTTTTAAACAGGTATTGATCTTTGGTAGTTCAGTGTCAAAGTAAACATCTACTACTGGACCAATAATTTCGTGTATTTTTCCCATTTTTAATTCCTTTCTGGTTAAGAGCCGTTGACTATGTCTATCAACTCAGAAGTAATTTGACCTTGTCTCGCGCGGTTGTATTCTAGTGTTAATTTTTCAAATAATTTTTTGCAGTTATCAGTGGCTTTTTTCATCGCAAGTTGTCGCTCTTGGTGTTCACAGGCCTTAGACTTTAGCATTGCTCCAAAAATTTTAGATTCTATGAATGTCACAATCAACTCACTTATTATTCTATTTTTAGACTCATCGTAAATATATTCAGTTTGCGGGCTTTCCTGTTCTTCAAAAATATGTCTGGTAATTGGCAAAATTCGCTCAATTTTAGTTTCTTTTTCTAAAGCGTTTTTTGAGTTGTTGTAAACTAGATAGACGTTTTTAATGTAGCCTGCTAAAAACAGATTTTTAATGTCTAAAACGTATTTACGAAAATAAGTAATGTTGATGTCTTCGCGGTTAAAGATTGGTTTTTTGTTAATCAGAATATTTTCTTTTTGGCGAAAGAAACTGTGGCCTTTTTTGCCAATCACGAGTGCATGGTGATTTTGGTTACGACGAGAATGCAAGAACAACTTTTTAAATAGTTCTGAGTGAAAAGACCCACATAGTCCCTTGTCGGAAGTAATTACTATATAGATAGTTTCTCCGTTTTCATGTTTTTGAAAAATTGGATTTTCGTTAGTTTTAAAAACTGAAAGAAAAATCTCTTTAAATGAACGCATAAAAGAGTTATACTCAGTAATTTTGCGTTGTGCTGAGTTGATTTTAGAAAGAGCTGTTGCCTGCATTGCCGAAACTATTTTTTCAGTTTCCGAAAGCGCTTGAATTTTTTTCTTAGTTTCTTTTAAGTTAAGCATTAAAGAACCTTTTTGATTTTCAAAATCAGTTCTGCCATTAGCGTGTCTTCGGGAAAATCTTTAGTCTGATAAATGGCGCTATAAACCGCTTTTCCAGTCTCTTCGCTTTGCAGAAACTTAGTGACAAAATTAACAAAAGTTTTAACTTTAGCCAAAGGAATGTCGTCAAGCAGTTCGCGGTTAAGTGCCCAAAGCACGCAAGCAAGTGTGGTAAAGTCAATTAGTTCATGAATATTTTGCTTAAAAATTTCAATAACCAGGCGACCTCTGGCTAGTTTCTTTAAAGAAAGTTCATCTAAATCTGAGCCAAATTGTGAGAAAGACTCAAGTTCTTTATATGACGCTAAAAATATACGAAGTAGTCCAGACACTCGCTTAACTGCTTTAAACTGAGCAGAGCCACCAACTCGGGAAACCGATAGTCCTGAGTTAATAGCGGGGCGAATACCTTTGTAAAAAAGTTCAGTTTCTAGAAAAATTTGTCCATCGGTAATAGAAATTACGTTAGTTGGAATATAGGCAGAAATGTCTCCTGCTTTAGTTTCAATGATAGGAAGTGCGGTAAGCGAACCTCCACCTAAAACCTTAGATAATTTTGCAGAGCGTTCAAGTAGTCTTGAGTGCAGGTAAAATATGTCTCCAGGAAAAGCCTCGCGGCCAGGTGGGCGTTTAAGTAGTAGCGAAAGTTCTCGGTAAGCCACTGCGTGCTTAGAAAGGTCGTCGTAAACTATTAAAACATCGCGCCCACGTTCAGCGAAGTATTCGGCCATAGAACACGCTGAAAATGGAGCCAAATACTGAAGTGTTCCTTCTTTGTGGGCAGGAGCCGAGACTATAATTGTGTAGTCAAGTGCGTTGTGTTCTTCTAAAGTTTTTCTAATTTGCGCAACAGTTTGTTGTTTTTGGCCAATTGCTGTGTAGACACATATTACATTTTTACCCTGTTGGTTTAAAATTGTGTCAATAGCAATAGAAGTTTTGCCGGTTTGACGGTCGCCAATAATTAACTCTCTTTGACCTTTGCCAATCGGAATTAAGGCATCTATCATTCCAATGCCTGTAAGCAGTGGTTCGTTGACGTGGTCTCGCTCCATCACGGCGTGCGCAGGCCTTTCAATTGGCAGAGTTTCTGAAGTTATAATTTTTTCAAGTCCGTCTTGAGGTTCACCCAGCGGGTCAACTACACGACCAAGTAAGGCCTCGCCAACTGGTACTTCAAAGATTTTGCCAGTTAACCTACACTCATCGCCTTCCTTAATTGAAAAAATATCTCCAAGTAATATAATTCCGACTTTATCAACTTCTAAGTTAAAAATTACTCCAAAACAAGAACTGTTAAATACAACTTTTTCGCCCATCATAGCGTTTTTAAGTCCATAGCAAAAACATATTCCATCGCCGACTGTCAAAATATAGCCGACTTCTTGGAACTGGCTTTCGTTTTGTTGAGCCTTCAGCTCTTCTTCAATTTGAGTTTGCAGTTTTTTGATATCTAAAGCCATTTTGTTTCCTTTCTTTATCTAAACATTTCTCTTAATTTGGTTAAAACTGACAAGTCCAGACTGCGGCCAGCATAATCAATCTTAAGGCCATCTATAAGTTTTGGATTGATTTCTTGTCTTAAAATTAAGACCTTGCCTTGAATAATTTTTTTAAGTTCAGATGTTAGAGTTTTAATTTGTGTATCTGTTAGTTTTTTAGGTGAAGAAATAGTTACATACGCTTGATTTCTTTCAATGTTTTGCAGTCGCATAAACTCCGCATAAATTTTGTCAATTGCCAAAATTGCTTTGTCTTTAATTAAAATTTTTACAAAATTTTGAGTTTCTTTACTGAACTGAGCCAGAACTCTTTCGGCATCTATGCGGCCATATGCCAGTGCTGAAATTAACTCAGGGCTTTTGGCATAAATATTTTTAAAAGTGTGGAGTTCTTCAATTAAAACCTTTTGCGAAGTTTTGTCTTTAACAAAATTAAAATAGGCGTGTGCGTATTTTGCGTAATTATTTTTTTGCATTTTCAAGTTCAGTTTCGATTAAAAGATCAAGTTCGTTTTCGTATAAGTTTTTATCAATTTCTTTTTTGACAATTAACTTAGTAGCCTTGTAGGAAATCGCTTTAATTGCTTGTTTGATTTCAGTTTCTTTTTCTTTGATTTCGGCCTCAATTTCGTTGTCTAGTTTAGCAAGTCGTCGCTCTGCGGTTTTTTTAGCTTTAGCCAAAATTTCGTCGCGTTCTAATTGGGCGTCTTTAATTAAAGTGTCTCTCATCTGTTCGATGTCATTGCGGGCAGATAAATACTTTTGACTAATTTCAGCCTTTAAGACTTTGATTTCTTCTTGTGCTTTATTCGCTTCTTGTTTTTCTTTGATTTCCTGCATTCTGTGCTCATCTAAAAATTTAGTGATTTTTTTCCAAAAGAAAAAGCGCACTATTAGGTAAAGAATAAACAACGCAGTTAATTGATAGACAATAATAGACCAATCTGAAAACATTGAGTAAAGACCTTTTTCCACGGTCTTTACGATGTTTTTAGAAATATCTGTATAAATAGTCATTTTTAAAAAAGCGAAACTAAATGGGTACTTATTTACTTGCTAAAGTAAAAGCAACAACCATACCGTAGATGGCAGAAGTTTCAACGACTGTTTGGGCAATGATCATTAAAATCATTATTTTGTTTGAAGCTTCTGGTTGGCGAGCAACGCCTTCAACGGCTTTCATGCCAATTAAACCTTGTCCAATTGAAGTTGCAAAACCAGTAAATACGGCAATACCTGCGCCAATATAGGCAAGTGAACCTACAACTTGCATTAAGTTTAAATTAGCAATTAAGTTTAAAATTGTGTCCATAAAATATATCCTCCTAATTTTAATTTTTTGCGTTTTTGTATACTAAATTATACTCTAGTAAAAAGTTTTCATCTGTGTTTTCATATTTATCTGTCTCTTCAGTTTTTTGAGAAATCGCAATAACTGTAAGTAGCACAAACACCAAAGTTTGAATGCAGCCAAACAGAATATCAAAGATAAAATGCATGATTGGTGTGACAAACGGAGAAAGACCGCCTAGTAGTGAGTAGACTAAAGAAAGCAGAATTCCACCGCTTACGATATTTCCAAATAAACGAAAACTCATAGAAAGAATGGGCGTGAACTCAGAAAGCAAGTTAATTGGAAACATAATAGAAACTGGTTCAAACAAACCTTTAAAGTGTTTGGCTTTTCTTGACTTTAGTCCAATTTGATGTTTGCAATATAGTGAAAACAAGGTCAGCGGAACTGTGATTGCGGTAAAAGCAGTAGGTGTAATTAGTCCAAAAATCCCTGAGATATTGGCAAACAAAATAAAGAAAATCAGTGTAAAGATATAAGGAGCGGCGGTTCGCCAGTGAATCCCGATGTTTTGTTTTAAGAAAGTGTTAACGCTGCCAACTGCTTTAATGTGCCAATAGAGAAATTTATTTGGTTCTTTTCCGCGAAGTCTTTCAACAGCAGCGCCAATTGCAGAGACGTATACAGCAATTATTGTCATTATGAAAAGAGATGCAAAAAAATACGGGGTAATTGCTTGTGGGAACTTATTGATTTCTAGATTTTCTAACATATTTCTCCTTTCTTAATTTTCGCTTCAAATAATATAGCAATACTTGCGAGTACTATACTTCCAGCCAAAGTAGTGCCAAAACTTAAATAATTTAAGCCAGGTGTTTTTAACTTTAAAATACTGCTTAAAATAAATATTAGTAAAAACAGTGTAAATATCACAAAGTTTTGCAAAATAGTAAACCCAAAAAGTTGGGCTTTTTTAAAGATTTTTAGCTCTACTTTTAAAATTAACGTGAATAAAAAACAATAAACTAAAGCAAGGTTTGCAAATAAATACGCAGTTTTATCAATGTACAACCAAACAAGGCTAGAAATAAAACTAAATAAGTAAAGAAAATAGACAAAGTGGTTAATCGTTTTGATTTTCATCGCCAATTTTTGGGGTGTTGTGAGGTTTTGTTTCCTTCTTCTCAGTTTTAATTAGTTTACGGTAAATGTTTAGAGCAAAAGAAATTGAAGAAACAAATCCAATTCCAAAACCAATTAAAGCAGCAACGCCAATGCCAACTGGACTATAGCCTGATTTTTTAGCAATCAAAGCACCGACCGCAGTTGGGATTAGTAGTGAAAAAATAATTTGACTGACAAGTAAATACCAAGCACCAAATTTTTTCATAAATTATTTAGTGCCAAATAAACGGTCGCCACAATCGCCAAGTCCAGGAACAATGTAGCCGTTTTCATTCAAATGACTGTCTTCTTGTGCTAAATAAATATCAACGTCTGGATGTTTTTCTTGCAGTAACTGAATGCCTTCAGGGCAACCAACAATACCTGCGTATCTGATGTTTTTAACGCCAATTTCTTTGAGAGCTTGAATTGCGTAAGCAGCAGAATGACCTGTTGCTAACATTGGATCTAGCACAATAACAAGTGAGTTTTTGGTGTTTTCAGGAACTTTAAAGAAATATTTTTTTGGCTCCAAGGTCTCTTCATCGCGGTATAGCCCAATGTGTCCAATTTTGGCAGTTGGAATTAAACTACAAACACCTTCAACCATACCAAGTCCTGCTCTTAAAACCGGAATTAAAACAACTTCTTCTTTGAGTTCCTGGCATTTAGTTTTAACAATCGGAGTAGTAACTTCCACGGTTTTAGTTTGAAAATCGCGAGAAAGTTCATAAGTTACCAAGGTAGCGATTTCAGAAACCAGTTCTCTAAATTCTTTGGTTTTAGTGTGAACTGAACGCAGTTGGCTCATTTTGTGTTCAATTAGTGGGTGATTTAAAATTTTTACCATTGTTTACTCCTTTTGATTAAAGTGAGTTTAGCATGTCAACTCTACGTTGATGTCTGCCTGCTTCAAATTCACTTTGCAAAAACTCTTCAACAAACTCAATTAACACACTTGACTCAAATCCGCGTCCACTTAACGCAATTATGTTCGCGTTGTTGTGAAGTTTTGCTAAGTGTGCGGCTTCCTTGGTGTAAACCAAGGCGCATCTGGCTCCTTTTACTTTATTGGCAGCAATAGAAATACCAATTCCAGAACCGCAGACAACAATGCCAAGTGAGTCTTTGGTTTCAACTACTTTTCTGGCAACTTTTTCACCGAAAACAGGATAGTCAACTGAATCTGTTGAGTTAGTCCCAAGGTCAGTAATTATGTGCTTAGTAGTTTCTTTTAAATGTGTTTTGATTTTTTCTTTTGCCAGAAAACCAGCATGGTCAGATCCAATAAATATTTCCATGGTTACCTACCTTTTTAGAACTTTTTTTCGTCCTTATATAATATTATATTACAATTTTAAAGGTTTGTAAATATTTCAAATGAGTGATTTGTTTGCATGTTTTTTTAAAATGTGTTAATATAATAAAATACGAAAGGAGGAAAAACATGAAAAAAAGTAGAAAAAACATTCTTAGTGTCCTAAAAAATGTGGTTGCAAAAAGCGTTAGAAATGCTACTATCGGTATCTTGAGTTCAATTAACGACTGCGACCACTAAATAGAACTTGTTGTGTATCATAATTGTTTATCTTATTTAAGATAAATAATTATTCTTACCACCAAGTCAAATTCTTTTTAATAAATTATTTGACTAACTAAATACTTTATTAAAGTGAATTTAAATCAAAAAGTGCCACATTTCCTAAAGAATAGAAACGCGGCACTTTTTTATTCATTGAGTTTATTTTTTAAAAACAAACTATTGTTTAAAAATTTGCGAAAGGATTTTTTTGTCTTTTTGGTCAAGCGGTTTGCCTTCAACCGAATAGTTTTGAACAACAGCCTCTAATTTACCAAAAGTAAAATAACCTTCTTTAATAATATTTTCAATTATTTCCTTTAAAGTACTAGGTGTAATTTTTTTATTCTCAAGCCAGTTTTTAACCAAAATATACTGATTGGCAGAAAGTGGTTTGGCATTTTTTTCAATTAGTTCTGCAACTTCTTTAAGTAAAGATTCTTGTGGGTCTAACTCTGGATTTTGAATGAATTCTAAAATTTGAGTATAAAGTGGTTTTAAAGAAATCAGTTCTCTAACTTTTCCGTTTTCATTTTCTTCGTAGACAAAAGTAATAATTTTTTTGGAGTGCAGCGAGTTTAAAGTGTTTTCAGCAACTGCTTTTCCAAGTCCAGTTTTTTTAACAAAAGAAAGCACTGTATGTTTTTTCTTTTTTTCAGAAAGCAGGAGTACCACAAAAGAATACTCACTTGCCGATAAGTTTAACTTCTTTTGATATTCTGAAACTAATTTCAAAAAATCAAGTGAGTAGTCTAAAAATAATTTTTCAAGCATTTATATTCTCCTTAGTCTGCAATTTCTCAAGGGCTTTTTTAGCAGCCTCTTTTTCAGACAATGCCTTTGAACGACCAGTTCCAGTAGCAAGGAGTACACCTTTTTCATAATAAACTCCAGAGACAAAAACTTTGTCATTGCTAGGACCTGATTCAGAAATTAGTTTATAGGAAATTAACTTATTTGAAAATCCTTGATAATACTCTTGTAAGACGGTTTTGTAGTCAATAATATCAATCTCTTTTAAAAAGACAAACCATATGTATTTATTAAAAAAATCTCTACAGTTATCCATCCCACTGTCTAGATAAATTGAGCCAATTAAGGCCTCCATACAGTCGGCAATTATGGATTTTGGAATTGGAGAAACTCTGGTTTTAATGTAGTTATCTAAGTTGATTTTTTTGGCGTAAACTAAAAGTGCGTCTTCTGAAATCATGGCAGCTCTTTGTTTAGAAAGAAAACCTTCGTTTTCATCTGGATACTTTTTTAACAATGCTTCGGCTGCCAAGAAATCTAAAATACTGTCTCCTAAAAACTCACGGCGTTCGTAGTTTGGTAGTTTGTTTAAGTTACCGTAAGAAGAGTGAATAAAAGCAGGAATAAAGTTTTTTAAATTTTTTACCTTAACTCCAATTGACTTTAAAAAGGCCTTCTCATCTGTCATTTTCAAGTCCTTTTAAGAATTTTTCAATAATGTTGTTTTCAACAAAAACTTTTGCCTGTTTAATCGCTTGTTTTAAGTCTTGGTGTTTAGCAGCACCATGAGCTTTAACTACTACACCTTTAGTTCCAAGAATCAAGGCGCCACCAGTGTCGTTCGCAGTCAATTTTTTAACTGCTCTTTTAATTGATTTTCTTAAAATTAAGAAGGCTAGTTTTTTAAGTAAACAGTATTTAAGTTCTTTTTTAAAGTTCTCTTTAAAGCCTAACAAGGCGCCTTCCATGGATTTTAAAATTAAGTTGCCACTAAATCCATCTGTTACTAAAACATCTGCGTTTTTAAAAAACAGTTCTTTGGGTTCAACGTTTCCGTAAAAATTAAATTCGTGAGTTTCTTTAAGTAAATCATAAGCAGAACGCTCAAAGTCACGACCTTTACCTTTTTCAGAACCTATAGAAACTAGCCCGACTTGTGGCACAAAATCGTTGTTTCCGATAAGTTGTTTTAAATAAGTAACACCGATTTGCGAAAAATCAACTAAATCTTTTGGCGAAATTTCAGCAGTAGCGCCACAATCTAGCAGAATTTTTTTAGTCCCATCAACTGTGTTGAAAGGAATTGCTAATGCTAATCTACGAACTTTTGGTAACCTACCTACAATTAAGTGAGACCCAAAAACTACGGCCTGAGTTGGACCAGTAGAAACTACGGCGTCAACTTGGTTATTTTTAAGTAAAGTAAGTGCTTTAAAAAGAGAATGCTCTGGAGTTTTTCTAAACTCAGCAAATGGGTCTCCCACACCCATATCTAGGTATTTATCTGTGTGAATAATTTTACATTGAGGGTGACTAACAAACTCACTTAGTTTATTTTTGTCTCCAACTAAGTAAAACTCAATATTTGTATTTTCGCCCAACAAGGCTCTTATTGCTTTTTTATTTTCAAAAATGCCAAGGTCCCCACCCATCATATCAACGGCTATTTTAATCATTTTTATCTCCTTCAATTGTAGCAAACACAGCCAAGGCTGTCATTGCTTCTACAATAACTGGTGCTCTTAAACCAAAGCAAATGTCATGTCTACCTTGGATTTCTATTAACTCTATTTTACCAGTTTTTAAGTTAAGAGTTTCTTGTGGTTTGGAAATTGAACCAGTTGGTCTAAAAGTAGTTTCAATTAAAATAGGATTACCATTTGAAATCCCACCAACTATTCCACCTGCATTGTTTGTCTGAGTTCTGCCGGACAAATCAGCTAAAACGTCATTATACTCAGTGCCTTTTTTGCAAACTGTATCTGAGCCAAGGCCAAAACCAAGCGCTTTCACGCCAGGTATTAAATATACAAATCTAGCGATATTTGAGTTTAGTTTGTTAAAGAAAACCGAGCCAACTCCGGGTTTTAATCCAGTTAAAGTAGTGGTTATTTTAACGCCAACGCTGTCTTGTTCTGCTTTGATTTGTTTTAAATACTCAACAAACTTCAAAGGGTCTTTTTCAGTACCGATTTGCTTAATTTGACTGCTGAACTCAATACCTAAATATTGGCGAATTATTTCGCCAATAAAGACAAACAAAATTGTGGTTCTGCCAGAAAAAAGTCCACCGCCTGAAAAAATCTTTCCATACTTTTGAATTGAAACAAAATCAGCCTGGCCTGGTCTTGGAGTTAAACTAAACTGCGTGTAGTCTTTAGATATGGTGTTTGTGTTTTCAAAATAAACGTCAATAACATCACCATTAGTTTTATTTTCCTTAAACCCGGAGACGATAATGTACTTATCTGGCTCTTTTCTAGGAGTTGTAAAAATAGAAGTAGCCTTGCGTCTTTCTAAGGCTTTCTCAACTTGTTTAAAATCAACATAAAAATCTTTTGGAAACCCAAATAGCCGAATTCCGATTTTTTCGCTATGAGTGTCTCCGTAGATTTCTATTTTGACTTTTTTAGATATCTCTAGGCTCTGCATTTTCAATATACCAAAATAGCGCGCTAAGTAGTTCGCCAGTATCAGTTTCTTTAGTCAAGGCAGCGTAAAGCGAGACAAATGCTTGGTAAATAAGCATAGTTTCGCCGTACTGTACTTGAGGATACTTAAGTCTAAACTTAAGGTCATCTAGTTTATAGTTAACCGTGGCAACAAACCCTGCAGTTTTAAAAAACTTAGGGTCAAACGAACCTTGGTCAATTAGTTGTTGAAATGAACAAGTTGTGGCGTTAAAAATAGCGGTTTCACTATTTACTTTTGCCAGTTTTAAAAACTCAGTGTAGCTAATTTCGCCTTCTTTTTGTGGTGAAAGTGAGACAAAGAAAATTAGCGGTATTGCTAAATTAGAGTTTTCTGCGTAATACTCAAGCGCTGCCTCAATAGTTCTAGCAACTGCGCCAGTTCCCAAAATATAGACTTCTTTTTTTAAATTAGGGATAGATTGAATGAAAGAAAACACGCCAAAAAAATCAGTGTTTAGTAAAAAAAGTTCTTCGTTTTTTTCAAAAACCGTATTAGCTGCTTTGGTCTTTTTGACAATATCGCTTTTTTTGTCAGTGATTTTAAGGACAGTGTTTTTAAAAGGTGTAGTGATATTTAAAAATAATTTATTTTCATCTAAAACTAAGTTTTCAACAAGCTCAGGTAAATCTTTTTCATCTTCACATTCAAATAACTCATATGGATATTTTTTGACTTTTACAGCCTTAGCGATTTCTTCGTGAATTTCTGGAGACAAGGAGTCTGCAATTCCTTGGCCAACCAAACCAGCGCCAAACACAGAAAGTTGGTTGCTAGATTCAGTAAATGAAACTAAGTGATTAAAGAAATTTCTTGCAAGTATTGATTTTTTTTGATTGATAACAAAACGGCGACGATCATATGAAACTAAATCAAGTAAGTTTTCTTTTTTAAGCTTAGCAACTTTGTCAGTAATTTTTTTGCGTTCTAAAAGTGCAGCTTCAATTTTTGCGTCAATTGTATCAATTTGACTGCGCAGTTTTTCAAGTTCTACAAAGTCTTGTAAATCCGTTTTAAAATAAGAAATAAACTCAGGATATGATTTATAGACCGAAATGTATTTTGGTAAAGTAAACTGAGGTACTTTAGACCAGTATCTAAAAATCAGTTCCAGCATTTGTGCACGATGGTCAAAAAAATCAGAGCAGTGAACATGGAAAAAATCACACTCTTTCAAAACTGTAAACTCAAGCGTTCCGTCTTTATAAAGGTGGTTAATTTTAAGTTGTTTCAAAATAGAAATTAACAGAGCAAGTCTATCACTTTCTTTAAACGCTAAAGTTTCAATATTAACAAAGCGATATCTAGCGGGGTTTGTTAAACAAAGGGCAAATATAGAAAACACATTGTCAATTGAGTTTTTAAAGTTGATTTCTGCAAAGTCAATTTTGTGCGGAATTTTAGGAAGTGAAATAATGTTGGCGTCAACAATAGGTGTGTAGCCAACAGTGTTTAGTTGTTCAAAAACTTCAAAACTGTATTTATCTTTGGCGTTAAGACCGCTAAAACTAACTTTGTTTTTAAGTCCTTTAGTTAAAGTAAGGGCAGTTAACAGGTGTGTATAATCTCGGCGAATTTTAATTTCTCTAGGAATTTTAAAGTCTTTTGTGCGTTCAAAATAGTAGTGTCCTTTTTCGTCTTTTTTCAGTTCAAAACCAAACTCTTTTAACACATCTAGCGTTAACGTTACAAAATTAGGGTTAGCCAAGTCAAAATCAGTTTTAATTTTGTTGCCATTGCCAATCAATGCACAGGCTAAAAATACACCCGATAAATACTGGCTTGAAATTTTTGAGTTTACTTCAATTATTTGATTTTCAACTACACCTTTAGCCAGGCATTTTTGGGCTTTTGCATTCAGTTTAAAGTCAATTTGCGGAAAAATTTCTTTAAACTCAGAAAGTGGGCGTGTAAAAAGGGTATCTAGTCCGGTTAGTTTAACTTCACCAAACTTAAAAAGAAGAAGTGGGAAAAGTAGTCTAAACAAAGTAGCAGATTCATTGCAGTCAATATAGTCTTCTATGTAGTTTAGTTGTGAAGCGTTTTTAATTTCTATTTTGTCTCCGTTGACATTAAGATTTACACCAAGTTCGTGTAAGGCTTTGATGGCAACAAGTTCATCTATCGACAAAGAAGCGCCACAAAGTGTGGCTGGTTTTCCTAAAAAAGCCAAGACTAAAAGTTTTCTAATTGTGTCTGATTTAAAAGAAGGTGCGCTAAACACACCCTCTTTTAAATCAGAATAAAATTTAAGATTATCCTGCATTAGTTTAAATAAGCATGAATGTCTGAAATTGAGACATTAACCAGTTCACCCTTGCCAATTTTTTTAACTTTAGTTAAAGTAATTTCGTTATTTTTAGTTTGTTTTTTGTCGTTAAATAAGTATTTAACTAAAATACTTCTTCTAATTTCTTCAAGTTTTTCGCGTTTATACAGTGGGAAGGATTTAATGGCCTTTAAAACTTTGTCGAAAACTGGTTTTTTAATTAAACCTTTTTCGTAAATTAACTCAGTTTCAAGTAGCATTCCGTAAAGCACAGCCTCGCCGTGTGCAATATCTAGATTTAAACTAGACTCAATGGTGTGGCCAAGAGTATGTCCGAAGTTCAGCATTTTGCGGCGTTTTAATGAATATGCGTCTTTTTCAACAATTGCTTTTTTGGCTAAAATTGAGCGTTTAATTATCTCTTCATTTAAAGTAAAGTTGTTTTTAATTAGTTTTTTAAGTAGAGTTTTATCCGCTATTAAGGCGATTTTAAGGACTTCTGCAACTCCTTGTTTGTATTCAAGTGTAGGTAGGCTTTCCAGGTAAGTCGGATCAATTATAGTTTCATACGCAGGATAAACAGTACCAAGGTAGTTTTTAATATTTAGGTAGTTGATACCAGTTTTTCCACCAATTGCAGCGTCTACCATCGCAATTACTGAAGTTGGAACTAAAACATGAGCAACTCCTCTGTATAGAGTAGATGCAATAAATGATGTTAGGTCACAAACCACGCCACCACCAAAACCAATTAAAACATCGTTAGCTGTGAAGTTGTTTTGATCTAAATGCATCAAGACCGCAGAGACCGATTGAATATTTTTGTAAGCCTCACCTGGTTTTAAAACAATCCAGTGAACTTTCACAGAAATTTTTTTAGCAAACTCAGTGCGTGCGCTTGAATCAAAAACATTTTGGTCAGTCACTACAAATACTCGTTTATTAAAGGCTAAGTTATTGCAAATTTGGATATAGTCAACAACTCTGCCGATTGTTACATTTCTTTTAAATACGGTAGTTTTATATGCCATTTTAAACACCTCTTTATTTATTTTTGATTTTGCTAAACTTAGCAATTTTGGTTAATTTTAATGCTTGAAAACCGTCAGATAAAGCCTTTTCAGGCTCTTTTGCACATTCTACCAAAGCACCTGAAAACTCAAGTTTTTCAATATATGGGAGAAACTTTTCAACATACTCAGTAGAGCCAATACTGTGACTAGGATCAATAATCAAGGGAATTTTAACTAAATCTTTTAAGATAAAAGCGCCAGTTAAATCTAGTGTGTTTCTAGTTAAAGTTTCGTACGTGCGAATGCCTCTTTCGCAAAGTATAATTTGGTCATTACCGTTCTTTAAAATATACTCGCTGGCTTGTAGAAACTCAAGTATAGTAGAGGAGTCTCCACGCTTTAAAATAACCGGTTTATTAGTTTTGCCAAGTGCTTTTAGAAGCTCAAAGTTTCGCATATTTCGCATGCCAACTTGAATGATATCGCAGTACTCAACAAACTCTTCTAAATGCGCTAGTGAGGGGATTTCCGAAACAGTAATTAGTCCGTATTTCTTGCCAATTTTGTGAAGTATTTCAAGTCCTTTTTTGCCAAGTCCTTGAAAAGAATTTGGCTCAGTTCTGAGTTTATATGCACCTGCCCTCAGGAACTTAAAACCATTTTCTTTAATGGTTTTAGCGATCTCTTCAAGTTGAGTCTCTGACTCAATTGAACATGGTCCAAAAATGTATTCAAACTCAGTAAATATGTGCTTGTCATTTACTACAATTTGGGGGTTAATTTGCGCAACTTTTAGGCTTTTAATTGCCGAAATAGTGCTCAAATATGTGTCTTTAAAAGTCATTTAACCTCCCTTAATTTGTGTCTTAAAATCACTTATATTATAGTTTATTTATGGTATTTTTTGTTGTTTTTTAAACTATACGCGCGGTATAGTTGCTCAAAAAACATTAGTCTAAAAAGCTCGTGCGGAAATGTCATTTTAGAAAACGAAAGCAATTTGTTGGCTCTTTGTTTAACTAAATCCGAAACTCCAAAACTTCCACCAATTACAAACACTATGTCTTTGGCTTTATTTTCTAGTTTTTCTAAATATTTAGAATATTCAAGTGAATCCATTAAATCACCTTGCACATCTAAAAGCACAACAAAGTCACCTGGTTTAATTTGTTTTAAAATGTCTTGAGACTCTTTTTCTTTGTCTTTGACTTTGATTTCAATAACTCGGATTTTAGGAAGTTGCTTTAAGTAAAACTCAATTCCTGCTTTGATGTGGTTTTCTCTGATTTTGTCAACTGCGATTAAAGTCATTTAAACACCACCTTTGTAATTTTTTTAGAATTTGCTAACTTAAAGTCTAAGTTTGACGGATCCGAAATACACTCAACTAAAGCAGACTCAATGGCCTGGCGTGAATTGCATTCTTGGCTGATGTGTCCAATAAACCAGAAACACTTTTCTTCGCGAGGTCTTAGAATTTCTATCAAGCAAGCGGCCTGTTGATTTGAAAGATGTCCGTAGTCCGATGAAATTCTTTGTTTTAAAGAAAGTGGGCGTTTCGAATTTTTAAGCAAATTATAGTCATAGTTGCCTTCTACAAAAAAGAATTGACTACCTTTGATTTTGACAGTGGTTGAACTTGGCAAACTGCCTGTGTCTGTGATGTGGACATATTTTGAGTTTTCACTCCAAAAAAAGACTCCACAAGGCTCGGCTGCGTCGTGGATTGTAGGAACTAGTGAAAAGTTTAATTCACCCAGTTTAAAATCCGTTAAATATTGTTGTGTGATAAAAAGATTTTCTTTGATTTTATGCTTTTCAATCAATGCTTTTTTAGTGCCAGGTGTCGTAATTATCTGGATGCGTGGATACTTAGAAACAAGGGCGTGCAAACCGCTTGCGTGGTCGGAGTGTTCATGCGAAATAAATACAAATTTAGCCAGATTTACATCAATTCCTAGTTCTTTTAGACATTTTTCAAAGTATTTAACCGAAATTCCGAAGTCTATCATAAAAATAAAGTCAGAAAAACGGTACAAAACACAGTTGCCAGCGGAACTACTTTTTAAGGAAAATACATTTAAATTAAGCATCTTTTATTTTGAATAAAACCTCTTATATGTTATATTATACGTGTTATGTTTTAAATTAAAACTAAAGGAGATTTTATGACTATAAACCCATTTAAAAAACTTTTTGCCTCTGTTTTAGTGCTAGTATCTGCATTTACTTTAGCATCATGCCGTTCGCTAAATTTAAATGTACTTAACCCCGATACTGTTTACGCCAAAACAGGTAAATATAACGTAACAAACCGTGAACTTTACAATAGACTAAGATATACCGCTGGTTCTTTTTTATATGAACTTGCCAACCGTCAAATCTACAAAGAATACTTAAAGAAGGTTAACTTCTCTGACACTAAAATTTATGAATACGCAAAAGAGGCTATCTTAAAAGAAATTCTTGGAGTTGGTGAACTTAAGGATTTAAAAAAATACTTAAGAACCAGCAAAATCAAAGACGAACAAATTCTTGAAAAAACTACTAAATTTTTAGACAAGTTAGTCCTTGAAGGCAAAGTTCCAAACACTAACGTAACTGACCTTGCACAAGAACTTACTCAAACTATTCGCGAAGACAAACGTCTTCCTGACTACCTACTTCAAGCCAGAGACTTAAAAGTTGCTGAATACTTATTTGCCAAAGACCAAATCAAAAAAGATCTTGCAAACAAAAGAAGCGACTACTATGTAACTGACAAAAAAATCAAAAACTACTACAAATCAACTTACCGCTACCAAGACTACACAGTTTCTTTCTTAAAAGTTGATCTGCTAAACACAAAAGAATTTGAAACTATCATGCGTTTATTTAAAATCAAACGTGCTGCAAACAACGTTTGGTATGAAATTCCTGATGTTAACAAAATCTTGCAAGAAAAAAAATTAGACGAAGACGCTAACAAATATGTAAAAAAAATCTTAACTGACAACCCAAAAATTTTTGGCACAGTTAAAAACGACGGTACATCTCAATTAAATAAATATCAATTAAATGAATTCTACACACTTTACGAAATTAAAGAAAGTCGCAAAGCAGAAGATGGAAAAGCAGATGTTGCTCTTGACAGCCGCTATCAAAAAAATGCAGATGACAAGAAAAACTACGACGACAAAAAAGAAATTCTAAAACGTTTTATTGAAATTTATAATTTATTTCAACCAGACGACAAAAAAATTGAAATCAGCCCAGAAGGTAAAATCGTAAACAAAGTAACTAAAGAAGTTCTTGAGTCTACTAAAGAAATGAAATACAAAGACTTTGAAGACACTGGACTTAGAGACTACATCTACTCACTTGACTTAAAAGACAACGGAGCTCGTCGCTACTCTCAAGACATTCAAAGAAAAAACAACAAAAACTTCCTTGCCTACCTACTTTCTTCAAATAAAGATCAAATAGACAACGAAAAAATATACAACAAAAAAGACGATAAATTTCAAAAAACTGACGAGGCTAAAGCAGTTCAAGAAAAAATTCGCAAAATCTTAGAAGAAAAAGCACTAGACGACGCCTACATTAAACAAGCAAATGAAAAAATGCTTGCCAAAGTTAAGGTACATGTTAACGACAATGTAATGTACGCGCAAACCCGTACACTGTTTAAAAATGTTGCTCACAAATCATCTAGAACTGACATTCTTTCATTTAAAAAATCATCTGTTTATCTAAATGATTTAAAAACAGAACTAAACCCAATTTCGTTAAAAGATTTCTTTGAACATGTTAAGAAAATCATTGGCCCTGGTGCTGCTCGCGATATACTTGGCGAAAAATTTATTTTAGACAACTACCAATCAAAAATTACTGACAAAATGAAAAAAGACATCAAAAAAGCCATCAAATCAGAAATCAACTCATTTTCTCAAAACCAATTTGCAAGCAATAAACTACCTTCTTCAATTGGTGTGTATGAGTTTTACATCAAATACTACAATGTAGAGAAATACTCAGAAATCTACAACAAAAAAATCCTGCAAAAAGCAATTGAACTATACAGACTTGACCCAGATGTTCTTAACTACGAAACTCTAACTAAACGTGCAAACCGTTTATTTAAAGAATACGCAAACGTAGACCTTGCCCACTTACTTGCTTACTTTGACACAAACCTTGACGGTAAACACAACGAGAAAATTACTGCAGATACTTTAACTCCAGAACAAATCAAAACACTTTCTAAACTACTTAAATACGCAATTAAGCAAGCCTATGAAAACCGTGTTGACAAGATGTATGATACTTTGGATGAAATCGCGAAGAAATTCAATTCAATTCCGCGTCTAACTCCATACGACGCATATGAAAAAAACACGCAAACTCTTGACAACAAAACAAAGGAAAAACTAAACTTCGGTGATGACTTAAAACTAGAAGACTTAGTTAAATTAAGAAATGCTGGCGTAACTTTGAAAGCTGAGAAATTAAACAAAGTTAAAAACTCTAAAAACGACTTTGGCCAAAGCTCTAAGTTTGACGAAAGATTTATGCGCCATGCTCTTGATTTCTACCGTCAATTACTTGGAACTAAAAAACCTTATGAGGCTTCACTTGAAAATCCAGTAATTGAATATGCTTCTGAGGCTCAAAACTCAGCAGACTTCACAAAAGAACAACTTAAAAAACTAGAATCAAGCTTTGGTTTCCACGTGCTAGCTGGTCTTTCTTTAGAAAAAGCACCAACTACTGAAGGTCCAAAAGACACAATTAAACGCTTTAAAGAAAAAGGTCTAAATCTAGACAACTCAAAAAAAGACGAACTTACCGTTGGTCAAATCAAAACTTACTTCTTAAGTGATTTTAATGACTACCGTCCAGATCTACCAACTAACTTAGTAAACGTGCTTAACAACGTGTTAAAAACTTTTAAAGAAAAAGCAAACAACGCCAACACTAAGAAATATGTACTTGAACAAATTCTTGGCTCAGTTGACTTTGGTACAGATACGCACGCAAAAGCTATGGATAAACTAAACTCAGAAATGAACCAAAGAAGTTTCTTTAACTACGAAAAACTAAAACCAGGCAATAACGACTACAAGATTTACAACGACTGGTTCAGCCCTGATTTAGTTCGCAAATAAACACAAAACTTAAAAACCCTGCTTTAAAGCAGGGTTTTTAAGTGACCTTTTAAGGACCAAAAACTAGAATTTAAGTCTAGTTGTTTGTTTTACAGTACTTCTGTTTGACATTCGCGTATTTTAGGCCAAGGAAAAACATTTTTCCAGCGATTGTTGGATTAAGTTGCCTGATATCGCTTAGTTCAAATCTCAATAGACTATCTTCTTGTTTGCATTTTTCTTTTCTAATGAAAAACAAAGGAGTGATTTTATAACCAGAAATTTGCTCAAAGTTTCCTCTTTGTTTTCTTGGCTTTAACTTATATTTTTCAATATAAACAGTATTTCCAGAAATTTCGGCACCCGCTTCCAAGAGAAATTTAATTAGCGCAAGCGGTGTCCAGGCTTTGTAGTTATTTCTTCCAGCAGGTCTAATTTCACCTTCTAGTTTAGCCCAATGTTTAACTTCATTTGCAGGAATTGCAGTAAGTATACCATTTGTATCTTCAGTTATTACAATGTCTGCTTGTTTAGAGTTTGTTTGATAGTTGTTTGTAACTGCATATTCTATGCTTTCTTGGCTAAAATCATTAATGTTTCTACCCATCACTTCAAAGAAATTCAGTTCCTTTTGTTCAAGTAACATTTTCTTAAAATGTGGATTTTCAGAGATCCGTTCATCTGTGATTAAAATATTGCCGTCTTCCTTATATTTAGGTAAATCTGGTTCACTTGTTTTAGCACCAGGCTCTTTAAACTCAATAGTATAAAAATCAAGTGTAGGCTGTTTAATTAAAATAGCATCTATTCCTCCACAGCCACCTGCTTGTATTAAAATTAGTGACTCGTTGGAATTTGCATAAACATATCTAGGCGTGATGTGGTGTTCTGATAAGATTTGGTGAATATCTGAACTAAAGCCAATATTAGCGTTTAAATAATTGTAAAAATGATTAAGACCAAACAGGTTTGCAAAAGTTTGTGCGTAAACACATTCACTAAAAACTGCAGATTGAATATTTTTGCCAGTTTGATAACTTTTTGAAATTTGGTGAAATAAAGCAGGGCTTGGACATATTGGTTCTAATTTTTGAATATTTAATTTCTTTTTGGTTGCTAAATCCCAAAGCAAATCTCTTTGCTTTTTTGTATAAATCAGCTTTCTAGGTTCTTTTTCATAAAAAAATTCTAAGAACTTTTTTTGATTTGAGTTAAGCATTTTAAAATACTCCTTTATGATTTCATCCTATGTAATTTCAAACTTTTTTAATCACTAACTTTGCCAAAAAAACAGTTTGCATGTACTTGTGTAAATTTATCTGCGTCTTCTTTTTTAAATTTTAGCAACTCTAAAATTTTAATGTTGATTTTTTTTCTGAGTTCTTCTGGAAATTTAATATTTTCTTGAATTGAGCCTGCATTCTTTTTTTGAATTAAAAAACTGTTTTCGTTTTCTTTTAAATAAGAAGCAGTTTCGTTAAACCATATAAAGTCTTGCTCTTTTAATAGATTAAACGGTACAGGCAATGATTTTAATAAACTTAAGGGGTAAGTTATTCCTCCGTCATAAACTCGCCACCACCAATAAGCAAAACTAGAATTTATTAGGCAATATACGAAATCATAGTCCTTAGCGTCATTTAAATATAGTAAAAAAGAGCCACCTCGATTAAGTTTTTTTGAACTTGCAGTTGTAAAATACCTACAAGTGTTTGGCATATCTATTAAATATTCAGTTGGCTTGTTTGACAAAAAGTCTCTCAAAGTAAAATTTGATTTTTCTAGATATTTATCAAAAATTGGTAATAATTCTCTTGAAACTTTTTTGAATTTTCGGTTTGTTTTATCAATAATTTGCCTGTTTTCTGGTAACAAATTAGTAAGTATGATTGAATCTAGTACTCTATTTCTTTCAGAATTTTTAAAACGGATTAGTGGAGATATTATAAAACCTTTTAAAGTGCTGTGTTTTTTAAATACAGTAATAGATGCTCTAACTGAGTTTGCAGTGTTTGTATTAAATGTTCCATGCTTGCGACCGTTGAAAATATTGCCAGGAACATTGTCAAAATTAACAATGAACCCGTTACCGTTTTCACACATCAATTCGCGCAATGAGAAATATTTTTCACCTGATAAAAAAGTAAATGGAGTAATCACAACTGCACTAACTGCTTGTGTGAATATTTTTTCCATAAAAGTGGAATAATATTCTTTAGTTTCATTTAAAACTTTTGTTTGTTTCCAATTAAAAGGAATATTTTTAATTTGAGAATAAGGAGGATTTGAAATTACTTTTGAGTTTTCAGGTAAAACAATCTCTTTATCTAAAAAATCGCAATGATGCGAATTGATATGGCTAAAAAGTTCAGGACCATAGATAAAAGCAATAGAAGTTTTACAAATTAGCAATGCAATTTCATCAAAATCATATAAATGTAGTCTGTCTTCCTCAATTAGTTTAATTGTATTGTTTTTACCCAACATTTCGAGGTAAGTAAGAATCAAATTACCAGTACCACAACCAACATCACATATATTTTCGCCATTTTGATGAAGTAGCCATGTACTCATAACAATTGAAACATCTTTAGGTGTGTAATATTGACCGTTTTCTTTTTTTAATTTTTTATCTTGCAAGGCTAGTCCGATTTCGTATAATTCACCGAAATTTTGAGGATGCAAAAATTTAGGTAAGTTTTTTGAGTTTTTAAGCACAAAACCACATATTTGCATCCAAGTACTTTCAATTCCTTGTTCAATAATGTCATTTTTATACTTCTCTAAATTATAATCAGAAAATCGTGTGGTATTTTTGCTATAAATCAAGTGATGGTTTTGTGTAGATTTTTTTAAGGCTAAACTGCATTCTTCTAGAGTTTGGTATTCAGTTTTGGATTTACTAGTTGATTTCATTTAGCACCTTTTTGAAAAAAATGGTAGGCCCAGTAGGGTTCGAACCCACGATCGCAGAGTCAGAGTCTGCTGCCTTACCGCTTGGCGATGGGCCTAGATTTGCTATTTGTAGTATAGCAAATTGTTTATATTTATATGATATTCGTGTTGTAAATTATTTAGTTTTATCAAGAACAAGTGTATCTAAAATTTGATTTTGAGAAATTTCACCTATCCTTAGAAATTCAGGGTTATTGTTAAATACTTTAACAATTGTTGAAGGCAAATTACTAAAAGTTGCTTCATTTTCATCAAAAACATAATGTTGGACTTGGTCTTTAAAAGTTGCTTTTATTTCAGTAGAAGACTTTAAAGGTTTTTCACCAGAAATATTGCAGGAAGTCACTCTAAGTGGACCATTTCCTTGAATAATTTCTAAAATTTGTTTGTGTCTCGGCATTCTAACCGCCACAGTTTCGCCCAGCAACGCTAAAAACTCCTTTTTAGTTTTTAAAATTAAAGTGAGTGCTCCGGGCCAAAAACGATTGGCGAGTTTTAACTCAGATTCTGAAAAACAAGCAAATTCACTAGCCTGTTCAATTGATGCAACCAAAACAGGAATAGCCATTTCCAATGGTCTTTTTTTAATTTCAAAAAGACGAACCAAAGTATCGCATGCCTTTAATTTACAGCCAATACCATATACTGTGTCGGTTGGCAAGACAATAATATCGCTTTCTTTTAAAATGATTTTATTCATTTATTTATATCTCCGAAATTAAAGCAAATCGCACATTCTCACGTTCATCTAAATGAAACTCAACCTTGAAACCTTTTGGTAAGTTAGTTTCAATTAACTTTTCGTGAGTAGGCGAGATTTCTAAAATCAAATGGCCACCTGGGTTTAAGTATTTAGGAAAATCTGAAAGTATTTTTTTAATAACTGCAAATCCATTTTCTTTGGCATACAAGGCAATTTTAGGCTCAAAAACAACATTTTTAGAAACATATTCGCCATTAGTTAAATAAGGTGGATTTGCTGTAATTAAATCAAACTTTGAGGTAATTTTTTCAAATAAATCACTTTGAACAATCAACACATCTGCTTGTAGGTTTTTTGAGTTTTGCTTAGCTACTTTCAAGGCTTTTTTAGAAATATCTGAAAGAAAAACTCTAGCGCTTGGCACTTCTTTTTTTAAAGTAAGACCTATGCAGCCACTTCCTGTACATACATCTAAAACAGAATTAAACGAAAGTGTTTTGGCTAAGTCTATTAAAAGTTCTGTAGTGAATCTAGGTATCAAAACATTTTGGTTTACTTTAAAGTCATATCCATAGAAGTTCTGTGTGCCAAGTAAATACTGAACGGGTATATTTTTTTCAAAAACTTGTCTCAAAATTTTAATGAACTTTAATTTTTGAAAATAAGTTAATTTAAGGTCTTGAACTAAATAAAGTTCAAACTTAGCCTTATTTAAAATTTGACTAAACGTAAGTTCAACGATATTTTCTTCAATTCCATGTTTAGAAAACAATTCTTGATAATAACTAAGTAAAAAACTTACTTGTCTAGTCTTTATTTTCGGCAAGCGCACGACGTTCAAATTCCTGTAGTAAAGGGTCAATTATCAAGGCTACATTTCCGTCAATAATTGAGTCTAGTCTTTGTAGAGTCAAGCCAATTCTGTGGTCAGTTACACGATTTTGCGGGTAGTTATAGGTTCTGATTTTTTCAGAACGTTGACCACGACCCACCAACTCTCGTCTAAGTTCACCTTCTTTACCAGCCTTCTCTTGCATCATTTGATCGTATAGTCTAGACTTTAAAACAATGTAGGCAGAATCCTTGTTTTCATGCTGAGACTTTCCGTCTTGACAAGAAACAACGGTATTTGTCGGAATATGTGTTAACCTTACTGCCGATTTTGTTGTGTTGACAGACTGTCCACCTGGTCCACTTGAACAAAAATAATCTACTCTGATTTCTTCCCAAGGTAAATTAAAGTCAATCTCCTCGGCTTCAGGAGTAACATAGACAGTAGAAGTAGAAGTGTGGACACGACCCATACTTTCGGTTTTTGGAACTCGCTGAACCCTGTGGACTCCGGACTCATATTTAAGCACGGAAAAAGCATTTTCACCTTTTACCATAAACTCAATTGCCGAAAACCCACCTTGAGTGCCTGGACTTGAGTTTAAAACTTCAACTTTCCAGCCTTTGCTGTCGGCAAAACGCTGATACATACGAAAAAGGTCTCCCGCAAAAATATTGGCCTCGTCTCCTCCAGTTGCTCCTTTGATTTCAACAATTACGTTTTTATCGTCATCCGGATCTTTTGGAAGCAAAAGCACTTTTAGTTTTTCTTCAAGTGCCTTAATTTTTTCAGTCAACTCTACTTTTTCTTCGTGAATTAGCTCAAGCATTGAAGGGTCTTCAATTTCAGTAAGTTCTTTTAACTGAGTATTTAAGTCTTTATAGGCCAAATAAGTTTCTACAATAGGTTTTAATTTTGAAAATTGCTTTGACAGTTTAGTCATAGTTTTAACGTCTTGAACTTCTGCAAGTTGACGCTCTAAATCTAGATAAACTGTGTAAGTTTCTTCTAATCTTTCAAACATAGTTTCTATTCTCTTTCTGTGTAGTCGTTGCTGCTTTTATCTACACCAAACTCATTGAACTTAGAGTGATTTAAAATAAAGTCGTAGTTGATAAAGATATTAGCCTCACCACGACGGTTTTTTGCAATAGTCAGCGAAACTTGTTTTACATTTCTGTTAATTTGATTGGCATTATCAGCAAAATAAGCAGGATCGCTTTCCTGCATAGTAGTAATAATTGCGTCTTGCAAAGCGGTCTCGGGTTCATGGATAAATAAAATAACATCGGCGTCTTGCTCAATCGCCCCAGACTCGCGCAGATCTGAAAGCAGTGGAGTTTTAGACTCACGGCGCTCAACTTGTCTTGAAAGTTGTGAAAGACACAGCACCGGAACTTGAAGTTCACGAGCAAGCTGTTTTAAGGCTCGCGAGTTTTTAGCCACTTCGTTTTCACGGCTCATTGACCTTGAAACATCACCTTCAAGTAGTTGCAAGTAGTCAATTACGATAAAATCAAGTTTGTTTTTGCTTTTAAGTTGTCTACATTTTGCGCGAATATCGTTGACGTTATTGCTAATTGAGTCGTCAAAAATAATGTTTAAGTTTTTAGTAATGGCCTGTGCCTGCTCAGTAGCAGTCCACTCATCTGCACCCATATACCCTGTACTTAGACGGTGGCTGTCAATCATTCCAACGTTAGCCATAATTCGTTGAGTTAATTGCAGGTTAGACATTTCTAGTGAAAAAAAGGCAACATGTTTACCAGAATGCGCAACATTGACCGTCAAGTTAATTGCAAACGCAGTTTTACCAGCACCAGGACGTGCTGCCAAAATTATTAACTCCTCGGCTCTAAGTCCACCAAGCACGTGGTCAAGGCGAGGATACTCTGTTCTAAGTCCGTTAATACCTTCACTGGAGTTGGCCAAAAGTTTAGCCTCTTGAACAACGAGGTCCGCAACTTCTCCGACTGTAGTAAATCCGCCAACTGTGCGTTTCTTAGTAATTCCAAAAAGTTCAGCTTCTGCCCAGTCAAAAAGTTCTGAGTACTTCTCTGAGTTTTGCATTGCACGTTCAGACATTTTCTTACTTAGTTCAATAATTTCTCGTTTAAAGGCGTATCCCTTAATTACGTTAATATATGACTTAAAGTAAGAACTGGTTGCAACTAAATCAGAAAGCTCAAGAGTATATTGATTTTCGGCAATCGGCAAACTTCCTCGGTAAAAGGTTTTTAGTTCATCTAAAACATCTGGTAGCGTAAAAATTTCTTTAGTTTGTCCACACTTCACCATAGCCTTGAAAACATTTTGGTGTTTTTCTAAATAAAACATCTCGGGCGACAAAAGATCTGCGACCTCAACCAAAATTTTAGGCTCAGCAAAAATAGCGGCTAAAAGTGCACGCTCTGCCTCTTCTGAAAAAGGAATTGCAGACAAGGCACTTGCTAAATTATTATTTGGTTTTTTAGGCTGCGTCATGATTT
Source organism: uncultured Acholeplasmataceae bacterium (assembly GCA_963544825.1). Taxonomy (GTDB): domain Bacteria; phylum Bacillota_I; class Bacilli_A; order Acholeplasmatales; family Acholeplasmataceae; genus CALISC01. The sequence continues at coordinate 50,926 of CAUUGG010000006.1, forward strand.
TGTGGGCGAACATCAACGGTTAGTTTAGCAATAAAGTCTTTATTAAAGCGAATTGTTGCCAAAAAGCGGCCAGTTGAGTTAATAGGGTTTTCCAGTTCTACTTTTTTCTTATCAATTATAATTTCGTGTTGTTCGGCTAAAGCATCTGCTATGTGTTTAGCAGTTACCGCGCCAAACATTTTACCGCCTTCGCCAGTTTTAACCGTTACAACCACAGTTTTAGTTTCAATATTGGCTTTGAGTGCGCTATACATTTTTGCAGTTTCTTTTTCTTGTTCGGCTTTCTCTATAAAAAACTGCTCACGGGCTTTTAAGTTCTCTTCGCTAGCGGGTTCTGCAATGCCTTCGTTAAATAGATATTTAGCGTAGCCTGCTGTTACTTCAATTAAGTCGCGGGCTTTGTTTTTCTTAAAATCTTTTTTTAAAATAACTTTCATATTTTCTCCCTTTTGGTTGTATTCAGCGTCAACTATGTATCTTAGTTTTATTGCAACTTCGTTAATGTTTGCGTTTGCTACTTTTGCAGCCGCTGCCTGGAAGTGACCGCCACCGCCAATTTGCTCTAAAATCAACTGAACATTGATGTTTTGTTTAATGGATCTGGCAGAAACATAGACGTTTTCGCCAATTTTGGCAATCGCAAACGCAGCGTCAATGTTTTCAATTTTAACTGCAGCCTCGGCGATTTGTGCAAGCAGCGTGCGGTCACTAATTTGTTCGTATACCGAAATAAAACCGAAGCGGTCTAAGAAAACTTGCAATCCCGCAACTGCTTCGTTGATTAAATGAACAGAGGCTAGTTGGTTTCTAAGCCAGTCTTTAACTAAAATCATATTTGCACCTTTTTCTTTTAAGTAAGAACAAGCCGCAAAAGTATTGGCGCTAGTTCTAAAAGTAAAGGAATTGGTATCAACTACTATTCCGGCTAAAACTGCAGAGGCTTCTGTTTGAGTTAAACTTAACTTCAGTCCAAAGAACGGAATTAAAGAAATTATCATTTCGCAAACCGATGAAGTGTTTGGCTCAATAAACTGAAATAAAGCCTTTTCAAAATTACCTTGAACTTGGCGGTGATGGTCAATGGTTAAAACTCTTTCGGCTTTTTGATAGATAGCAGGTGAGTTCAATCTCGCTTCAATTGATGTGTCTACACAAATTAACAGAGTGTCTTCAGAAATTAACGGCAAAATTTGCTCTTCACTTAAAAAAGTACTTAAGAAACGTGGGTTTTCAGAAAGTACAGTTTTGGCAACTTTACGAGCAGTTTCGTCAAACTGAGTTTCGCGGTAGTATAAGTACACTCCATCTTTTTTTACTTCTTTGGCAATCAAGTAAAGCAGCAGCGCTGAGCCAAAGGAATCCGTGTCGGTGTCGGTGTGTCCCATAATCACGACGTTTTTCGCGCGGTTAATTTCGGCTTTAATGGTTTCTGCGTTAAAACGCGAAGAAACAGCGTTGTGTTTTTGCACAGAGTCTACTTTTGCGCCAAAAAACTGGACATTTTCGTTTTCTATATTGACAACCGCCTGTCCGCCGCCACGGTTTTGGGCAAGTTCAAAGGCTTCTTGGGCGATCTGTGCGTTTTTAAGTAAGTCAAGCGTAGCCCAGGCAGCCACACCCATGGAAAGTGAAACTAAAACATTGTTGTCTTTTGAAAGTTGATTGATTTGGTCAATTATTTCAAACTTGGTGCCAATCATTTTATCTAAGTTTAGGCGGTCTGTGACAAACAAGAATTTTTCGTTGCCGAAACTTTTAAAGAAACACGAAAACTTAGCTGCCCACTCAGAGATTAGAATAAAGAACTTTGATCTAAGGGCAGACTGCTGGGCAATTTCTAGTTTGGTAAGTTGCTCGTCTAAGTTCTCAATTTCAATAAAGCCGATAACTGTGGTTTTATTGAAGTAAAGTTGACGCAAATGCTCGCGTTCAGAGACGTCGTACATCAATATAGAGTGCACAGACTCATCGTAAATTACGTCAAAGTAGCGTTGGTTAATTTTAAATAAAAACGGTGCTTGGTAAGTCTCAATTTGTTTAGCAAGTTCTTTTGAAAACTCACTTAGTTCAGTGTGGGCAGATAATTCTGGAAAAATCTTTTTGGCGTATTCGTTAATGAAAGTAACTTCAGTAAGTTCATTTAAAGCCAAGACACAAATTGGCAGTTGATTAAGCAGTTTGTCTGAAATCTCGTTGATGTTAAAAGAAACTTCTGACCACATCTCAAGGCGTTTGTTTAATTTAGTTTCTGTGTTTTTTGTTTTAGTTTTAATCAAAAAAATTAAACTTAAAAAAAACAAAACTAAAGTTAAAAAAACTAAAGAAAGTGCAGCAATTGAAACTGCTTTTTTACTTTCAGTAAAATGAGGTGGAAAGATAAAAAGTAAAACTAAAGAGGTCACAAGAGTGACTGAAGTTGTTGTTAAAAATAGGTACTTTTTCATTTAAAACCTCCTTAATTTATATATATTATAACTTATTTAAACGGGTTTTTTGTGTGCTTAATACGTGTTTTTTGTCAACAGAGACTAAAAAAAACTGAGGGATTTCAAGGGATTTCTGAGCTACTGAAATACAACCTATCTGGGGTTTGGTAAACCTAAAGGATTTAACCATTGGAAAAGAGATTTTGGTGTCAATTTCGTGAATTGGCAAAGGCAGTCCTTCCATCTTAAAATACGACTCGGCTGTGGTCCAAAGTTTAAAGAAGTATTCAACTTTGTTTGCCTGAGTTATAAAAACCTGGTGGATATTTTCAGAAAAACCTCTAAGCAGAACCGAAAAATCCCGGTTTTTGAAAAACTCACAATCTATGCCGATGGGTTTGGTAGAAACAGCGACTGCAATTAACCCTGGTTTGTTTGAAATAGAGATAAAGAACTTAGATAAAAAATAGTAGTTATAAGGCATTTTATAGTAGTTGATTTGCTTAGTTGTTGTAAAAAAGTTTTCAATTAAAACTTTATTTAAAAGTAAATGCTTTAACACAGAGTAAAGTTTTTTATCTGGCAAATCTGTAAAGTCTACGTCTAAATTCGCTTGAATAATAGCCTTGGCGTTAGTAGTTTGTGTGTAGGTTAGTAAATAGATTTTTTTCATAATTTATTTGCTTGTGTTTTAAGTAAAAAAAGAACCAGGTTAAAATCGGTTCTTTTTTTAAAAAATTATCAAATTCTTATTCTTTTACGAAAGGAAGTAGTGCCATGTGGCGAGCACGTTTGATTGCAATTGCAAGTTGGCGTTGCCATTTAGCACAAGTTCCAGTCATTCTGCGAGGTAAAATTTTACCACGTTCAGAGATGAATTTTTTGAGTAGTTCAACGTCTGTGAAATCAATTTTCTCAACTTTGTTTTGAGTGAAATAACAAACTTTGCGTCTACGTTTAAATTGTCTTTTTTGCATGTGTTAATTCTCCTAAAAAATTTTTTTAAAAATCAAACCTAAAGGTCTAAATCCAAGTTGTCTGCTTTGGGGGCGTCGGCATTCAAAGGGTTGTCTGCCTGCATGTCGCCAAAAGACTCGGTTTGGCCTGAATTTGCTTGTGATGAGTAAGTAGATACAAACTCGCCGCGTTCTTGGCGTTCACGAATGCGACGTTCTCTTTCTTCACGAGTTGAAAGCATGTCAACTGAGTCTACAATGATTTCAAAAGTCAAAAAAGACTCACCGTTTTTTTCAACGAAACTACGTGAACGAACTTCGCCTTCTATAGCTACTAAATCGCCTCGGTGAGCAAAGTTGGCAATAAAGTCAGCAGGTGCTTTAAATGCTACACAGTGAAAGAAATCAGCCTGGTCTTTAGCGAAGCGAGAAACCGCTAGACTAAAGGTTGTGAAGGTTGAACCTTCTCTAGTTTTTCTGGCAACCGGGTCTTGAGCCAAGCGGCCTGTTACCGCGATTCTATTCATTATTCTTCTTCCTTAACGGTGATATCGCGAATAATGTTTTCATTAATTCTAATCAAGCGGTTAAACTCTTTGATGCCTTCTGGAGTAGTTGACACTTTAAGTTGAACATAATAGCCTGATTTAAAACCTTGAATTTCATATTGAAGTTCTTTAATGCCCAATTCTTTTAACTCAAGTAATTCAGAATTATATTGAGTGAAAACAGCATTTAAAGAATTAATAACTTCCTTGATTTTATCGCTATCAAGGGTAGGTTTAATAATATACATCGCAAAATATGTACTGTTCATATATTCCTCCTTATGGTTTAAACAGCCGACTATTTAGGCCGGCAAGGTGTTTTGCAACAAAAAAATTATACCACATTTGTGGGTTTTATAAGCCAAATAACTGCGGTGTTTGAAGTTTAGTTTTTTAAAAAAATTATATGGGTTTTTGTAGTCATATAATTATTAAATTTTGTTTCTAGTTACGACAATTACTTTTTAGTTTTTTGCAATTTGAGCTGATTTTACCTTTGTTATAACTAGTTCAATTATCTCTTTTGGAAGAAAAGCGTCCATCTTAACATTGTGTTTAATTAGTTCTTTGATGTTTTTTGAAGAGATAAACAAAAACTTGTGGTCAGCAATTAGATAAATTGTATCAATGCTTTTATCTAAAGTTTGGTTGAAATTATAGAGGTTTTGCTCATACTGCAAATCAGCAATGTTCCTAATACCACGAGCAAGTAAGGAAATATTTTCTTTTTTAGCAAACTCAACAGTCAAACCGTTAGTTGTTTTAACTTCTAAATTAGGCAAGTTTTTGCAAACTAACCTTACCATTTCTAAACGCTCGCTTTGCGTAAATAAGTATTGTTTTTCTGCGTTATTTGAGACTAAAACTATGACTTTTTCAAACTGTCTCACTAGTCTTTTAATGATTTCTAGGTGACCCAAAGTTATCGGATCAAAGGAACCAGGCAGACAAACTGAGTATGTTTCTTTAATCTTATCTGTTGTTTTTTTTAATTCAGACATTGAAAAAACCTCTTTGTAAATTAAAAAAAGGGTTGAGCCCTTTTTTTAAAAAAAATATTTATTGAATGGCAGGGGTAGTAGGATTCGAACCCACACCAAGGGTTTTGGAGACCCGCATGCTACCGTTGACACCATACCCCTGTTTAATATTTCCAGGCTGAACCTGGAAATATTTAATTAGTATTAAAACCTATTTAGAATCTGGTGAACTTTCGTCTTTTAGTTCAGGTTCTGAGTTTTCAGAAACAATTCCTTCGTCTGCATTCGCGCTAGATTCTTTGTATTCTGCCTCTTGAGCAGCCGGTTGTTTTGTAAATTGATGTCTTGATTTTCTGTCTTTAAGAATTTCAACGATGAATTTATGGAAAACAATTAAATAAATAATACCAAGACCAACTAATGAAGTTAAGACAGATTGCCAAATAATTTTTCCGTTATATTGGTTTAAGTTATATTGTTTAAACTCAGCAAAAGTTTTGTTTTCTTTATATTTATTGATACTTTCAACAGCTTTTGCTTTGGTGTGAATTACTTCTTGATTGCCTTCTAGTTTAAGGCCGGTTTTTGCAAATTCAACTACAGTTTGTTTATGTCCATACTCGGCGATTTTGCTGTCTTTGATTTTAGCGTTAATAGTTTGGATAAACAGTCTTTCAATTTCAAATGGTTTTTCTTTATCTGCGGTTTCAACAATTGTTGGGTATTGCGGAAATAAGTTAACTCCTGTATTGTCGCTGGTTGGTTTACCTGCTTCTTTTGAGTTTGAGTTAAAAACAATGTCTAGTTTAAACAAAACTTTTGAGTTAGTGATGTATGAAGGTATTTCTGTGTAGTCTTGTTGAGAAGGGTCAACTAAATTAGTTTTGCCGTATTTTCCGCTTTCTATAAATAAAAGAAAACCAAGTGCATTAGTTTTGCGATTTTGAACAGCAAAAAACATTAGTTCAAGATCTTTAACTTCATTGCCTGCTTTTTCTGGAAATTTTGCAGTAAAGTAAGCCTGTGGTTGGATATTGAAGTTATGAAAAGCAGCGTAAGAACGCAGAAACTCACTTCTTGCGTGTTCTTTATTTTTAGCCTCTGCACCTAAATAGGTTTTATAAGTTGCAGCCGGCGATAATTGGTTAGTTGTGTCTTTAAAAAAAGAAGTTCTACGGTCTTTAAGTCCAGTGATAATAATTGAATATAAAATAAACGCAAGAAATGCAAGTAAAATTACTAGGAAAAATATCCTTTGAATACCAAATTTTTTAGTTTCATTTTTTGACATTGTTCACCTCGTTAACAGGTATTATTATATAACATCTAGTTTAAATTAAGCGCTATATAAAATATTTGGATATTTTTTTCCAAAAGCATATAATATAAAAGATGTGGCGGTTGTGGCGAAGTGGTAACGCGACGGATTGTGGCTCCGATATGCGTGGGTTCGATTCCCATCAGCCGCCCCATTTTAAATAAGTTTAAAATACCCTTTTAAGTTAGTAAAACTAATTTAAAAGGGTTTTAATTTTGTCTAAAAACATTCACTTCAACAAAATCAAAATGTGGTTTACACACTTTTTTGGTTAAAAGTGTGATTTTTTACACATAATTACCCAAAAAAGTGTGATTTTAATTGTAAAAACATTTTCTTCTTTTATAATTAAGACAAACAGAGGTCAATATGAAACGATTTGTTTTAAATGAGTTAATACTTTGGAAGAATTCAAAATACAGAAAACCGCTTATTTTACGTGGTGCTAGACAAGTTGGAAAAACTTGGCTAATGAAAGAGTTTGGCAAAGAGTTTCAGGATTTTGTCTATATCAATTTTGATGAAAACAAAGACTATTGCCAGTTTTTTAAAGAAACTAAAGATGTTTTTAGAATAATTAAAAATTTGGAGTTTGCAACTGGCAAAAAAATAACTAAGGATGTTTTGTTGATTTTAGACGAAATCCAAGAATGCCCTGAGGCTTTAAATTCGCTTAAATATTTTTACGAAAATACACCAGAGATTTATCTGATTTCGGCGGGTTCTCTTTTAGGCTTGAGTTTATCTGCAGGCTTTCCTGTTGGCAAAGTTGATTTTATTGATGTTTATCCTATGAGTTTCTCTGAGTTTCTATACGCCAGTGGCGACACTAACTTACTTGCCTACATGGACGAAATAAGTGAACCAAGCCCAATCCCTGAGGCTTTTTTTAACCTGCTTTTAGAGCGCTTAAAAATGTATTTAATCACTGGAGGAATGCCAGAGTCTGTTTATCTTTGGACAAAGGAAAGAGAAATTGAACACTCAGACCTGAGTTCAGAAATTTAGCACAATATTTTTAAGACTAAAAAATAATTTTTTCA
>CAUUGG010000007.1:0-45413 GCA_963544825.1 uncultured Acholeplasmataceae bacterium
TAGGCTATAAACCTATATTTAGCACAAGAAATTAAAAAAATTTTCTGAACTCGGGGTTATTTTAATGACTTTATATATGTAGTAAATATTTAGTGAGAAATATATTTTAATTAAGTAGTTCAAAAAGTGCTTACATAATTATACCCTACCTATAAAAAAAGTCATTTTTTAATTGTAAAAGTAGTCCTGTATATAAACATATAGAGTGATTTTTGTCTAAATATACAAAAAGGCCCTTTAAGCGTGTTTTACCAAAAGGGTCTTTGATTTGAATTTTAAATAATTATATTTGGTTCATGCAGTAAGAACTAAATAGGTTTGAGTTGATTTTGTAAAATAAATTTTACAATGATTTAATAGTATAGTTTGCTTCTAAAATTCCAAAAACTAACTAATGCAAACTACCACGCCAAAAACGTAAAATGCAGTTCCCCAGGTCATGTAACCGTTGCGGTCCATGAAACGAGCACCCTGTTCGTTAAGATACTTTGCACCAAGCCACCATCCTTGGTGGTTGGTGTTGTTGTAATAAGAATGATACTGCACACTTGGGTATGTATTTAAATTAACACCGCGATAAATAGGTTTATGTCCTGAATGCTGATTTAAAACAGCCTTAGCATAATCTGTAGATTCTCGCTTTAATTTAGGATGGATATCACGACTTACATCTAAAATAGGTTTTACCGAAAACTCACCGTTATCATAAGTTGGCATATAAGTAGTCGTTTCTAAGATTTTACCTATTTCTTTAACCATTGCATTAAAAATAGAACGTTCAGGTTTAGCGTTATCAGGGTAATTTTCAATATAAAGATTGAAAGGGGTAAAATCAATTATTCTTTTTGTGAACCAAGTTTTTTGTTTAGGGATTTTTACAAACTCTACATCTTCAAACTTATAATAATTACCATTATACATTTCGTATCTATTACCTAAATTGTCTTTGTAGTATTTGCGTGTAAAGTTTATTGTGTAGTCTACATTCTTAGAATTAAATTTAAGTGGTCGAACATCATCTCGCTCAAATTGAATTCCTGCTGGATTGTCAACTTTAGTTTGTGGATATTTACCAACTATTCTGGTTTTTTCACCTACATAAACTTTGATTGTATGGTTGTTTGAAACTATTAAGTTTTTAATTTCTTCTTTAGTTTTTACATTGTTATCTAGTTCTAACTTAACAATGTCAAGTCCGACCACTTCCAACTGACTTTCATCAATTTCACCATGTTTCTGTCCGTGTCTAAATGTTTTGGTAGGAATAGTAGTCGCAATTCCAACAACTTGATAAGTTACTGTGTAAGTTTTACGGTTTATAGTAACGATTACCTTGTTTTGAGATTCATCTGCGTTTACAGTTAAATTAGCAACGCTGTATTCAGGGTCTTGATACACAGCATTATTTGGGTTTAAGTAAGCAACATTGTGAACAGTTCCTATTCTTGCATTCTTAGTTTCTGTTTTTTCGTCGTAACTACCGTCTACTTTTTGAGTTCTAATAGTGTAAGTGATGTTTGCGGTGGTTTTAACTGCTTTAAATACAGGTTTAAGTGTAATGTTTGAGTTGTATGCAGTGTTTGGGTCAAACTCAGTATTAGTTTCTTCAACTAGCCATTTTTCAAATAGATAGTTGTGAGTTTGAGTATTAGTTTTTTTAACTGCACGCAGTTTAGCCAAAATATCTGCGCTGATTTTGTTTGTGTATTTTAAGTTAAGAGATTGGTTTAATATTGGGTCAATTGTGCTTTGGTCAAGTCCCGGTTCAGTTAAGTTAAAAGTAACACGGTAAGTTTTAGCCTTATAGTAAAGTTTAATAATTTGTTTATCTGAGTTGTTTTCAACAGTTAGGCTAGATATTGATTTAGCAGGGTCAAAGTTAGTTTCGTGGTTAGGATGTGGTTGACTTGAAAGAAATGCAGAAATGATATCTTTAATTTCTTGGTCATTTGCAGTTACAGAAGTGCCAATTTTTCTTTGAGTTGGCAGTTCTAGTTCATGCAAAGTTTCTTGATTTGTTGTCAGACCTTCATAAATAAGGTTTAAATAAACTTTCTTCAAGTTATTAGTTTCTTGCCATTTGGCAACTAAGTTTAAGTTTTCTTCAACTAAGTTATTTTGAGCAAAGTCAACTAATTGATTTGTGACAGGATTTAGCCAACCCACAAAAGTATAGGTTTTATTTCCGCTAGGATCGGTTTTGGTAGGATGGTCAATGTCGGCTAAAGTTTGTCCAAACTTATATTGAACATCTTTTTTAGTTTCACCGTTTAAAACACCACCATTGTAGTTAAAGGTTGCTTTAAAAGTTTTTCTTTTAAAGTACAACTTAAATACAGTAGAGCCATCTTCCGCAATAGTTTTCTTAACTTCAGAAGCAGCGCCGAATAACTCAAAGCCCCGCGGTGCGACTAGTTTATCGGGAGTTAACTCAACTTCAGTGCCTGCTTGAACACCTGTGATTGTCTCGGTGTCAAATTCTACGTAGTCAAACGCTTGGTTGTTAAGTTTTTCTTTAAGTTTTTTGATTTTGTACTCAGTAGTTTTAGGAAAAGGACTTGGAGCATTTGACTTTTCAAATACTGCAACAAGTGTAATGTTTTTAGTAATTGGAGTTTCAAAGTCAAATAGATCACTTGAACCTTCTAATTTCCAACCCGCTAGTTTATATGTGTCTCCGTTTTGGTCAACATATGTAACTAAATCAGGGTTTAAGTAGTAGTTTTTACTAATTTTTTGATTTTCAACAATTTCAAGGTCGTTAAGTTTAACGTTACTTGGAGTGGTTATAAATTTAACTGTATATTTAGTCGGATTAGGATTTGGCTGTGGTTGTACATTTTCTTTTTCGTATTTTGCGTAAAGCGAAATGTTTTTATCTGCTCGTTGTAGATCAAAGTCAAACTCTTTTGTAAAACCAAAATCGGTATACCAGCCAACTAGACTGAATCCTGCTTTCGCACGGCGGTAATTTATAAGTGGTTCGCCATTTCTTGCAATATATGAAAATACTTTTTCGGTTCCGTCAAAATAAGTAACTAAAAATAAATCTTGTTTGTTTAATTCTTCTTTTAGTTTATTTTCGTCAATTGAATGTTTGTATCTAGCAACTAATCTAAGTTCAGAACCTTTAAGTTCAGGAACATTGATCTCTTCACCTGCTCCAACTTCTATGACTTCGTTTTGTTTATTTACATAGTACCAACCTAAAAACTCAGAGACAAAGAATGGTGAAGTTTCTAAGTTTAAAGTGCCATTTGGGTTTAGAACAGTGATTTTAGTTTGAGTTTTTGAAATATAGTCAACGATCTCTGGATTGTTAGCTTTATTTTTGTCTTTTAGAATGCCTTTTAATACAAAATCGTAAACTAATCTGATTTGGTCTTCTGTATTTGCGTGATAAGCCTGCCCTGTTTTTAGGTTAAGTACTTCTTTAAATGAAAAAGTTGTGCTTTCTTTTTGGCTGTTTGAGTTATATGGCGAAAAAGAAGAAATTTTTGTAAGTTCGTCAACTATGTCTTTGTACTCTGTGTTGACTTTAGAACGAGGCATTACCAGTGGTTTTCTTGGTGCGACGTTTTCTTGAGTTGACGAGAAAAATACGCGCACGAAGTTAGAGTAATCAACGATAACATCGTATTCTTTTTTGATACCAACACGATTTCTAGTTACAATTGAAAATACTGCGCTGTCGTATTCTTTGTCTTCAAAGTTAAGAGCAAGTTGTTTACCAGGTTTTGCTTTAACTTCAGTAATTTTTCCATACTTTGTGGCTTGAAACCAATCAGGGTTGATTTCAACACTGTGTTGGTTTGTTTTTTCAAAAAGTCTCTCTGGTACTACAAATCTAATTTTACCGTTTTCTAATTTAAAGATATCATCTTTATTGAAACCTTTACTTTCAGAAAGTGATAACTTAGGAAAAGTAAAAATTAAAAACAGTAAGAAAATAACTGAAACTAATAACAACAGTAAAATTGCTGTACCTATGATACTTAAATTTCTTTTAGGTTTTGACATTTTTGTATCCTTTCATAATTAGCGGAACTTACTAATTTATAAATAAGCAAATTCCGAATTATTTAGTATTTGTTTTTATTTCTTTTTGTTTCTTATTTTGAATCAAAATAAAAAGAAAAATTATTATGGGGTTTCGAAGCGATTCCCCTTTTATATTATAGTCGGTTCAATACACTTTTTTAAATATGAAGCACTCAAAATTTCGTATAAAGTGAGTCAAAGCACATCTTTTTTTAGGTTTTTAAGATAAAATTTCTGAATTAACGCTTTTTAAAAAGTTTAAACGCCTTATAAAGCGATTGAAATATTTATATAAAAATTATTAAATTCTAATATTTTTTATTTCAAAATCTAAAAGCAAAAACATTAAGCATATTTAATACGTGTTAACTTGTTTAGAAATATTGTTAATTTTTATTATGCTATCATTTTAGAGGAAAAAAATAATTTTTTATAAAGGACTAATTTAGAGGAAACTATGATTTTTTCAATTCTAGCAATAGATAAAAATAACTTAATCGGCAAAGGAAACAAATTACCTTGGCACTACCCTTTAGACTTAAAACATTTTAAAGAAAAAACTTTTAATAAAAATGTTTTAATGGGTTTATCTACTTATACTTCACTAACTGAAGACTATAATTTTGACCTTTCCCATTTTAAAGAAGTCTATGTCGCAAGCAAAGATGTTGTTTTTAAAAATAATAATGTTGAGTTAGTTTCAGAAGTTGGTGAATTTTTAAACAATTTTACAGAAGACCTTTTTATAATTGGCGGAAAAACCTTATTTGAAGAGACTTTAAACTCTACTGATTTAGTATATCTTACAAAAATAAATAAAGAATACACAGGTGATGTATACCTTAATTTTGATTTTTCTGATTTCAGAGAAATCAAAGAAAAACAAAACTGCGAACTGACTTTTTTAACTTTACTTAAAAAAACTATTCCCGTTTTTAATATTAAGCGCGTTTATCTAAAAGGAATTTTAAATAAAGAAAAAACTTTTGAGTTCAGATTAAACACACCAGACAGAAAAAAAATCAAAAAAGACAGTATAATTTGCCTGAAAAGTGATAGTCACACCTTGATTTCAAAAATTGGGAAAATTCATCATTATAAAAATTGGGAAACAGCCTTAGTACGACATTTTGACAGTGATTTTCGCTATTGTTTCAAAAATCAAAATGAAGCACTTTTAGAACTTTCTAAGTACTACACACAAGCAGATATCCAAAAATATGGTTTAGTTGCCTATGAACTGTCAGAGGTTAAAAATGTATAAAGCCGTTTGTTTTGCCTATGACAAAGACGGAAGAGGTATCGTAAAATTGGACAGCAAAGTAGGTTTTGTTAAAAATCTCTTAGTTGGTGAAGAGTGTATGCTTACCCAAATTACAGATAAAAAGAAATTCTTTGAAGCCGAAATTGACCACAAGGCAAATACCTTAACAAAACAATCTAAAGAAAGAGTGTCACAAACTTACAACGGAACCTATAATCTTTCTCATCTTTCTATTTTTGGACAACTTAACTTTCAACAAGAAATCACTCAAAACTCATTTGAAAGAAGTGGTTTAGTTTTCCCAAAAATAGACAAATGTATATTTTCCGAAGTTGCGACTAATTACCGCAACAAAGCAGTGCTAATTGCAAATCATGAACTTAACTACACAAGACTGGGCTATCATTTTGAAAAAAGTAATCGTTTTTGTCTGCAAGACAAAAACATACTTTACCCCACAGCTTTGAATAACTTAATTTTTAAATTAAACGATGAATTAAAAGAACAAAAGATAATACTTAAAGAAGTTGCTAAAGTTATTTTTAGAACTAATTTAGAAAATGATTTTCAAGTTACTTTTATTTTAAAAAATAATAACTCAGAAACAGTAAACAAACTTTCTAACTTAAATTCTCTTTTAGCACCAAACGTATCTATTCACTACATACTAAATGAAAGAATCTACATAGTTAAAGGAAGTCAATTTATCGCGCAAAAAATAGATAACATAGCCTACCTTTTAAATGGGCTTGCTTTCTTTCAAACTAACTCCTATATGGTTGGAAAAATCTACAGAGAAATACTTAGCAAAATAAGTTGTGAAAACTGCGTTATTGACGCGTTTTCAGGAATTTCCACAATTGGTCAATACATCGCTAAAACTGCTAAAAAAGTTTACTCAATTGAAATCAATAAAGATGCCAATAACTGTGCTAGAAAATGCATAGAACTTAATAAAATTACTAATCTAGAAATACTTGAAGGAGATTTTACTTTTCAGTTTAGTAAGGTCAAAAATAAAGCAGACACAATAATTTTAGACCCGCCTAAAGCAGGTGTTGAAAAGTCTGTGTTAATTGAATTAAACCGATCAAACTTAGCAAAAATTATTTATCTTTCTTGTAATTTACCTTCTTTAATTCGCGACCTTAAAATTCTTGATAACTTTAAAATTACAAAAATCCAGCCTTTTAAAAATTTCCCCCAAACTGCAGAATCAGAAACCTTGGTGGTGCTAAGCCGAAAATAAAAAAGTTGTTTGCCTGTCGGTAAACAACTTTTTTTAAAGACTTTAAGTTATTTAAAGTTAAAACCAAAAATCAAAGATGCACCAAGTTCACCTTGAGGTGCTTTTGGGTTTAGTCCTTTAACCGGGATACTGATGTTAATAAAAGTATCGTAGTTTTGTTTTTTGGCAACAGAGACTACTGCGTCGTAAATTAAGCGTTTAAGTGCTTTTTGAAATTGATCTTTTTTACTACCAGGTTCTTTTAGTAGCTCTTCTAAGGTTTTGATAGGATCTTCTCGGTTGTCAACAGAAGACGGCATTAAGAAACGACCTGAGAAGAACTCAGAGACAGCCGGTGACTTGTAGTAGTAACTGCAGTCTTCTTTGCCTGGCGGCAAATCAGGACACTTATAGCGTGGACGAATGGTGTTGATAACTTTGTTTTTAAGCTCACCATACACCCCAAGTGAGTTTTTCTCGCGGTACTCAAAGTCAAAAGTAATATCAAAAGTTTCTCTGCGGTGACAACGGTGATAGGTTTCAGGAAGCGGCTTGCCAGGTTCAGGGATAGCCTCTGGAAAATCAAATCTGCCGGTTGCAAGCAAGAAAGGAGTTTTTAAGTATTTAGCCCCATCTTTTTCAATTAAGAACTCAAAATTGCGTCCATTTGCTTGGTTTGAGTTAGCCTGCAGTTCATTTAAAATACTTTGGATGAAAGTTTTTAACTGTTGGATGTTAAAAATCTTAAAGAAGTCGTTGTTTAGTGGAGTTAAAGTATTTAGTTCAGTATTCTTTAGATAAACGTTTGGATCTGAGTTGTAGTAAAAAGTTTTCTTAATCCAGTCAGCGCCTTCAAACTCAGGTACTAATTCTCCTGGTTTTCGGCTTTGAATTGATCTGGTTGTGTTAAACAAAGTAAGCTCGCGATTTTCAAATTCATGGGCGCTAAAGTCTAGTTTAGTAGTTCTGCGCATGTCTTGAAGTAGAAAACCTGGTGCTCCGTTAATTCCAATATAACTGTCTTGCATGTAGACAAAAGACTTAAATAATGCCAGTCTTTGCAGTTCTGGACTCAAGGCTTTTACTTCATTCATTTCAGACTCAGGAGTTTGACTAGTTTCATAATGTCCATCGTGGTTCAAATAGTGGACTCCGTCAAGAAAGTTATTTTCAATTTTTGAATTAAAGAAATAAGAAGCAGTAGCCTCAAGTTGACGATATCCATATCCATGGTTGCGAAGAACCGAGTTTGCAAAAGTTAATTTTGACTTAACCGCAACAACTCCGTGAATTCCCCCAAAATAAGCAGGAACAGATTTGGAGTTATCTAAATGCAGCACAGGTCCGCTTACTCCGGCGTTGCCGGTAACTTCGATATTTCTAAGCGTATTTGTGACATCAGCCATTGTAAAAAATGAAAAAATACCATAAGTGTGGTCAGGAAAACCAAGTTCTGCGAAGTCTATCGTGTAGTATCTGGCTATATTACTTGCATCAATTTGGAAGTAATTGCCGTTTAAATTTAAAGAACGGTAATTTTGCTCACCACGTTTAAAGTGTGCATATCGCCAATAAATTGAACCAATTTCTCCTATTTTACTTTCAATAGGGTCACCATTGTCGTCAACTCCGTATTCAATTCCTTGTGCACCCTTGCGATTTTTTTCTAAAAGTAGGTCGCCTTCTGGTGCTGCAAAATTTGGTTTTGGCGGAATTTTTTCAAATTGACCAGGCAAATCCTCTACTTTAATATTTCGTTGTAAGAATACATTTGCGTATTTTCTCGCACCACGCACATACATTCTTAGTTCTAAGTCTGTATAGGCGTTGTGTCCTTCTTTTAAAGTAATTTCTTCAAGGTCTTTGTATAAAATAGTTTTAGTTGTGTTGTTAGCCAGTTTAGAAATTCCGGAAATTGTGGCCTCAATCACAATTTTTTTGTTTTTTAATGCAGGGTCTTTAAAAGTAAATTTACCGGCGTTGTTTTCATACTGAGACTGTCTTAAGAGTGTTTTGCTTTCACTATCTTTTAACACAAATGTAGGAATAATTTTTTTAAATAGCAGTTGCTCAATGCCAAATAAAGTCTCAATAGTTGTAATAAACTTGTTTTCAACGTCGCTAAAGCGCGCCTTTCTGATATTGGCAGAAAGTTCGGGTATATATTCGTTGTTCATCCCAACTTCTTTGGTGTATTTTTTGTCAAAGTCTTTAAAAGTCTTACTGCGTTCTTTCTTTTCGTCGTATTTATAGACTTGTCCGTTTAAATTAAACTTCTCAATAGTGTAGGAAACTGAATAAACATATTGAGTTACGGTAGTTTTTCCGTCTTTAGTTTCGTTGTAGTATACTCGGTAAACTCCGGGCTCTTTAAAAGCAAACTCGTTATTTTTAACTTCAAGGTTGTCTATAACCGCTTGTTTGGTGTATTTTGTGTTAATAACTCTTTTGCGGTCTTTTAAGTTAAGTTCAACTGTAGTGTGAATTGGACGGTGACGGTGTTTTACTTGTGGGTCTAAATTGACAATTTGCTCAGTTGAAGTTTCTTTGACTTTAACTTCTGTGTCTTTTTGCATTTTGAAGTTAACAGAAGTACCGCTATGCGCTTGGCCGTTTACCAAAATCTCGTATTTAGAGTTTAGGTTTGGCTTTTTTAGTGTTAAGGTTACGTCTGCGCCTTCTGGTAAGTCCAGAGTTGTGTAGTTTTGGGCCAAATTAAATAAATTACGGTCGTAGTTTAAACGGTGGGTTTTAAAACCTTCTAAGACAACTTCTAGGGTGATATCTTTGTCGATTTTAAAAGAATACTCAAAATTAGACTCAAACTGAGTAGGTACGCCGTTTACCTTAAACTCCTTTAAAAACGCACGGTATTGTTCTTTTAAACTAACAACAACTTCTTCGCCGTAAGGCACTTTGTTTAAATCACTGTGTTGAGTTTTAAACTCTAGGTAAGGCGAAGTTGAGATTTTGAAGTTAACATCCTTTTCGTCGTAAAATACTTTAATTTCTAAATCTGCGTTGACCTTGTATTCAAATAGCGAAGTTTCAAGGTCATCTGAATTGTTTTTAAAGAAACCATTTTGGTTTTGCTCAAAATACCTGCGGTCTTGCTCTCCAAACTGTAGCATAAACGGAGCCTTTGGCTTAATTTTGACTTTAAAAAGCAGAGTGCTTCCCGCCTCTACTTTATTTAAGTCAACTCCGGTTGGCGGATTTGACTTGCCAACATATGAAACGACTTCAATTTCTTTTGGTAGTTTAACGCGGTAGAAACCTGAAAACACTAGTTTAATTTTTAAGTCCTTGTCGACCTTGACTTGAAACTTGTTATCTGCAATATGCACACCTAAGTTATTGTAAGTCACGTCGTTGATAAGCAGATCCTTAAACTCACGGTTTTTTAGATTCAGCTCAAAGTGCAAAATTGTGTTTTTCGGAACTTTGTTAAAGTCAGAAACTGTAACTAACTTCCCGTTTCGCTCGGCCCCAAAATAGGTAAGTTCATCTTTGCTGAACTCAACTTTTTGAAAAACTCCTCCACATGCAGCCAGTAGCACTGAGGATACAAACAATATAAATAAATAGGTTAATTTTTTTAAGATACTCATTAATCATTCTCCTCCTTTTCTGCAGCCTTGTGGAAATCAAATGAGATATTTTTAATTAAATCACTGGCTGAGTTTTTAAGTGGTTTTATAGTTACGCTGTATGAATACTCGTCAAACTTAGCGGTTTCTTCAATGTTTTTATTTAAAATAAACTCAAAGAAAACTATACCATTAAACCCGTTTGCACGAACATTTAAGTACTGGTTTTTGTCAGTTAAAATATTAGACTTAGCAGTTTGCCAGTCTTTAAACTCAAAGTCATATGACTTATTTGGGTCAGCCAAGACGCGTTTGTCTTTGTGTTTAATGTCAATAGTTACGCCTTCAAAATTAGCGTAGTTTGGCCAGTTTTCAACAAACAGATAAAAAGTGTGCTTAGGTTTTTCAGTGACATACTGGTTATTGGCTTCTTTAAAGAATCTCAAAATCGGGATGTTGTTGTCTTTGAAGTTCATTTCAACCAAGGTTTTGGTGTAGTCAGTTGTTGAGTTTGCTTTTCTTTGTATAGCTTTAATTTGGTCTAAGTAATTTAGTTTCTTTTCATACATATCTTCAATTGAAAGTCTGCGCAGAGACTTTATTGCTTTTTTTGAAGTTGTGTACCATAGACGTAAATCGTTAACAGGGGTTTGACTCGGAATTTGAATAGGTCTAGTGCCAAACGCTGCAACCAGACCAAGTGAAACAAATATTAAGATAGTAATTAAAAAGAAGGTAAATTTTTTCATTTAAAACTCCTTTTGCTATCCGCACATTACATCAAAGTAAACTTTGATTTTCAAATGGAAGGTAAAAATTGAAAACGCCAAAGCAACGGATCCAAACACCAAAAGCAGACTAAGCGCTTTTGCAGTTGCACCAAACGCAACAAGCAAAATCACGACTACTAAAGACATCACAATTCCAACAACTGATGAAAACCTGACGTTTTTCAGTTTAGAAACGTCAGCTGTTTCTTCAAATTTTTGGTATTCAGACTGAGTTAAGTCAACTGACGCTGAATACAAAATATGGACAATATTAAACACCAAGAAAATTCCGGCAATCAGAACCGCTACTTTCTTTTGGGTTGACGGATAAATTAGCATAATAATTAAGTTTAAAGCCACAATAAGGAAGTTAATTGCGATGTTGATAGCAACTTTTGCTGAAATTAACTTATAGGTGTTTCCAGGAATTGTTTTTAAAATGTAGAGTTTGCCGCCTTCTCTAGAAATTATAGAAGACGCAATAGTATTAGAAGTAGTTAATACAATTAAGCCAACCAGCACATTTAAAATGACTACCATTTTAAAACCAAATGAGTTTAACTGAAAGGCAGAATAAGTTTTATTTAAAATAATAGAAATTAGTGGCAGAGTAGCAATATAGAAAATATACTTAGCGATGGTATCTGAGTTTCTAAATAACTGAATTAGTTCTTTTAAAGTAAAGGCTTTAGTAGGAGTATTTCCACTTTTTTCAAAAATGTTAAAACGTTTTTCTTTATTGGCAAGATTCATCTTAATGCGGTTGGCAAGTTTAAAGTACACAAAGTAAGAAACCAGTGACGAAACCAAAAACAACACAAAAACAGTGCCAAAAATTACGGCCAAGTGCGCAGCCGTTGGTCTTCTAATAATGTCAACTGCAGCAATACTAACATCAACTTTGAAAATTAAGTAATACAGGTATCTAAAGAAAAATAAATTATTTAAGAAATTGCGCTGAAAAGCGAAGTTCACGTTTTGCCATCTAGTTTGAAAAGTATCGAAACGAATATAGCGGTCGTGTCCTCGCATATTGTCAATAAAAATAATGACTAGTGTGAAAACAAGAGAAACTGCAATTAGCGATACCACTAAGGTTGCGATTCTTGAACGTTTTAAGAAAGAAAATGCGTAGAAATAAACAACTGCAAAAATTGTACCTAAAAACAAAGCAACTGCGGGAATTGTAAAGCAAATTACCGAAATTCGACCAAGAAACGGAATTAGCGCACCATATTCAACCCCCGCGTTGTTGTAGTAAATTGAAAGTAAGAAAGGCAGGAAAAACACCAAAGTTTTAACTAATTCAATTAAATACCTAGCTACTATCTTGGAAAGAAAAATCGTCAGGTTAGTAATCGGAAAAGCAAAGAGAATGTCGTTCTTTGGATTTTGAAACAGAGATTTGGCCATTCCTTGCATCGACTGAAATGACATAATTAAAGTATAGAAAATAAAGATAGCCGGAACTAAGGCAATATAAGGAGAAGCGCCTAGCACAGAAAAAGCAGGCAACATGTAGTTGTATACATAAAACAGCAGACCTGCGAAAAACAACATCAGTGCATATTTCGCGATTTTTGTGCCAACAGAGCCTCTGATTTTGACAAAAGAAGCGTCAACGTATTCAGACTTAAGCAGTTGCCAGAACACCAAAAACTGATTTGGGTGTTCACGAACCGAGTTTAAAGTGTTGTAAAACTTAACTGTCATTTTACTGCTCAATTAGTTTAATGTACATCTGCTCAAGGTTTCCGTATTTGGCCTTAAGTTCAGATACTTTTTCGTTAATCACCATTTGACCGCGTTTAATAATCACAACTTCGTCGCAAATGTTTTCAACAACTTCAATGATGTGCGAAGAAAAAATCACGATGTTACCTTTTTTTGCATGCATTTTAATCGCTTCTTTAAGTTGATATGCAGAAGTTGGGTCAAGTCCGGTAAGCGGTTCGTCAAGCACCCAGACTTTTGGTTCGTGGATTAACGAAGAGATCACGGAAATTTTTTGCTTCATACCGTGTGAGTAGGTGCGAATTTGGCGGTCAATTGCATAAGTAATTTGAAAGAAATCAGTAAGTTCAAGTAGTTTAGTTTTAATTACTTCTTTTGGTACGTTGAAAAGTTTTGCAACAAATGTGATGTACTCGCGACCTGTCAATTCTTCGTATAGCGCGTGGTTGTCAGAAACATATCCAAGCGAGTATTTAGCCTCAGTTGGATTTTTTTCAATATTGTAGCCACAAATTGAAATTGTACCTTCAGTAATTGTCTGAATCCCGACTAGTGACTTAATTAAGGTTGATTTACCGGCTCCGTTGTGTCCAACAAAACCAACAATTTTACCACCAGAAATTTCAAAAGAAACATCTTTTACTGAATAAAAATCATTATTTGCATATTTTTTGGAAAAGTTTTGAACTTTAACTAAACTATCTTTCATATCAAGCTCCTTTTTAAGGTCTGGAGTAATTTTGCCAATTTTAACAACACCAATCTGGCGGTCTTTTTTGAGTTTATGGACAACAAATCTAAACGAAATACAAGATTTTTGAATTTGCAAGAAAATTTGACTTACGGTTAGCGTGGTAATTGTGCAGATTGCCCAAGTGATAAACAGGTAGGTAAGCGGGAAAGTTACGGTTTTTCCTTTAATAGTAACTGCTTTGTATTTAGAGCGCAGATTGCCAAGGAAAGTCTTAAACTTAGCGTGGTCTACGATATTGCGACGGTTAATGTAGAAAAAGTCAACATGTTCTTGCACAGTTTTATTGTTGGGATACAGTCCGTCTACTATTCTTAAAACTACTGCTGCGACTATAAAAAACAAGGTAAAGAAAACCAGGGCAATTATTAAGTCTTTTGCGCTTGGCATTTCAAAAAACCTCAAAGTATAGGCAAGCGCAGAGAGTACTATTAAGTAAAGTGCAGGTAAATAGGTCAGCATGTTTTCTAAACTAAAGAAACTGCCGTTTTCCTTGAGTTGCAAGAAAAACACAAAAAGTAGCGGAACTCCGGTTGAAAACATAGTAAATATAGACATTGTGCGTTTCAGTTCAAATAAGAAAATAAAAGGCAGCGCTAACAACAACCATTTAAACGGAGAAAAAGCAAACTTAGCAGTAAATATTTCTGATTTATTTAAAACTGAGAAAACTGAGCAAATTACGGCAAGAGATACCGTAAACAACAGAAACTTCTTGTATTCATGCGTGCGGTTAATGTAGACATTGGTTAAAATAAAAATCAAGACAAACGGAGCAAGTAACATAAATAAGTGCTGGCGAGTAAAGACAAACTTTTGGTAAGTCATATGGCCAAAAATTACTTGCAAGGTAAGTGGAGACAGCGAAAACAAAAAGATAACTAAGTAAAGCAGAACTTCGTAAAATATGTGTTTTTTAGAAAAGTGGAAAAAAGACGTGTTAAAAGAACGCACCAACACATAGAAAGCCAAAAAGGTAGCAATTAAAATTAGCGGGAAAATTAAACTAAAGTACGCGCTTTGATCGGCAAAAAAATGTCTAATTTTATAAATAAAAGCAAGATAAAACACTAAGTTTACTAAATAAAAGATAGGTGTAAACTTAGTTTTTGAATCTTTAATTAAAACTTTTCCCAAAAGCAAAATTACTGAAGTTAAATAAAGGTGTCTTGCAACTACTGCTAAGTTATTTAAAACATAAACAGCAAACGCTGGGTTTGCTGTATTTTGGTTAACTAAACTCAAAAAAGCAGTACTTTTAGGAAGTAGCATAATAAGTGCTCCGAGCAAGGCAATCAAAGTGCAAAAAGAAACTCGGACCACTAAATCTGCTTTTTTAGGCAGTGCAGTTAAATTAAATTTTAAAACAGTGTTTGTCTCGGTGTTCATTACGATTGAAAACGATATCCTATGTAGATGCAACCGGCAAAACGACCTGCATTTGGCAAGATGTTTTCAACAACTGGCGCTATCTTAAAGACGTTGGTGTAGCCAAATTTTTCTCTTTGGCTTAAAAACGGATCTCCACCTTGTTGAAGCGCTTGATAAAACTCACTAATAAAGTCAACCATACCGCGGTTTGGTTTGTCTTTAAAGAACTTATCTATTTTTGCGACAGTTGAGAAGTTTTGATTGACTTCAGATAGTTTAGGGAAGTTTAAAGTCATAAAGGTAAACTTCATGTTTGAAAATAACTCAGACACTTTTGGACTTGAGTAAAAGTCGTCAACTGTTGAGTATTCACGTTCTGCTAAGTTAAAAGTCACATCCCAAGCAGGGCGACTGTGAGAAAGAAAGTAGTTTGGGTTTTCAGGGTCGTTTACAGGTTGTACAAACGGGTTGTAGTTAGTGAAAAACATTGGTGCCCAGAAACTCTTGGTTTTGGCTTTATCTGAGTTGTTTTTGACAATTTCAAACCCAGAGATTTGTTTAATTTGCTCAATAGTGCTAACGGTTTGTCCAATAAAACGATTTAAGTCAAGGGCTTGTGCGATTTCATTAGAAAGGTTAACTTCGGCTTCAACTATCGTTTCTTTTACAACCACAGTTGGGTCTACTGAAAACAAACGAGCAGCCTTGCCGCTAAGCGCAGTTAAATGAGCCTTGGTAAGTTCGGGAGCGCTTACGGCTTCTACAACCTGACTAAACTCAGCAGATTGGGCTTTAATGTCGGCATCTTGTCGTTTACGACGATCGCGGTCTTGTGTGTAGATACCACCAGCACCACAGCGCTTAATTTCGGATTTTTCAACCCAAAGCGCAGAAGGCGAGGCCATTGTATCTTCTTTAATTACTTCATTAAAGTCGTGATAGCCATTTTCGTTGGCAAACAAAATAGCGTTGATAAAAGCGTTATCGATTCTGGTATTTGAAACAAAATGAGTTGCTGCAATAAAATTAAAACCAGCAGAAGTGTTTAGCACTACTGAGTTTTCCACATCTAGTTTAGACCTAAACGCAGAAACACCAAGAATTGAACCTGAAGACAGTGGAGTTTTTTTCTTATTGCCACCACCTATAGTGTGTGATTTTGAGTTTCCTTTAATGTAGACGTTTTTAATATATGACTCGTAGTTAACAGAAGGGGTTTTGTCCATGCTAGGAACATCAACAAAGGAACGAACTGAAAAAATTCCGGCTCTAACAATCGTTAAGTTAATGCCTTCTTCAGTTGAGTTTTGGGTAATTGCGTGGCGAATGTTTTTGCCATCAATTGTATAGCCATTTCCGTCAAACTGAATTGGCTTGTAGCCTACGTGTTTAAGTTTTGGGTTGTAAATTCTGCGGTAAAAAGAACCACCTAAATATTTAGTTTCGTCTAACACATCGCCGCTTTCGTCAAGTTCAACCTTGTCGTCGTTTGGAATTAAAGATTCAATTTTATCTAAATCTTTTAAATCAGGATATTCAGCTCTACCTTTAAATTTATTGTCAATATACTCAAGTTGGTCAGCCTGGGCAACTGGGGTGATGTTTCTTTGCAGATATACTTTGTCGTATTGTCTGGCCATTCTAAAGTATTTTCTCAGTTCTAAGTCTTCGTAGGCATTAACTCCTGGTTGGACGTTAACAGTTTCTTTTAAAACTTCTTTAGGGTCGTTGATGTTTTCGTATTGTAGTTCAACTTTACGACCAACTAAATTGCGAGAAAAACGCATACCAAAGCCATTTAAACGGTAGTTATCTTCGTTTAATTTAAATTTATTTGACTCATCTGTCACGTCTTTTAAACTTAAACGGTAGCCGTATAGTTCAGGTGACATTGATTTAAGTTCGCGTAGTGACAAGTTTTTTGACTTAACTTGAAATTGATTGTTTTCCCAAACTTGAGTTTTGACAGTTATGTCAAACTCAGGGACATAAGAGTTGTCAGTACCTACTGTTTTGTTTTGTATTTTATAAGTTGACTTGCTTTTAGTTTTATAGTTTGGTTCAAGAGTATTGGGGTCTTCTGAGTATTCAAACTTATCTGAGTGCGTTTTGTCTTGAACTGTTTTTAAAGTAACTTTAGTAATAGAAGGAATAATTTTGTAGATAAATCTAACTTCGGCAGTAGTGTGATCAGTAAACTCATAACGATAAAGTGCAAAGTTATAACCTAGGTTTTTAAACACAAAACTATTAGAACCCGCTCCGCTTTCAATTGATGTTGATTCAATTAGGGTGCGTTTTACAACAGTTTTGCCTTGAAATTGTGGTAGTTCTGGAGTTTTTTTAGTGTTAAAAGAAATGGTTTTTTCAGTTGTATAATTGCTACGTTCAACTACGTTACTTGAGTGGAAATGAGTAAGTTCAGTTACAGCCTCGCGAATTGAAATAGTTTTCTTAGTTGAGTAAAGTAAGGTTTTGTTTTGTGCGATAGAGTGATATTCTTTTGGTGCTTTTGCAATTGCTTCTGGTTTAATTTCAACGTCTACTTTGTCGTTAAATTGGTAGTAGTCTTTTTCAGGGTAAATCTTGAATATCTCTTTGTCGTATTTTAACTGAAATTGAGTAGTTTTTGCGTTAATCTTAGTAGCCTCAACTACAGTGTCTGCCTCTACTGTTAAGTTAAAAGTTTTCTTATCTTGGTCAAACTCGGCCAAAGCGTCTACTCCGTTGACAGTTAACTTAGTTAAAACTTCACCGTCTTTTAAATTAGCGTAAAGTTGCAAATCCTTGCCACTTGGCACTTTTTGAAGGTCAACGCTAGCCTTTCCAACGTTAAAAAAGTCAGGTAAAGTAACTTGATAGTTTTGAATGGCTTTTAATTCAATTGTGGTGTTGTGGCGAATGTTTTTAAGCGAAAAAGTGTGAGTTGCTTTAATTTCGTCGGACAAAATAGACTCAGTAGGGTTAGCAACTCCGCTTTCTGTATAAGTAATTTTGTTTAATCTCACAACGCTGTCTTGTTTGCGAATGTTGATTTTAAATTTGATGTTGCTGCCAGCAGGAACACGATTTAAATCAAATTTATCGGTTTCTTGAGTGATTTCTTTGGGTAAAGTTACTTTATAGGTCTTGCCACAGGCAACTAGTAGAAATAAATTTACAACAAATAAAGCAAAAATTGTAGTTTTTTTCAAAATTCCGTTCATAAATACTCCTTATACTAACTTGCTTTGTATGGGAAGTTGGTGTAAGTTAGTGAGAAAGTGATTTTTTTAGGGATAGCATCGTGAATTGTGCTGTGTAGTGAGTCTTTGTATTTAATGTCTAGGTAAATTTGTGGCATGTATATTTTGTTGTAAAAGTTCACACGATACGGAAAAGTCACGTATTTGTCGTCTTTATTCATTGAAAGC
Source organism: uncultured Acholeplasmataceae bacterium (assembly GCA_963544825.1). Classification (GTDB taxonomy): domain Bacteria; phylum Bacillota_I; class Bacilli_A; order Acholeplasmatales; family Acholeplasmataceae; genus CALISC01. The sequence goes on from CAUUGG010000007.1 coordinate 18,163, forward strand.
GTAACAGTGCTGCCTGAGTAGTAGGAGTCGTATAGTTCAATTCCACGCTCTTTTGGGTTATTTGGACTAGCCTTAACTACGTTATTTACGCTGTCGCCTTCTTTGTTGTTACTATATGCTGATATGTTTTTAGAATAAGGAACGTATAGGCTTGAGCCAATTTTGATATCAGAAATTGTACCAGTAGATGAGTAGTAGGCAAATTTAAATCTAAACACATCATATTTTTTCTTATCCTTGCCAGAGGTTTTTCTTTCAATTGGAATAAAGAAAAGAGTGAAGTCATCTAAATCAATTTCGTAAACGACTTTTTGCTTTTCGCCGTATCTGCTGGTCACAGATTGAAAAACTGGATATACACTTGTAAACTCTTTGTAAGAAATTTCTTTCTTGTCATACATCTTGATAGAAGTTGGACGTGGACGAGAAAGTGGAAAAGAAACTGACAAAAATAAAAGTAGTGAAAATAAAATTAACACTAGAAAAATAAAGGTTTTTGAATATAGAAATTTTTTAAAATCAATTTTTTGTTTGGTCTTTAAATTATTATTTTGAGTCAGGTTGTTTTCTTTGTTTGTTTTAGAGTTTACATCTTGTTTTGGTTTGTTTTGTTTTAAGTTCATATAATACTCCGCTTTATATAATTATAAGGCAAAACAAGCAAAGGACTTAAAAACAATTATTTTAGATGTTAAACGCTTTTTAAAATAAACAAAAAACCTTGTTTTTAGACTAAATTAGTTAAAAATGTGGTACTTTTCTTTGAATTTTATTTTTAGAATTGATAAAATATTTATTGAATTATTGGAGGAAAATAAAATGGCAAAACAAAAATTCGATCGTTCAAAACCACACGTTAACATTGGTACAATCGGCCACGTTGACCACGGTAAAACTACGCTAACCGCAGCTATCACTTATGTGCTTGGTGAACGCGGTCTTGCGCAAAAACTAGACTACAACCAAATTGACAAAGCACCAGAGGAAAAAGAACGCGGTATTACTATCAACACTTCACACGTTGAGTATGAAACTGCAAAACGTCACTACGCACACGTTGACTGCCCAGGCCACGCTGACTACGTTAAAAACATGATCACCGGTGCTGCCCAAATGGACGGTGGTATCTTAGTAGTGTCAGCCGCTGACGGTGCGATGCCACAAACTCGTGAACACATCCTACTTGCTCGCCAAGTTGGTGTGCCAAGACTAGTGGTTTTCTTAAACAAAGCAGATTTAGTTGGTGACCCTGAACTAATGGACCTTGTGGAAATGGAAGTTCGCGAACTTCTAAATGAATATGAATTCCCTGGAGACGAAATTCCTTTTGTTAAAGGTTCAGCACTTCAGGCTCTTCAAGGCGACCAAAAATACATGGACAAAATCATGGAACTGATGGACAACATCGATGCGTACATCCAAGAACCAGTTCGTCAAACTGACCTTCCTTTCTTAATGCCAGTTGAAGACGTACTTACTATTACTGGTCGTGGTACTGTTGCAACTGGCCGTGTGGAACGTGGTACTTTAAAACTTGGTGAAGAAGTTGAAATCGTCGGAATCCGTGAAACTAAAAAAGCAGTAGTTACTGGTATTGAAATGTTTAGAAAATTACTAGATTCTGCTCAAGCCGGTGACAACATTGGTGCACTTCTTCGTGGTATTGACCGCAAAGAAATCGTACGTGGACAAGTATTGGCAAAACCAGGTTCAGTTAAACCTCACACTAAATTTGAAGCACAAGTTTACGTACTTTCAAAAGAAGAAGGTGGACGCCACACTCCATTTATGACTAACTACCGCCCACAATTTTACTTCCGTACAACTGACGTTACAGGTATAATTTCCCTTGCTGAAGGCGTGGAACTTGTAATGCCTGGTGACAACACTTCAATCACTGTTGAACTAATTCACCCAATCGCGCTTGAACAAGGAACTAAGTTCTCAATCCGCGAAGGTGGACACACAGTTGGTGCTGGTTCTGTAACTAAAATTATTGCTTAGTTAAGAATTCAAAATCAAAAAAGCCTAACATTTGTTAGGCTTTTTTTAATGTTTTATTTTGTGATTTCTTTTGCGAATCAAAAAATTATTGATGCTTTTGGATAGATAATAATGAATGTTTTATTTTATTTTTAAACGTTGATGCGTTAAATAAAAGTTTTGTATTTTGTTTTAACAAAGCGATTATATAACTTTTAAGAAATTTTTAGATAGTGGGATTATTTGTATAATTTGAATTTTTTAATGAATGTCTAAATGATAATTTCTCTTGTGATTTCTTTTGCGTTTGCTACCTTGCAGCATCAACCATTTTTAGAAATTTACTAGCGTCAAGTGATGCTCCACCAATTAAAGCACCATCAATGTCAGAAGTTGAAAGAATGTCTTTAATATTTTCTGGTTTAACAGACCCACCGTAAAGAATTCTGATCTCAGCAGCCACTTCTTTGTCGTAGAGTTTTTCAATAACTTCGCGAATTCCCTTAATTGTTTGATTTGCAACTTCAGGGGTAGCAGTTTCGCCAGTTCCAATTGCCCAAATAGGCTCATACGCAATAACTACCCTTTTAGCATCGTTTGCGCTAACTTCTGAAAATGCTGATTTAATTTGATTTGCTAAGAAGTCATAAACTTCGTTTTTTTGCCTTACTAAAAGGTTTTCACCAACACAAACGACTGGAGTTAAATTACTTGTCAGTACTTTTTTTAACTTCAAATTAACATCTAGGTCGCTTTCTTTAAAATACTCTCTGCGTTCGCTGTGGCCGATTAAAACATACTCAAAGCCAAGCGGTTCAACCATTTTTAAAGAAAGTTCACCAGTATACGCGCCTTCATCTAAATGATGAATATTTTGCACACCAATTCTTAAATTACCTTGTCTTTTAACTAAACAGCGAGCATATAGACTTGGTGCAAATACCACAGTTTCAACTTCAGTTCTTTCAGGCATTTTATCTGCAACTCGGTAAATAAACTCAAGCGCCTCTGCTCTGGTTTTATACATTTTCCAGTTACCAGCAATTATTTTTCTTCGCATATTAAAAAGTCCTTTTCTACCTTGGGGTTTTAACAAGTAAAACTTTACATGGCCTTGAGTATTTATTTCTCAAGTAGTTTTCTTTAATGTTGGGAAAGTAAAAAGTTTCAAAACGTTCAACTAAAGTAACTTCTTCGTTTTGAAAAATTTCAACTCTGCCTTCCAAGACATAACCGAAAGTTTCGCCAACCTGTGGTTTTTGAATTTCAGTTTGCCCGTTTGGCTGAATTTCAATAATTTCTACTTTGAAACTAGAGTTAGTAGGCAGCAGTGGAAACTTAGCGTACAGCAAGTTCTCATCAACTTCTTCACTTTCTGCAAGTTTTGCGGTTGAAAAAACTTCAACTAAACTTTCTTCTTTAGTTTGTTCAGCAGTTCCAAAAAAATCTTGGAAGTTTGTGCCTAGCCTTTCTAAAATTTTTTCTAAAGATTCAAGTGATGGAGACGTACGGTTATTTTCAATTTGCGAAATGTAACCTTTTGTAACTCCAATGTCGTTTGCCAGTTCCTTGGTAGTTAAATTAGCTTTGACTCTTAAATAATGAATTTTTTGTCCTAAATTAATCACGATTTTACTTATCTAAAATGCACTCAATTCCAGGCAGAGTTTTACCTTCAAAAAATTCAAGTGAAGCACCACCACCAGTTGAAACGTGTGTGAATTTTTCAATCATGTTTGCTTTGGCAATAGCAGCAGCAGAATCACCACCACCAACAACTGTCATCGCGCCTTCTCTGGCAGCGATATACTCAGCGATTTTGTAAGTACCATTAGAAAACACAGAAAGTTCAAAAACACCAAGTGGACCATTCCAAATCACAGTGTTTGCTTTATCTATATATTGTTTAAATAGTTTAAGGGTTTCAACACCACAGTCTAAACCTTCTTCGTCTTCAGGAATATCCATAACTGAACGTAGGTTAACTTCGGTATCGTTTGAAAACTCTTTACCTGTATAAACATCACGGCCAACTATTAGTTTGCCTTGACCACGTTTAAGTAAATCCAGCGCTAAATCTGTTTTGTCGGGTTCACAAATGCTTTTGCCAATTTTTCCGCCTTGAGCCTTCGCGAAAGTATAAACCATACCACCAGCGACCAATACATAGTCGCAAATCTTAAGCAAATTATTAATAACTTCAATTTTGTCAGAAACTTTCGCACCACCAATGATTGCCACAAGTGGTCTTTTTGGATTTTGAATTGCAGCAGAAAGATACTTAATTTCTTTTTCCATCAAAAATCCACAAACACAAGGAAGATGGTTTGCAATACCTACATTAGATGCCTGTGCGCGGTGGCACACACCAAAAGCATCATTTACAAAAATTTCACCAAGTCCGGCCCAGTATTTGCCAAGTTCTGGTGAGTTTTTTGACTCTGCTTTGTTGTCAAGATCTGCAAAACGAGTGTTTTCAAGCACGATAACTTCGCCTGACTTTAATTGACTAACGGCATCTTCCACAGCCTTACCACGGTACTCTGCAACAAACTTAACAGGTTTTCCAAGTAATTCGGATAATCTGCGAGCAACTGGTTCTAAAGATTTACCTAGCATATCTTTTTCTTCTTTAACACGCCCAAGGTGTGAAAGTAAGATTAACTTAGCGCCATGTTCAAGTAAATAAGAAATTGTTGGAAGTGCCTGAACGATACGGTTATCGTCTGTGATTTCACCATTTTTAAGTGGTACGTTAAAATCAACTCTTAAAATTGTTTTTTTGTTTTGAAAATCAACATCTAAAATTGTTTTTTTGTTCATTTATTAAAACCTCTCTAAACAAATCAATTATAACATTTAAAGTAGTGTATTTAAATGATTATTTTTAAAATTTGTTTAACTTGCAAAGAGTAAACGCTCAGTCTAACAACTAAACATTTTTATTTAATAATCCTAATACACAAAATGTAATTTTCAAAAAACTAATGCATTTTTATAATATTTATATGCAAATTGCACATTTTTTTTGAAAAACAAATTTTTTAACTAAATTAAATAAAGTAAAATAAAGACATGTTTTTAAACAATAGAAAACTAAAATTAAAAACTAAATTAGAAAATGAAAAAGCCGTCTTTTACAAAAGACAGCTTTACTATTGCAGAATGCTTTGTTCTAAAACCTTGAGTGAGTTTAGTGAACTGACTAAATTACCGATTTCAACAATTTCTTGCTATGAGAGAAACAAGTCAACACTTACTCAAAAAAGCATTAATAAAATAGAAACACTGTTTGTCTCTGACAAAATATCTATCTATAACTTTAATTTGTTTGAAGACAAAATAGATGAGTTAATCAATTCTTTAGTTAAAGTCAAAAAATTAGAAAAAAGTTTAGCAGACCCTAAAGATCATGACATTTTAAACAACACTATTTTTAATAGTTTTTATTATTTTAGTAACTTAAACTTGACCGATGCACTTTTGATTTTAAGCAAAGGTGACTACACTAAACCTGACTTTTCTCCAAAGTACTACGAGGTTTATCAACTGATTTCGGCGTTGACTATGTTTATCTCTGGAAACGTTAAAGATTGTACAATAGTTCTTGAAAATAGGGTAGCAAGTGCAGAAGACAAGCGAGTTGAAGCGATGTTTATGCTTTTAAAAGTTTTAACTAAGTTTTGTGAGAAAAAGCATATTCACGCAAACGAAATTGATGATTTAGAAGTTTATTTTTCAGCACTAAATTCACCAATTTTAACTGGGATTTTAGATTCAGTTAGACTAATTAAAAATCTAAAATTTCAAGATAAAATAACTTTTGAAAATAATGTTAAAAACATTTTAAAATGTAAATTTAGCAACAACAAAATAGTTGGTGCTTTCTTTGGTTTGTATGCGCAAATTTATCATAGTGTGTTCGTTCCAGACTTGTTTTTTAAAAGTTATATAAAGTTTGAAAACAGACTAGTAAGGCTATTTTTTGAAACTATCTACTATATTCATGAACGAAAGATTGAGGCTATATCTCACAACATAAATGAGTTTCTTAAACACAAAATTCCTGATAACTTCTTAATTTCTAAACTGATGCAATTTGCTCAGAAACTACTTTTATATCAAGATGCACCTGATATTTTTATTAAGTATTTATTGGAATTTTTAGACGCGGAAATCAGCGGAGTTTACAAAACTTTTTTTATTTTGCTGGCTTGTAATTACTATAAAAATATTAAGGGCGGAAACATAATTTTAAAACTAATTAAACTAAACAATAAACTAACCAAAATCTTACCCCAAGCCGAATATTTCTAAGTTCTTGTTATATAATGTATATAACGAGCGACGGAGAAAATATTTGAAATTATATAATTTTTTAACCAAAAAAATAGATAATTTTAATCCAGAAGCAGGCAAAAAAATCGGCATTTATGTATGCGGCCCAACAGTTTACTCATACATTCATGTTGGAAATGCTCGCCCTGCTATTTTTTTTGATGCAGTTGTTCGTTATTTAAGATATCGTGGACATCAAGTCTTTTATGTTTCTAATATCACCGATATTGACGATAAAATCATTAACAAGGCGATTTTAGAAAATGTTAGTGAACGAGAAATTGCACACAGATACAGCCAAGAGTATTTAAAAAATCTAGCAGATTTGAACTGCGAGTTTCCAGACACCATTCCTTACGCCACTAAATACATTGACCACATAATTGAATTTATTCAATCTTTAATTTCTAAAAATATAGCCTACGAAAAAAATGGAAATGTTTATTTCAGAGTTAACTCAATTAAAACTTACGGTGCGATTTCTCATCAAAATACCGGAGACTTAGAAGTGGGTGCTAGGGTTTCTGTAAATCAAGATAAAGAAGATCCGCTTGACTTCTTACTTTGGAAAAAAACAGAAGAAGGTGTTAAATTCAAATCACCTTTTAGTGAAGGCAGGCCAGGCTGGCACACAGAATGCGCTGTAATGAATAAAGAGTTATTTCAAGATACTCTTTTAATTCACGGTGGCGGTTCTGACTTAAAGTTTCCACACCACGAAAATGAGCGTGCTCAGTTTCTTGGCGAAACTGGACATGAACTAAGTAAATACTATATGCATGTGGGTAGAGTTAATGTTGACAATCAAAAAATGTCTAAGTCGCTTGGAAATGTAATTAACGTAAATGAAATCATAGAAAATGGCCAAACAAACGGATTTATACTTTTAATACTTTCTCATAACTTTGAAAGCCCAATTAACTTTTCAAGAGAACTACTTCAAGAAAACCAAGCAGTATTTACTAAACTACAGCGTAAATTAAGAATACTTGCTTTTAATCACCGTGTTGCTGGTTTTGAGTTTAAGGAATTTGACAAAGAAGTTTTGGATAACTTCGCAAAATGTATGGAAGATGGCTTTTTAACGCCACTTGCTTTAAGTGATTTACAACAAGTCATAAAAAAACTGAGTATCAACGAAACCAGTTCAACTAACGCTGCAGTAATTCACTCTGTTTACAAAGTTTTAGAAATTTTAGGTTTTAAAATCAAACTGCCTGAGTTTACAGACTCAGAGTTTGAATTATATAAAACCTGGCAACAAGCCCGTTTAGACAAAGACTTTAAAAAAGCAGATGAACTTAGAGTGAGTCTAACTGAAAAAGAACTAATTTAACTAACTGAGAGGACACTATGGAAAAAAACAAAAAAGTTGAAAATTCACAAGTAGAAACTGAGATTAAAAAAGAACCTACTCTTGCCGTAAAAGAAAGCGCTGCTAACGGAATTACAGAAAGTGAAAAAGTGTTTTTAGACAACAAATCAAAAAAATCAAGTAAGGCAAAACAAGGTAAGAAAGGCTTAATTAAAAAAACTGTAACTATAGTTGAAGAAAGCACTGAACTACACGAAATTCCAGATGAACTAAAGCAACGCTACGCAGAAATTAAACCAAAAGAAAAGAAAGCAAAAAAACCTCGCAAAAAAGAAATTAAAGTCATTCGCTACAACCCAAATGTTGAAACTGGTTTAACTGACCAAGAAGCGGAAAATAGACGAATTCTTGGCATGGCCAACAACTCCAAAACTAAAACCTCAAAGAGTTATTTTGCGATTTTCTTTACCAACATCTTTACGCTATTTAACCTAATCATGTATCCACTTGCGGTTTGGTTAATTACAGTTGGCGCAAAACCACAAAACTTGGTATTCTTAGTCGTTACTACCATTAACATAATAATTGGAATTGTTCAAGAAATTAAAGCAAAATTAACTATTGAAAAATTAACCATCTTGCAACAACCCACAATTACTGTTTTAAGAGAAGGTAGTCAAAAAGAAATTAAATCAAAAGAAATTGTTTTAGACGATTTAATTATCTTAAAACCAGGTAGACAAATTCCGTGTGACTGCGTGCTTGTTTCAGATGGTGGCCTTGAAGTTAACGAAGCCCTATTAACGGGTGAGTCTGATGCTATCGTTAAAGACAAAAAAGCAGCACTTTACGCCGGAAGTTTTGTAGTTTCTGGAACTGGTGTTGCCCAAGTTGTCGCTGTTGGAAAAAATGTCTATATTGAAAAACTAACTAGCCAAGTTAGAAAAGTTAAGAAAAACAAATCTGAACTACTTAAATCGCTTAAACTCTTAATTACTATCTTAACCGTCTTAATTATTCCAATTGGGTTTACTTTATTTTACTTTTCTACAAACCATTTAGATTTTAGCAATTCAGCAGTTTATAAAAACGCTGTTGAAAAAACAGCAGGTGCGATGGTCGGAATGGTTCCGACCGGTCTGTTCTTACTAACTTCTGTTGCCTTGTCTGTAGGTGTTCTTCGTCTTGCTAAACACAACACTTTGGTACATAACCTATACTGTATTGAAACCTTGGCTCGTATTAACGTGCTTTGTTTAGATAAAACAGGAACTATTACCGATGGCTCAATGTCTGTAAAAATGTCTATGGACTTCAATCAAACTGAGTCTATGTATTCAAATGAACAACTACTTCAGGCTTTTTTAAATATAGACAACTCAGACAACCCAACTAACTCCGCTTTAATTGAGCGTTTTGGCAATAACTTTGCATTAAAACACAACGCCTACATTCCTTTTTCTAGTAGTCGTAAATACTCAGCGATTGAGTTTGATCAAGTCGGTACTTTTTATTTAGGTGCTCCTGAATACATCATAAAATCTAAATTTAAACAGATTAACGACAACGTAGAAAGATATATCTTAGAAGGTTTCCGAGTGCTCGTGTTTGGCTACACCAAGGCTGCACTTGGTGACAAAATCCCACAAGACGTGACTCCACTTTCTTTAATCGTAATTGAAGATACAATTAGAACAGATGCACTGGACACCATTAAGTTTTTTAAAACTATGGGCGTTGACATTAAAGTAATTTCTGGTGACAACCCTCTAACAGTTTCAAGAATTGCTGAACGCGTTGAAATTGAAAACTACAACAAATACATATCACTGGAAAACGTCAAAGACGAAGAAATTGAAAATATTTGTACAGAATACACTATTTTTGGCCGAGTTAATCCAACTCAAAAACGTCTGCTAGTTCAAGCCCTTAAGAAAAAAGGCAAGACTGTTGCGATGACTGGAGACGGTGTCAATGACATTTTGGCACTACGCGAAGCCGATACTTCTATTGCGATGGCTGAAGGTTCTGAGGCTGCCAGAAACGTCGCTGAAGTTGTTTTGATGGACTCAAACTTCTCATCAATGCCAAAAATTGTTGCAGAAGGTCGTAGAGTTATTAACAACATTGAAAAAGTGACAACCTTGTTTATAACCAAAACAATTTTTTCAGTGGTGCTTTCTTTAATTGCAATTTACTTAGCAGCTGTTAAAAGAGGAGCATATCCACTGGAACCTATTCAACTAGTTCCAATTGAAAGTTTAGCAATTGGTATTCCTTCGTTTTTCTTGGCACTTGAATACAACAACAGCGAAATTAAAAAAGACAACTTCTTGTGGAGTATCATTAAGAAATCTATGCCAAGTGCTTTGACGATAATTCTAGAATGTGTGTTGATTTATAGTTTAAGTAAAACTCTAAACTTAACTGCGCAAGGCCATGAAAGAGTCATTCCAACCTTAATCGTTTACAGCGCAACTACAATTTGTTTAATTACTCTGCACAAAATTTGTCTGCCAATGAACTTCAAACGCGGAATGCTTGTAACTACTATGATTTCTATTTTCATCGTGCTTGTCACATTTATGTCTGAATTCTTTGCAATTGCTCCAATCTTTAAAGTTGGCTACTACACAGGAAACGCATTAAATGTTCAAGAGTTGCTACTGCTAGTTATACTTCTACAGGCAGGTTGGCCGCTAATGTACCTATTTACCAACATTGTTGCTTGGACTAAAAAAGGAATCCATAACGCAGTTGTTTTCTTTAGAGATTCCAATAACTTACCGGAAGACAGCATAAAATGATTTACTTTGGCAAAAACGTTGTTAAAGAAATGATTTTAAATCGCTTTCCAGTTTTCAACGTTTATTTAGATGAAAAGTTTGCAGACCAAAAGTTTTTGGAGTTTTTAAATCAACATAACTCCAAAATTGAAAGAGTTACAAAAGAACGCTTATTTAAATTAACTAACACCAAAGACCACCAAGGAATTGCTGTCAATGCAAGCGACTTTAAATATTTTGAGTTAACAGAACTGCTTAAAAAAAATATTAAAAAAATAATTATCTTAGACTCAATTCAAGACCCGCATAACCTTGGTGCCTTACTTAGAAGCGCTGAGGCTTTCGGCATTGACGCAATTATAATTTCTAGTAGAGAACAAGTTAAAGTAACACCAACTGTCTTAAAAGTATCTGCGGGTGCTGCAATTAAAGTGCAAATTGCAATGGTAAAAAGTATTTCAAAAGCCATTGAAACTCTAAAAGAAAATAATTTTAAAGTCTTTGCTACTACTTTAAATACAAATAAGTCTATTGCTTGTTTAAAAGCAGAAGACAAAATTGCAGTAATTCTTGGAAATGAAGGGCTAGGCGTCAGAAAAAATTTAATTTCGCTTTCTGATGATTCTGTGACCATTCCCATGATTGGCAAAATCAACTCACTTAACGTATCTGTTGCTGGTGCGATAGTGATGAACGAAATGACTAGAAAGGATTAAAATGATTAACTATAATGACTACGAACTCATTTATTTAGTTCAGTGTCATTATGACCAAACCAGTTTAAAAATCATTTTTGACAAATACAAAGCCTTTATCTACAAAGTTGCCTTAAGCAAACGCATCTATAGTCTATTTTTAGATGACCTTGTGCATCTTGGCTTAGTTTCACTTAAAACTGCCATTGAAAGTTACTCAGAACTTTTTAACAAAACTTTTATGCGTTTTTTTGAACTAATTTACTTAAGACGACTTTCAAGAGAACTTAAAAGTGCTTACAAAAAAGCACAGCATATTACCAATATAGACCATGAAATAATTGATAATGTGCTTTTGGTAAGCGACAACATGGAACAGTATTCATACGAAAAAGAAAAACCAGAAGTTGCCGAAATTCAGTTTAAAAATAAAGATTTAGCGCTTGTTTACTCACTTACTTTAAAAGGTCTTAAACCAAGCGAAATCGCCAAACAAACGGGTTTTTTAATTAAAAGAGTTTATAATTTGCTGGCTAGAGTTCGCCAAAGAATTAAAAATTCAGGCACAAGAATCTTGAAACAAAAAATCGTGAGGTTATGAAATGAACACACTTAAGATAAAAAATTATTCGGTTTCAATTGAAGATAAACAAATTCTTAAAAACATTTCTCTAGAAGTTAAAAGTGGAGAAGTGCACGTAATTATGGGACCAAACGGAACTGGAAAGTCTACGCTTTTGACTTCCTTAATGGGACATCCCTTGTATACAGTTGAAAGTGGGGAAGTATATTTAAATCAACAAAACATGCTTGAAATGCCCACAGACGAACGTAGCCGCTCTGGACTTTTTTTGGCGTTTCAAACTCCTACCGAAATACCTGGTGTTAAAAATGTAGATATTTTAAGAGAAGTTGTTCTACAAAAAACGCAAAAGGACTTTAAACTATTTGACTTTATCAATGAGGTTGAGAAAGCCACACAAGAACTTGGACTTAGTAAAGAGTTTGTGTTTAGAGAAGCAAATGTTGGATTTTCAGGTGGTGAGAAAAAACGCAATGAAATTATTCAACTAAAAGTCTTAAAACCTAAGTTTGCACTACTTGACGAGATAGATTCTGGACTTGATGTAGACGCTCTAGAATGCGTCGGTAAGGCGGTTTTAGAAGAAGTTAAAACTAACAATTTAGGTGTAATTATCGTTACTCACTATGAGCGTATTTTGAAGCACATTAAACCGGACTTTGTTCACGTTTTACTTAATGGCAAAATTGTTAAAACAGGTGACGCAACCTTAATTGAAAAAATTAACAAAGAAGGATACGCCTGGTTAAATGCAGAGCATAAATAATTTAAAAAAAGTTAAAACTGTTTTCAGCAGTTCTTTTGAGTTTAAGCATCTTGAAATTAAAGATGCTTCTTTTGTTGAACTTGAATTTGGTGCTAACTTAACCGGAACAGTTTTTATTGAATTGAAAAGCACCGGAACTCTAGATTTTATTGTAAATTTAGCTGAAAAAGCAGATATTTTGATTCATTTGTTTTTAGTTTCTGATAACCTAAAAACAAAAATCAACCTAAATACTTTAGGTATTAAATCTAAACTACAGTTTAATTTGTTAACTGTAACAAATAAAACTCAATCTGTAGATGTTGATTTAACTGCGACTAACCGTGCAAAAAACTCAGAGATCTACACATCTGGTTTAGCAGTTGCAACACAAGAATCGTATATTAGACTAAACTACATCGGACAGATTGAAAATAAAATGGCTAAATCAAAACACTTTGAGAGACTAAAAGGTTTCATTAAAGACAACGCAAAAATGGAATTAAATCCTATTCTTGAAATAAAAGAGTTTGATGTAGAAGCGGGTCATTCTGCTGCGAGTGGCAACATTAACGCCGACACTTTGTTTTATTTAAATTCTAGAGGTATTGATAAAAACACTGCTGAAAGAATTATCTTAAATGGGTTTGTTGAGCCTTTTTTCAAGATTATACCAGATGAGAAATTGCAAGAAAATTACCTAAACGAATTGAGTGTAAAACTATGAAGTCAGTAAGAAAATATTTTCCGTTTTTTAAAAATAACCCCGGTTATGTTTATCTAGATAGTGCGGCGACTGCCCTTAAACTAAACAAACAAATTAAGGCAGAAACTGACTTTTTAAAAAAGAATGGCACTAGTGTTTTTAGGGGTGCATACTTACATGGTTTTTTAGCAACTGAACTTTATCTTGAAAGCAAAAAAACGGTTGCTGAATTTTTAAATTGCTCAGATAAAGAAATCATCTACACAAAAGGTAGCACCAATGGCCTTAATTTAATTGCAAACTCTATAGCTAATTTTATTCAAAAAGATGATGAGTTTCTAACATCTACTTTAGAACACAATGCAAATTTTTTGCCGTTTTTTGAACAAAGTAAAAAAGTTGGTTTTAAAATTAAATACATAGAACTAAACAAAAATAAACAAATTACAGTTGAAAACTTTAAAAAAGCGCTAACTGAAAAAACTAAAGTAGTTTCACTTACCTATATTTCAAATGTTTTTGGTTATATCACTCCAATTAAAGAAATTGGAAAGATTTGTAGTGACAAAGGTATTATTTTAATTATCGACGCTGCACAGGCTGCCACTAGAATTAAGATAGATTTACAAGCACTAAATTGTGATTTTTTGGTGTTTTCAGCCCACAAAACATATGGTCCAAATGGTCTTGGTATACTTGCAGGTAAATTAAATAGCTTAAAAAAACTAAATTCTTTTGAGTATGGTGGCCAAATGGTGGAAAGTATTGATGAGAAAGAAATCATTTACAATCCTGCACCTGCTAATTTAGAAGCAGGAACCCCAGCAATCAGTCAAGCGATTTCTTTTAAAGAAAGTTTAAAGTTTTTAATGGAAATCGGTATGCAAAATGTAGAAAAGCACGAAAAAGAACTCACAGTCCTTACTTACAGTGAACTTAGTAAAATTGACGAAGTTAAATTGTACACCAAAGTGCCTGAAAGTGGAATTATTTCTTTTAATATCAAAGGCGTGCATCCTCACGATGCTTTAACTTTTTACGATCAGGAAAAAATTTGTCTAAGAGCAGGACAACATTGTTCGGGTTTGGCATTTACAAATTTAGATGTAGAAAGTGCCCTTAGGGTGTCTTTTGGGATTTATAATAATAAAAAAGATGTGTGTAAATTTATTTCTGCCACTAAGAAACTAATTGAATTTTTCCAAGGAGTATAAAATGAGCGTCCAACTAAATAATTTATACAGAGAAGTTATAATGTTTCATTCAAGCAATCCTTACAATAAAGGACTTAAAAAAAACCCAGATGCCAAATACTTAAAATTGGTAAACTCAAGCTGTGGTGATGTTGCAGAAATTGAAGTTATGATAAATGACAACAAAATATCTTCGGTTAGACATCTTTCAAAAGGTTGCTCAATTTCTTGTGCTGCGGCATCTGTACTTTGCAAAACTATTGAGAATACTGAAATCAAAGATGCTAAAGAAATAATTTCTACTTATTTTAAAATCATTAAAGGAGAAGAAATTTCTACGGATTTTGCAAACAGCGAACTAATTGCTTTTTCTGGAGTTAAAGCGTTTCCTGCAAGAGTGAGATGTGCAACACTTGCTTGGAAAGCCCTTGAAGAAATCTTAAATACTTTATGAAAAAAAGAGAAATTAAAAATAAAGAAGTTCTTGATAACTTAAAGAATACTGCAATAAATCAAGACTATGAACTTGGTTTTCATATAGAGACAAAACCTGAAATCAATCTTGGAAAAGGGCTTAACAAAGAGATAATCAAAAAAATATCTGAATCTAAAAATGAACCTGATTGGATGCTTGAACTCAGACTAAAAGCGTTTGAAAAATTTTTAGAACTAACCAATCCTAAGTGGGGTCCTGACTTAAATTTTATTGATTTTCAAGATTTTAAATACTATATAAAATCAAGTAAGTTAACCAATTCATGGGATGAAGTTCCACTTGAAATTAAAACTGTGTTTGAAAAAATCGGTATACCTGAGGCTGAGCGTAGTTATTTAGCAGGGGTCACTACTCAATTTGAGTCAGAAGCGGTTTATCTTAAAATTAAAAAAGAACTTGAAGCAAAAGGTGTGATTTATTTAGATACAGATACAGGTCTGCGTTTGTTTCCAGAAATCTTTAAAGAGTATTTTGGCAAAATTATTAAATATGGCGACAACAAATATGCTGCTCTAAATACAGCGGTTTGGAGTGGGGGTTCTTTTATTTATGTTCCGAAAAACGTAGAAATCAAGGAACCACTACAGTCTTATTTTAGAATGAATGAAAGCGGCTTTGGGCAATTTGAACGTACTTTGATAATTTGCGAAGACTATAGCTACTTAAACTACGTTGAAGGTTGCACGGCGCCACTTTACTCAAAAGATTCGTTGCACGCTGCGGTTGTTGAAATTTTTGTAAAACCTAATGCAAAATGCAGATACACAACAATTCAAAACTGGTCTAAAAACATCTTAAACTTAGTTACCCAAAGAGCGCATGTTGAGAGTTTTGGTGAAATGGAGTGGATTGATGGCAATATGGGTTCACGTATCAACATGAAATACCCATCAACTATTCTAGCCGGACCTTACGCTATAGGAAAGGCTTTGTCTATCGCAATTGCCAGTGAAGGTCAAGATCAAGACACTGGTGCAAAAATGATACACTTAGCACCAAACACTTCATCAACTATAGTTTCTAAGAGTGTCGCGAAAAACGGCGGCATTGTTGATTACCGGGGTAAAGTTTACTTTTCTAAAAAAGCACACTCTGCTTTTTCCCACATTGAATGTGACACTATTTTAATGGACGAAGTTTCAAAATCAGACACAACTCCAATTAATATCGTTAATAACTCAGACTCTTTTTTAGAACACGAAGCAAAGGTTTCTAAAATTAGCGAAGAACAATTGTTTTATTTAATGTCTCGTGGAATTGACGAAAAGAAAGCCACAGAACTTATCATTATGGGCTTTATTGACCCGTTTTCCAAAGAATTGCCGATGGAGTACAGCGTAGAGTTAAACAAGCTAATTAAACTAGAAATGAAAGGTTCTATTGGTTGATGTATAAATATACTAAAAATGTTAAAAATTCACTTTATGTATGTAAACTAGGCCAAACTCATGAACAACTTTTTATCACAAATAAAAAGTTTATAGATAATTTACTTCAAAATAATTTAACAAATTACTCAGGATATAAAAATGCAGTTGATAAAAAGTTTAAGCTTAGCAGACTAACACCTATTTATTTAAATTCAAAAACTTGTTTTATTCAAACAAAACAAATAAATAAATACGAGTGTCAGTTGATAAACGTTAAAGCAATCAAAGAAATAAAAGATTGCGGAAAAGAAAGCGAAATTACATTTTTAGATGAAACAGTTATATCTATTCCGATATGTAAAAATACTATTCTTAAAAAAATAAAATTAGCAGAAGAAATAGAATTCTTTTTGAAAAACAAAATAGGTGATTAAAATTAAATCACCTATTTTGTTATACTAAACAGCCTAGTTAAACGATAATATAAATAAAGTATAGTGTTTTAATAAATTTTTTTACGAAAAACAATGTTCTTAAATAGAATAAATTTTTGAAATTTGGTAACTTTTCAAAACAAACATTAGTCAAATAGTCGCAAATCCTTTTAACTATTGTGTGCTTTTTTTAAATAAACTCGTTGTCTGCAGTTAAAAAACTAAAAAGCATAAAAGCCGGATTAACTTAATATGATTTTATTTACTTAATAGCCTAAATAGACCATATAGGAACAATTAGGGTGTTTTCATCCAACATTGACACTTTATCGCTTAAACAAATTATTGCAGTTTTTTTAATTTCAATTTTTTGTTTGCTGAGTTGAAAAATACCTTTTAACATATGTGTGTTAGGGTGACTAGTTTTTTTAATTTCAATAGCGGACATAGAATTGTCACAATCTAAAATCAAATCAACTTCTTTTTGTTCTTTATCGCGATAATAATAAAGATTAAAAGGTTCGGCTAAATTAAAATATGAACCTTGGATTTGATTAATAACATAGTTTTCTAATATTGCACCACTTATGGAACTATCTCTTAAAATTTCTGGTGAATGGTGACTAGTTAGATAAGAAGCCACACCAGTGTCAAAAAAATAAAGTTTTGGTGCTTTGATGGTTCTTTTTAATAATTTGTTTGAGTATGGGTGCAGTAAATAAATTATTTGTGACTTTTCAAGTAAGAATAGCCATCTTTTTGCTGTATCATCAGAAATATCTACGTCCTGTGCAACTGAGTGGATATTTATTTCTTGTCCGATTCTACACGCCACCGCTTTAATGAAATTTCTAAATTTAAAATTATCCTTTATGTTGATTTCGTCTTTTATATCTCTATACAAATAAGTTTCAATATAACTTTCAAAAAAAATTTTTCTGTCAGTTATTTTTTTGCTAACTATCGCAGGCAAACCACCAAAGAAAATGCGTGAAAATATTTCATTTATATCAGCTTTTTTAAGCAAAACGGACTTGTTATTAAGTTTTGAAAAATCTAACTCAAACTTGTTTAATTTTATATTATTAAACGCTTCGTTTTGAGTCAATCCTGTCATTTTTAGTATGGCAATCCTACCCGCAAGAGACTCTTGTGCAAGTTTCATTAGCGCAAAAGATTGAGATCCAGTTAGCCAAAAACTTCCGGGTTTTGCACCATTGTCAACCGCAATTTTTATATAACTAAAAAGTATAGGTGCGTATTGGACTTCATCAATTAAAATAGGCGGGGTATAAATTTGTAAAAATAAAGCGGGGTCTTTTAAAGCGAGTTCTCTGTCTTGTAGATTGTCGAGCGTAACCTTTTTTCTCATAGGTTCGAGTTTCTCTAACATAGTAGTTTTTCCTACTTGTCTTGGACCTGTCAATAATAAACAAGCGTATTGCTTACTGATACTAATAATTTTTTCTTCTATATCTCTTTTGATATATAGCATATACAGCCTCCTATATAAATATTGACCAAAATACGATACAATCTTATTTTAGTCAATAATTGAAACTTTGTCAATGTCATACAAAAGCTTTTTTAATTTAATGTTAGCGTGGTATCCTTTTTATGTAGATATACTTGTGAGGTAATGAATGAAAAAGACAAATTTAATGTGCAGTCAATGCCTTCAGAGAAACTATCAAGTTGCAGTTGGCAATAAAAGAATTGAAATCAAAAAATACTGCCCTAAATGCAACTCTCATACTTTGCATAAAGAAAATAAATGATAACAAAAAGAAACAAAACTACTCAGTTTAAGTGTGGTAGTTTACTAATGGGTGGAAATAACAATGTCTATATACAATCCATGACTACTACCAAAACTAAAGATGTGGAAAACACAGTCAAGCAGATTAAAGAATTAGAACATGTGGGTTGTCAAATCATTAGAGTAGCAGTTTTAGACGAGACAGACGCAAAATCTATTAAAGAAATTAAGAAACAAATCAATATTCCATTAGTTGCAGATATTCATTTTGACTATCGTCTGGCTTTAATTGCAATTGAAAACGGTGTTGATAAAATTAGAATTAATCCTGGCAACATTGTAAATAAAAACCACATCAAAGAAATCGTTGATGCTTGCAAAGCAAAAGGAATTGGTATTAGAATTGGTCTAAACTCAGGCTCCTTGCCAAATGCTTTACCTGCAACTGCTGAAAACTTTATTAAAGTAATGAAAAAAGAAGTCGAAATGCTTGAAGAATTTGGTTTTAAAGACATTTGTCTATCTTTAAAGGCTACTTCTGTTTTAACTACTATTGAATGTTATGAACTTGCTGCAAAAACATTTAAATATCCACTGCACATCGGAGTCACTGAAGCGGGTACACTAATCGGCGGAACTGTTAAAAGCAGTTCAGCGCTTTCTGTACTTTTACTGAAAGGAATTGGTAACACTATACGCGTGTCTTTGACTGAAAATCCAGTTTTAGAAATTAAGGTTGCCAAAGAAATTCTAAAGTGTTTAGGCCTAAAAAAAGACGGCGTTGACTTTGTTAGTTGCCCAACATGTGGACGTTTAGAATATGATATGGAAGGTATTGCTAAACGAGTTGAAAGTTTTTGCGATACTTTAAATAAAAAGATAAAAGTTGCTGTTATGGGTTGTACTGTTAATGGCCCAGGTGAAGCAAGAGATTCGGATATTGGGATATGCGGAAACAAAGACAGTGTTTTAATTTTTAAGAAAGGCAAAGTCTTTAAAAAAATTAAACCAAAAGAAGCGTACGATGAACTTACTAGAATTATAAAAAATGAATTTTAATAATTTTTATTTTTTATTTTTTGATCATATTATTTGATTTTAAAATTAAAACGCATATAATTTATTTAAGGATCAGGTCAGAAGCGTACGGCGCACTGACCATTTTTATTTATATGAAGAGCTTTAAAACATTAGAAGAACAACTTGAAATGCTTAAAAAGAAAAAAATTGTTGTTAATTCAGACGAAGAAACAATGGAGTTTTTGACAAGGGAAAACTATTAAAACATAATTAATGGCTACAAAGATTTATTTCTTGTAAAAGACAAATGTAAAAAAGTAAAAAAGTCAGAAGAGTTTATAGATGGTACTAATTTCGTGCATCTTAAGTGTATATTTTTATACGATAGAGAACTGAAGTCTATTTTCTTAAAATATTCTCTTGTTTTTGAAAATGAGTTCAAAACAATATTGTCCTACGAGTTTTCTAAAAAATACCCCGAAAGAGACTCATATCTGGAAAGAGAAAACTTTTATGATGATAAAAAAGAAGTTTTAAATGTGTTTGCAACGCTAGTAAAAACTTTAAAAGAAAAAATGGAGAAAGACGGACCGGTAAAACATTACATGAACGAACACAGATATGTTCCTTTATGGGTGTTTATAAATTATTTAACTTTAGGTAATGTTTCTCATTTTTATAAAATACTGAAACCAGAAGATAAAGAAATAATTTGCCGAAGATTCTCTGAAAATTACAATAAAAACTACCAGCCAATCGTAAGGTTTAAGATGGAAAACACATTTTTAGTTTCAGGAATAAAAATTTTGAACATAATAAGAAATGTGTGTGCTCACGATGAAAGGCTATATAACATTAAATTTGATAATACTAAAGCAATCAAATTGGAAAATTTTTTAAAATTTAAATACTTAAATAACTATAAATTAATTTCTGCTATCGTTTATTTGAAATTTTTCTTGCCGAAAGAATACTTTCAAAACTTTCATAAGGAACTGTTTTTGCTTTTTAATAAGTATAAAAGCAAATTACCAGAAGAAATAATAAACAAAATAATAATGCAAATGGGCATAAATATCGCAGACCTTAAAAAAATTAAATAGTATATTTTTAAAGCCACCCAATTTTATAGAGTGTCTTTAATTGTTTATTTGTATCCCAAACCGATTGCTTTTTTGATTTTTAAAAAATTTTCTTTTGCTATTTTCTCAGCAAATTGCTTGCCAGAATCAAGAACTTGAATTAACTCATTTGAGTTGGCTAAATTATCTATTTTTTCATTTAACGGAACGATTTCCTGAATTAAAAGTTCAGCAAGATCTTGTTTAAATTCTGCGTAAGTTTTTGCGTCTTTATATTTAGTTTCAATGTCTTTAATAGATAAATTAGTCAGAGCTGCATATATATTGATTAAATTAGAAATTGCGGGTTTCTTATCTATATCAAAATAAATTTTTGCTTCTGAATCTGTAACGGCAGATTTGATTTTTTTAAGTATGGAATCTTTAGAATCTGAAAGTAAAATATAAGATTTTGGGTTTTCAGAACTCTTAGACATTTTTGTGAAAGGGTCTTGTAAGGACATTATACGGCGTGTGTGTTTATTGATTTCATATTTAGGTATTTTAAAGGTTTCTCCGTACAGCTTATTAAAACGATGAGCAAGTATCTCGGTTAATTCCATGTGTTGTTTTTGGTCTTCACCAATTGGCACTATGTCTGCGTTGTAAAGCAAGATGTCTGCAGCCATTAAAGCAGGATAGGTAAACAATGAACTTCGGATATTTTTAGAGCTAGCAGATTTTTCTTTAAATTGAATCATTCTACTAAGCTCGCCAAAATAAGCAGTGGACTCCATTAAAAATCCAAGTGCTGCGTGTTCATTAATTTCAGATTGCACAAAAATATGAGTATGGTTTTTGTCAAAGTCAAGTGCTGAATAGCAAGCGGCTATTCTTAAAATATTTTCTCTTAGTTCTTTTGGGTCAATTGGTAAAGTAGTTGCGTGTAGGTCTGCAATAAAAATCAAAAGTTCTGAGTCTGGATTCGCCTGAACAACCGTTTTTAGGTTTTTAAGCGCGCCTAAATAATTGCCAAGAGTTAGGCTTCCGGTTGGTTTAATTGCTGTTAAAATAATTTTTCTATTTTTGTCCATATGAATATCCTTTGACAACTTTTGTCTCTATTTTGGAAACCCCTCTAAAAACCTCGCCATCAACTTGTGCGGTCTTGATGTTTTCAGTTTCTATTGTGATTTCTTTGCCTTTAAAAATTTTAACAAATCTTTTAAAGACTGTGTGCCAACCCAAATAAATAAACGGAAACAGTAAAAGTAAAAGTAATCTTGAGCGAATTGCTACTAAAATCAAATAAAGAAAATCTTCTCTTTTAGCCATTGGTGC
This sequence comes from uncultured Acholeplasmataceae bacterium, assembly GCA_963544825.1. GTDB lineage: Bacteria > Bacillota_I > Bacilli_A > Acholeplasmatales > Acholeplasmataceae > CALISC01. Next base: position 39,988 of record CAUUGG010000007.1, read on the forward strand.
GATTTTCATGCCACCACCAAAATAAGGGCCGTGCATGACCGAAGCCAGAAAACAGTTTTTGTGTTCGCTAGGCGCACCATCTACCAATACTTTCACTGAAAACGGTTTATATCTAAAAAAAGTAGCAATAGTGACTTTAGCAAATGTACTTTTGATTTTATATGCTCGCATGTTATCCAAGCGCCTGCAAATTTCTCCGTCAATGCCAATTCCAACACCGTTTAAAAATAAGAAGGTTTCATCGCCTATCTTTGCTTGCCCAAAATACTTTAAATTTGCCTTAAAATCAACTGCTTTAGTTTTATCTTTAAAGCCACGCAGAAAGTCATTGCCGGTTCCACCGCGTGCAACTAACACTGTGGCTTTAACCTGGGTTAAATTAACTGAGTTTACAATTTTATTTAAAGTACCATCTCCGCCAAATATCAAGATCACGTCTCTTTTGGAAAAAGACTTGAAATACTTTTCAATATCAGAAAGCGCGAGTATTGAGTTTAAAGTTGCGTTATCTTGATTTTCTAAATAAAACTTATGGGCTTTTTTGTAGTTTTTAGAAAGTGGATTGTAAATAATTCTATACATTAAAAGTTAATTAAATTGCAAAAGCACTAAATTGTTTTTTGCCACGTTTAATTACAAAATATTTTTTAAAAGCCGGTTTTAAATCACTTATTCTAAGTTCAAGGTTGGTGATTTTCTCTGAGTTTACAGAAATAGAGCCCGCTTGCATAAACTCACGAGCCTCACGTTTAGATTTCGCTAAATTAAGTGAAACTAAAATATCTAAAATGCTTGCGTCTTTTTCAAACTTTTGTTTACCAAACGCTGAGTAAAGCATTTTGTATTCGTTTTCGCCAAGATCTATAAGTGCTCCTTTAAATAAAGCATCTGTAATTTTTTTAGCAGAAATTAGTGCGTCTTTGCCGTGTACAAACTCACAAACAAACTCAGCCAGTTTAGTTTGTGCAAGTCGTTTTTCGGGTTCTTGTTTGACAGCCAGCGCTAGTTCTTCAATTTCTTTTACAGAAAGTAAGGTAAGTAGTTTTAAGTACTCAACTATCATTTTATCTTCAACATTTAAAAAGTATTGATACAGGGTGTATGGTGAAGTTAAGTTTTCGTCTAACCAAAGCGCGCCACTTTCAGATTTGCCAAACTTAGTACCGTCTGCTTTTAAAAGTAGTGGTGAAGAAAGTCCAAGTGCATCGTTTTCGCCTTCTAGTTTACGAATCAGTTCAAGCCCAGCAGTGATATTTCCCCATTGCTCAGAGCCACCAAACTGAATCTTGCAGTCGTAGTTTTTATAAAGATAGTGAAAGTCAATAGACTGAAGTAGTAGATACGAAAACTCAGTGTAAGAAATTCCGGTTTCCAAACGTCTTTTAATTACATCTTTTTCCAGCATATAGTTAATTCCGAAGTTTTTGCCAAAATCTCTTAAAAACTCAATAATAGAAAGTTTAGACAGCCAAGTTGAGTTATTTACAAAAATTACCTTGTCTGACTTTAAGATTTTTTTAACTTGCTTTTCAATTGAGTCAACATTCTTTTTAACTTCTTCATTTGAAAGAATGTGGCGTTCACCATTGGGTTTAGGGTCGCCAATTGCTCCAGTTGTCCCACCAATTAAGCAAATCGGAATCAAGCCTCTTTCTTCAAGTAGTTTGATACGAATAATTTGGACTAAATGACCGCAAGTGAGTGAACTTCCAGTTGGGTCAAATCCGATGTAGAACTTAGTACCTGGCACTAAGTTTTTTTCAGCAAGTTCTAAAGAAGAGCAGTCTTTAACCATTCCCCTCCATTTAAGTTCTTCAAGTAAATTCATAAATTACCTGCTACTTTCTCTTTCAATCAGTTCATATTCTACGAAAGTTTGTGTCTTATCTATTTTAACATTTTCAATTAACTGAGTTAAGTAAATTAAGGCCTGTTCTCCTAACCGGTAATTAGAATAAGAAATCGAGGTTAGTTGGGGGGTAAACAGTTTACAAAAGTTAGTGTTTTGCATGCATACCACACGATAGTCAGCACCGCATTTTAAGTTCTTTTGTCTAAGCAGGTTAATTGCTTTAAGCGCGGCGATGTCTCTGGTTGCTACAATTGCTTCAATTTGGTTTTCGTCAAAAAATGATAAAAACTCGTGTTCCTCAATGTCTTCAGGATCCATTCTAAAAATATAGGGCTGTAGGTTGCTTGCGTTGATTGTTTCTAAATATCCACTTTCCTTTTCTAAATTAGAAAAGTAAGTTATTTTAGAAGTTAAAAATAAAATTCTTTTCGTGTTTTTATCAATTAAGTGTTTGGTAGCAGTTGCAACCGCTTTTTTAAAGTTCAGGGCTGTAAAAGTTACGCCTGGCAACTTAACAGCTGTGTTGATAAAGGTAAACGGAAAATTAGCATTTAACAAAGGTTTGGTAAACGCATCTATTTGTTCGTTTGTGATGTGTTCATCTAAAAAGATAATGCCGTCTATTTTTTCAGCCAGTACGGATAAAATAAAGGCTTCGTAGTTGCTTTTAGATTTGTATGAAAAAATACGGATTGTGTATTTTTGGTTAGCAGCGGCATCTAAAATCCCAGAAATTAACCTAGAGATAGAAGGTCTGGAAACTTCAGATAAGATTAGTGCGATGTTTCTTGAGTTTTGAGATGCCAAAGAAGCGGCCACTCTGTTTGGAAAATATTGCATTTCTTTGATAATCTTCCAGACTTTTTCGTGAGTTTTGGCGCTAACTTTGCTTGATTTCGCTAAAACTCTGGAAACTGTTGCAATAGATACATTGGCTTTTTTAGCAATGTCGTAGATTGTGTGTTTTTTAGACATAAGTTATTCCTTTGTGAGATATTTGGGTTTTATATGAAAGTATAACCCGATGCAAAAGCATCGGGTTTTTTATGAAAACAAATTTAAATTAGTAATAAATTTTAATTTCTTTAATATTGAAACGGTGGTGAGAATTATCTTTAGGTTTTTCTGTGGCAGAAAGTTTTAAACGAAGAGCGTCTGTTGATTCGCCAATTTCAAGCGAATATGTTTTGCCATCAAATTCGTTAATATCAGTGATTTCTTTTGCAGTTTTCCATTCACCTTTGACTCTATATTGAATTTCTAATTTTTGGAATTTATTGGTGCCTGATTTGTCAGTCCATTTTTCCATAAAAAACTCAATTTTGGATTTAGAAACTGTTTTTTCTAATTCCATTTCGATATAACTAAAGGTTTCACTATCATTTTTTGCCACTGTAAATCCAGTTTTTCCAGAAGAAGCCCTAACACCTTTAAATTTAAGTGTATCATCTGCACCAGTTATTTGATTTTTAACTTTTTGAGTTCGTACCTTATAACCGCTTCCTGCTGGTGATTTAGTAAAATCGTAGTGTTTAGTCAGTTTCATACTACTTGGATCTTCTGGTTTTGTACCTTGGGTAATTAGTTTTACTAATTCTTCAACAAGTTTTTTAAGAGCCTCTAGTTGTTCGGCTTGTTGTTTAGTGTAGCCTTCTTCCCATTTTTCTAGTTTTACTTTTGCAACTGGGTTGTAAGCATCGTTAAACTCAGTTCTTTTGGCTTGGTCTGCTTTAATGTATTTACCAGAAACTTGATCTGGTTCTTTGTTTTCAAAAGGCAGGTCTTTGATTTCTTTTGCTTTATCTAAAACTCTGTCAGCCTCATCTTTTAATGAATTTTGTTCACCTGTTTTAACTAAATTTTGATATTTTTGAACAAGCGCTTTAAAATTATTAAATTCTGCTTGCAGTTCTTTACTTGCCATATCAAATTTATGGTCGTTTAGTTTTTCTTGAATATCTTCAATTTGAGCCTTAAGTTCATTTAATTGTTTTTGAGATGCGTGAACATATAGTTTGTCTTTTTTAACTTCACTTGGAATACGACTAATCCATTCAAGTTGAGTAAGTTGGATGGCATCTTTAACAGCAGCGTTAACTTCTGCTGTGATGTTTTTACCATCTTCTAGTTTTTTAGTTCCTTCAGTTACAAGTTTTTTAACTTCTTCTAGTTTAGTTTTTAACTCTTCGTATTTTGTCTTTTCTTCGTTTGTAGGTACACGGTCAAAAGTGTATTTAGAAACTGTTTTGTATAGAGTATCTAATTCTTGTTTTTTAGCGTCTGTTGCTTTGATGTATTTAGTTCCTTCGTCAAACTCACTGGCCTCTTTCTCAGACCAAGTCATTGCAAGATAACTTTTTGCTGATGCTAAAACTTTTTGAGCCTGGCTATTGCTAATGTATCCGTCTTGGCGAGTACCTGTGGCAATTTTTGTTAAATTTTGTGTGACTTGGTTTTTAAGAATGTTATATTCTTTAAGTTCGTTTTTAGATAGGTTTTGAGAGTCAGCTGTTTTTAATGCGTTTAGACGGGCAATAAATTTATTTTTATCGGTAGATGTGCGGACATATTCTTTGTCTTTTTCTACCATTTCTGGTGCTTTGTTGATGAAATCTAGTGCAGCCAGTCTTTCTCCGTCTGCAATTGTTTTGTCAAACTCTGCTTTATCTACTTTATTTCCTTCAGGGTCTGGAGTAGGTTGAGTTCCGTCTTTTTTAAGAACTGTGATTGTAAAAGTTTTTTTCGCGTCTTCAATTTGCGCAGTTAAGTTTACAGCTTCGTCTTTATCTTGACGGGCAACTAAAACTTTTCCGTCTTCATCAATTTGCACAACCTTGTCGTTTGAAGATTGCCATTTGATTTTAAATTTATCAATCTTAGTTGGAACTGTAAAATCTGACTTTACAGTGTCCTTAGTTTCACCTTGTGCAAATTGCAATTCCACACCTTTAATAATTTTATGTGGATCTGCTTTTTTACATGCAAAAGCAAAACCAAAAATTAACGCAGCTAAAATGAAAAAGAAACTAGTTTTAAGTGCTTTCATAAATACTTCCCCCAAAGACCAAAACGTCTTTTAAATACAAAAAAATTATACTACAAAATCCTTAAAATGTAAACGCTTACATTAAGTAAATTAAAAATGGGCCAGCGTTGGCCCATTTTCTTTATTTTATTGAAAAATTCCTAAACCTGTGGTTGGTGTAAATCTCAATTCGCCTTTGACTCTTACTAAAAATAAGCCTTCAAAGGATTTTCTCATGCCTTCTTTGCCTTTAAGTTCTTGAATTTTCTTAAGCATCGGCTTATTTTTTAATTTTTGTTCTGATCTTCCGTCGTATTTGATTTCATACTCAGTATCAGCGATTGAAACTCTAACAGTTATATAAATATATGATTTACTGTTTTTTGTTCTAGTTTCTTCTTTGTAGTTTTTAATTTCTGCATTAAACTTAACAATTTTGTTTTCGTGTGTTTCAACTTCGCTTGCTGGACGGTGAGAAATATCTACAGCTAAGTACCCGAGTTCAGAAAATTTTTTTAAATTCTTGTGCTAAATACAGGTTTATAGCCT
>CAUUGG010000008.1:0-36553 GCA_963544825.1 uncultured Acholeplasmataceae bacterium
AGGCTATAAACCTGTATTTAGCACAAGAATTTAAAAAAATTTTCTGAACTCGGGTTTTCTTGCATATTTTTGTAAAAAGTTTTGGCGAAACTTGATATAATTATTGATAGCAAAAGAGGTTTCAAATGAGTATTTTTAAAAAAATTTTTATCTTATTTATATCCATTATCTCTATATTTTCGCTATACGCTTGTAAAATTCAAATTGAAACTTTAAAAGATGTGTTAATTGAAAACACTAAGTATGAGTTTACAAAACCAGACAAAGATCGTCTGAAAATTACTAAACCTTTTAAAATTATAAACTCAATTTTAGAAGAAGGTAAATATCAAGGTAAGTCAATTTCTGTAATTTACCAACTAAAAGACAAAACAAACGAAAAGTATTTTCAAATCGTTGGCAACCGTGTCAATGTTTTGCAGCCAGATGATGGCAGAGACCGAATTATTTCAATTGTTGCAAAAGTCACTTTTGACAACACAAACTCATTTGAATATGAACTGCGTTTCAAAGTTCTGCCAGTTCAAGGTGATTTCTACACTATCTCACTACCTGCAGAAGTTAAAATTACAACTCCTGCTATTAATCCAAACCAAGTTAGACAAAATACCGAAGTTGAATTTGAAGTTACTGTACCCAAAGGTAAAGAAGTGTCAACATTTAAAATTAACGGTGATGACTGGACTGATGCTTTAATTGACAATAAATTAAGATATACAGTTACTGAAAACACCACTATTTCAGTTGGGTTTAAAGAAAATACTACAGATCCTGAAGAAACCGAATATGAAGTTGAATATGATAGCGCTAATTTAACTTTAAAATCAGGAGATCTCACTGCTGAAAACAAAGCACAAAAAGGTGCTGAACTTGAGTTTGAAATTAAACAAATTCCTGGTAAAACTTTTGAAAAACTAATTGTTAACGAAGAAGATAAAACTAACTTAGTTCACGGAAATAGGTTTACAATTAAAATAAATAATAAAACTACTTTACAAGTAATTTACAAAACTAACGGCTCTGATCCAGAGTCGGAAGATTATTCAGTTAACTACAACAGTGCACACCTTAATTTAACTGAGGGAACAATTAGTGCCGACAACAAGGCTAAAAAAGGTGAAATGCTAGAGTTTGAAATTAAACAAATTCCTGGTAAAACTTTTAAAAAATTAAACATTAACGGTAAAGATAGAACTGATTTAGTTAAAAATAACAGATTTAAAGTTGCTGTATACCGAGCGGTTAATATTGAAGTTGAATATAAAAACGCAAATACTTACGATGTTAACTTCCAAAACTCAGAACTAAGCCTGCTAAGTGGTGGACTATACAACAACAAAGCAAATAAAGGTGCCGTACTTAAGTTTGCTGTTAAAAGTAAGCCAAACTACCGTGTTAAATCGTTGTTAATAAATGGTCAAGACAGAACTGCTTTAATTAACGAAGACAACACTTTTGAAATTCAAGTTAAAGGCAACTTAACCTTAGAAGTTAAATACGAAAAATACACCGACCCTGAGGCAAAACACGACGGCTTTAGACGAGCAAACACTGCTATTCTTTCAGAAAACGCAAAAAAATACTATCAAGGAATTAACTTCAACACTGAAAACCCTGCTGAACTTCTAAGACAACTTAGAGAACTAACTGTCAGCAAACACACCAATGTTGTTAATTACAAGTATGCAAAGAAACTTGGTGAAATTGATAAACTAGATAACGGAAAGGCTTGGTCAATTTACGACAATGTAGAATATTCAACTGCCTGGGGATCTGGTGGCAAACCTTGGAACCGTGAACATGTTTGGCCAAACAGTTATATGGGAGTTAAAGAACATTCTAAAGACACTAGTAAAGGCATAGATTCAGATTTACATAATTTACGTGTTTTGACAAACCCTTTAAACTTAAAAAGAAACAACTCATACTACAAAGACGGAAGTGGTGAAGGAGATGGTAATGCTACTTGGTTTTATCCAGGCGATGACCACATTGGAGATGTTTCTAGAATTATTGCCTACATGTTAACCCGCTACGATTGGCTAAAAGTTACTACTATGAAACCAGGTGAAAATGCATATGGCGAAAAAAAAGAAAATGCGAAAATGGGCGATGTTCGCAACTTTATTAAGTTCCACACTAAAGACCCAGTTACTGTTTTTGAACAAAACCGCAACGAAAGAATTGCCCGAATTCAAGGGAACCGCAACCCTTTTATAGACTTTCCTCAGTTTACCGAAATCATTTTTAGACACTACATGCAACTTGCCAATATTTCTTTGGCCAACCAAACTATTGAAAGACAAATTGACTTCTTCTTTAATTCTATTCACCAAATTCAGACAAACTTCTTTAACCAAAACAAACAAACAATTTTTGCTTAAAGCGAAAAAAAAGAGATGTTTAAAAACATCTCTTTTTTAATTTAGCTAATCGCGCAGACAACCAAGTGGAACCACATGTATGCCATCTTCTGGTCTGGTATAGGCCATTTGGCTATTGGTAACAATCATTAAAAACTCAGGTTCTTTGGCCGCAAGTTTAGCAAGTTTAAGTAGATTTTTAGCAGCCTTATCAAGTTCATTTAGACCTAGTTTAACTTCAACTCCAGCCCATCTACCGTCTGGCAGTTCTAAAATTAAGTCAACTTCAAGTCCGCTTGAATCACGATAATAATAAACACTGGCATCTTGCATATCTGCATAGACTCTTAAGTCGCGAGTGACTATAGACTCAAAAAAGAAGCCGAAAGCTTCGAAGTCTTGCAACAATTTTTCTGGAGTTAAATCCAAGGCTGCAACTGCTATGCTTGGGTCTACAAACTGTTTTTTATAACCTTGTTTTAGTCTAGATGAACTTCTGATTTTAAAAGACCACGGTGGCACATCTTCAACAATATAGAGTGCTTTTAAAGCATTTAAATGTTTTTCAAAAGTATGTGCTTCAACTATTTGCTCGTAATTTTGGTCTAAGTAAATTGTCTTGTTTGCTGCTAGTGTTGAAATATTTCTAGCATAACTTTTTATGATTTTTTTCAGTTTTTCTTTATCTTTTTTAATTCCGTCAACTTCGTCTATATCACCTCTAAGTATGCCTGAAAGTAAGTCTTTTGGTATATTAAACTGCAGATGTTTAGGTAATGCTAAACTACCTGGCCAACCACCCCTGCAAATCAGTTCTGCAATTTCTCTAATAGAAATTTCTGAATAAACAGGACCTATTTTGGCTTTTTCAAATAAGGACTTTAAAGAAACAGAGCCAGTAGACTCACCACTTTCATATAGCGACATCGGGCGTAGCATAACAGAGTTGATTCTACCAGTTCCTGTGTGCATGGTTTTTACATTTTGTTTTTTAGTAGAACCAGTAAGTATAAACTTACCTTTTGCTTGTGTTTCATCAACGTCTAAACGAATAAAATCCCAAATTTCTGGAACTTCCTGCCATTCATCAAATAATATTGGTGGTTCTCCTTTAAGCACTTCAATTTTAGATAGTTCAGCCAGTGCTTTATAGTTTTTTTTAATAATTGGGTTTTGCAATTTAATTATTGTTTTTGCGTATAGTGCAGCAGTTGTTGATTTGCCTGACCATTTAGCACCATCTATCAAAACAGCACCACTGTAGAGCAGTTTTCTGTTTATTTTCGCCTCAATTAGCCTTTTTTTGTACTGAATTTGGTTCATTTTGATTGCCTCTTAGTTTTAATTATAACGCATTTATATTCTATTACTAATTTTTCAGAGTTTTTATTACTAATTTTTAAGGGTTTTCATTACTATTTTTTCAGAGTTTTTATTACTAATTTTTCAGATTATAGGGTAAAAATCTCAAACTAGAAAATGAAAGGTGCTACATTTCTATTATCCAGGAAATTGAGTTTTAGTTTCGTTGTCTGGTGTTGTATTTTTAATTTTAAGCAAACAAATTTTCTCATTTTATGCCTTACTTTTATTTTATCCCTTAGAGTATGCAACTTTTTAAGGGATAAAACAAGGGAGTTACACTAATTAAAAAGGAAAATTAGTGCTTTATTTGTTTTAGCAATTAACTAAAAAATTCCCAATTGCAGACACTATATGCATAAAGTTTGTGCTAATTCTTCAATATATTTCAGTGTTTTGCTTCTAACCCAAGTTTCTTTTTTGCGAATTCCTCTTCTCATAAAAATTTTGTTTAAATATTTAAAAATTTTAGGTATTGAATTCTTTTCAAGCAGCCCTAATTTAGTTAAGTAATTTTTAATTCTTGAAATCATAATCGTAGAAATAAAGTTAATAAACTCAGAGGCAATTACTCTATAAGTTCCGTGTACATTTTCTTCACTTTGGTCAAGAATGTTTTTAAAGGTGCGAAATAGTACTTCTATTTCCCACCTTTTTTTGTAGGCAATATAGATTTCTTTTAGCGGTAAATCTGCGTTTGATTCAAATACTACTAGCCCAAAGTATTCTTGTTTCTCTAAGTATTTTTCTTCATCATAACTGTTTCTTTTGCTTACTTTTTCCATGTATGCGCGTTCTTGCGCAGACTTGGAATTTGTTGAAACGAAACAGTAAAAAAATGTATTTTCTTTTTTGATTTTCTTAGCCCTTATTGTGTCTTCTCCTAATTTGAAACTGGTTTTAAAACCAGTAGTCAAATTAAGTTTTTTAAGAGTTCCGGTGTTTCGCATAGGTAGTAAATATTTGATGCTTTTTTCAGACATCAAGGCCTTTGATTCTATGTCATTAAAACCTTTATCCATTATCAAAAAACCATTTTGAACTTCAAAAGTGCGCAAAAAATCGCTAAAAGCAGTGTAATCAAGCATATTTCCAGGATAAATAGCACTAGCAGAGGTTCTTCGTTTTTGATGTCATAAGCATAGATTAAATTTAAATCCGTGCTTCCTTTAATTTTTGATTTACGAGAAAACTCAGAAAAAATATTTGTTGTGCTGGTATTACTTTTTAGCATTCCATCAATTACTATTGGGTTATTTGAAAATTTATTTAAACGGTAGTTCATAAACCTTTCAATGATGGTTGTAGCCTTGCCAATTTTATCTAGAAATACAGAAATTGTATTTGGCGACAGTCCGCAATTTCTGTATTTTTCTGAAATAAAACTTGTTTGATATTCATACTGAATATGTTCATTTTTCAAGTCTTCAACGACAGTTCTAAGAGACGTCATTACAAAATTTTTCTTGCGTCTTAATAGTCATAGAACTTAAGAAGTTCACCAAAAATATCTTCGTTTAAGTTTTCACATAACTTAAAACACCCATAATTTTTAGTGTCTACATCATACTCGTTAATTACTAATTCGTGATAAGCACCATTGATGATTTTTCCTATTACTCCGAGTTCAACTGGATAAGGTTTGCCATTTTTGATTGTTGATGTTCTTTTAATAACGTTAAAAATGTTGGGGTCTGATGTTGCTTTTACTCTCGTATTTTTGGGTTTTATTTCAAGAATTTCTTTTGGTATTGCCATATGTTTATCTCCTTATTTTTCAAAGTGTTAAACACTATATATATAATATTTGATACAAAAAATCAACGATTTGGCAATAAAAAACAGCAATTTTAGAGTTAAAATGCTGTTTCTGATGTAAGTTTTAAATTTTAGGTCAAAATGTGTGTATTTTGCTTATTTTTATAGTGTCTGTAATTGGGAATTCTTTATTGTACTTAAAACAACTGACTAAAAATAAAAAAACTATCTAATGAAGTTAGATTTTTCAATATGTTAATTAAACTTTAATTTCAGAAATTTTCATATAAATTGCCACAAATAATGTGGTAATTATTGCATGTTTTAATCTCATTACAAATTAGTTTTAACGAAAAAATAGTAAAATTTTAAGAAGTGTAAAACCACTGTTAAACCAGTGTTTTTGATGTGTTAATATACTTAATAGAACGACCTTTGCCTTCTCTTTTTAATTCACCTTGCGCAACTAATTTCCTAAGCGCACCTTCAATTGAACTCAGGCTAATTCCAGGACAAAGGTCGACAATATCTTGTTTTGAAAATCTACCTAGTTTTAGTTTTACCGCTTTTGTAACATAATCGACGGCAGCTGTTTTAGTCTCAATTAACAAAACCTTTTCAGTAAAATCTCTATACGCTACCAACAAAGTAGACAACATATATTTAATAAAAGGTGTGGCATCTTCTTTTTCTTCATGCCAGTTTTTCCCAGATAAAAAAAGTGAGGCGTAGTACTCTTTACTAGTTTCAGCGATTATTTTTTCAATGGATTGATATTTTGCTACATGAAAACCAGATTTCAGAAGTAAAAGATTGGTAAGTAATCTTGAGATTCTACCATTTCCATCATTAAAGGGATGGATACATAAAAAATCGTGAATAAACGTAAATATCACCAGTAAAGGTTCACATTCTGGGTCTGAAATGGCTTTATTGAACTCACTGCAAAGTTCATCTAGTGCAAAGGGTGTTTCAAATGGTGAAAGCGGTGTAAAAATTACCTCGCTTTCTTTGTTTGCATAAGTAATGCTGATGTAGTTTTGTACATTTTTAGTCTGACCAGCAAAAGATGTGCCTAAGCGTTTAAGCATAATGCCGTGTAACTGTAAAATATGGTTTTTAGAAATATCTATGATTTGGTAATTTTCGTTGATTAAACTAAGGACATCTCCATATCCGACTATTTCTTTTTCATTTCTATTAACCGGTTTAATTTTTTCTTGAATGATTTTTCTTAGCCTATAGTTTGTGGTAGATATACCTTCAATCTCGTTTGAATACTGAACACTTTGTACGACTGAATTTGTAACTAATTGAGAAGTTTCGTTTGGTAATAATTTTAGAAAAACTTCTTCTTGTCCGCGATGTCTGTAAATTTCTCTAATTAAGTTTTGGGTTTCGCTGTCTAGTTTTATATTTTTAATTTTTGAATAATTAAATTTTCTCATTTTATCCCTTACTTTTGTTTTTATCCCTTAAAATATACCACTTTTTAAGGGATAAAACAAGAAAGCTGTATTTTTAAAGGGATTTTTTTACCTTATTTGCTTATAGTAATCAATTAACTCATAAGAAAATCAAGTAGACTAACAATTTTGATACCATTTTCGGTCTGGTAACTTCTAATTGGTAAGTTCATCACAACTATAATTTTTTCAAAATTATCGTCAATTTCGCTAAAAGGTCGCTCTTCGATTCTTTGTTTATCTAAATCTTCAATAGAGTAGCAGGACTGAATATAAAGTCTTTTGCTGCCTTTGTTTGCAACAAAGTCAACCTCTAATTTTACTCTTGTGCCATTGCCTCTTTCGTTAAGTACGTTTTTTTCAACTACTCCAACATCTACTAAATAGTCTCTAGAAATAAGTTCATTGTAAATTAAGTTTTCCATTAGGTGAGTTGGCTCAAGTTGACGAAAGTCTAAAATTGAGTTTCTAATGCCAAGGTCTTGAAAATAATATTTAAAAGGTGCAGATATATAGGCTTTACCTTTAATGCTGTACCTGATTGCTTTTTTTAACAAAAAAGCATCAATTAAAGCGTCTATATATTTCTCTATTAAATAAACCGAGATTTTGGTTTTACTTAAGCTAAGGAAGGTATTACTTAGTTTTTGAGGATTAGTAAGTGAGCCGATATTTGAGGCCAAAGTTTTGGTAAGTTTAACTAACTCTGCTTCGTTTTCTATCTTTTTTCTTTCAACTATATCTTTAATGTAGGTAAGTTCAAAGAAATTTTTAAGCAAGGCGATTTTGTCTTCTTCTGTTTTGGCTAAAACAACTTTGGGAATTCCACCAAAATAAAGATATTCTTTTAAAGTGTCTTCCTTGCTTAGGCTACTGTGTCTAAAAACTTCTGCAAAAGTAAGCGGGTATAGTTTAATTTCGTCGCTCCTGCCTCTAAACTCAGTAACAATGTCTTTTGATAAAAACTTTGAATTGCTGCCAGTTACATAGACATCTAAGTTTCCGCGACTAAGTAAACTATTTAAAAGTGAATGAAAGTCTTTAACTAACTGAATTTCGTCTAAGAAAACATAGTAGTTAACAGTTTGGTCTTCAGTTCTTTTTAAAATATACTTAAGTAAGTTTTCGGCTTTTCTTAAAGTTTTGTTTTCAATCAGGTCTAACTCTACAATAATAATTCTGGTGTTAGAAACTTCGTTTTCCAACAAATAGTCACGAAAAAGTCTGGTAAGTAAATAGGTTTTGCCTACTCTTCGCATCCCGGAAATAATTTTGACCAAACCATTTCCTTGTTTGGCTATCAACTTACCTAAATATTGTTTTCTTTCAAACACCATTGCTAACTCCTTTAAATATCGCTGTTTTTACAACAATATTTTACTATAAATGCTTTTTTATGTCAATTTCCTTTGCAAATTAGGCGATATATCGCTTAATTTTAAACACTTTTTACTATTTTTGATTAAAACTATGTTTTTTGTTATAAAAATAGCGATATTGCTGTAATAAAATACCCTTTTAGGTTTATACCTAAAAGGGCTAAATTTTGCTGTCCGTTAAAACTCAAGTCATTTATTCATTGTTTGACTGTCTTTGACTTCTTTTACTTTATTTTTAGACTTTGGTTTTAATGGTTTTTTGCTTACCTCGTTTTCAGTTAAAGCAGTAAGTCCGATTTCTCTGATTAACTTGCGCAGAGCCACTATTTCTATATAGGTTTTTCTGTTTTCAGAAATCACTTCACCGTCTTTAAAAAATCGGCCTTTTTTATACTCAATTTTCTGATAAATTCGCTTAATTGTGTTAAAGATATAAAAAGTTTGGTTAAAGATAGTACTAAAATCATAAATGCGTTCAACTAAATACTGCTCTGGCAACAATTTATCAAAATAACTAGTCTTAATGTGTGCGGGGTCATCTACAAACTCAAGTGCTTCCATGACTTTTTTGTATTCAAGACAAAACTTATAGATATGCAAAATAAAGTCAAACTTGTTGAAAATTTGATCAAGTACAATTACCGGCAAGGTCTCTGATTTTTTTGGTTCTCTTAAATATTTGGCAAAAAACAGCCCATCTTTAATTAAAATTGGTTCATTTAACTCAGGAATTACTTTGGTATTGGTCAGTTTCTGAATTTCCGCGCTGCTTTCTTTACTTGAAATAAAGGTGTAGTCAAATGTGTATTTGCGTTTTAAAATGTGGGGAATAAAGTCCAGGGCTTTTTTGATTTGCATAGAGTCTTGTGCACTTAAGTTACGTTTGGCTTTAAACTCATAGAAATGCAGATGTTTTTTGGCCTGATTTAAAGCTATTAAATCAAACTCACAAAGTGGGTAAGTTAAAGTGCGGCCATTGAAATCAAACTTATAAATGTAGTAAAAAGCGTTGTTTGAAATATTAAAGTTTTCAAATTGGTTTGCCGCGATATGCTTAGACTTATCAAAATGTGGAGTGATAAACCGAACCGAAGGGTCTTTATTTTCTTTAATTAACTCGCTAATACAAAAAACCTCGTAAGCCTCACCACGAGCGGCATTGTATGCCAGGTCTTGGTCTTGTTTTAATGAATTTCTTTTAAGTGGTTTAAGTAGCACTTGCTCAGTTGTTTGGTTAGTTTTGCTTTTAGGAGTTTTTTTCATTATTCAAGTCCTTTCAGCTCAGCGATGGCGTCTCTGAAGTTAATCGCACTTTCAAAGTCAAACTCGGCGGCTGCTTTTTCCATAAGTTTAGTTAACTCTTTAATTAACTCAGGCACGTCTTTGTCGGATTTAGCAACATAGTCGATTGCAGGATTGACTTTTTGGCCAAACTCTATGTTTTCAATATTTTGCTTTTCTATAACTATTGGCGAAACTCTGTTTTCGCGGTTAAACCTAAGTTGAATTTCTCGGCGACGGTAAGTTTCGTCAATTGCTTCCTGCATTTGTTTAGTCACCTGGTCTGCGTACATTATAACTTTTGCTTCCTTGTTACGACACGCTCGACCAATTATTTGGATAAGTGAGTTTTTAGACCTAAAAAGTCCAGGAATGTCTGCATCTAAAATTGCAACTAGACTAACTTCTGGAATGTCAAGGCCTTCTCTAAGTAAGTTAATACCAACTAAAGCATCAAACTTACCTGCTCTTAAGTCCTTGATAATTTTTAAGCGCTCAATACTCTTTACTTTAGAGTGCAAGTAAGCGACTTTCAGTCCGTTTTCTTTAAAGTACTTAGTTAAAAGTTCAGCGGTATGAATAGTTAAGCAAGTCACTAAAGTGCGTTCATTTTTTTGGGCTCTTGCTTTAATTTCTACAAACAAATCGTCAATTTGACCAAGTTTTTCTCTGACTTCAATTTCTGGGTCCACAATATAAGTCGGGCGAATAACTTGTTCAATTACCGGTAAATTGCGAGCCATTTCGTATTCCCCTGGAGTTGCAGACATATAAATAACTTTATCTAACTTAGAAGTAAACTCACTAAAATAAAGTGGTCGGTTGTCAAAAGTAGAAGGCAAGCGAAAACCGTATTCAACTAAATTAGCCTTGCGCGCTGAGTTGCCAGCAGACATTCCTTTAACTTGCGGCATAGTGATGTGAGATTCGTCTACTACCGTAATAAAGTCAGATCCAAAAAATTCAAGTAAAGTAGAAGGGGTAGCATCGGGTTCCTTTAACTGCATGTGTCTTTGGTAGTTTTCAATTCCTGTGCAGGTACCAGTTAGTTCTATCATTTCAATGTCGTAGTTAGTAATTTGCTGAAGACGTTGGGCTTCAAGTAGTTTATTTTGAAAATTAAGTTCAGCAAGTCTGTCTTCAAGTTCTGCCTTAATTCGCTCAATTGCCAAGCGTTGCTTAGCCTCGTTGACTAAGAAAAAAGTCGCAGGATAAATTGTGATAAACTCAATTCGTTTTTGTGGACGCAAGTTTAGTTTATCTACAAAGACAAGATCTGAAATTAAGTCATCTTCAAACTCCACGCGAATTGCTGAGTCGTGGGTATTTGCTGGGTATATGTAGACCGTATCTCCTTTGACCTGGAAAGTTCCGCGTTTTTTGTCAAAGTCATTTCTCGTGTATTTGATTTTAACTAGTCTGGCAGTAAACTCAGCAATACTCATTTTGATGTTTTTACGCACAAACAGGGTTTGGGCTTTAAACTCTTCAAAATCGCCAATGTCGTAAATTGCTGAAACCGAAGCCACAACTATCGTGTTTTTAGACTCCATTAGCGAAGATATAGTTTTGTTTCTAAGTTGATCAATATCGTCGTTGATTGCCGCATCTTTAGCAATATAGGTATCAGTCGCTACATTGTAGGCCTCTGGTTGGTAGTAGTCGTAGTAAGAGATGTAGTACTCTACGTTGTTTTTCGGAAAAATTTGTTTTAACTCAGAGTAAATTTGACCAGCTAAAGTTTTATTTGGCTCCAAAATTAGTGCAGGTTTATCAAGGTTGGCAATAATATTGGCAATAGTAAAAGTTTTGCCGGTTCCAGTAGCTCCAAGCAAAATTTGTTCTTTAACTCCGGTTTGGAAGTTTTTAGTAATTTCTTTAATTGCGTTAACCTGGTCGCCTTTTGGCGAAAGGTTAGAAATTAGTTTATAAATTTTAAGATACCAACCTTAAAATATTAAACAACTGTTCGTGGTCTCTTTTTTCAAGTAATGCTTTCTCTAAGGTTGTATAAACTGCTTCTGAGTTTTTAAGACCCACAGCCAGGCCACCAACTAGGCCTGATTTTATAAGTTCAACTGCTTTAACGCCAAGTGAAGTTGCCAAAAAGCGGTCATATTGAGAAGGAGAACCTCCGCGTTGAACGTATCCTAGTACTGTGGCTCTGGAGTTAAAACCAGTTTCTTTGGATATTTCTTCAGCAAGCTCATGTACATTTAGTAGTTTTTCTGAAACTACTACGATTGCGTGCTTGCGGTTTTGGCGTTTATATTCTTTAAACTTAGCCATTAAGTCAGCTTTGTCAAAAGGTTTGTCGTGAGTAATTGCGTACTCAGCCCCTCCGCAAATCGCTGAGTAAATTGCGAGTTCCGAAGAACCTCTGCCCATAGTTTCAATAACTGAGCAGCGATGATGTGAAGAAGATGTGTCTCTGAGTTTATCAACTGCGTCCATTATGGTGTTTAGAGCAGTTGAAAAACCAATAGTAGAGTCAGTTCCACCAAGGTCGTTGTCAATTGTTGCGGGAATTCCGATTGTATTCACACCCAGTTTAGATAAAGCCAAGGCTCCTTGATAAGTTCCGTTTCCGCCGATTGTAATTAAGTAGTCAACTCCGGCTTTTTTTAAGTTGTTTTTTGCATTTTTTTGGATGTTTACTTCCACAAATTCTTTAAGTCGGTTAGTTCCCAAAAAGGTTCCACCCATTTGTAAAAACCCACTAACGTCGGTTGGCTTTAATTCAATAAAATCGTTTTCAACTAAACCAGCGTAGCCGTTTCTAATGCCTAAAACTTCAATTCCTGCCTGATCGGCTGTGCGAACAACTGCCCTTATTGCGGCGTTCATTCCTGGTGCGTCGCCACCTGAAGTTAAAATTGCTATTTTCATAAAATGTCTCCTAAATAAAGCATAAAATGCCTCTTTTATTTTAACACGAAAGCCGTGCTTTGCCTAAGTTTGGGGCTTTTTTGCTTGGTAAAAACTTAGGTAATTTAGGTAAAAAAGTATGACAAAATAAGGTAAGTTTTTCGTTTTTAAAATCCTTTGAAACTACCTAGTAAGCCGATTATTGAAGTTTCAAAATCACCAGTTTTTTAAAGACTTTTAAACTTATATAGGTGTGTTATAATTGAATGAGAGGTAAAAACATGGCATTAAGAGGATCTGTATTAATTGGACAATCTGGTGGACCTACCAGTGTTATCAATTCTTCACTTCTAGGAATATATGAAGAATGTGCAAAATACGAATTTATTGAAAATATTTACGGAGCTGAAAACGGGATAGTTGGCGCTATTAACGGTTGGCTGATTAACATTCGTGCTCAAGATAAACAACAACTTGAACTTCTAAAAAATACACCAGCATCTGCTTTGGGCAGTTGCAGATACAAACTAGACAAAGACCTGCAACACCCAGACTATCAAAAAATCCTTGAGACTTTTGTAAAATATAACATTCGCTACTTTTTTTACATTGGTGGCAATGACTCAATGGACAGTGCTTACAAGATTTCTCAATACTTGCAAGCCAAGAAGTATGAATGCAGGGTAATCGGTATTCCTAAAACTATAGACAACGATTTGGATTTAACTGACCACACCCCAGGCTACGGCTCTGCCGCTAAATACATAGCAACTACGCTAATGGAATTAAAACAAGATGCTAATGTATATAGCACCCCTTCTATCAATATTGTAGAAATTATGGGTAGAAACGCAGGCTGGCTGACAGCCAGTGCGATGCTTGCCAAAAAGGCAGGACTAGGGCCTGATCTTTTCTATCTACCTGAACAAACTTTTTCAATTCAAGAGTTTATCGCCGACGTGCAAAGAGTATTAAAAAAACAGCCGCATGTTTTTGTGGTAGTTTCAGAAGGTATTAAAGACACAGAAGGCAACTATATTGCTGAACTCTACAAACAAGCCACAAAAGATGCATTTGCTCACACTCAACTGGGTGGAGTTGCCCAAATTCTGGCAAACGAACTTAAGAAAGTTTGTGATGTTAAATCTAGAGCCATTGAACTTTCTACTATGCAGCGTTCAAGCGCTCACTTGCAAAGTAAAACCGATGTGCAAGAGGCTTACAACTCAGGTGTGTTTGGGGTAACTGCGGCTATTATGGGACACACTGATAAAATGATTGCAGTTAAACGTGTACCTGGTCAGATTTACAAACTAGAATACGGTGTAGTTTCGCTTTCTCGCATTAAAAACAGTGAAAAGCGAGTACCACTTGAGTGGATTAAAAAAGACCACACAGGTTTGA
The DNA here is from genome assembly GCA_963544825.1 of uncultured Acholeplasmataceae bacterium. Lineage (GTDB taxonomy): Bacteria > Bacillota_I > Bacilli_A > Acholeplasmatales > Acholeplasmataceae > CALISC01. The sequence continues at coordinate 13,882 of CAUUGG010000008.1, forward strand.
CAGATGACTTCGTTGAATACGCCGAACCGCTAATTCAGGGTGAAATGAAAACACCTTTTGAAAACGGACTACCTAAATATTTTCAATTCAAAAAATAGATAATTATTACTATTTTTTAACTAATTTACATTTTAAAAACGAGGGCGACCTCGTTTTTTTAAAAATGTTTTTCAAGCCCATATAATAAACAAAAAAGGAGTGTGTGAATTTGCGAAAACTAAAATCCTTTAATTTAATCATTTTAACTTTCCTTTCTTTCTTGCTTTTTGGCTTAGTTTTTTTAAAAACTGCTGCCAAAGCCGAAGTTAAAGACATCAACTACTACAAAGCAGAGGTAAGCAAAAAAACTTACCTTGAAAAACTAAATACTTTAAAAGAAAAAAACTTAATATTTAACTCAAGTGAATCTGTCGATAAATACAGCCAAACTTCTAAACTAAATCCAGACCAAAAGGCTAAGTCCAAAGAAATTGAAAACAAAATGTTTGAACTTTTAGCAACAGAAGGGTTTACAGATTCTGGTACTTTAGAACTTGACTTAGACGGTATGGAAATAGTAGACAGTGATAATAACCTAACTAAAATAGTCTATAGTTTTTTAAATAAACCCGAATACTTTTGGCTAACTGGTTCTATAAATAAACAAGTGTATACCGCAACTCAAAAAGTCAAAACTTTAAGGCTTGAGTCATATTTTTCAAACCAGGTAAGTTTCAAAAAAGCGCTAGATGAGTTTTTAGCCTACTCAGAGTACTCAACCTGGCAAGAGGCGTATCAAGACCAAAATAAAGACGGAATAATTACCAGAGCAGAGATTGCTAAAAACCTACACGACTCAATACTTAAACGTAAACCCTACAACAAGACAGCGGCTGAAAACCTAGGCTCAAGTGAGTTTAGTTTTAAAATTGCCCACAGCGCTTTTTCTGTGTTTTCAAAAGAAAACTTGCCAGTTTGCGACGGCTACGCCAAGGCCTTTGCCTATGTGCTCAATAAACTCGGAATTCCGACTTTAGTGGTAGGTGGTAATGCCAATGGACCACACGCTTGGAATTATGTTTATTTAAATCAAAATTGGTACTTTACTGACCTTACTTGGGACCAAAATCTAGATGGGGGCGAGATTTTACAAAAGTACTTCTTAAAAACTCAACCTAAAAGCCACCTAAACTACGCAGATAGTTTTGTAAGTGACTCAATTATTTTTGAACCAAAAAAACCAAAATTAGCAGAGTTTGATTTTGGTGGGCTAAAACAAGAAGATGTATCTACATTAACCAACGACGCACTTCCCCAATTTGAACAAGGTGAGTTTACCGAGGGACTAAATCCAGAACAGGCAAATCAGTTAATTGAACTGATTTTAAAACATTTAAATATTAGTGGCGATATACCGCTTTACTTAAACTGGCGTTTAAGTAAAGCAGGCGTCAACAAAAAACAAATTGAAGGCTATGGTGAGTATCTACTGGAAATTGTAGCCGCTACTGAGACTAAAATAGCCAAAAAAACAATTAAGATTAAAACTACTTACCAAGGCAGTACTTTAGTTAAAGTAAATACCCCAAGTGGACAAACAGAGCTGAGCGCTGACCTTGGATCTAGACTTAACTTCTATCCAAGTAAAACTTATCAAGACAAAACTTTTGCAGGTTTTGACAAAGATGTAAGTAAAGTTACAAAAGACTTAAAAGAAGTTGTGGCTAAATACGAAAAGAACCGCAGTTTAATTAACTTTTTAGTTAAAAGTAAAGATGGTTCTCTGCTTTACTCAGGCCAGATGCTAAAAGGCCAAAGTGTGTTTGAAGCAATTAAAAATAACTTCTTAAAACCATTTTTCCCGCATCTTTCACTTGGCTCTAAGTTTTCGCATTTAGAGCTAAATGGCCGAGTTTTTAGTGCTCGCACTCCACTGCACCAAGACACCGAAGTAACCGCGGTATTCAGACACCAAGAGCCTAAAAAGACCCAAAAAGAAATAACTGTTGGCCAAGTTTTAAAGTACAATGAGTTTGAAAAAACAATTGCAGAAACTAAGTTAACCAACCCAAATGCATTATTTGACCTGCCTGATTTAACTAAGTATGGCTGGGAACTAGATTTGCTTAACTCAGATATCATCCAAGTTGCGGGTAAATTTAAATTAAAAGACCCTTATATATCTGCTCCAAAAGTTTACTACAGCCCTGTTTCCGGCAGACTAAAAGAAATAACTCTAGACACAACTCAGCAATCTTTAAGTTTTAAAAACCCAGGTAGGTTTAAGTTTAAATATATTACCGCATTGACATTTAACTCTAAATATCAGTTATTTGATTTAAATAACTTAAATCAAGACTGCAAACCCGGCTACTCGCTTATTGAATGGCAAATAAAAGATTTGGGTGAAGGTTTTGACGTCAGTCAAAGCAAATACACAAGTGACCTTGAACTAATTCCCAAAGTTATTAAGGCTAAAGTTGAACTACTCTACAAAGAAGGCGATAAAACTGTTGACTTTAATAAAGAAGGCATTGCTAATGCTGCACAAATCGCTAAGTTAATTCCGCCGGTTAACAAAGACACTCTGTTTGTAGGTTGGCTTGCTGAAGACAGGCACTTTATCTACACTGGCTACAATGTAGATAAAGACATCAAGGCCTATGCTCAGTTTATTTCAAAAAAAGAACTGATTGCTAAATTAAATTGGGAAGTTTTTAAAAATGGGAAGTTTATTTTAAACTCAACTGAACTTAAAAACCAAGATTTCAACAAAACTATTAGTTTAATTAAAAAGCGATTTCCAACAGTTGACATTAAAAAAATCGCAGTCAACGGCCAAAAAGTTAATTTAACCATAGGTTCAAATTACTCTCTGCACAAAGTTGAATGGGAGTTTGATTTTGTCAAAGACCCAATAATCTACTGGGATTTCTTTAAAGACCCACTAATGTTTTTCAAAAAATTCCCCAAACAAGCTGCAGTAATTGGTGGATTGACCTTGGCGCTGGCTGTATTTTCTTTAATAATCCTGGTATCGGTAATTAAAGTATTTAAAAGAAGCGTTAAAAATAAAGACTAAATCAGATTGTTTAAAGCAGTTTGAAAAACAGCGTAAATTGTTTTTCAAACTGCTTTATTTTTGACATAAAAAGCCTTTTTTGGTATGATTTTTAAGGTACATTTAATTTCCGAGTTAGCCCTTTTTTAAAAAGTTAACTTAATTAAAAAAAGGAGATTCAATATTTTTTATGAAAACACTAATGGCAAAACCAAATAACTCAAAAAAATGGTATTTAGTTGACGCAAGTGGTAAAACTCTTGGTCGCCTAGCTACTTTCGTTGCTTCTATTTTGAAAGGCAAAGGCAAAGTTGACTACACACCAAACGTAGACTGCGGAGACTACGTAGTAATTGTCAACTCTGCAAAAATTCAATTGACTGGCAAAAAATGGACAGACAAAATTTACTATCACCACACTGACTATCCAGGTGGACTTAAAGCCATCGCGGCTCGCGATGTACACGCTAAAGACCAAACTAAATTAGTTGAAAAAGCAATCCTTGGAATGCTTCCAAAAACTAGACTAGGTCGCCAAATTGGCAAAAAACTTTTTGTCTATGCTGGTCAAGAGCACAGACACAGTGGCCAAAAACCAACTGTTTTGGAGGTTAAATAATTATGCAATTAGTACAATTTAGAGGAACTGGTCGCCGCAAAAACTCAGTTGCAAGAGTTATCTTAACTAAAGGTACAGGTAAGTTTTTAGTAAATGGTCGTGAGTTTAGCAACTATATTGCCTCTGCGGCTGTTCGCCTAGACGTCATGCAACCACTGGCTTTAACTAACTTAGAAAGCCAATACGATGTTTCTGCAAATGTGAATGGTGGTGGAATTTCTGGTCAGGCTGGAGCGATTCGCCTTGGAATTACCAGAGCCTTGCTTGAACTAAACCCAGAACTTAGACAAATTCTAAAACCAGCAGGACTAATTACTAGAGACCCACGCGTCAAAGAACGCAAAAAATACGGTCTTCGTAAAGCTCGCCGTGCACCTCAATTTTCAAAACGTTAGTTTTGATTTTAGTTTTTACAAACAACACAAAAAAGCCGATGTTTCCACCGGCTTTTTTTATTAGACATTTTATTTAGAAGGCTAGTGATTAGAACATTGGTACAGACATTCCTTTAAATAAAGAATTCCCAACCACATACACTATATGATAATTTATAAAATTAAGAATAATAAGCAAGACACAAATTTAACTCATTTAGTGATATGCTTTTTGTTGTAAACTTATAATTGCGTTATTTTTACAAATAGATTTAGCAAACTAATAGTAATCAGGTAAATTTGTAGCAATAAAGTCTACTCACGTTAAAACAAAATAAACAATTGTTCCACATGAGAAAGCCATGCAGTGGGAAAATCTCTAAAACAGAAATGAAAGAAAGTACCTACGACAAGCGGTCAATAAACTACCTAATGCAAACTACTAAACCAAAAACGGCGTAGGTATCGCTGTCGTTCAGTAGGCCACCGCGGCGGATATAGTACGCGCTTGGGTTAGAGCGAGGATACTGAGTACCGAGCCACCATTGCCATCTGCTGCGCCAGTGGTAATTAGCAATCAAATTGCCAGGTTCTGCAAAAGGATTTATGTCAACACCGCGATAATAGCTAGTTTGATAACCACCAAAATTACCTAAAATTGCTTTGGCATAGTCAGTAGAATCTCGTTCTAATTTGATGTTTTCATTAGTAGTACCCAGAGCAGGTTTAACACTAAAATCTCCATCATCATATGTAGGCATATAAGTATTTTCACCGATAATTTTTCCAATTTCTTCAACCATAGCCTTAAAAATAGAACGCTCAGGTTTGCCGTTATCAGAGTAACCATTGTAATAAATGTTGAAAAATGAAAAGTCAATAATGTGTTTAGTAAACCAAGTTCTTTGTTTAGGAATTTTTACAAACTCAACATCTTCAAACTTATAGTAATTGCCATTATACATTTCGTATCTATTGCCTGAACTGTCTTTATAGTATTTGCGAGTGAAATTTACTGTGTAGTTAACAGCCTTAGAATTAAATTTAAGTTCACGAACATCGTCTCGCTCAAATTGTATTCCAGCAGGACTATCAACCTTGGTTTGTGGGTATTTACCAACAATTTTAGTGGGTTCTCCAACATAAACCTTGATTATATGATTTTTTGTAACTAATAAATTTTTGATTTCTTCTTTAGTTTTTTGACTATTATCTAGTTCTAACTTAACAATACCAAGTTCATCTGCTTCAAACTTACTTTCATCAATTTCGCCATGTTTTTCGCCATGTCTGAATGTTTTACTTGGAATAGTAGACGTATGTCCTTCAACTTGATAAGTCACTGTGTAAGTTTTGCGGTTGATAGTAACGGTTACCTTGTTTTGAGTTTCATCTGCGCTTACAGTCAAATTATCCACACTGTATACTGGGTTTTGATACACAGTATTGTCTGGGTTTGCGTAATTAACTGTATGGTTTGTGCCAATTTTTTCGCTCTTAGTCTCGGTGTTTACGGTATAACTACCATCTGGTTTTTGAGTTTTAACAGTGTAAGTGATTACTCTGTTTTGTAGTTCAGTTTGAGCGTATATTTTAATGTTTTCATCGCCTGCTATAAACTTAGACTGAATTTGCCCGTTTTCACTTAAACTCCAACCCACAAAGTTATATGTGTCTTTTAAGTTAAACTCAGGTAAAGTGATTTTTCTGGTTTTTTTAACCATGATTGTTTCTGCTGTTTTAAAGTGGTCAATCCCTTCAGTTTTTTCAAACTTAACGCTTATTTCTTTTAACTTATAGTATTGACGAACTTCAGTTGTGTTGTCTCCAGTTGTAAGTTGTGAATTTAATAGATTATCTGAATGCGATGTGTCTTTTTCATATAAGTTTGAGTCTAGTGCTGAGTAATCATGGTAAGCAGCACCCTCTTCTACTTTCTGGTCTTGTTTAACTTCTTCTATTCTGTCGTATTGACCGTTTAGTGCGCTGTCTTCACCAGTTTTTTCAAGATAATGAACTACTTTATAGTTCACTTTATCAATTGTCTCTTCAAAGTAGGCAACTAGTTCAGTATTTTTAGTGATTTTAGTGCTAAAGTCAAAAGGAGTGGCTAAATTGTATGAGTTACCTGTCTCATCTTTTAATTGCCAGTGTTTAAAAGTGTAAGTACGCCCGTGTTTTGTAATTGTTGGCATAGGTGGCTGAGTAGCAGTGCCTTCATACTCAACGGTTTCAGGGTCTTGTAAAGATGGAGTTGCGTTAAAATGGTTGCCGTTGTAATTTACTTCGTAAGTTACAGTAAACTTACGACGACGATAGTTAATAGTAAATACAGTAGATCCGTCTGCATTAATATTTTTAGTTTCACTGTTTGCAATCGGCTCAAAGCCTGCTAAATAAGCTGGGTTGGCATTAGTTTCACTAATAGTTAAACTAGTGTCCGCAATTGCTTGTTTGATTTCTGGTTTTGTTTCGCCAACTGCACCATTAAAACCAGGCAGTACATGGTTTATTGTGTAATTAACTGAGTTTGCTTGTTCTTCAAAGTAAGCAACTAACGTTAAGTTTTTAGTGATTTTGGTGTTTTCAAAATCAAACTCAGTCATTTGTTCGTAAGCCGTTTCATCCTTAAGTTGCCAGTGTTTAAATGTATAAGTATAGCCAACTCTGGTTAAAGTAGGAGCGCTTGGTTTAGTAGCAGTGCCTTCATACTCAACGGTTTCAGGGTCTTGTAAAGATGGAGTTGCATTAAAATGGTTGCCGTTGTAATTTACTTCGTAAGTTACAGTAAACTTACGACGACGATAGTTAATAGTAAAAACGGTTGAGCCATCTGCTTCAATATTTTTAGTTTCGCTATTTGTAATCGGCTCAAAGCCTGCTAAATAAGCAGGGTTGGCATTGTTTTCATCAATAGTTAAACTAGTATCTACGGTCGCTTGTTTGATTTCTGGTTTTGTTTCGCCAACTGCATTATTTAAACCAGGAAGTACATGGTTAATTGTGTAGTTAACTAAATTCGGTGTTTCTTCAAAATAAGCTACCAAAGTTGTATTTTTAGTGATTTTGGTGTTTTCAAAATCAAATTCAGTAGTTTCTTTGTAAGAATTGCCCATTTCATCTTTAAGTTGCCAGTGTTTAAATGTATATGTGTATCCTAGTTTAGTAAGTGAAGGGGTTGCTGGTTTAGTTGCTTTACCCTCGTATAGAACAGTCTGACTAGGTTGGTCAGAAGTAATTACTCCGGCAAAGTGATTGCCGTTGTAATTAACCTCGTAAGTAACTGTATAGCGATTACGTGAGTATTTAAGTTCAAATGTTGTGGTTCCGTCTCTTTCAATTGTCTTTTTTAAAACAGTTGAATTAAGTAAATTAAAGCCTTCTGGGGCTCCGTATTGATGCGGAAGTAATTCAACTTCTTGACCTGGAACCTGACCAATGACCTCTTCTTGTTTAGATATGTCTTCAATAAACTCACCTGGATTTTCAACTGATTCAAAGTATCGTTTTATGGTGTACTTAGAGTTTGGAATTAGTCTTTTTTTAAGTACGGCTTCAAGTGTAATGTCTTCAGTAATCTGAGTACTAAAATCAAATTTAGTTTTAGTGCCTGTAATTGGGTCAACTAAGTTCCAGTAATCTAGTTCATGTAAATCACCTTCACTATCTAGATAAGACACAGTAGTTGGAAGTAAGTAGTTTGAGTCAAGTTTTTCGCCGTGTTTAACGGTAAGTGGTAGTAATTGATTTGCGTGAGTTCTAGTAATGAAGTTCACAGTGTGAGTTCGCGAAGGTGTTTCTGGTCTTTCTTTAGATTTTAAGTAAAGCACAGTGTGAGTATCTGCCATGTCTTTTTTGAAATCTACTTTTTTAGTTAGTTCAGGGTCAGAGTACCAACCTTGATAAGCGTATCCTGGTTTTGCGTAAACTCGCTCTTTTAGTAGCGTGCCTTTTCTGACAATGTCAAAAAAGACACGCTCAGGTCCATCAAAATAAGAAACTGAAACCAGACCTTGCTTATCTAAGGCGGGGCCTAACTTACTTACGTCTGTAGTCATTTCGTATTTAGCAATTAGTCTAAGTTCAAATTTCACCCAAGTAGGGATTTGAAACTCTTGACCTGGCAGTAAGTCAACACGATTGCCTGCAGGGTCTGTGTAATACCAGCCTAGGAACTTAGTTATATAAAAAGGTGGGGTGTTGAACTTAATTTCAAGACCTTGATTTGCAGGGTCATAAGTTTCGGCTTTACCAACCGCTTTTTCAACTTGCTCGTAGACTTGCGTTTTTTGTGCTTGGTTTTTAAAAATTCCTGGTAAAACAAAATCGTAAACTAAAGAAATGCGTGTGTTGTTGTTAACAATAAATGCGCGACCTTGTGCGTTTTGTTTATTAAAAACTTCTTCGCTGTGAACAGCAGTAGATACAACTAAGCCTTTTTTGTCATAGGCAAAAAAAGAGTCGTATTTACGAAGTTCTTCCAGTTTTTCTCTGTATTCACTCTCTAGTTTAGAATACGGAAGAATTATGGGTTTACGAGGAGCTGCTCCATCATAAGACTCTGGGAAAAACACACGCAAATAGTTTGAGTAGTCTACAATTACGTCGTGTTGTTTTTTAACTCCAAACCAGTTTTTAGTGTAAATTGTAAAGACTTCAGAGTCGTATTGTCGGTCTGTGAAGTCCAGGGCTAGGTATTTACCAGGTTTGGCTTTAATTTCCGTGATTTTTCCGAGACCAGAACTTTCAAACCACTCTTTTTTAACTGAAATGTAGGTAGTTTTGGTGGTGTCAATAGTATCTGGCACTATAAAACGTAATTTATTTGAGTGTTTTTTTAAGTCTTTTTGACTAAAGCCACTGGCCTTAGTCAAATTGAGTGTGGGGTGAATAAATGAAAAAATTAAAAATAAAGTAGTTAAAATTAAGGCAAAGATAAATAACGCCGAAATTATTAAACTTTTTCTTTTATTAGTTTGCATATTTAAACCTCTCTTTTTTAAAAAATAAGTATGATTTTGCTGTTATCTAATAATTAAAATGTTTAAATTACCTTTGTTTTAAATCTAGATGTGGAATTTTTAATAAATATTAAACAAAAGCAATTTAAATATTTTGGGTTTTTATATTTGATTTTTTGAAAATTATTGAGTTCTTACTCTACTTCACTTCAATATACAAAGTGAAGTAGAGTAAGAAATTAGTATAGAAATATGTGCAAATAGAAATCAGCAAGAGATTATTTTGATAAACCTATAAAGTTATTTTAAAAAGTCAATTAAACTAATTTGCAGATTACTTTATGCTAAAAAGTAAGAGATATAACATCTTTAAGATAAAACATAAATAAATGACTGTAGTAAGTGGACAAGAAAATTATCTTATGCACACGACGATACCATAAACATAGTTAACATTGCTAAAAAACAAGTATGAAGCCAAAATAGCACGTGCACGTGGTTTAGAGTTTTGGCTATTATACTGTGTGCCAAGCCACCAGTTTGACTTATGGTTGTTTTGGTAGAAAGGCTGCCAATCAGTGCCTACACCTAAAGTAGTTAAATCTGCGCCACGATATTTTTTTTCCCAGCCTACATATTGGCCTAAAACTGCATTTGCATAATCTGTAGCCCCTTTTCTTAATTTAAAGTTATTATTAGTAGGACCTAAAGCAGGTTTGATATCGAAATCTCTATCGTCGCCATATGTAGGCATATAAGTAGTTTCCCCAATAGTTCTCCCAATATCAAGAACCATTGCTTTAAAAATAGAGTGTTCAGGTTTTGCGTTATCAGCATAATCATTGTAGTGAAAATTAAAAGGAGAAAAGTCAATAATGCGTTTAGTAAACCAAGTGTCTTTTTTTGGAATTTTTACAAACTCAACATCTTCAAACTTATAGTATGCTCCGTTTAATTTTTCATATCTGTTGCCAAGATTGTCTTTGTAATAATGGCGAGTATACTCTATGAAGTAGTTTTGACCTTTCGAATTAAAGTGAAGCAGACGATTATCTTGCTTATCTTCAACAATATCTGCGGTATTAGTTACTTTAGTTTGTGGATATTTGCCAACTAATCTAGTAGGTTCACCAACATAAACTTTTATTGTGTGGTTATTCGTAACTATTAAGTTCTTAATTTCTTCTTTTGATTTTTGATTTCCGTCTAGTTCTAACTTAACGATTTTAAGATCGTCTGCTTGGAACTGACTTTCGTCAATTTCACCATGAGTTTGGCCGTGTCTAAATATTTTGTCTGGAATTTTAGAAGTGTGTCCTTTAATATCATAAGTTACTTTGTAGGTTTTGCGGTCAATAGTGATAGTTACTTGGTTGTCTGCCTGATTTGCACTTACCGTTAATTCTGGCTTGCTGTACTGCGGGTCTTGATATATTGTATTGTCATAATTTGAGTACTCAACTGTATGTTTAGTTCCGATTTTTCCACTCTTAGTTTCAGTGTTTTCATCATAACTACCATCTACTTTTTGAGTTCTAATGTTGTAGGTAATTTCTCTTTCTTGTATTTCAGTTTTAGCAAATATTTGCATATTGCTATCACCTGCAATAAACTCATTTTCAACAGCACCAGTTTCAGATAAACTCCAACCAATAAACTTATAGTTATCTTTTAGTTCGTATTCTGGCAATGTGATTCTTCTAGTTTTTTTAACTTTAATAGTATCTGCTGTTTTAAAGTTTTTAATACCTTCAGTTTTCTTAAATTCAATGCTAATTTCTTTTAACTTATAGTATTGGCGAACTTCTGTTGTGTTGTCGCCTGCGGTAAGTTGTGCAAATAGCACATTATCGGGGTGTGTTGTGTCTTTTTCATATAAGTTAGTGTCAAGTGCATAGTAGTCACGATAAGTTGCGCCGTCTTCTACTTTTTGATTTGAAATAATTTCAGGAACTTCGTCGTATTTGCCATCTAAAGAACTGAATTTACCTTGTTTTTCTAGTTTATGGACAACTTTATATCTAACTGTTTGAATTGTTTCTTTAAAGTACGCAACTAAACTAAGACTATTAGTTACCTTGCTTAAAAAATCATAAGCATTTTGTTCTGAGTAGGTACCATTCATTGAAACTTCAGTTTGCCAATGAATAAACTCATAAGTTCGGCCGTGTTTGGTAATTGAAGGGGCGTTGTTTGGCATTTTTGCCTTGCCTTCATATTTGACTTTTTGTGTCTCTGGGTTTGCAGAGGCGATACCCTCTAATTGATTTTTAAAGTTAACATTGAAAGTTACATCAAACTCACGTCGTGTATATTTTAAAGTAAAAGTTGTTGAACCGTCTGCCTTGATAGTTTGAGTCTGACTAGTGGTTTTGACTTCAAAACCGTGGTCATATCCGTTTAGTTTATCTAATTCAGATACAGTAACTGAATCGTTAGTTTTTGCAGATTTGGTAATTACTTCTTCTCGCTCTAAGATATCTTCAATACCTTCAAAAATGTGTTTAATTTTGTATGTTGTGTCACCTGGTGCAAATACAGCATAAACTTCGCGAGTTGTTCTGGTTACAGTTATTTCTTCAACTGGACCACTTTGAGTTTTCGCCCAACCAAGAAAACGCCAGCCAGATTTAATGTTAGTAGTAGGTTGGAAGTTAAATTTAGTTCCAACTTTCACAGTTTGTTTTGGCCAAGTTGAATTTTCTACTTTGTCTTCGTCAATATCAGAGACCTTTGGAGTAATGTCAACTAGTACGTCTTTTTCTTTAAAAATAGGTTTTAATTCAAGATTTTTGTTGTAAGCAATAGTAGGGTCAAATTCTTCACCTGTAGTTTTGTTGATAAGTTTATCAAAAACATAGTCTTTGTCTGCAGTTCCAGGTTTTGAAACTGCTTTCATTTTATCAACGATTTCAGTACTTAATTTTTGGCTATATTTAAGAGTTATTGTAGATTTTAGCTCATCTGCTACCGATGAGTTTACTAAACCATCATAGTCAAAATCAACCGTATAGGTGCGTGCTTTGAAGTATACAGTGATGTAGTGTTTGTCGGTAGAATTAGTGATAGTTACAGATAGCACGGAGTTAGTAGCATCATAATTACTTTCGTGGTTAGGATGTAGGTTGTTAGCGATAAACTTATTTAATGCTGCTTGAATATCTGCATCTGTAATTCGTGCGGTTGCACCAATTTTTCTTTCAGTTGAGATTTCTTGTTCAACTTTTTGGTCTGTTTGTTCATTGATTTTTTCCCAAATCATCTTTAAGTAAACCGGGCGAGTAGCAGTTGCTTCTTGCCAAATTGCTTTTAGTTTTAAATTTTTAACAACTTTGATGTCTTGAGAAAAATCTATCATTTGGCCAGTTTCTTCATTTTGCCAACCTGCAAAGGTGTAGGTTTTAAGATGTGCAGGATCGGTTTTTTCGGGATGTTCAACATCTTTAAGTACTTCTTCGAACTTGTAAGTTTTAGAAGTTTGAGTTTTTCCGTTTACTGTACCTGAGTTGTAGTTATACTCAACTAAGTAAGTTTTTCTTTCGTAAGTTAAAGTAAAGATGGTTTGTCCGTTTGACTTAATTGTTTTGGTTTCACTTTGTGGTTTAATTTCAAAACCAGGTTTTGAAATACCATTTGCTTCGGATACTGTTACCGAACTGCCAACTTGAGCGTTTTTAGTTTCAAGTTCAACAACATTTTGACTTTGAACTAAACCTTTATAAATATGCTTAATTATATATTTAGCAGTTTGTACTTCTTCTTTGAAATAAGCAACTAAAGTGGTATTTTTAATAATTTGAGTATTGTCAAAATCAAATGCGTTGACCTCTTTATAAACATTGCCCATTTCGTCTTTTAGTTGCCAGTGTTTAAATGTGTAGGTATGGCCTGATTTTGTTAAGGACGGTGTAAGTTGTGGTCTGTGTGCCTTCCCTTGATAAGCAATGGTTTGCGTAGGTTCACTGGATGCATTTGCACCTTCAAAGTGATTGTTGTAGTTAACTTCAAAGTTAACCTTGTAGCGAATTCGAGTATATCTAAGCTCAAATACAGTAGAACCATCTTTATTGATAGTTTTTTTAGTTTCAGTATCGGAGGTTAAATCGAAACCTTCTGGGGCCTTGTATTGATGCGGAAGTAATTCAACTTCTTGGTTTGGAACTTGGCCAAGAACTTCTTCTTGTTTTGAAGCGTCTTCAATAAACTCACCTGGATGTTTAAGTGACTCAAAGTATCGCTTTATTGTGTACTTTGAATTTGGAATTAGTCTTTTTTTAAGTACAGCTTCAAGTGTAATGTCTTCGGAAAGCAGAGTATTGAAATCAAATCTAGTTCTGGTTCCAGTAATCGGGTCAACTATATTCCAGTAGTCTAGTTCCCAAAGATTGCCGTGTTCGTCTAGATAAGATACAGTAGATGGGAGCGAGTAGTTAGTATCAAGTTTTTCTCCATGTCTAACAGTTAGTGGAAGTAATTGATTAGCCTTAGTTTTAGTAATGAAGTTTACAGTGTGAGTTTGTGCGGTGGTTTCTGGTCTTTTTATAGATTTTAAGTAAACCACAGTGTGAGTGACCGCTATGTCCTTTTTGAAATCTACTTTGTTAGTTAGTTCAGGGTCAGTGTACCAGCCTTGATAAGCGTATCCTGGTTTTGCGTAAACTCGCTCTTTTAGTAGCGTACCTTTTTTTACAATGTCAAAAAATACGCGTTCAGGTCCGTCAAAATAAGAAACTGAAACTAGACCTTGCTTATCTAAGGCTGGGCCTAGCTTACTTACGTCTGTAGTCATTTCGTATTTAGCAATTAGTCTAAGTTCAGATTTCACCCAGGTAGGAATTTGAAACTCTTGACCTGGCAGTAAGTCAACACGGTTGCCAACAGGGTCTGTGTAATACCAACCTAAGAACTTAGTGATATAAAAAGGTTGAGTATTGAACTTAATCTTAAGACCTTGTTTTTCAGGGTCATATGTTTTAGTTTTGACAACTGCTTTTTCAATTTGCTCGTAAACTTGGGTTTTTTGAGCTTGGTTTTTAAAAATACCTGGTAGCACAAAATCGTAAACTAAAGAAATGTGTGTATTGTTGTTAACAATAAACGCACGACCTTGCGCGTTTTGTTTGTTAAAAACTTCTTCGCTACGAACAGCTGTAGTAGTAACAAAACCTTTTTTGTCGTAGGCAAAAAATGAGTCGTATTTGCGAAGGTCTTCTAGTTTCGCTCTGTAGTCAGACTCTAGTTTAGAATACGGAAGAATTATGGGTTTGCGAGGAGCAGCGCCATCGTAAGACTCTGGAAAAAACACACGCAAATAGTTTGAGTAGTCAACAATTACATCGTGTTGTTTTTTAACTCCAAACCAGTTTTTTGTGTAAATCGTAAAGACTTCTGAGTCGTATTTTCGGTCTGTAAAATCTAGTGCTAGGTATTTACCAGGTTTGGCTTTAATTTCTGTGATTTTGCCAAGAGCAGAACTTTCAAACCACTCTTTTTTAATTGAAATGTATGTAGACTTAGTGGTGTCAATAGTATCTGGCACTACAAAGCGTAGTTTTTGTGACTGTTTTTTTAAGTCTTTTTGACTAAAGCCGCTCGCTTTAGCCAAATGAAGTGTGGGATGCATAAATGAAAAAATTAAAAATAAAGCAGTTAAAATTAAGGCAAAAATAAACAAAGCCGAAATTATTAAACTTTTTCTTTTATTATTTTGCATAGTTAAACCTCTCTTTTAAAATAAGTAAGTTATGTAGTTCTCTTGTAATTAAAATATTTAAATTACCTTTATTTAAAGTTTAATTATGGATTCATTTATAAAAATTAAATAAAAGTAATTTAAATATTTTCTGGTTTTATACTTCAATTTTTGAAAATTATTGAATTCTTACTCTACTTCGCTTCAATATATAAAGTGAAGTAGAGTAAGAAATTAGTGTAGAAATATGTGCAAATAGAAATAAGTAACAGACTTTTTGATAAACCTATAAAGTTTTTTAAAAAGTCAATTAAACAAATTTGAAGATTACTTTTTCTAAAAAGTAAAAGACATAACAACTTCAGGACAAAGCAGAAATAAATTGCTGTCGAAAGAAAAGAAAAAAACTACCTAATGCAAACTACTACACCGAAAACACTGGCCATACCGCTAGCGCCCAAGATATTGTCGGTTCTGACAAGGTTAGCGAGAGCGGAAGGGTAATCTACCTTTGTACCGAGCCACCACAACTGATTGTTTCTTTTACGGTAATAAAATTTATTACCACCAGTATTAAGAGAGCTTACATCAAAACCACGATAATACAAATTATCTGCATCAGGACCTAAAATTGCTTTGGCATAGTCAGTTGATTCTTTTATTAACCGAGACTGTATGCCTGCGTCATAAGCAGGTTTAACTTTAAAATCACCGGTATCATAAGTTGGCATATGGACTTCACCACCCAAAACATTTCCGATATCATTTATCAATGCTTTAAAGATGGAACGTTCAGGTATTGCATCATCAGGATAATTTGAGATAGAGATGTTAAAAGGTGAAAAGTCTATGATTTTATCGGTATACCAAGTGTTTAGTTTAGGAATTTTAACAAAAATAACATCTTCTATTTTAAAGTATTGATCATTGTATTTTTCATATTTATTGCCGACGTTGTCTTGCCAGCAACTACGAGTAAACTGCATAGTGTAGTCTTTGCCTTTTGAGTTAAACTTAAGTTCGTGTACTTCGTTTTTTATATGGCGAATTCCTGCAGGATTGTCAACTCTAGTTTGTGGGTATTTACCAAACTTCTTAATAAGTCTGCCGATATGCAAAGTTACTTTATGGTTTTTTTGAACTAAGAAACTTTCAATTTCTTCCTTAGTTTTTTCCATACCATCTAGTTCAGTTTTTATAATACCATTTCCATCTGCTGAAAACTGGCTTTCATCAATCGCTCCAATTGTAGCACCATGTCTAATTGCTCTATTTAGAATTAGACCAGAATGACCTTTAACTTCAAAAGTAACTGTGTAGACATTTCTGTCAATGGTTACAGTCACCTGGTTTTCGTCTTCATTTGCGCTCACAGTAAATTGAGTAGGGTTGAAACGTGGGTCTCGGTAAATAGAACTATTTGGATTTGCATAACTTGATGTGTGAACTGAACCAATTAAGGCAGTTTTAGTTTCATAAGTTGTGTCATATCCACCATCTGCTCTTTGAGTTAAAATAGTGTATTTAACTCTAGATTCAAGAATTCTAGTGTTCGCGTAAATATCCATACTGTCACCACTTGCTATAAACTCAGCCTGACTTGGTCCGCTTTCACTTAAACTCCAACCTGTAAACTCGTAATTTGCTTTTAAGTTGTAGTTAGGTAAGTTAATTTTTCTGGTTTTCTTAACCGATATAGTTTCGGAAGAATCAAAACTTTCAATACCTGCTGTTTTTCGGAAGTTAACAGTTGTTTCTTTTAACTTATAGTATTGGCGAACTTCGGTAGTGTTATCACCAACATTAAGCTGTGCATTAAGCAAGTTATCTGGGTGTGCAGTATCTTTTTCATATAGGTTAGAGTCTAGTGCTGAGTAATCTCGGTAAGCAGCACCATCTTCTACTTTTTGGTCTTGAACAACTTCTTCAATTCTGTCGTATTGACCGTTAAGTGCACTACTTTCACCTTGTTTTTCTAGCATATGTACGATTTTGTAGTTTACTTTTTCAATTTTTTCATCAAAATAAGCCACTAAATCAACATTGCGGTTAACTCTGGTGTTGAAGTTATAAGGACTTTGCTCACTGTAAACTCCGTTCATAGTAGACTCAAGTTGCCAGTGTTTAAAGGTATATGTGCGGCCGTGTCGCTCTAGTTTTGGCACAGGGTTTGGTTCTTTGATTTTCTCTTGATACTTAACTTTGTGAGTTTGGGGTTCGTTTGAAACCGTAGTTCCTTGGAATTGATTGCGGTAGTTTGCTTGGTAAGTCACGGTAAACTCTTTTCGTTTGTAGTTTAAGATAAACTCAGTAGAACCATCTGCTTTAACTGTTTTAGTTTCAGTTGAATCAACTAAATCAAATCCGTGATCAAGACCAGGTAGACCATCACTGCTGTCTACAGTGATCTCGCTGCCAACAGTAGTTTCTTTTTCTACAGTTTTAGTAGTTTCCGGGATTTGTCCTTCTACCCCTTCAAATACGTGTTTAATAGTGTATTTAGCCTTTGGCTCAGTTTTTTCGTATTCTATTTTTAAAGTGGTATCTTCAGTAATTGGCTTAGTTTTGTAGTCAAAAGTATTTCCATTTTCATCAACGAAACGTTTGAACTTATACAAGTATTTGCCAACTTTAGTATTAAATTGTTGTGGATCTAAATCTAGCTTTGTACCTTTTTTGACAAACCTATGTTCGCTTTGTCCAAGCAATTCGCTTTGCATAGTGACTTTAGCAGTGTTTTTTGGCTCAGGTTCACTTGGGTCTTTTTCAAAGACAGGATACAAAACTGTGTTTTCAGTAAGCACGTCTTGTTCGTTGTAAATAGAGCCAACTATTCCTGCTTTAAAGTAAACCCAGTGTTTAAAGATGTAGCCACGTTTTTCAACATTTGGTAAGGTTCCGTCAAAAACTTTTCCTTTTTTACTTGTTTGAACAGAGATAACTGAGTAGCTGTCTGAAAGGAAAGTAACTTTAATTAAAGTAGGGTCAAGTGGCTGAGGGTCACTTGGGTTATCTGGATTTGGTACTTTGTTGTTATCTTCAAAGTAGTAAACTGCCTTAACTGTTAGGTTAGTAGTGTTTGGATCTAAATTGTCGCCAACTGTAAACGGAGAGTTGATGTCTCCGTTTAAATACCAACCTTTAAAGCGGTATTTACCAAGTATAGTGTCAATGTCTGCACCAACTGTGTCAAGGATAGCCTGTAGTTTTGCGCGGTCTGGTGCATATATTTGGTTGTCTTTAACGCGGATTTTACCGTCAAATAAAACTTTACCTTGAACAGGGTCAATTATTTTAATGTCAATTTGCCTAAAGCCAGCAAGTTCCTTTTCTTTTAAGTGAACAGTTAACTCAAGGTCTTTTGTAATCGCAGTTGTTAAGTGGTCAAAGTCAGAGCCGTCTTCTTTGTTTGTAAACTTGTCAAAGACGTATTCTTTGTCTTCAATAGTAGTGGTGTAGGCGTTTGTATCTACTCCAAGTAGTTCACCTTTTTTAACTTTTAAGACTTGAGTTGATTTAAGTAGTGGATTGTAGATCTTAACTGTGTGAAGTTCTTCGTTTTCAAGGTTTGCGTTTGGATCTTTTTCAAACACAGGATATAGTACTTTGTTGTCATTTAAAACAGTAGTAGTATCAAATTGGTCTTTAACTTCGTTGTTTTCAAAGTAAGCCCAGTGTTTAAATACATAGCCTAGTTTAGAAATAGTTGGTAGAGTTCCTACGTAAGCCTTGCCTTTTTCTTGAGTTTGAACTGCAAGTACAGTGCGCTCAGGTGTTAAGAAAGTTAGTTTAACTAAACTTGGGTCAAGTGGAAGTGGATTATCTGGGTCTTGTGGGTTTGGTACTTTGTCGTTTGGTTCAAAATCATAAACTGCGTGAATTTCAAAATGTTTGATGTTTTTTGGAAGTGTGTCGTCTATGTTAAACGGAGAGTTAATATCGCCATTTAAATACCAACCTTTAAAGCGGTATGTGCCCATTGGAGTTTCAACGTCAGCAGGAGCATTTCGTAAAATTCCATTAATTTCTGCTTTATCTGTGTCTTGAATTTTGTTGTTAAATGCAGTTAAAGTTTTGTCGTAAAGTATTTGGTTTTGAATATGGTCAAGTACTTTGAAAGTTACTGGGCGCTCTGAGTCTGGTGCTTTATATGGTCTTAAATGAGCATACAGTACAAGGTCGCTGGTAATTGGAGTATTAAAGTCAAACTTAACACCTGTGTCTTGGTTAGTAACAGGATCCCAAATTGTCCAGTAGTCAAGCTCTTCAAGTTTGCCGTCTGGATAAACTTTAGAAACTCGGTTTGGAGCTGCGTAGTTTGCATCTAGTTTTTGGTCGCGCGCCACTTTTGCTGGAGAAAGTTGAGATGCACCATCTGGAGTTTTGAAAGTAATAGTGTGATATTTAGTTGGTTTTTCGGGTTGTGGTTGATTTTGCGGAATTGACTTTAAGTAAAGAGAAATATGAGTAGTTGCAACTTCCTGACTAAAGTCTACTTTTTTTGTGAAAGCGCTGTCTTTATACCAGCCTTCATAAACATATCCGTCTTTATTGTAGATGTGTTCGCGAAGTGGTGTGCCTCTCTTAACAATATCTAAAAATACTCTTTGCACGCCATCAAAGTAAGAGACTGCTACAAGACCTTGCTTGTCAAGAGCTGGTGCTAATTTATCTATATCAGCAGTGATGTCGTATTTAGCGATTAGTCTAAGTTCAGATTTTACCCAAGTTGGGATATTAAACTCTTCGCCTGGTTTTAAGTCAACTCGGTTGCCAGTTGGGTCAATATAGTACCAACCAAGGAACTTAGAAATATAGAAAGGTGGGGTGTTAAACTGAATTTCATGTCCTTGTTTTTCAGGATCAAGAGTTTTTGCTTTTCCAACAGTTTTATCAACAAGGTCGTAAACTTGAGTTTTTTGTGCTTGGTTTTTAAAGATACCTGGCAGTAAGAAATCATAAACTAAAGAAATTTGCGTGCTATTGTTAACAATAAACGCGCGACCTTGGGCGATGTCTTTAGAAAAAACATCTCTTCTGTGAATAGGTTCTGGAGCGATTTTTCCGTCTTTGTCGTATGCATAGAAACTTTTGATTTTGTAAAGTTCCTCGTATTTGTGTTTGTGTTCGGTTTGTAGTTTAGAATATGGAAGAATTTCTGGTTTGCGAGGAATTGCACCATCGTGTGACTCTGGGAAAAAGATACGAAGGAAGTTAGAGTAATCAATAATTACGTCATACTGCTTTTTAATTCCAAACCAGTTCTTAGTGTAGATAGTAAAAACTTCAGAGTCGTGTTGACGGTCTGTAAAGTCAAGGGCTAAGTATTTACCTGGTTTTGCCTTAATGTCAACAATTGTTCCAAGTCTGCTAGTTGTGAACCATTCTTTTCTAACAGAAATGAAAGTAGACTTAGTTGTATCTATAGTTTCTGGCACCACAAAGCGTAGTTTATTTTTTCCAGCCTTAACAGCGTCGTGTTCAGTGAAACCACTATTTTTAGAAAAATAAACTGTAGGGTGTGAAAATAAAAAGATAACAAGTAAAATAAGTGAAGTAAACGCAAGAATAAATAAAGCTGGGATTAAAAATCCTTTTCTTTTCTTGCGGAGCATATTTAACTGCATATTTTGTTCAGGTTGCATATTTTCTCCTTGTGTAAGTTATGTAAGAGTATTACGATATTTCATATAAATTATATAAATTAGTTTTGTAAAATTTTAGATGCTTTAATATTGACAACATTAGTTTCCTTAAATATGTCTTAATTAGCGTGTTTTACAGTTATAAACCTCATCTGTCTTTCACTAAAAGCACTATTTACTGTATCAATTCATATATATATATAGCAAACGGTTATAAAAGCAAAAGTTACAAAATTAAATAAAATTTAAAAAAGGCATAACAATGCGATTTTATAGTTTTTTGACAGTGTAGGCAACTAATCGTAGACATAACTTTTATCTATATTTTTTAACAGGTGTTGGTCTAAATTATTGTGTGATTTTCTTTAAGCACACTATTTTAAATTCAAAACTTAATAATTTAAACCATGGATATTCTATAAAATAGGGTCGCAAACCAGAAAATGACAAAAATGTGTTCTTATATTACCTTTATAGATATAGATATAAAAACAATTAAGTTAGTAGAAAATACAGCTTTTAAAGGTAAAAGAGAACGAAAACTGTCGTTTAATTCAGATATAAATATCTTGTTAAAGTGGAAAAAAAATATCAATTAACTTTTAGTTAAATATCTTATAAATACTTATATAAAAAGGCCTTTTCAGGCCTTTTTTATATTACTTAAATTTAATTTATAAATCTAGTTTTTGTCCAAACATACAAACTGGTTTAACTAGTTGTAAGTAAAGACTAAACATTACTTCATTTAAAGAAGTAGTTTTGGCACTTCCAAAAATCTTTTCAACAAACTGTGGGTTGTCAATAAAAGGATTTCTGTTTTTTTGATATTGAGCCAAAATATTGTTTCTTCTTTTTTCAAATTCGTTAACCGGATCTTGTCTATGCCATTTTAAGAAAGTCTCTAATTTACCAACCTTATTAAGCGGAAAGTTATAACGCAGAGCCATATACAGACAAATTCTTGCGATATCGCCTACATGTTCATCACCTGGATAGTAGGTGTTGCCGTTAATTGCTTTATTTGTGCCACTTCCTTCTACAAACGGGTAATTAGACCTGCTTGAATTGGTTTTAATATCGCAGGCTCTTAAGTTGTGAAGTTCACCTTTGGGAATACCGTGTTGTGCTAGCTTAGAGTTTGGCACAACGTGTTCACGGTTCCAGCCATTTTTTGAGTTTACTCTATATTGATATTTTGGACTGTCTCCAGTATACGCTAAATAAAAATAACCAGGGTTTGTGATAGACTCATCTGCTTTTCTAAGCGCATCTAGTGCTGTGTCGTAAGAAGTTGCTGGTTTGTCTATGATTTGTTTAAGTCTAGCGCGAAGCGCATCGCCTTCCAGACCTTTTACAGAAGAATAATAGCCATTGACTTCGTCTAAATCTTCAGCTGGTCCGTTGTATTTATATACAGCCTTTAGTGTTGTGTCTTCGGTTAACTTAGCATTGAAATTAAAAATATCGTCGGTTTTGCCAGTTTTAGACCAACCTAAAAACTCATAGTTTTGTTTAGTTGGGTTGCCAGGGTTTTTTGCAGTTTGCCCAACTTCAATAATTTGTGGTTGAACACCACCTGCAATAGTTCCGCCGTTTAAGTCAAAGAAAACATTGATTTTCCCGCTTTCATTAACGTGCGGTTTAAACTCAAAACTTTCTGAAACTGAACATTGTGGTTGGTTGTAAAACGAAAACACTAAATTAGTCAGATCATAAGACTTACCTGGTTTTAAGTTTTCAAGTATTGAAGCCCATTTGGCTTTATTTACGCGGCTGTCGTATCTAAAGGTAAGTTCTTTACCGAAAAACTCAAAAACAATATTGATGTTTCCGTATTTTGAGTCTTTTTCAAAACTTTTAACCTTTGCGTTAGTAATGTTAACTAGCGTACTTTGTAGTCTAGCCTGGTGTTTAACAATGTCTAGTTTAGTAATGTCTAGGGCTGTTGGAAAAGGTTCTTCTGGATTTGTAATTTCTTTAATTTCAGTAATTTTTGAAATTTGAACTAAACCGTTGTATACAGTGCGAGTTCCGGAAACTTGAACGTACTTGCCAACCAGCGCTTGGATTTGACTAAACTTAACTGAGTCGTTTTTACCCGATTTTAAAGTAATTCCTCCGGTACTATCTTGAAGAGCCACGCCAAAGTTTAAGTAATAGGCAACTATCCAGCCAATTGCGGTAACTTTTTCATTATCCTTTGCTTGAACTGCTTTAATTACAGGATGCTGGTTTTTAGGAGTTGGATTTGGTTCAGGCTCTGGGGACGGAGTTGGTGGATTAGGATTTGGTTCAGGCTCTGGGGACGGAGTTGGTGGATTAGGATTTGGTTGTGGGT
>CAUUGG010000009.1:0-35187 GCA_963544825.1 uncultured Acholeplasmataceae bacterium
TTATAGCACAAGAACACATTAAAATTAGCGAATAAGGTAGATGAATTATTTTTTAGTCTTAAAAATATTGTGCTAAATTTCTGAACTCAGGTTATATACAGGACTACTTTTACAATTAAAAAATGACTTTTTTTATAGGTAGGGTATAATTATGTAAGCACTTTTTGAACTACTTAATTAAAATATATTTCTCACTAAATATTTACTACATATATAAAGTCATTAAAATAACACAAACAAAAGTGTGAACTTTTCAAAAAGGAGTTTTACTTTATGAAAAAAGATTTTATTAAATACGAAGAAATAACCACTAACTTACCAGTTCCACAAAAACCCCGTCAATTCAAAGCCAAAAAGCAATTTTCACAACCTTACTCAACTAAACCCTACACTCGCCCTGTAAAAACTACTAGTGCTTTATTTGCTTTATTTTTAGGCTCAATTATCGTTGCCTTGATGGCCTTTTTGTCATTGGGACAAAAACCAAACAACATAAAACCAAAGACTAACATTAACAACGAATACATTGACCGTCCAAACGATGGCACTAAACCAATTGACGAAACCAATCACTTGAAAAACATTTTAATTGCCGCCAAAGTTTTTAGAGACCAAAGTCATTTCCAAAGCGAAACCAGCGGACAGGCTACCGCTTACTTTGGTTCTTTTGGTTCAACTACTCAAAAAATTAAAGCAATTCGTCAATACGACACTGCGCATTTGGCAAACAAACAATACTCAAAGGGCACGTTTGCTAGTCCTGGTCTCTATGTTTTTAGAAACGAGTCGCCACGTGGTGCGCAGTACTTTGTTAAAGAACTTGCTAATTTTGAAAATGGTGACTTTACCAAACCAGTTTGGCGACAATATAAAGGTTCAGACGCTCCATTTACTGAAGCCGATTTTACTGAAAACATCCTAGGCTCTGACTTAAAAGACTTCACTCAACAAATTCTTTCTCGCAAAACCATTAAAAAAGTAGACTTAATCAACCAAGCCAATGGAGAAACCACTTACCGCGTTGATTTTGTGGTAGACGAAGACTTAAATAAACCAAGTGGTCTTGGCAAACTTGCTGCGACCGGTAAATACGCAGTTGAAGTCAGAGAAATGGCTCAAACTCCGTACTACCCAACTTTTAAATCATTTACTTTAGAAGTGACTATGAACGATCGTTGGGAAGTTTTAAAAACTGTTTCAAACGAAGAGTATAACTTAACCGTTAAAGGCATTTCTTCTGATTTTGCGGCAACCATGACGCAAACTTTTACCTACAAAAAAGAAAAAGTCCAAACTGAAGATTTCCATAACTTCTTTCACAAAGACTTTCGTAAACACGGCGAAAACACAGAGACAAAGCCAGATGCAACCGATCTTTTAATAGACGCTTTTTCAAAAGTAAAATCAGGTAACTTCACAGGTTCACTAAACGTCAACGGTCAAATCCTTGAGTTTACCGCAACTTTTTCAAAAGACCCCTCAATTTTAAAAATTGAGTCTAGATTATTTAATCTACACTTTGAAAACAAAAAATATACCTTTTCAATGCTTGGTCAAACCTATACAGGCGAAGCCGACTCTATTGTTGAGTTAATTGGCAAATTATTTAATAAAGGTAGTTTCTTAAATCTACCTAATCTGCAGGAAATAATTGGTGAACTTAACCAAA
Organism: uncultured Acholeplasmataceae bacterium; assembly: GCA_963544825.1. Classification (GTDB taxonomy): domain Bacteria; phylum Bacillota_I; class Bacilli_A; order Acholeplasmatales; family Acholeplasmataceae; genus CALISC01. The sequence goes on from CAUUGG010000009.1 coordinate 1,670, forward strand.
ACTTCGCCAAACCTAAAAACATCGGTGCCTACACTGTACTTGAAACTAAAGCCAAAGGTATAACTTTAACTTTCTACATCAACAAAGATACCAAAGAATTAGTTGAGTTTAACGCCAAACAAGAGACAAACGGAAAAACTCTAGAACTTAACTTTAAACGCGCAGAAAAACCGGCAAACCCTGAGTTTCCAGAAGTCAAAACTGATTTTGACACCGCCACTCAGCAACTTAAAAAAATCTTTAGTGATACTTTTGAGTTCAACTTATCTAAAGAAATCAACGCAAACTCTAGTTTGACGGTCAACGCTTTAGTTTCGTTTAACAATAAAACATCTATTTCTGCAAGTGGTGAACTTAGCCTGACTGCTTTTGGTAAAAACTACAACATCCCTTTTGACATTGTTGAAAATAAACTAACAATGCACTTTAAATCTCGTTCTTTAACTTTTGATTTAAACAAAATTGTCAAAGAGTTTTTCAATGTTGACTTAACTAAAAATAGCCTAGAGGAGTTAATTAACTTAATTGACTTTACTAATTTAGTTAAAACCGCAGAACGTTTATTTAGTTTCCTTGACTTAAAGTTAGCGAAAGACAACTTAAAAGTAAAAGATGGACGCGTTGCTTTTGACCAAAGCAAAACAGCCTTTGCTTTAACTCACCGCCCTGGCACTAAACTTCCTAGTCCAAAAGCACCGGTTAATGAACTTGATTTAACTGAGTTTTTACTAAAATACTTTAAAGACCCAGATTTAAACCCGCGTGGTACAATTTCCTTTACTTTAAACTACGCTTTAAACTCAATTACTAAGACTGACTCAGACTCAGAAATCAAAGTGGCTATAGACTTGCTTAAAGGAAAGATTTCAATTTCTATTCCAAAACTTGGCCGCATTTATATAGATAACCGTGGAGTATACGTTGAGTTTGGGCCAAACAAACGTAAAAACGTACAATATTTTGCGCATGCTGACTTAAAAGAACTAGCCCCACAAATTCGCTCAGCCCTTTCTAAATACCTACCTGGTGGTATTGACTTAAACGAAATAATTTCTCAAGTTTTTACTAACTTAACCGTGGATCAAGCGAGTGGCAGCCTTTTAACTTCCTTTAAATCCAAAGACGATCGTTTTGCCATGACTTTAAACTCATACCAAAACGAAACTCCTTATTTAGTGTCACCAGAAGATCAAAACGGCAAACAAATTAATCGTTTTAGTAAACCTGCCCTTAAAAAACTCCTAAAAGTTCTTGAAAGCGGTAAATTCCAGGCCAGCGTTTCTTTTGCTGACTTTAATATTCAGTTAAATCTACTATACAAAGACAACACACTTTATTTAAATGCCAAAATTATGAAAGCAGGCAAAGAACTTGCCGACATTTCTATCATTGGCAACCAAGTCTACGCTAAAGTAAGCGGCTACAATTTAAAGGCCAATGTTAAGGACTTTAGTAAACTCATGCACAAAGTCTTTGAAATGTCTCGCCTAAAAGGTGAAATTGGCGGCTTTAACTTAAATAACTTCGGCATTGACTTATCTGAACTAAATCTAGACTTTGCAAACCCTTTTGCAACGCTTCAAAGTATTGCTAAAACCATTGACAAAATGCCACTGGTTAAATCTTTAATTAAGTCACTTGAATTTGAGTTAAACTACCCAACCGTAGACGAAGCCAAACTACTTACCTTTAAACTAACTGCGTTTAACTTTAACATCACAGGTTATCTAAACTCAGACCCACAGTTTAACGCAAACATTTTTGAAATTAACGAAAACAAATATATTGACCTTCCGCTTGCTGACCTTAACTCAAAAACTGAAGTTCAACCAGGCGCGAAACTACCTCTTGACATTTCTGAGGCAAACAAAATCAAAGAACGTGTAATGACTAAACCTCACAGCGTTACCGGTAGTGCCGAGATTAACGGAGTCAACTTAACAATTCACAAAGGCTATGTTTCTGTTAACAACAACTTCCAAGATGTAGAAGCAGTGCTTTTTGCCGAGGCTAAGTTTAAAGATTTAGTTTATAGTTTTGAACTGTATTTTTCTAAAAACACAGTTTATTTAAAATCAGCAAAACTAAACGCTAAAGTTTCAATTGAAGAAATTGGCACGTTAATTGCTAAAATCACAGAACTTATCAAGAGTCAAGGTGAAATTAACTTCAATAACTTACAACTACAAAGCAGCGCAACCGCAAACATTCAAGCGCTGATTTCTAAGTTTGTAATCCAATCTCTAATCATCGCCAAAGAAGAAATTACCTTGGCGGCTAAATACGCAGAATACGAAGGCAAAATTTACTTCAACCGCAAAACCAAAGCAATTAACTTAACTATTTCAAACTTTAATCTACACTTAACCTTAACTCCAACTGAGTTTAGTGAAGTTGGTGAAAGAGCCGAGGCTAAAATCGCTGAGTTGCTGAAAAATCCAAATGTCTTAACGGCAAGTGATATTTTAAAAATTGCTGAACTTTACTCAACTCGATATACAATTCAAGACGTTAACTACTCGCTTCCAAAAGAAATTACTGAAAAATACCTAGGTAAAGACGCAAAACTAGACTTAAGCGTGAAAAACGCACAAGTTGACTTAACTTCAAAACATCTACTTAAAGCAGATTTAGGCGTGAAATTCACACACCCTCAACTTGGAAGTCCAATTAGCCTGAACTTTGAACTACACATTCAAGACAAGCAAATCTACCTGCTTTCAAAAGAATACCCAACCCTTAACTTAAAAGTCGCCTACAGCGAAATTTCAGCGATAATCGCAGCAATTCAAAAAGCAATTGAAAAAGCAAGTGGTATCTCTATAAGAAACGTAAGTCTAAATAACTCAAGTCAAACTTATTTAGCGCCAAAACTAGAGCTTACAAAAGTCTTAGATGCGCTAAATATTTCTAAAGAAGGTCTAGACTTTGACTTAAAGAAAGCATTTGGAATTGAACACATCACCAAGGTTTCTCTGCGTTTTAAATTCCAAGAAAAAGCACTATCTATATCTGCAAGTCCACTTAACTTAAACTTAACTTTAAAGAAAACAGATAAAAAACTTAACTTATATCAGCCAAACACAACAACTCAGTTTTTAGACCGTGAGTTTTTTGAAAAAACAGCAGACTTAGTCGCAACTGGCTACGCAGTAAATGGTGAGTTTAACTTACCTGTAAACGAAGAGAATCTAAAAGTAGAAATCAAAGGTGCCCTAAATTTTGCACGCAAAACTATTTTGGACCTTGAGTTAAAACTAATTTACAAAGATATTCAACAAACCTTCCGTCTACTTTATGACAAAGAGTTTTTCTACCTGCAAAACGAAAAAGTTAACCTGAAATTAAGCCTGCAAGACATCCAAGCGCTAATTTCTGAAGGCCAAAAACTCAAAGATATGTTTTCAGGAATTACTGTAGGACTGACTCAAGACTTAATTAAAGCAGTGATTGCAGGTACTTTTGAGTTTAGTCAAACTAGCATTGTGGCTAAATTCAGAGAAGGTATACTTAAAGACCTAGAAGTCAAAGCAGATCTGACTGCGAAAGCTCTTAAAGTTAAATACGCCAGTATGCTGGACTTAACTTTAACTAAACAAGAAGACGCAGAAACTAAAGATGTACCTGAAGGCATTGAGTGGCTAGACCGTTCATTTGTTGAAAAAGTTTTTGATTTATTTTCTTCAACCTATGAACTGAAAGCCACAACAACAGATACTGCTAAGTTTAAAGGAGAACTCAGCGGAAACGTTGACCTTAAATCTAAAGTTAACTTCGCTGGTTCTGGTAAAGTTGAGTTTAAGCTTGGCGAAAAATCTTACTTCCTTGAGTTAAATAATCTCTATATCTCTGAACGCACACTATATGCTTTAACTCAAAAACTGAACTTAAAAATACCTTTTGCAGACATCAGTCGTCTGCAGGCAGAAATTCAAAAAATATTTGCTGATTTAAAACCACTACTTGGACTTTCAAGTAAAGCCGATTTAATTAAGTATTTGTCTGTCTACACAGACTTAATTGACGCACTTACTTTTACTAAAGATAAAATCACACTTTCTAACTTCTCAATTAACGGAATTAAGTTGTCTGCTGAAATTGACCTTACTAAAAAAGAAATCAGGCTAACTCTGCCAGATTTAGGACTACAGACTACTTTAACTAAGTCAACTAAACAAAACACAGGTGTAGTTCCGGCAGTTCAATACGCCGACACCGAGACAATTTTAAACTTACTTAAACTATACGCGCAAACCTACGAAATTGACGGCAAGGCTCAAAGCGGTGAAATGGGTACTGACTTTTCTGGTAAACTTTCGCTTAAAGGCGAGGTTCTGGCCAAACTGGAAACTTACCTTAAATTTAAAGACAAATACCTAAAAGCCACAGTTTACTACGACAAAAAATATCTGTATTTTGAAACCGAAAAACTGAAGTTTAAACTTTCAGTTGAAGAGCTTACTCAAATCATTAAAAAAGCACCAGACTTACTGAAACTAGCCAATGCTGAAAACATCTTTAACCTACTTACTCAGTTTTCTTTAACTAGCAGCGAACTAAATCTAGGATATGGCGATCTAAATGTCCGCGCTAACTTACTTGACCGCAAGGCAGACATTACTTATAAAAACTTAGTTCAGGCTACTGTTACTCCAGCGGCCACCGAAGACCTTGGTTCAGTTCCAGAACACGAATGGAAGACTTACCAAGACATTCTTGATTTGTTTGCAAATGTTGAAAAAATTAAGTCTATGCTAAAGGCCCCTCAAAAAACCTTTAACTTCGCTGGTACCTTTGAACTAAACGGAAAGAGCTTAGAAGTTTCAAAAGGCTCACTTACCATCAACTCAAAAGGCAATACCTTTGACTTAGACGTAAACTTTGAAGCAAAATACGGCGGCAAGGACTACAAAGGTAGAATTACTTTCTTAAACGGCTACATTTACCTAGATGTCAATGGCCTTCGCGTCAAAATTAGCCAAGAGGAATTTATTCGCTCAGGATACCGTTTAATTGGTACTTTTGGTGGCAGCGCCGAGGCTCTGGAAAAAGCCCTTAAGTATTTTAGTAACCCAGAAAACTTAAAAGAAATTCTTGGACTAAACCTAGCCTCTAGACTTACTTACTTAAACTCACCTATCTACAGCCGTTTCCAAAGAGGACTAACTAAACCTGAAAACGCCACTGACTTATTTGAAATTCTAACTGAGATTGACTTTACTAAAACTAATGTCCGCGCTAGCGTTAATTACGGAGAGATTAGTGGTACATTTGACCTTGAGTTTACAGACATTCGTTTTGCGAAACTACAAATCGCTAACGCTCAACTTAAGGAAAGCAAAATTGAGCAGGCTGTTTTTGAACAAATCGACTACACAGAAATCACTGCGCCAAATGAAGCAGACTTTACAGAAAAAGAGTTTAAACACTTTGATACTTTTGTAGATGCAGTAATGAACACCATTGACAAAAAGAAATATCACATTAAAGGGCAAATTACTTCAAATAAAGTGTTTGGTGTAGGTTTGAATATCAAAAATGTTGACCTTAAAATGAATTTTGCTGATCCTAATGGTACACAAATTGAACTTACATTTGATATGGATTACACTGGTGCCAAAGTACTTGGTCAAGTAAATCAAGTTAACAAAGGTAATATTTCTGTTCATTTTTACATGAAAAACGGTCGTGGATACTTAAGAACTAAAACTAAAGAAGTAACTTGGGTTGGTACTTTTTTTGCAAGTAAAAAATACGGACCTGAAGTGACTAAGTATTACGAGTTCACTGAGTCTGAAATGAAGGCTAACTTATTTGCCTATATCTTAACAATGATTTACGCAGATGACCAACTGTGGAATGGTCAAACAAAACCTACTCCAGTTAGAGGATTTAACAGACCTAGATTAGTTAAACGCGGACCGCTTGATAATTTAGATATTGCTAAACTAGTTAAAAAAATAGTTGCGGGTAAAACAGAATCATCAAACAGTTATGATTACGAGTTTACTGTTGATAAAGATATCGTAAAAGGTAAATTGCCATCGCCAATTACCATGAGTGATATTGTTATTAAACTAATCACTATGCCTGAAGGTGATAAACAGTATTTACGTAAATTTAAAGTTCAAACTGCTCTTTCAGTTCTTATATCGTTTAATATTGTAGCTGAATTTGAAATGGTTGCAATGGGTGCAGATGTACCTGCTATTAACTTACCTGACAATATCAATGACAAATGGTAATTTAGTTTAATTTTACTCAAATTAAAAGGTATACACGTGCGTGTATACCTTTTTTATCATTATTAAAACTTTTCTATATACAATTTCAAATAAAAACCCAAAATTATTTCAAAAACATCTAAAATAAACTATAAATGGCTAAATAAAGCCCTTTTATCCAGGTTTTGAAAACAATTTAAAGCACGAAAATGTGGTATAATTAACGAGTATTGAGGTACTAAAAATGGATATAATTAACCCAGATTTACAAACTAACGAAGTTACTACTTCAAAGAAAAAAAGAAAACCTAAAAAACCCTATTCTAAAGCAGAACAAATCATTATTTGGATAATTATTGTTTTTTCTGCCTTGACAATTCTCTTGTCTGCTGGTTTTGGTATTTACTACGGAATTAAATACGACTACGACAACCGTCGCAAACCACTTGACGACATTACCACCATCACTACTGGTGACTTTGAAACTATTATGGCCAAGAAAAAAGGCGTAGCCTTGTCTTCTCTTAAGTTCTCTGGCAACAACAACATAGACTTCACATCAAAACGCTACATCTATATTTTGTTTTATGACCAAAAAGAGCGTTCTTACACCAGATACTCAAAGTCTCTGCGCAAGTTAATTAAAAAACTAAAAGGCGATGTTTTGATTTTGGGTGTCAATATTCCAGATTCTGCAGACAATAAGTTTATGGACATTGCTAACTTCCCAGATTACAAAAACCCAGATGGTTCAATAACTCACAAAGAAGACGTCAAAGTGCCAATGTTTTTCCAAAGCACACCAGAAGGTGATTTTGAAAAGCAAATGCGCGCAAATAACTTCAAAGACATTTACAATATTTTAAATACCCATAAAGACCCTAAAAAATAAAAACTACTTTTTAAATCAAAGGAAAATATAAATGAACGCAGAAATTATTAAACAAATCGCCGACTCACTGGCAATTAAAGAAAGTCAAGTTAAAGCAACTCTAGCATTGCTTGAAGAAGGTGGTACTATTCCTTTTATCGCCAGATACCGAAAAGAAGTTACTGGCAACCTAGACGAAGAGCAAATTAACGAGATTAACAAGGAATATGAATACCAAGTTAACTTAAAACAAAGAAAAGAAGATGTTTGTAGATTGATTGACGAAAAAGGCATGCTGACACCTGAACTGAAAGCAGAGATTGAAGCGTGCACTAAGTTAGTAGAAGTTGAAGACCTTTACCGTCCATTTAAAGAAAAGAAAAAGACTAAAGCAACTGAAGCCATTAAAGCCGGCCTTGAACCACTTGCTCAGTTTATCTTGACTTTTCCAGACACAGAAATCGAGTCTGAAGCCGAAAAATACATAAACGAAACAGTTAAAACAAAAGAAGCGGCAATTCAAGGAGCACTCTACATCATCGCTGAGCAAATTTCTGACAATGCAGAGTATCGCAAATGGATGCGAGAATACGTTTTTGCAAATGGACAACTAGTTTCCAGAAAGAAAAAAGATGCAGTTGATGAAAAGGGAGTTTACGAGATTTACTATGAGTTTCAAGAACCTTGCACTAAGGTAAAGGAATATAGAGTTCTCGCCATTAACCGTGCTGAGAAAGAAAAAGTAGTTACTGCTTCTATAGAATGCGAAAACGCAGATATCCTTGCGTATCTTGAAAAACAAGTCATTTTAAAACCTAAAAGCACAGCAACTCCGCACCTTAAACTAGCAATTCAAGATAGTTTAAAACGTTTAATTTATCCTTCAATTGAAAGAGAAATCAGAGCAGAGCTGACCGAAAAAGCAGAAGACCAGGCAATTAAAGTGTTTACTTTAAACGTTGAAAAACTGCTTCTACAACCACCAATTAAAGGCAAAATGGTGCTTGGTATTGACCCTGGTTTTAGAACAGGTTGTAAAATGGCGGTAATCTCGCCAACTGGACAACTTTTGGAAGTCGGCAAACTTTTTTTTCACGATTTCTTTAAAGAAGAACAAAGAGTAGCAGCCCTAAAAGACCTGCTTACTATAATTCGTAAATATGACGTGGAAATTATAGCAATTGGAAACGGAACAGCTTCTCGTGAAACTGAGGAGTTTGTGGCAAAAGTTATCACTAAGGCTAAACTAGACGTTAAGTACGTTATAGTTTCTGAAGCCGGTGCTTCTGTGTATTCAGCCTCTGAAGTTGCTCGTGCTGAGTTTCCAGACTTGCAAGTTGAAGAGCGTTCCGCTGCTTCTATTGCGAGAAGACTACAAGACCCACTTTCTGAACTTGTTAAAATTGACCCGAAATCTATCGGAGTTGGACAATATCAGCACGACGTTTCGCCAAAAAAACTAAACTCAGAACTTTCTTTTGTAGTAACTACTGCCGTTAACTCAGTCGGAGTTGACCTAAACACCGCGTCAACCGCCCTGCTTACTTATGTTTCTGGGCTTAACTCAAAACAAGCAAAATCTATAGTTGATGCGAGACAAAGCAAAAAAGGCTTTAAAAACCGAGAAGAACTTAAAGAAGTTGCCTACATTACTAACAAAGTATACGAACAAGCCGCTGGTTTTCTTCGCATCACAGATGGCGATGAAATTCTAGATATGACGCCAATTCATCCCGAGTCTTACTCAGTTGCCAAGGCTTTGATGAGCAAGTTTAACATCCAAAAACAAGACATTGGCAAAGTTGAAATAATTGACGAAAAACTAAATAACTTTAGTTTAACTAAAGAAGTAGAGGCGCTAAATACAGACCGCTATACTTTGGAAGATATTGTAAAATCCTTAAAACAACCACTTAGAGACCCAAGAGACTCATTTCCACAACCTTTGCTTAAATCTACAATTTTGGAAATTAAAGATTTAACTATCGGTATGGAAGTTGAAGGAACTGTCAGAAACGTTGTAGACTTTGGGGCGTTTGTAGACATTGGACTACACGAAGACGGGCTAATTCACATCTCTAAAATGGCAAAACGTTTCATTAAGCACCCTTCTGAGGTTGTGCAAGTTGGCGATATCGTTAAATGTTATGTTGTCGCGATTGACGAAAAAAGAGGCAAGGTCGGCTTGGCTCTTGAAAAAGACTTAGTTTAATGTAATAATTTAAAAAGTAGTTTTTGAAAAACTACTTTTTACCTGGAGTGATACTCAAGAGGCTGAAGAGGACGCACTGCTAACGCGTTAGGGCGAGAAATTGCCGCGAGGGTTCAAATCCCTCTCACTCCGCCATTTAACCTACATTTATTTACTTTTTTAATTTAAATTAAAGGAGATAAAAATGAGCATAAAGAAACTTAAAAACTTATCTATAGTTTCGCTAATTTTTGGCTTAATTACTGTGTTGTTTTCTTTTTCTGTCGTTGGAATTAGACTGTATATTGAGTTTACGTTTGTTGGTAAAACTGGGATTGGCGTTGCTATTGCTGCCCTTGCTTGGGCCAATATTTTACTGTATGTCTCCATTGCTTACTTAGTTTGGTTTTTAGTAAATCTATCTTTATATATCTATGTATTTGTTAAATTACATCCATATAAAGAAAACCCACATTTTGCTCTTTCAATAATTGGTTTTATCTTTCCTATCTTTCAGGTTATTGCTCTTATTTTGTATATCGTTAAAATCAATAAACTTATTAAAACTCAAGCCTTAGAGTTAGATAACGACACACAAGTTACTGAAATTTTAAACTAATTTTAATTTTGTGCTTTATTATTTATTTTTGTTTAAAAATACATATTCAAATACTAAAAAATAGTTAAATTGTAATTCACATACTTACTGAAAATTAAACCAAATTAACACTTAATTGACAATTTTTTGCTATCTTGATATACTAATTAAGTGTTTGAAATAGGCCTATAGCCAAGCGGTAAGGCAACAGACTTTGACTCTGTCATTCGTAGGTTCAAATCCTGCTAGGCCTACCATTTTTAAGAATAAATCCACTGAATGTGGATTTTTTTATTTTCTTGCATAAACAACAATTTGCTTAAGTTTAAAATATAGGCATCATAACATTAAATTCATATTAATCAGAATTATTATTTTATTTTAACGTTATTAAAAATAAACAAAATAGCACAGTAATACGAAATAAAATACCACAATAAAACGAAACAAAATAGCACAGTAATACGAAACAAAATACCACAATAAAACGAAACAAAATAGCACAAAAAAACGAAACAAAATAGCACAAAAAAACGAAGTGAAAGATGATATAATATTTATGGTGAGTTATGGAATATAAAAAAAGAATCACAGACAAACTGTTAGAAGAAAAATTTGAGGTGTTAGGAGCAGCATTGATAGTAGGTCCGAAAGGTTGTGGTAAAACCACAACAGTAAAACAAAAAGGCAAAAGCATCATTTAGTTTCAAGACGAAGACACTAGAGAAAATATTTTGCCCGTTGCAATACCACTCCTTCAAAATTGCTTAAAGGTGAAAAACCGATATTATTTGACGAGTGGCAAGATGCACCTAAAATTTGGGGTGCTATTCGTAAATCAGTTGACGATGAAAATAGAGTCGGAATGTATATTTTAACAGGTTCCACCTCTCAAGTAGTCAAAACACCGCACATAGGAACAATGCGTATTTCTACACTTAAAATGCATACCATGTCGCTTTACGAAACTGGTGAATCTAACGGAACAATTTCACTTATAGAATTATTTAATAACCCAGAAATTTTAAGAGAAGGTTGTAAAAGTGATTTAAACATTGATAATTTAATATTTGCAATTTGTCGTGGTGGTTAGCCGAGGAGTTTTGTGCTAGAAAAAAAATCTGCTAAATTATCAATAGCAAAAGACTTATTTAATCAAGCATGTAGTTCAGATATTTCTAGTATAGATGGAGTTTCGAGAAACAAGGTACTTGCTGAAAACATTTTGCGTTCATATTCAAGAAATATATGTACACTTACTGATAGTAAAACAATTTTTAAAGATGCAACTACTGCCACTGAAATTTCCTTGAAAACTTTTGAAAGTCATGTAGATGCGCTTAGAAATTTGCATATTATTGATGATGTTAATGCTTGGTGTCTAGCAATTCGTTCAAAAACTGCAATTCGCTCTTCTGTCAAAAGAAATTTATGTGATCCGTCATTGGCAGTTGCAGCACTTGGTATTAACCCTGAGTATTTTGACAGGGATTTTAAAACTCTTGACTTCTTATTTGAGTCTTTAGTAATTAGAGACTTAAGAGTTTATTCATCTGTTCACAATGGAAGAATTTCTTACTATAGAGACCGATATAGTCTTGAAGCAGATTGCGTACTTCATTTAGAAAATGGTAGATACGCATTAATTGAAATTAAATTAGGAGCAAGTGAAATAGATAAGGCGGCTAAACATTTGCTGGAAATTGAAAGACTTGTAATTGAAAAAAATAAAACAGAGCAACAAATGCAACTACCACCGCCAACTTTAAAGATAGTGATTACTGGAACTGAATACGGCTACATTAGAGAAGATGGCGTGCTTGTTGTTCCAATTGGTTGTTTAAAAGATTAGGTATACGTATAAAAAAGAAATTTTCCTACAATTTTCACAAATGAAAATTTAATTCTAAAACTACCTTATAAAACCTTTTTATAGAACTTAGAATTCACAATTGTAAGTTTATTTAGTCATTAAACTTAAAAGCAGTTGTAATTATTATTTGATTTATTACTATTTTTTTGATATCATAACTATAAGTAAGGTTGGTAATAAAATGAATGATGAAAAAATAAAAAAAATAGTTCAAGATTGTATAGAATTACAAGATGAAAGCGAGTGGTTTGAATTTAAAGAAAACACTTTTGACGTTGATGAAGTTGGAAAATATATATCATCACTTTCTAATAGTACTGCGATTCTTGGAAAAGAATATGGATACTTAATTTGGGGTATTAACAATCAAACTAAGGAAATTGCCGGTACAAACATAAACTTTAACGCAGAACTTAAACAAGAACCAATTAAACATATTTTGGCACGCAAACTTGCTCCAAGTATTTTGTTTAGTTTTCATGAAATTCAAATTAACAAAAAAAGGTTAGTAGTTTTAGTTATACCTGCTGCTAAAATTATTCCTACCTCATATGCTGGCGAAAGATATATCAGAATCGGTTCTAGTAAAGAAAATATTAAAAAATATCCTGAACGTGAAGCAAATCTATTTTCAGTTCTAACTTTCGGACTACCTACAATTTGCACAAAAGAATCTGAATACCAAGATTTAACTTTTGAGCAATTGTTTGCTTTCTATAGTTTTAAAGGAATTAAACTAAGCGAGCACAACTTTAAAGAAAACTTAGGACTATTGACTAAAGACAATAAATTCAATATTTTGGCTCAACTACTGTCTGACAACTCACATATCCCTATCAGGTTTGCTGTTTTTGCTGGCAAAAACAAAGCAAGCCTCCTGCACTCTGTTAGAGAGTTTGGTTACAAATGTCTTTTAGTTTCGCTAAAAGAAGTACTGGACTTCGGAAATATTTTAAACATTCCACAGGCCTATGAAGAAAATCGCCTAATGGAGCGAAAAGAAGTGATGCTATTTAATGAAAATGCATTCAGAGAGGCTGTTGTTAATGCTTTTCTTCACAACAAATGGGTCAATTTAAATGAACCAATGTTTACTGCTTTTTCAGATAGAATAGAAATTCTTTCGCGTGGTGAGCTTCCTACTCTGCAAACGTTAGAAGGTTTTTATAACGGCCATTCAATACCAGTTAACGATAAACTTTCTGAAATTTTTCTACAACTAAAAATTAGTGAAAAAACCGGCAGAGGCATCCCTTTGATTACAAACATCTATGGTAAAAACACAATAAAGATAGCAAATAATTCTATTTTAGTGACTATACCCTACAACAAAGTTAATGATTTTATAAACAAAGAAGGAAATAATGATGAGGAAATCAAATTAAACTTATCACAAATCAAGGTTCTTGCTGAAATTAGAAATAATCCCAAAATCACAATTGCTGAACTTGCCAAAACCTGTGAAATAAGTGATACTACTGTTGACAAAATCCTTAAACTTCTAAAATCATACAATATTATCCAAAGAGAAGGGGCAAACAAAAACGGCTATTGGAAGGTTTTGATTTAAAATTAAATTAGAAATTAAAAAGAGATGGCGACATCTCTTTTTAATTATTTAAATACAATTTACACCAGTTAGGTTGTTTTATATAGTTTTTTTATTAAAATTGTAAGATAAATTTGCTGCAAATGTTGGTAATAAACTTAATCATGTTGGTAATAAATAATAACAAACTTGATTTATTTTAAATAATGAGTATGCGCTAATATAGCCTTTCTAGGCTATATTACAAACTAATACATTTATTTCTAAACTAATATCACTAGCAGCGTAAAGGTCTACGTTAAAGAAAATAGGTTGGTAATAAACTTGGTCATGTTGGTAATAAAATTTGAGGTAAATCTATATAGTTGTAAAATAAAAGAGCGTATTTTTAGGCTCAGAGGTGCACCCGCTGAAGATGATAATTTTAAAACAAAAAATGCTATAATTCGTTAAGCATTAAAAAATCTTTTAGTTTAATATGTCTAACTGTTGAACTAGAAAAATCAAAATCATCATTAGTTATCAATATTTTTTGAAATCGATTATCTAAAGTATAAAAAGCGCCCATTTCTCTGGTATACGCTTTTTCATCAACAACGCTATAGGCGACTTGTACATAAAAACTTTTGCCTTCTTTAGATGCAATAAAGTCAATTTCTTTTCCTTGATTGTCAAAAGTTTTTACACTATATCCCATATAAATTAGTTCGTTGTAAACAATATTTTCTAAATTATGATCCAAGTCATAACGACTGTCATCTGTTTTAATTGAATTTAGTGCAACATCGCAATTATATATTTTCCCGTAGAATCTGAGCTCTCTTTTAGTTTTAGTTGAATACTTCGGAATTTCTTCTATAATGTATGCTTCTTTTAAATATTTTAAAAAGTTTACAACTGTAGACATTGCCAGGTCAGGAAAATCTATCTTCATGTGTTTGTGAATAGACCTAATTGAAAAAATTCGTGAATTGCTTACCAGTACATAGTTAACCAATTTCTTAAATATCACATCTTTTTTAATCTTATATCTATTAATTAAATCGTTTACTACAATGGTTTTTTCTAAATCGTTCAAATACGTCTTTGTATCTTTTAAAGAACTAAAATTAAATCTACCGGGAAACCCACCCCAAATTAAGTAATTTGAAATGTCAATTCTAGTGTTGTGTTTTTCTGTGTATTCACGAATTTCTTTAAAAACAAATGGTCTAATTCTAAAAGAAACGAAACGACCACTAAGTAATGTTAAAAATTCGTTTGAAAGTAATTTAGAGTTAGAACCAGTTATAAACACAGAGCAGTTATCTAGTCTTAAGTCTTTAACTGCTTTCTGCCAATTTTCAATTTCTTGAATTTCATCAAAAAAGCAGTAACATATACCATTTTTTCTATTTGTTTTTACGTAGTTTAACAGTTCTTCAACGCTACCTGCTTTAGTAAAATCAGCAATTCTTTCAAAATTAAGATAAATTATGTTATCTGTTTTCTGCTTAATTTCAGACATTATAGTTTCAAGTATTACCGATTTACCGCATCTTCTTACACCAGTTATTACTTTAACCAAATCACTTTCATAAAAGCCTCTAATAGATGCTAAATATTTTTCTCTAGTGATCATTTAATACTCCTTGCTATTCATATACATTTTAGTCAATAAATGAAAAAGAAACAAATTTTTTGTCTTACTATAGAAGACAGTTTGACTTAAAATAACTAAACTGTCCGATCAAAAAAGACAATTTAATCATTTTGAGTCAAACTGTCCGATTAAAAAACATAATGTCGTTTATTCAGAAGAACACAAAAACAATTTTTTATTAGAAAACAAAAAAAACAAATTCAGCAAAATTTAGGTCTGAATTTGTTTTTTTAAGCTTAGTTACATTTTATAGGTTTTATATAGTGTAAGGACTAGGAATTTTTTTAAAGTGTCATAAAAAAACGGAAGTTTAGTTAACAACTAAACTAATTATTATTGTAATAAAAAACCACTAATATAAATATTAGTTTGGTGAGTAAGTTGTAGCAATTGTAAAACTAAATGGCCTATATTTTTTTATTTGCCTTTATGACTGTCATAATTTTAATGTCTGCAGGCGAAGTTAGAAACTCATCGAACTCATGTATATTTTTTTCGTTTATCCAAAGCTGTCCTTCTTCAATTTCTTTTAAACCCTTACTATGCTGATTTTTAGAATAGTATTTATTGTTTTTTACGTCACTTGAAGAAAGAACCCAATATTTAATTTTGTCTCGCCAAACACCAATCCAGATAAAAACATCTGTACATTCTGGTTTTAGTTGTTGAAAGTTCATATTAAAAGTTTTTCTGCTGTCCGTTGCTAAGGCTTTTATGGTAAGTTGTTCATCTGATTTTGAGTCAACTGCTCGCGAAGCCTTCACTTCTACTTTTATACCATCTCCGATTTGCAATGGTAGTAAAAAGTCGTATTCTCCGTGGTAATTTGCATCTGTTTTCTTGCTAGGCCTTTCAAACTCTTGAACTAACTCATTTAAATGAGTTTGTGCCCACATCTCGCCAAATCCCCTTGGCGAAGTGATTTCAAAAAGATGCAGAAACTTATTTCTAGAAATATAGTCGTTTCGTATCTTTAAGTAATCGTCAAACTCAATAATTTTGTCTGCTAAAAGCCCACAAATTATATACTCAAACTTATTAAACGGATAAATACTAAAAATACTTTCAAGTTCACTGTCACTTAAACTCTTGTTTTTAGACTTTAGTCTTAACTGATTTAAAATTTCTTTAAGTCTTTCCATTTTTTAAATCCTTTTCAATTATTTTAATTTGTTCACCTGAAAAACCGTAAAGTTTGTAAATAACAAACTGTATTTTTAACTCATCATTAACTTTGCCATCTATAAAATCTGTAAAAAGTTGTTCTGTTTTGGCATCAATAGTCGGAATAGGTAATTTTTGCAGGTCATATTTTAAAGTTTTAATTTGGTTTATTTTATGGCGAAAATAAAAGTTTAATACATTTGAATTAAGTAGCACACATAGTGCTTTGATGTTAACTGGTGTGTTTATAGGAATTAAAATGTTTGCAGAGTTCAAGACCAAAGTTTTATTGTTGTCATAAGAAAAAATCAGTTTTCTGTTAGAGATAAACTTATAAATTAGTTTTTCTTTAGCAAAATAAAACTCATCACTTGCAACTTGTTGGAATTTTTCTTTATTGTAAACTATAAATTTTTTTGGTTTATCGGCGATATATTTCTTTATCTCTTTACCTGTGTAAATTGGCATTGAGTCTTTAGTTTCGCTATTCAAAACTAGTTCTTTGTTGTTGCCAGTCACTATCCCAAGTGCAAATTTAGAATCAGTTAACTTAAAGCAGTCTCTGTTTTCAATTTCTTTTAATATTAAGTTTTTTTCGTCGTCATATAAAGAAAAAATATAGTCTTTATCTTTTTCAAATCTATCGTGGTTGATTTTATGTTCGCTTGATTTTTCTACGATCGCAATCTTGTTTTTTGAAGTGAATGCTAATTCTATTGAAATCGCATTTGTTAGCACATTGTTAAAAGGTTTTTTAAAATATTCAATTTTGCAAATCGTTGTATTTTCAACAATGTATTTTCTAATGTCTCTGTGTGTTCGGACATTTAAAAAAGACTCAGGTAAAAGAAAGCACAATCTACCGTCTTTTTTATTAGTTTTTTGAATTGATTGGTAAATGAAATAAGAAAAAGACTCTTTTGATTGAATTTCTTTAAAATCTTTTAGGTGATTTTCAATATAGGCACCCCACGGGGGATTTGTGATAATTAAATTAAAATGAGGGTTGTCCGACATTTTTAAAAAATCTGCGCAAAAAATATTTGGTTCAAATACTTCTTCTTTAAAAATCACAAAAAGATTACACTTCATGATTTTGACAGCAATTTTATCTATGTCATAGCCATAAATATTTTCGGGTTTTACTAACTTAGTTTTTGCAATTTCGTTTAAAAACCCACCACTTCCACAGCAAGGATCGCAGATTTTTTTATCTTTAAGGTCTAGCCCAGCTATCATTTTATGTACGATATTTGCAGGAGTATAGTAAGAACCTGCTATATTTTTGTCGCATTCAAATTTGAGTAACTGGTAGATATATCCAAGTAAATCAACATTAACATAAGCGGTAAAATCAAAGTTAATTTGATAGTAATCGTGGTCAATTGTGTTGATAAAACCGGCGATATATTTATTTTGAGAAGTAAAACCTCTGTCAGTTTTGTATATAAGTTTTAAGTCAAAAAGATACTTTAAAATTAGTGAGTTGATGGTTGTTTCAGTCGCTCTGCCGAAATCAATTTCATCTAGTATCAAATCAATTTCAGCACCCAGGTTCATATACTCTTTTGGTATTATTTTTTTCTTAGACTCAGTCTTATTTGCTCTTTTAAAAAAGCAAGATTCTTCTAGATTTTTATCCAATCTTTTCCAGTTTTGAACAGTTGCACCTGAAATTTTTAAGTTTTTCGCATCTTTCGCCATAACACAAGAATTATAGCATTCAGACTTATGTTTTTGCGCTTATCCTTGAAGGAAAAACGCAACTTTTTAAAAATTAAACACATTTATATAAGTTTAATTACACTGTTAAATAATTCATAAATCAATGAGCAGTTTTAAGTAATTTAATGTTCAAATGTTAAATATATACTAGATAAATAGGTGAAAAAAAGATGCGAAAACTTGGAATGGAACTAGAAAGAGAAATCAATACAGCAAACGAATACTACCGCGACAATCAAATCGCTTTGATTTACAAAAAACCCACCCCTGTGCAAATAGTTAGAGTAAATTATCCTAAAAGGTCACGGGCAAAAATTGTTGAGGCTTACTACAAAACCCCTTCAACAACCGATTATAACGGAATTTATAAAGGACACTATATTGACTTTGAAGCTAAAGAAACAAACTCAAAAACCTCGTTTCCGCTTGCCAATATTCAGCCACATCAAATCAAACATCTTAAACAAGTTTTTGCACACAAAGGCACAGCCTTTATTATCTTTAAGTGGGTTTATTATCAAAAAACCTATGTTATGGATTTAAAGTATATCTTGCCTTGGTATACAAGCGGAAGAAAATCAATTCCCTACACAGCTTTTTTAAAAGATGCCTACCAAATAAAAACAGGGGACATCCCCTGTTTAAATTATTTAAAGTGTGTAGATAAGATGATCGGAGAGCAAGACCTAGATGATTTTTTCTTTACTAATCAGTGGTTTGAAGAAGGCGACTACTAGATAAATAGTAGTCAGCGATGTCAACCATAGATATTTGGCGTTGTAAATTAGTGAAAACACTAGGTTTTGACTAAAAGTTTTTTCACTGCTACCAAAGTAAAGAGCACCAGACAAGGTGTGAAATAAAAATCTTTGAGCGCATAAAATCAAAACTGCAAAAAACACGATTAAGTAAGATTTAAAAGAAATTTCTTGCACAACTTTTTTTAACAAAAATACAGAACCAAGTAGAGTAAACGGTAGTATATAGTCAAGAAAAACTGAGCCGATGTGCACAGGTGCACCGTCTGAAAGCATATTAAAGATGCTGTAAGTAAACGAAACTAACAGAGAATAGGGAGAGCCTGTTCTAAAAGCAAACAAGACAAGTGGTAGCATAGATAGTGAAACCTTGAAAGGTGCTGCGGTAAACTTACCTAGTATTGAAAACACAACTGCTAAAGCAACTGCAGCTGAACCTTCAACTAAAAGACGGGTTAAAGTTAATTTTTGGTTGCTAGATTCTCTGGTTTGTTTTTGATTAGGTTCATCACCTTGATTTTTTTCTGTCAATATTAGCGAAGTACCTTTTCAATTAACACAGTGTCGGCTGGTTTGGTTTTAGAGATAGTCATTGAACCAAGTAGAGTATCAGCGGCTTCTTTAAGGCCTTTTTCGTTGTGGTAAATTACGGCAATAGTTTCACCTTTTTCAACTTTAGCGCCGATTTTTTTAATTAAGTCAATACCAACTGCCATGTCAAGCACGTCTTCTTTTGAAAGTCTACCAGCACCAAGTAAACGAGCAGCGTCGCCAATTTTGATTGTATCAAACTTAGCAATATAACCACTTTCCGGGCTTTTTAGTTCAAATTTTTTAGCCTTTAGTAATTTAGTTAAATCACTAAAGACAGAAATATCTCCGTGTTGGGCTTTAACAAAATCTAAAAATACTTGTTTAGCGCGGCCGCTTTCAACTGCTGCTTTTAGTTCAGCTCTTGCCGCTGACTCTGTAACACCTTTGGCGTTTTGAAGTAAAATTGAGCCAATTGTCGTGCAGACTTCCATTAAGTCAGGAGTAATTTTGCCGTTTAAGTTATCATATGCTTCCATAACTTCAAGTAAGTTACCGATTTTATGGCCAAGTGGTTCGTCCATATTAGTAATGACTGCTGCCATTTTGCGTCCGGCTAAATTGCCGATTGAAATCATTTGACTAGCCAAAGCCTCTGCGTCTTTTTGGTTTTTCATAAAAGCGCCACTTCCGCATTTAACGTCAAGGCAAATGCATTTAGCACCAGAAGCTAGTTTTTTTGACATAATAGACGCAGCAATTAACGGAATTGAGTCAACTGTTGCAGTAACGTCGCGAAGCGCGTATAGTTTTTTGTCAGCAGGTGCGATATTGGCAGATTGACCAATTATAGATACACCAATTTTATTAACTTGGTCAATAAATTCACTTGGTGCAAGTTCTACTTTGAAACCAGGAATAGACTCAAGTTTATCAATAGTACCGCCTGTATGTCCAAGTCCACGACCAGACATTTTGGCCAACTTAACACCGCAGGCTGCTAGCATTGGCGCTAAAACTAAAGAAACCTTGTCGCCAACTCCACCAGTTGAGTGCTTGTCAACTGTAACTCCGTTAATTTCAGAAAGGTCAAGAATCTCACCTGATTTTGCCATAATTAAGGCTAAAGAAGTTGCTTCCTCTGGTGTCATTCCGTTAAAGTATATCGCCATAAGCAGTGCAGATATTTGGTAATCTGGCACACGACCGGCTGTGTATTCAGTAATTATATAAGTCAGTTCTTCGTCGGTTAAAATACCTTTGTTGCGTTTTTTTAAAATCAAATCATACATTGTCATGAGACATTTCCTCCTTATGTTGTTTAATCTTTAAGTTTATTTGGTCTTTTAATTTTAAAGCCATGTCTTCAGTTGGCTCTAAACAATATGAATTATAAGAAATCGGCTCTAAAAAGTAAAGATAGACAGTCTTTCTAATCAAAGGAAAAAACCTGTTTTTCCGAACCATTCCGAATGAAGCCACCGGCATAATCTCGGCCTTCGCCTTATAGGCAAGTTTTAAAGCCGCCGGTTTTACTTCTTCAATTTCTTCAAGTGTTCGGTTTTTAATCCCACCTTCTATATAGGTTAAAAAAGATTGACCTGCTTGTGCTTTTTGAATGCCAATATTCATTTCAACTAAAGTTTTTCTAATGTCTGCTCTGTAGATTTTGATGCAGTTTAGCATTTTAAAAACTTTTCTCAAAATTAGGGATTTATACAGTTCCGATTTTGGCGTAAAGGCTAGTCTTAATTTATCGTATATCTCTAAATAGCCAAACGGATCTAGTTCTGATTTGTGGTTAGAAACAAATAAGTAAGTTTTGTTTTTATCAATGTTTTCAATACCTTTAAAAACATATTTTTGTCTAAAAATATAGAGGTTTAAAAAATACACTGAATTAGTTAGTAGAAAACTAAATATTTTTTTATTAGGTCTACTTGGTAGCAGAAATATCATGCTTAAAATTACAATAGCACCTTGCAAATAAATCAAGGCTAGCGCTGAAATAAAATGAATAGGAATTAGCCAAATTGGGCGAAAAAAGTAAGACATTAGCACTAAAAAAACCAGTGCATTTAATTCAAAAATACGAGTTAAAATTGTTCTCTTCATCTTGCTACTCCACAGATTTAAGCGATTCAACCATCGGCACTTTTTTTACTCTAAAGGCCATATAAAACGAAAGTACAGCGTTGACAAACACTATTAAAACAATTGTAAAAACATAAGATATCCATTCAATGTTATACATGAAGTTAATGTAAGAAACTTCGTTAATGCCAAGGTAAAAATAAAGGAAAGGATAACCAAGCGCAAGTCCTATTGTCAGTCCTATTAAAGAAAGCATTAACATTTCAATAAAGATAGAAATCGCGATTTCATGTTGAAAGAAACCAAGGACTTTTAAAGTAGCAATTTCTCTTAAGCGCTCTTCAAAGTTTAGTCTAACTAAGTTATAAAGCACAACAATTGCCAAAATTATCGCGAAACTCAAAAGGGTAATCGCAGATGAGTAAACCACATCTGTAACTTTGGAAATTATTCGTTGAATTTCTCTGCTTTCAATAACTTTGCCGATATAGCCAAGCGCTTCCTGGTCTTTGATTTCGGCAAGTCCGAAGTTATTTTCGCTGCCGATAAAGTTGTGGTTCAGAACCTTAGTTATGTCTTTTTTAGTAATACCCTCTGCAAGTTTTGCATAAATTGCGTTGGTGCTGTCAAGTAGTTCATTTGCGCAGTCTTCTCGGTTAAAGATAACTCCGTTTACAAAAAAGGTGTCTCTAATTTCGGCTACTTTAAAACGGTAAGTTTCGCCAAGAATAGTAAAGGACATATTGTCGCCGACTTTTAATCCCAAGGCTTTTGCGTCTCTTTTGGAAACAGATACCTCTTTTTCGCCGAGACGACGACTCCCGTTTTGAGGGCGATAAAACTTTGAGTTTTTAGAAATACCAAGCAGTGATACTCGTTTTGTTTGGCCATTTTCTGCTTGCACAAAAGAGTTTTCGTTGTAAAGTGGTTCCGCGTAGTAAACAGCTTTTTTACCTTTGATTTCTAGTTTTGAAAGACTACTTAAAACTTCTCTGGACTTTCCACGTAGGTGCAGCATTGCAGCGTCTACATTGTTGTAGTAACTGTAAAGGTCATTGTCAATACCTTTGTTGATGGTGTCAATAATTCCAAAAGAAGCAATAACCAGACCTGTACAGCCAGCGACTCCGACTATTGTTAGAAGCGATCTAAATAAATTGATTTTAATGTTTCTAAAAGCAATTGCAACCATAAAATGTCGCTTTACGGATCTTGCTTTTTTCATACCAGAATTGGTTGTGGTTCCAAGCATTGACTCAACTGGGTTTTTCTTAAGTTCGGCTTTGATTACTAAAAATAGAATTAAACTAGTAATTAAAATTACCAAAGCAGACGACAGCATAACTTCTAACCACGGAAAGATATAGTGGTATTTGGGTAGATTATAAAGTAGATTGTATTTGGTTTTTAGAACCAGTGGAACAATAAACGGAGAAATTATTAAAGCAACCGCAAGTGAACTAAATACTAATAGCAGGTTAATTTTTAAGTAGTGGCCAAAAATTTGTCTTCTGCTGATTCCGATTGCCTTCATCGTACCGATTTCTTTGCTTTCTCTAGTAATTAACTGCGAAGATGTAGTTACAAAAATAAGCAGAGAAACTAAAAAGAAAACCAGAGGATAGATAAAGGCTGAGTAGAAAGTCAGACCAACGTCTTCGTTTACTACATTGTTTGTAAATAGGGTTTGTCCGGTTTTAGCAAATAAGAATCTGCTAGAGACAGTTTTGTCGCCTCTGGCGTCTTGCTTAAGTAAGCGTTCATATTCTAAAATAAACTCTTTGGCAGTGTTTTCTGGGTTTTTAGAGTTTAAAAAACGCACATTTATCTGGTTTGGAAATTGTGGGATTTTAAGCAGTTCAACTAAAAGTTTTTTGTTTTGTTGAACTTCTTTGCTAAGTAGTCTTTCCTTAACTCCAGGGAAACTGTATAGGCGCTCAACTTGCGCAAATAAGTCCTTGAAAAACTCGTCTTTGTAGTTTTGTCTAAGCAAAGCAAAGTAGTCGCCGTTGTAGTTGGGAGTTGCGTAGTCATTTTTACTTTTAGCAAGTGGACGGAAGTTAACTAAGTTATTTTCTTTAAACTCTTTTTTAAACTCAGCGGTTTGTTGACAAACTATAAAGTCATTTAGCATCTGAATACCAGCCAGTAGTCCAGTTAGTTTAGGTTTTTGAAGACCTAGTTCGTGAAACAAAGTTTCGGTATCTAAAAAAGCCTGAAGTTGAGATACATTTTTTTGAATGGTTTCACCAGTATATACGTATCCTGCAATAGGCACAACAATTTTTAGTCTAGTTTTGTTTTCAGCAATTGATTTTAAAAACCCACGCAATGCTGTGTATGACAAAAATGTTTCGTTAAATTGATATAGTAGGTTTTCGCCAGTCTGGTCTTTTAGATACGAACGGTTAGTCAAAATACTTTCAAAATTACCATCAAAGTAAAGTCTTTCCAAGCCTTTGAAGGCTAAATCTCCGTTTTTATAAACGATTTCTCCTGTGTTGTGGTCAATCTTGTAGCCTTTTTCTGCAAGCAGCAATTCAAGGTATTTCTTTGGCACATCTATTTCTAAAGGAGTTCCAACTCTGGGTAGTTTTTTAAACTCATCTACTTTCATAAAAATCCCGTGCTGCGGGTTTTTAATTTCTTTTCTTTCGTGGTCGTACACAACATAACTTTTTGAAATTCGCTCTTGCCAGATAGGTTTTTTAGTTAAAGTCACATCGTATTCAGAAGCAATAAAACCAGAGTTTACGTATTTTTTGTATTTTTCAATGTCAGCTTTTAGTTGACGAACCCTTGGACTACTTTTGATTTCAGACTCAGTAAAGCCAGTTGCTAATTTTAAGTTAAGCAAAGCCGAACCTCTGGTGTCCATCTCGTAGTCGCTTGTCTTTAGGCCAATATTGGCAAGGGCTTTTTTGGCGCGTGCTTTGTCTTCTTCTTTTAGGTAAGTATTGGCAATCAAGGAGTGTGTTAAGTTACTTTCTTTGTAGACTTTTTCAACTCTGGTTTTAAGGTCGCGATATGAGGCAACTAAACCAAAGAAAAGCACAAAAAATAAAGTCAAAATTAAAAATAGCGCAACATACTGCTTAGTTGATTTGCGCAGAGTTCTCAATATTTTTTTATTTAAAATACTAACCATCACCACTTTAGTTCGTCAACTGCCAATGGAGTTTTATTTTTAAAATCTCTAAAAATTTGACCGTCTTTTAGTTCAATTACATGGTCTGCAATTTTTGCAATCTCTGAGTTGTGAGTCACGATAATTATGGTTTTTTTGTGTTCTTTATTTAAATTTTGAATAATTTTTAAAACTTCAATTCCAGTTTTAATGTCAAGTGCACCGGTTGGCTCGTCACAAAGCAAAAGATCTGGATTTTTAACAAGTGCACGAGCTATCGCCACTCTTTGCTGTTCTCCACCTGAAAGCTGTTGTGGAAAGTTCTTTAAGCGTTTATCTAGACCTACACTTTTAAGAATTTCTTTTGAGTTAAATGAGTTTTTACCAAAACGTGCAATTTCTACGTTTTCATAGACATTTAAGTTAGAAATTAAGTTATAAAACTGAAAAACGAAGCCAATTTCTTGGCGTCGGTGTTCAATTAGTTCGCGTTCTGAGTAAGTACTGATGTTGTGGGTTTTAAAAAGTAGACTACCTGAAGTTGCGGTGTCCATGCCGCCAAGGATATTTAGTAGTGTGGATTTACCCGCACCGGACCTTCCTAAAATACAAACAATTTCGCCATCTGCCACTGAAAAAGATATGCCTTTTAAAGCGTCTACTTGTGTTTCTTTTTTACCGTAAGTTTTTACTAAATTGTTTGCTTTAATTAAGTCCAAGTCTTGCTCCTTTTAGTTAGTTAATTATATAAAATAAAAAATACCTTTTCAATTTAGGCAAGTTAAGACTAAAGAAAAAAGGTATTTTTTTGTTAAATTAGTGGTTAGACAAAGTGTAGATTTTAGAAACAGGAACTGTAAACATAAACCCAATTATTTTCTTTTCAGTGTTGATTAAAATTTCTTTAATCGCACCAGCTACTCGGTCTGCCATTTCGTGGTCTTTGACAACTGTAAAAATGGTTTTGCTATTTGGGTTGTAGCTTTTTCCAAGTTTAGCAAAATGTCCAGAAAGAAGTGAGTTCATACCAGGGTGCGAACGTACAATATATCCAGCCATGCCGTCGCTGTCTACCACGGTTGCACCTTTTACACCAAGTTCTAAGAACTTCTCCATGATATCTTCAAGGTGATCAGTGTCATTTAAAACAATAAATAATGCTTCCATAATTTACTCCTTTTTTTAAAAAAATAATTTTGAATTAAAAAGTAACTTCGTTAAACTTATCAAGTCCGTTAATTTCACCAGCTCTGGAAATTGCGAACTTAGAAAATAAAGGACCAGTAGTTTCAAAAAACAAGGTGGTAATTAAGATGATTGCCGCAATTGTGGCGCCAAACTCCCGCATGGAGTTGGCAACAATTACAATTAAACCGAGTGACACCCCGCCTTGTGGAAGTAGGGCAAAGCCAATGTATTTTTGCACCATTGGATCGGCTTTAGCAGCCCGCGCTCCAACTGAAGCACCGACATACTTTCCAACAGAACGGCCAATAATGTAAAGAGCGATAATTGCAAAAAGTACAGGACTAGTTCGCCCAAACATTCTAAGGTCAAGCGAGGCTCCAGAAAGCGTGAAAAATAAAATGTAGAGCGGAGTTGAAAAGTCATTCATTGCGTTGTATGTCCTGTGTGGCTTTTTAACTAAATTAGCAACAGACGCGCCAACTGCGATGTTTGCAAGTAGTGGCGAGATTTCCACAGCACCATTGCTTATTTTTTTAAGAAAGTAAGACAGACCTAGACAGATTACTACAGAAGCAAAGCCAAGCACTTGAATGTCATCGCGGTCTTTGTCGTACATATTTGCAAGGAAGGCCAAAGTAACTCCGACTAAAATACCTACAATTATTGAGCCAAAAACTTCAATAAATGGCTTAGCAACACCAAATGCCAAAGAAGTTGTGGCACCACCTGTTGTGTGTGGCAAGATAACTTTGGCAACTGCAAAGATTAAACCAAAGGCAATAATTCCAAAAATATCGTCAAGTGCAGCAATTGGTAAAACTGTTTTAGTAACAGGGCCGTGGGCTCTGTATTGCTTGATTACTAACAGAGTAGCGGCAGGTGCAGTAGTTGCAGCCATTGCAGAGAGCAACATTGTAAATGCTAAATTGCTCTTTGAAAATGGTAGGTAGGCGTATTTACCTGCACTGTTTTGCATAATTTCTGCAGGTTTTGGAATAAACAAAATTAAGATAAAGACTAAAAGCACAGCACCCAAAACTTCAAGCAGAGTAATAATTGCTACTTTATTTCCAATTTTTTTTAAGTTTTTAAAGCCAAACTCAGAACCAATGGAAAACGCAATGATAGTTAGTGCAATTTCCTTTATGAAGTTCAAATTACTCATTTCAGATACAGTGATAAAACCTTCAAACGGTGTAAATAAAGCAATTGAAGGTCCAAGGAAAAGTCCAGCGATTAAGTAGCCAGAGACAGACGGCAGTTTAAATTTTTGTGCAACTTTACCACCAAAGAAACCTACCACTAAGGCAAATCCAACTTTTAATATAGCAATCCCAATAAAGTCCATTGTATTTAAATCCTTTCGTTTTATTTTATGCTTATTTCAAAAATTAAAAAAGCCCATTAAGGGCTTTTTTAATGAGACAAGCTCTAATATGTGCGAAAAATCTTTGGCGAACCAAAGACCATCTTATTTGAACTTAGATGTGCAATTCCGCTGTAAATATGTTATCATACCTATGTATTAATTTCAATCAAAAAACATTTTTTTTTTTTTTTTGATGCCAAAAAAGTTAAAGAAAGGAAAGAAAAATGGGATACGAAAAACAAAATTTAAATGATGCAGTTTCTGAAAATGATATTGCTAAAAAACAGCCTAACTACGGAATTTCGCTTGATATGGGCACAAACTCTATTGGTTGGGCAGTAGTCTGGGATTCTGGCGACAAAACAGACCAAGTTGTAGTCAGGAAAGGAAAACGTCTGTATGGTGCTAGACTTTTTGAAGAGGCTGAAGACTCAAGTAAATATAGAAGTGCGCGCTCTGCTAGAAGAACTTTAGGTAAAAAACTGTGGAGATTGAATTTACTTAAAGGCGTACTTAAAGAATATGTATTAAACGAAGATAAAGATTTTTATAAAAATCTACATCTTACTCAAATTCATCAAGGTTCAAATATATTATTTAGAGAACCAAACTATCAAGATAAAGACTATTTTAAAGAGTTTCCAACAATTTATCATTTAAGGCAAGCACTTGCAGACAAAGCAAAGGTTGAGGAATTCAAAGCACGTAGTTTATATTATCGCTTCTTATTTTTAGCTGCACACGATATGCTTAAAAATCGTGGGCACTTTTTGATTACTGCTGACCTAGATTTTTCAAATTTATCCAATGTTGAACAACAAAAAACAAGTTTAATTAGTGAGATTGTTGATGGAATTTTGAACTTAGCAAATCCAGATAGTGAGATTCAAAATAAAGAAGAAGTTATCGCTGAAATTGATAAATATTTTTCTGACCCTAATGTTAAACCAAAAAATAACACAGCAGGCTATATTTACCGCGCAATCATTGGAAACGACATTAATTACAATGCGCTTTTTGGTATCAGTGATAAAAATAAGATGAAGTTTTCTGTGAATGAACTTGAAGAATTACAAACCGAAGACGAAGAAGTAAACTCAATTATTGAAAAAATGTTTTCATATTACTCAATATTAAAGGCGTCTAAAATTATAAGTGGAGATTCTAAGTCTATTTCTGACTTTAAAATTAAACTTTTTGAAAATCATCAAACTACAGTTAATCTGTTAAAAACGCTTTTTAAAGGAACTGATGTATATAAAGATATTTTTAATAAACACGGAATTTACGAAAAATTTATTGGTAACGGTAAAGAAAGTGAAGCCGGCAAGAAATACAAGTCAGGGAAAAAACGTCCTTTAAGGGCTTACCAAGATGGTTTTATTAAAGAACTGAATAAAATTCTTCAAAATTATTTTAAAGACATTGAAACAAAAGAAAGTTTCTTAACAAGCGCTGAAAGTAAAGGGCTTGAATTTAAACAGTTTGCAGAATATTTGATTTCTGAAAACCCTACTTTTGATGATGTTGAAAAAGGCTATACTCTATATACTCCAACTAATTTTGAATATAGTAGAGAAGTGATGAATCAACTGCATCTTGCTGAACTTAGAAAAATTCTTGAAGTTTCTGCGCTACCCGACAGCATAAAAAATAACTTAGAAACCCTGCTTACCTTTAAAGCAGATTATTATCTAGGTCCGCTTTCTTCAAATGTTGAAGGTAAAAACCAATGGTTGGTCAAAAAAGAAGGTTTTGAAGGCGAAAAAGTCACTCCTTTTAATATAGAACAAGTTGTAGATAAAATGGAAACTAACAATAAGTTTATTTCTAGAATGAAAAGAACTTGTAGTTATTTAGTTGGTGAAGAAACCATACAGCAAGAAACCATACTTTATCAAGACTATATTTTTTACAATACTGTAAACAAACTTTGTTTTGGAGATAAGGTTGAGCCGATTTCTCAAGAAGACAAAGAAAAACTTTATCAATACTTGCTCACTTCCAATTCAAATCAATTGACTTTAAAGACAATTGAGAAACTGCTTGATAAAAAAGTTTCAAAAGGTATGGATTTAAATGTAGATAAACCTACACTCCCGCTTTCTTTATCTGCTCACCGTAAATTTAGAGAAATTTTTGGTTTTCAAAACGAAAAACCAAAAAATTATTTAGATTCTCTTAAAGTAATATTTTTTGACGAAGTTATCAATAATTTCAACATAAATAGTAATAACAGCATAGAAGTAAAACTCAAAATCATTGAAAAACTTGCCAAAACCTACGAAATAAAAGAATATAAAAATTTAGAGTTAAATAAAGATGTTAAACTTACCCAAGAACTTACTAATAAAAATTTTGTAGATGATACGGTTAATATTGTTGCATTAAAGAAACTTTTGCAGGTCAAATCAAACAAATCAGGTAAACTATCGTTTGAGTTTTTAACCAATCTTTTTCTTCAAAACGAAGACGGTGAATCAAAAACTGTAATTTCGCATCTACGCGAATCTAACTTAAATCTGCAAGAACTAATTTATCTTAATGATAACCTGACAATAATTGCTAACAAAAATGCCAAAAAAGAACTTGATTTTTCAGATCCACACTTTTTAAATCAATATCTTTCTGAGCGTTTTGTACCACCACTTTCAAGAAGACCAATAATTCAGGCGAATAAGTTAATTGACGAAATAATTGAAATTATGAACGGTCAGCTACCTTCACACATTACTCTTGAGTTTACTCGCACTAACAACAAAAAAGATAAAAACAAAAGAACTACTTCTAGACGTGAACAAATTAAGAAACAAATTGAAAGTTTAAAAGACTTTGAGTATAAACAAAGTCTTATTGAAGAACTCAATAACTTACAAGTCGACCCTGAATTAAGAGGCGATAAGTTATATCTTTATTTTTCTCAACTTGGAAAAGACATTTATACCGGAAAACCTATAGATATTAGAAATTTAGAAGACTACGATATTGACCATATTTGGCCACAATCTAAGATTACAGACGAATCAATTCATAACAACAAAGTTTTGACATCCAAAGATGAAAACCGGAAAAAGGCAGATAGATATCCGCTTTCTTTAGAAATACAGACAAAAATGAGTAATTTTTGGAAGTATTTAAAAGAATCTAAACTAATAACTGCCGAAAAGTACGAAAGGTTAATTAGAAAAACAGAACTAACGAAAGATGAAGTTTCTGAATTTGAAAATAGACAGAAAAATATTTTAGATTGGGTAAACAAGGAACTAATTAACTTTTTAAAAGACTATAAATTCAAAGGTAAAGAATTTGAAGCGATATATTCTAAATCAAGTTATGTAGATGACTTTAGAAAGACTTTTGATTTCTTAAAGTTTAGAAATTTAAATAAATTTCACCACGCACACGATGCTTATTTGAATGATGTTCTTGCAAAAATTTTCAAGTCTAGACATAAATACCACTATGATGGAACTGT
Source organism: uncultured Acholeplasmataceae bacterium (assembly GCA_963544825.1). Classification (GTDB taxonomy): domain Bacteria; phylum Bacillota_I; class Bacilli_A; order Acholeplasmatales; family Acholeplasmataceae; genus CALISC01. The sequence goes on from CAUUGG010000009.1 coordinate 32,049, forward strand.
TGAATTTAAAGACAAGAAAGTTCCGACAATCTTAGAGCGAGCAATTCCTGAAAAAACCTTAAAAGTTAATGGTCAGGAAGTTAAATTCTTAAAATATTTTGAAAATATATTTAACTCAGATAACCAGTTGATTACCAAAATGACTGAAGTTAAAAGTAGTGGTGCTTTTTGGAATGAGACAATTTATGGAAAAGACGAAGGAAGTATTCCTGTAAAACAAACGTTTAAAGATAAAAAAATTGCTCATTATGGCAGTCCAAGTACCGCTTTTTTTACAATAATTGAGCTTAAAACAAATGACAAAAAAGGCAAGGAAAAAACTAGTTTAAAAATAGTTCCAGTACCTACTTATCACTGCACTAGATTTTATGACGAAAACATTAACCGTCAAGAAAATGTTTTTAATTTAACGAAATTTAAAAACTACATTCAAGAAGAATTTACTACTGAGAACGAAATAGCAACTGTTTTTTCAAAGATTTCAGAAAAGCCAATTATTCCGAAAGGCACACTTTGTGAAATAGACGGTGTGAAAGTTAGGTTTGCTGGTAAAACTGGAAATAACTGTACTTATCACAATATTTGTAATTTAACAATAAAACAAAAAGAAAATTATTTGTATTATCGTTGGCTTGACAGACAATTTGAAGATATTTTTAAAGAAAAAGAAAAAAATGAACAAAAAATCAAAAACGACGAAACAGAGTTGGTCGATATTTTTAAAAAATACAGTTATTTACCAAAAAAGGATCCTAAAAAAGCCATTATTTTATCTAAAGAAAATAACTTAAAATTGATGCAAGAAATATACGAAACCGTGCAAAAATTATACGAAGATAAAAAAATAACTAATACTGTGCAACAGAGATTTTTGATAAATAAAGTTTTTAATTCAAATGCATATTTATCTAAATTTAGTGAACTTGATTTTTTTGAACAAGTTAAACTGTTAATTGCAGTGATTAAAGTGTTATTAAAAAGCAATGTATCTAATCAGGGCCAAATTTATGACTTAGGTGTTAATCTTGAAAAGAAAAAAGATAAAAATAAACCAGAAACATCTATTGTTGATTTTGTTAAAAGCGTAGAAATAAAATATAGTTTTTCTATTATTAAAGAGTCTATAACAGGTTTTAAAACTAAAAAAATCAAAGTTTACGAAAAATAATGTTTAGAACTCTTGTTATTAAAAGAACATCTAAACTTTCACTACTACGTGGATATCTTTTGATTTATGACGGTGAAAAAGAAACCAAGGTTTTGATTTCTGAACTTTCTTGCTTAATTTTAGAAAGCAACAGAATTTCAATGACATCTCCACTTCTTTTAGAACTAATTCAGCAAAACGTTTCTGTGATTATTTGTGATGAAAAACACAATCCTGCTGTAACCGTTTTGGGATTAAATAATTTTCATTCTCAATTAACCGCTTTAAATATACAACTTGCTTGGAAAGAAGAGACTAAAATGTTGCTTTGGCAAGAAATTGTTAAAAGTAAAATAAGTTTGCAAGCAGAAGTTATGAAAATGTTTGGTTTTAGTGAATACTCTAAACTAGAAGGATACATTGATGAAATCAAAGGATTTGATTATTCAAATCGTGAAGGAATTGCAGCAAAAGAGTATTTTTCTGTTATTTTTGGGAAGTCTTTCTCAAGAGAACAAGACTCACTGCGCAATACCCTTTTAAATTATGGCTACGCCATGATCTTAAGTTGTTTTAACCGTGAGTTAGTGTCACACGGTTATCTTACACAACTCGGCATTTTTCACAAAGGACCGTTTAATAGTTTCAATTTATCTTCTGACTTTATGGAACCCTTTCGTCCTATTGTAGATATATTGGTAATGCTTTTTTTAAATTCTGATTTTCCCAAAAAAGAAATCAGAAAACTACTTTCTAAACGAATTAAATTAAACGGAGAAGAAAGGTATTTAGACAACGCGATATCCGTTTATACAACTCAACTTTTAAATATTTTAAAGAACAACAAAGTTGTTTTCCCTAAAATTGAACTTTTAGAAAGGAATGCTTATTTAGATGCAGATCAGAGCGATGCGAATAATTGTAATGTTTGATGTCAACTCAACTACTAAAACTGATCTTAGAAATTATTCCAAGTGGCATAAGTTTCTTGTAAACTCAGGGTTTATCATGATGACAGAATCCGTTTATTCAAAACTTGCTCTAAACCCTGCTAACGCAAAAGCAATAAAAGCAGAAATTAGAAAAAATCTTCCACCTGCAGGCACTGTCCAAGTAGCAGAACTTACCGAAAAGCAGTTTAATAATATTGAGTATTATTTAGGTGAACCTAAAAATAATGTTATCAACACTTTTGAGAGGTACACAGAAATATGATTTTAAAAATAACAGGTTGTGATAAATTTATTAACTTTAAAAACAATTCTTTAAATATACTTTTTGTGCCTGAAGTTAACGAACTTTTTAACTTTATTTCTTTATTTAAAAAAGAGTTCGAAGAAGAAACCGAGGCCTTAACTTTTTTTGATAGCGATAAAAAACTGAAATTAGATTCAGAAGTTGACCTTCAAACCGATTTGTTTTCACTTACCTTAAATCAAAAGAAACTAATCACTTGGTTGCATAAAAAAATTTTAAAAGAAAACGCAAACTCAGAAACCATGTTTAACTTCAATAAAGTAAAAGAAACAATTTTAACCTGGTTAAAAGAACTCAAAACCTCTACCTTAATTGATTTTGATTATTTTGAAGATATAGAAAACACAGATATTTTAAAACTAATGAAAGTACAATTTAAAGAAAAAGAAGAAACACTTTTTGATAGGTTTATAAATTATTTAGAGACTGTCTTAGAGGTGAAAAAAGTAAAACTGCTTTTTGTTAGTTTTTTATTTGTGTATTTTTCTGAAAACGAAATTATGCAAATCAAAAATATTTGTGAGGAAAGTGAAATTACTTTAGTGTCTTTAGAAAAAGATAAACCTAAGTTTTTAAGTGAAAATATTAAAGTTATTAAATATTTCAACGGTGATGTTTTAGAGTAGATTATTTTACATCAAAGTTGTATAATTTATATAGAAAAGCACTCAATTTGTGCTTTTAGGATGTTGCACACAGGTTTGAGAGATGTGCAATTTCCGCCCCCTCTAAAAC
>CAUUGG010000010.1:0-28845 GCA_963544825.1 uncultured Acholeplasmataceae bacterium
GGATTTGGTTCAGGCTCTGGGGACGGAGTTGGTGGATTAGGATTTGGTTGTGGGTTTGGATCGGGGGTTGGTGAAGGTTCAGGTAAAGTGTTGTCTATTTTGGCAATAAAAACCTTAAACAACTTAGTAAGTTGTTGGTTTTTATAACTAACAGTAATTTTTATAATTAAAGTACTGTCTTCTGATTTTTTGTTTATTTTAATAGTTGAGTTTTCATAACTTGCAATTTCGTTGTCATTAAACTCAACCTTAATGTCTACTTTATATTTGTTTTTAAGTTCTTCTAAATTAGTTTGAATGTTTGTGTTGACTCTTTTATTAGAGTAGTCCTTTAAACTAACTTCGTTCATTATCGTATTTAAATTAACTTTTGTACAACAATAGAAAAAGAATGACAACATCGCGACTAACAGTAAAACAAATGCTTTTTTCATAAATAAAAACCCCTTTTACACTTGCTTAAATATTTTACCACTTATATTTTCAAAATGTAAGCGTTTACATTAAAATTTTTTTGCAAATCTAAAGGGATTTTTTGAAATAATTTATTCTTTTTTTAATTTTTCTTTTAAATCTTCTAAGATTAGTTTAAGTTCAGTAATCATGTAAAGCGAGCCTGCGATTAAAACCAGGTCATATTTTTTGGCCAAAGTATCTAGTTTTAAAATAAAATCTTTAATTGATACCACGCCAAGTGGTCGCACACCTTGGTTAATAAACTCTTTAGCGAGTTCTATAGATGTTAAACTTCTGTCGGGTTTTATAGTAACTTCGCTAGTCACTACTGTTAAGTTTTTAATCTTAATGATTTCTTCAACCATTTTGTTGTAATTTTTGTCTTTCATACAAGACATTAAAAGCAACACACTTGAACCTTGTGGCAAGGTATCTCTTATAAACTGAGAAAGTTCTTTAAAAGCATTTAAGTTATGTGCACCGTCTATCATGACGTTTTCTTTAATAAACTCATATCTACCTTGATATTTAGTCTCACATACTGCATCTACGTTTTTATCAAAATCAGTTTTAATAACTCTGCGGTCATTTAAATGCTTTAACACGTTTAGTGCTAAAAATGAGTTTTGAATTTGCACACGACCTCTGGCCTCTAACTTAACTAATCTACCACCATACTCATAACTACAAACGTTGATGCCAACATTGGCTTTATTGATTTCTTTTAAATTAACTATTTCTAACTTAGCATTGCGTTCTTTGCATTTGTCGTGTAAATAGTTTTCAAGAGCCTTGCCAAGCGGCAAGGCAACCGCTAAACCGTTTTCACGAATTGCGTCGGCTTTATGCTCTAAAATCACACGGCGGTTTTTGCCTAAAAACTTAGTGTGGTCCAAATCTACTCTGGTAATTACCGTTGCGAGTTTATTTTTAGTTGCGTTTGTAGCGTCGTCTCTACCACCTAGTCCCGCCTCTACGACTGCGTAGTCTATTTTGTTTTTAGCAAAATGAATTAGGGTAATTAAATACTCAAGTTCAAAACGAGAAATTTCAACACCATTGTTGTCAGAAATATTGATTAAATGCATCAAGACATTTAAAATCAAATAAATTTCTGAAAACGTGATTTCTTTGCCGGATATAGAAATTGAGTCAGTTAAACTCTTTACGTAAGGCGACTGAAATAAGCCAACTTTGTAGCCATTTCGCTCAAGGGCTTTAGAAATATAAAGTGAAGTGCTGCCTTTGCCGTTAGTTCCAACTACATGAATATAGGGAATTTGATTTAAGAACTCTAAGTTCTTTAAAAAATAATTCATACGTTCTAGTCCCATATTAAAGTCTGCTCTGGTTTCAAGATAGTCCAGCACGTATTTTTTCGAAACTTTTTCAGCCAGTGTTTTGATCGAAGTTTTCTTTTCAGGGTCTAATTTTTCGGCCTCAATTTTGCAAATTAAGTTTAAGTGAATAGGGTCTGTTAATCTAACTGGGTTTGGCAATTTAAAAGTAGGTAAGTTAAAAATAATGTCATCTGCGTAAATAAAGTTAAGTTCCAGCCAAGATAAGTTTTTAAGTTCTTTGTTTTCTGCTTTGCCATTTAATTGATTTAAGAAAATAAAGAGTTGAAGCGGTGTCAAAGCAGTCTCTAAAACATAGGCCAAGGTGAAGTTGTGTTTAGGTTGTTTAAAATTAGTAGGAGTAACTTTGACAGCAGGAGACTTGGCAATTATTTTAAGGTTATTGGCCAGAAAAATAGCCTCAAGTTCTTGAGTTTTTTTCTCAACATCAATAAAATAAAGTTGTGCAGTAATATAGGCTTTCATTTAACCTCCCAAGAGTTGCAATTAATTTATTAACTTAGCCTAACAAAAAGACTTTGCAACTTGTTAGATTATACAATAGAGTAAGTTAAAAGAAAAGACCAAAAATGAACTTTTTGGTCTTATTTTGCTAAACTTATGCTAAAAATTTTTGGTTCAAGGTGTTAATCTTGAGTTAAACCGGTGTTTAGACCTTGATTGGTCATGTAAACTTGTTTAAACAAAAAAAATATTTTTAGTTATTTTGATTGTCTATTTAAGTTTGTTTATTTTTTTAAACGCATCTAGTGTGTTTTTAAGAAGTGAAACTACAGTAAGTGGTCCCACTCCACCTGGTACTGGTGTTAAGTGACTGGCGACTTTAGCAACTGAACTAAACTCAACATCGCCAACTATTTTGCCATCAACCTTGTTGATACCAACATCAATTACTACAGAGTTAGCCTTAACCATACTGCCTTTAATAAAATTAGGAATACCAACAGCTACTACTAAAATATCTGCGTTTTTCGTGAAAAACTCTAAGTTTTTAGTGTGGCTGTGGCAAACTGTAACAGTTGCATTTCTGTCTTGCAGGATTTTGGCAACAGGTTGCCCAACAATTAAACTACGCCCAACAACAACGCAGTTTTTACCTTTAATTTCGGTGCCAGTACTTTGAATTAACTCAAGTACACCTCTAGCAGTAGCAGGCAAAAACCCTGCTCTGCCCTCAAAAAGCAGGCCTTGTGAAACTAAGCCAAAGCCGTCTACATCTTTTTCTTTAGCAACTGCGTCTAGTATTGCAAACTTATCAAAACCTTTTGGCAATGGTAGTTGCACAATAATTCCTGAATACAAAGGATCTTTATTTAATTTTTGAATTTGGGTAATTACTTTACTTTCAGGTTCAGTTTCAGAAAACGAAAAGAGAGTCGCCTGAAAACCTAGGTCAGTGGCTGTTTTGATTTTTTTGTTAACGTAAATCTTTGAAGCAGGATCTGAGCCAACCAATACAATTGCTAGACCTGGCGCTAAATTAGTTTGTTCTTTTATTTGTTTAACTTCTTGCTTAAGTTGTTGTTTAATTTGTTCAGAGATTTTAATTCCGTCAATTATCTGCATTTTCAGCCTCCTTTTCTAGGTGCTCTAAAAATAAAATAGTTTCTTTTGTCCACTCAGCAAAATTGTCTGTCTTTAAATACACAAATGTTGAGTTTAAAGTAGACTTTAAACGCACATTTGGACTTTTAACACAAAACTTAAACACCGGTTTTTTAGACATTATAGCATTTGGGCTGTCTTTAAATTCTATGCCTACTTCTTTATTTGCAAGCGAGATATTTAATACATCTAGTTTTTGTCTTAGGTTTTTTAAAACTACTGAGTATACATAGTTTTGCTCAGATTCAGGAACTACGCCAAAAATATCTTTAAACTCAGCAAGCAAGTTTTCCGCTTCTTTAAAAGAAGTTAGTCTTGCGATTTTTTTGTGATAAGCAATTCTTAGGTTTTCGCTTTCTATGTATGTCTTGTCAATGGATTGTGAGTAAATGGAAGTTTTAGTGTCAGTTTCTTCAAACGCAGGTTTGCCTGTCAATTGCTCAGAAATTAACTTTAAATACATTTGTGTACCCACACTTTCAATAAAGCCAGATTGTTCTTTTCCAAAAATATCGCCGCCTCCTCTAATTGAAAGGTCTTCTAAGGAAATTGCAAATCCAGATCCTAGATTAACAAAGCGCTTAATTGCGCTTAGTCGTTTTTTGGCGTCTTCTGTCATTTCTTTGCCTTTTTGATAAGTAAAGTAAGCATAAGCGATTTTGTCACTTCTGCCGACTCTACCTCTGAGTTGATAAAGTTGAGCCAGGCCAAAGTGGTCAGCGCGTTCAACAATTAAGGTATTGGCATTTGCTATGTCAATACCAGCCTCGATAATAGTAGTGGTTAAAAGCACATCTATTTTGTGTTCAACAAAATCAGTAAGAATACTTTCAATCTCTGCTTTATTTAACTTACTGTGCACGTAGGCTATTTTGGCCTCTGGGACTTGGGCTTTTAAGGTGTCTAACTTTTGTTTAATTTTGGCAATATCGTTAAAAAGATAAAAAACTTGTCCTGCTCTAGAAAGTTCTCTTTGAATGATTTCTTTCACAATTAAGTCTTCGTGCGGAAGCACGTAAGTTTGCACTGGATAGCGGTTGTTTGGAGGTGTTTCTATTAAAGAGTAAGACTTCAGGCCAGAAAGAGTTTGTTCAAGAGTGCGGGGAATTGGAGTTGCAGATAAATAAAGTGTATCTACATTTAAAGTAAGTTCTTTAATTTTTTCTTTGTCAATCGCACCAAAACGCTGTTCTTCGTCAATTATAAGTAAACCTAAGTTCTTAAATTTAATATCTTTAGAAAGTAGACGGTGGGTGCCAATTGCTATGTCATAAATTCCTGTGCTAAGTCCGAGTATGTATTTGGTCTGTTTGTTTTTTTCAACCAAACGGGAAAGCACAGCAACGTTTACGCCAAACTTAGTTAGTCTAGTTTTAAAAAGTTCCGCTTGCTGACTTGCTAGTATAGTGGTTGGACAAATATAGGCAACTTGCTTGCCCGAAATTATGGCTCTGTAGGCTGCTCTTAGAGCAACCTCGGTTTTGCCAAAACCAACGTCACCAATTATCAGTCTTTCCATTGGAACTGGTTTGGCCATGTCTAAAAAAACCGCTTGAATGGCGGTTTCTTGGTCTTTAGTTAACTGAAAGTTAAAGTCTTTGACAAGTTCTTCTTCAAGTTCAGGCTCTCCTTTAATTTCGGCGCCATGTGAGTTATGTCTGGCTTCATATAGAGCAATTAAGCGACTGGCCACAGCCTTTGCGTTTTCATATGCTTTTAGTTTTGCGGCTGTCCATTTTTTTGAACCTAACACACTTAACTTAACATCTGCACCAGGTTTTGCGTATTTTAACACTAAGTTAATTTGTGAAACTGGGACATATACTTTTTCTGAGTTAGCGTACTCAAGCAACAGATAGTCTTTTTTAAATCCAGATATTGTATTGGTAGTCAAACCAAGATACTTACCGATTCCGAAATTAACGTGCACGACGTATTCGTTTATTGCAAGTTCATCTGGATTCTCAAGGGTCTTGGCGTTGCCAAGCAGTGTTTTATATCTAACTTTGGGTTTGGAGTTTGAGTTAAACAAAACATACGAAGAAAATACAGCAAGTTTTAAAAAAGGATCTATAAAACTAAGATGCGTGCTGTCTTTAACTAACCAAACATTAACTTCCTCTTTATCTTCAAAACTATCTGAAAACTTAATTTCTTTTTCTAAAAGAAAATCGGCAATTTGGTTTTTTTCAGTATCAGTTTTGTAGAGCATAACTGTTTGATATTTTTTTAAAGTATCTTTATTGTAGATATAAAACTTTTCAAAGTTACCTGCGTAAAAATCTGGCTCAAATACATATTTTTCACTTAAAAAGACGTTAGTAGTATACTCTAAAGTCGCTCTGGTAAGCGACTTTTCAAAGTCATATAAAAAATTGCTGGTAATTAAATTACTGCCGTTGTAACTAGTTTTAAACTGAGCAAGGTCGTCTTTGCGTTGAGTGTTGTTGATTTGGTATTTTTCTTTATCTACAAATATCACTTCACTGGATTTACCAAAATCAAAGATAGTATTGTTACTTTCGTCAAAAAAACCTAAATACAAACCTAGTGAATCTAACTCAGTTCTATTAACTAAATTAAGCATATCTTTATTTAACTTTTCTTTTTCCTCAAGGGACAAGTTTAAATTACTGAAGTAACCTTTAATTTTAGACTCAGCCTGTTTCAACTCGTCATCTGTATAAAACAGTTCGGTTGCTGGAAAAAGAGAGAGTGACACAACTTTAGTTTTTGAAAGTTGAGTATCTAGACTAAAGGTTTTAATTGTTTCAACTGTGTCATCTGAAAAGTTTATTCTAATTGGATCTGTATATCCGAGCGGATAAATGTCAAATATATCTCCGCGAGTTGAATAAGTCTCTGGTGTGCTTAAAGTGTACTCTTTTTGATAACCAAAAGTTATTAGTTTTTCAGCCAGTGTCTCTGGTTTTAACTCCATACCTGGTTTTATAAAAACCTGGTTTTCACGGTACTTGTCTACACTAAAAAGTCTTTTAGTTAAAGCAAGGTCATTAGTGACTACTATTTTTCTTTGGTCTTTTAAAAGTGCGTGAACTGTGTTGACACGTTGACTTAAAAAGTCTTTTGAAGAAAAGGCCATAATTTGGGTAATCAGTTCATCTACCGGAAAAAACAAAACCTGCTCTGGGTCAAAGATATTGGAAAGATAGTCAAAATAAAGTTGGGCCTGATGTAGGTTTGGCAAAACCAAAAACACTGTCCCTGTGCTATTTAAATAGGTTTTAACAGTAAAAAATGCATTATAAGAAATGCACTCAGATATAGAGTGTCGGGCATTCTTATATGCATCTTTTAAAAAATCAAGAAGATTTAAATCAAGCATTTATATTGTATTTAGAAGTTATTTTGTGAAACTCAACACCAGAAATAAAAGCAGAAATTGCATCAGTAGCAACAGGATAGACTTCTTTAGTTAAAATATCTTTCTCTGCTTTAGAGAAATTAGCCAAAACATAGTCTTTTAAATCAACGTCAACATTTGGCTTACCGCAACCTATCTTTATTCTTTTATACTGAGTAGTGCCAAGAACTGATTCAATACTTTTTAGTCCATTGTGTCCACCAGCAGACCCAGATTCTCTTATTCTAACTGAGCCAAGTGGTAGGTTTATGTCGTCAACTATCACCAAAATATCTGCGATATCTACTTTAAAGTAGTTTTTAACTTTAATCAAAGCATTTCCAGATAAGTTCATGTAGGTAGTTGGCTTAATTAAAATAACGTTTTCGTTATTGATTTTTTCTTTTAACTCAAAACATTCAAATTTTGAGTTAAAAGTAAACTGTTTTTGAAGTTGTGTTTCAATTAAATCAAGTATTTGAAATCCAATGTTGTGTCTAGTTTTTTCATACTGCGCACCTGGATTTCCAAGTCCAACAATTAGTTTCATCTACTCTTCTATTTTTTGAAATACAGGGGTTACGGAAACGTCGTTAATGATATTTAAAATTGCTTTACCAAGCATTTTACTCATGGTCAGTTGCACAATTTTTGCAGACTCTTTAGCGTCTTGTTGCAGAGGAATGGTATCTGCCACTATTACTTCTTTTAGGCAAGAATTGTTGATTTTTTCAACAGCACTTCCAGAAAAAATCGGGTGTGTAGCAATTGCGTAGACTTCTTTTGCGCCTGCTTTTCTGAGTGCTTCTGCACCTGCTACTAAGGTACCGGCAGTATCTATAATGTCGTCAAGTAAGATACAAGTTTTGTCTTTAACATCACCAATTATATTCAAAATTTCGGCAACATTTGCACGTGGTCGGCGTTTGTCGATAATAGCAATTGGCGTTTCGTTTTTAAGCAGTTTAGAAAAATTTCGCGCACGCGCGGCCCCACCGTGATCAGGTGAAACTACAACTACATCTTTTAGTTTCTTTTTGTCCATGTGTGCAGCAAAAACAGCAGCAGCAGAAAAGTTGTCAATTGGAATGTCAAAGAACCCTTGGATTTGTGCAACATGCAGGTCAATGCAAATTAGTCTGTCAATTCCAGATTTTTCCAGTAGATTTGCCACTAACTTTGCAGTAATTGGCAGTCTAGACTGGTCTTTTCTGTCTTGACGGCAATATCCATAGTATGGCATGATTACAGAAATTGGTCCAACTGAGGCTCTTTTTAAAGAGTCCACAAAAATAAATAATTCCATTAAGTTTTCGTTAACTGGACGACAAGTTGGCTGAATTATAAAAGTATGGCATGCTCGAACGCTTTCGTCAGCAGACAGACAAACTTCGCCGTCCTGGAACTTCAGCGTATTTACTTTAGATAAAGGAATGTTTGTGTATGCAGAAATTTTATCTGCAAGGTCTGGGTTTGCAGATAGAGTAAAGAGTTTAATTTTTTTACCATTGATAATTGTTTCCATGTGTAACCTTCTTATTTGTTTTTTAGTTTAAAAAAATAAAAGTAGGTAGCCCCTACTTTTATTTTAAAAATTATATTAAATTAACTTATTTAGCTTGAACTTGAGCGTTGTATTCTTTTAATACAGCGTCTGTTAATTCTGCTCTAAATTCACTTACAATAGGGTGTGCAATGTCTCTGTTTTCACCAGTGTTAGTTTTACGAGAAGGCATAGCGATAAATAGACCTGACTCTCCTTCAAGAACTTTTACACCGTGAACAACGAATACATCGTCAAACACAACTGAAGCAACTGCAAGAAGTTTTTGTGAATCTTCAAGAAGTTTAACTTGAACTTTAGTAATTTTCATACTTAATTTATATCTAGAGGCAATTTGTTTAAGTATTTAGTGTTTGCTCCAGATCCCTTTCAAATATTTACTAAATACAAAGTAATTATATAATATTTTTTTGAAAAATAAAGAGAAAAAACACACTGCTAAGCCATTTTGTTGCTTAATTTTCGTGTTTTTGACAAAAAATCTGTCTAAATTTTGTATTTTTGGCAAGTTTTTTAAAAAACTTTAGATTTTGTGGTGATTTAGCTGGATTTTTTAGTGAGTTTTTGGACTATTTTAATTTGAGCCTCTAAACGAAATCCAGAGCCTATCTATTTCTTTTTTCATGTTGTCTTCGTGTAAAAACAACTCGTCTTTGTCGCCTTTTTGCGTAGTTAGTATTTCAAATAAATTTTCGTATTTAGGTTTGATTTCAATATCTGTGACTTTACCAGTTTCAAAAAACTTATCAATTTGAGCCTCTAGCAAACGGAGATTTAAAGTCTTATCTTTTAAATCAAAAGTATCTATTATTTGTTTTTTGTGAACTGACTTAAGCGGAGAAATGTAGCCAATTTCGTCTGCGTTGTCTTTAGCATTTTCAAAATCCAGCATGAAGTTAATGAAGTCGTATGCATTGTCTAAATTCGCGGTTTTCGGAATTTGCAGACCGTCTATAAAAAAGTTAGTGCCACTTTTGGGTTTCGCGAACTTAATGTTTTGATTGACCTTGCCATCTTGGCCTTTAATGATGTTCAGAGCATCTCCAGAATACGCGTTAATTAAATCAAAAGTACCATCTGCCATTGCGTCAAAAATCTCATCGGTAATAAAGCGCAGCTCTGGGTTGTTTTGAATAGAGGTTTTCAAAAAATCCATGGCAGCACTAATAGCAGGTTGGTTTTGTTTTTGGTTTTTGTCAGTATCTAAAAGCGGATTCATTGTGTAGCCAAGGTGTTTAAGCGCAACCATAAAACCATCTCTGGAACTGTCATACATTGCCATTTTTGGGTATTTTTCTTTAGTTTGAAATATTCCCCAACCAAGATTTTCAACGTCTTTTTTAAGTTCTTCAGCGTTATCACCTGCTGTGTTGTAAAACAGACCAACATAGCCCCAGAAATACGGAATTGAGTAATCCAAAAAATCAAACTCAGGGTCTGTGCTAATTTGTTTGTTGTAATCTTTGATTAGTCTGTAGATTTGTGGTGAAAAAATCTCTTCCTTTTTATATTTAATTCTACTCCAGTCAATTTTTTGAATGTAGCCTTTTTGCATCATTTGAACGGCTGCATAGTCAGAAAGGACAGAAATGTCAAACTTATCTTCGTTTGAGATTTTCTGAACAGCTACCTCGTTGCTGGTGAAGTTAGAAAAAGCCAATCCTTTTTTGTTTTGACGAGCAAAGCGCGGAACTAATTCCTCATCTGCAAAAAACTCGTTTGGAATGAGTAGTTTAACTTTCTTGCGGTTAACCACAAAGTTATAAATAACAAAAAAGAAAAATAAAAAAAGTAGTGAAAAGGAAATTAAATATTTAACTAATCTCGGCTTAAACATTGTGAGCAATTTCCTTTCTTTCTTTTCTGACTTTAATCAGTGCAGTTGCGTAGTCGTAAACCACTTTAATCATTATTACCAAAATTATCAAAGTAGAAAGTGCATTGATTGAAGGGTTTAGTCCTCTTTTTAAGGTATAGAGATATATTGAGATGTTTTGAATGTTTGAACTACCTGAAACAAAGTAAGAAATAATAAAGTCGTCAAACGACATGGTAAAGGCAATCACGGCACCTGCTTGTATACCTTCTTTGATTTGTGGAACTAAAATTTTGAAAATCGCTGTAAAGTATCCGCATCCCAAGTCATATGCTGCGTCTAAGATGTTTTTGTCCAAAGTCAAGATTTTTGGATAAACAGCAGCAAGTACAAAAGGAACTGAGAAAGCAATGTGAGCAAGTAAGATTGAAAAAAAGCCTAGCGGAATTTTAAAAGCCGTAAAAAAGAAAAATAGAGAAAGCCCAAAAATAATGTCTGGCGAAATTATTGGGATGTTGTTAAAAAAGAAAATAGTGTCTTTACGTTTTTTGGAAAAATTCGCAATAGAAATCGCAGCTAGTGTGCCGATAATTGTTGAAATTATTGTAGAAATTACGGCAATAATAATGGTATAAATTACGGCCTGCGTTAAGTTAGGGCGCAAAAACAACTCCTGGTACCACTTAACTGAAAAACCAGAAAGTTCTTTTAGTGATTTTTTGGAGTTAAATGAAAAAATGATGACAAAAACCACTGGGATATAAATTAAAATTATGGCCAGTGAGACAAAAATTTTTCTAAATATTAAACTTCTATTGTCTTTCATTCCACTTATACCTAATTTGGTCTGCTACCTTAATTAGCAGTAAAATCGCAATCATAATCAGCGAAAACACAATGGCGATAGCCGAGCCAAAGCCAAAGCGGCCAGACTGAGTGATGTGCTGTTCTATAAAATTACCAATTAAATAACGACCGTTTCCTAAGTATTTTGGAATTACGACGCTAGTTGCTGCTGGCAAAAATACGAGCAAAATCCCTGAAAACACACCTGGCAAACTCAAAGGCAAAACAACTGACTTAAAAGTTTTGAAGTTATTAGCCCCAAGGTCAGCCGCGGCTTCTTTAAGCGAATTGTCCATTTTAGAAAGACTTGCGTAAATTGGCAGGACCATAAACGACAAGAAAGAATATACCAAGCCTAAAACTATCGCTGAGTTGGTTCCCAAAATATTGAAAGGCAAAATTTCTAGAACTTGTTTGATAGAAAGCACTTTAATTAACATATTTATCCACATTGGTGCAGTTATTAAACTCAGACACAAAACTTGTGCGCGTTTCTTTAAAAAAGTAATTGAGTAGGCCAAAGGATAGCCAATTAACAGGCAAATTAGCGTGGCAATTGCCGATAACTTAATTGATGAGTACATCAATTTGGATGCTGTTTTGTCGGTAAAAATATTTGTGTAGTTTTCAAAAGTAAACTTAATTCGCTCGGTGCTGGCGTTGTCTTTAAAAGAATAGAGCACCATTAAAATAAAAGGAATGACAATTAAAAAAACTATTAAAATTAAGTAAGGTAAAAACAAAGAAAAGTTAAAGACTCTCTTTGAGTCTAAAATTTTTCTATTCATGTTCCTTTTCCATGACATGGATGTCTTCTGGGTTAAAGTCTATATCAACTTCTTTGCCAACAGGCACGTAGTCAGTTGTGTGAATTGTGTAAACTCGGTCCTTAGTTTGCACGTCAATTTCGTAAAATATACCTTTAAAGGCTACTGAGTCTGTAACTCCTGTAAACTTACCTGTACCTTTTTTTACAATATCAATGTCTTCTGGGCGAAGTACGACTTCAACTGCTTGGTTTTTAGAAAATCCAGAGTCTACACACTCAAGTTCTTTGTGGTCAAAACTAACCAAAAAGTCGTCTTTCATGATTGCAGGAATAATGTTGGATTCACCAATAAAACGCGCAACAAAGCGGTTAACAGGTTCGTTGTAAATGTCAACTGGAGTTCCGATTTGCTGAATTTCTCCTTTGTTCATGACCACGATTTTGTCAGACATAGTCAGCGCTTCTTCTTGGTCGTGAGTAACGAAAATAAAAGTAATTCCAGCGTTTTTTTGCATTTCTTTTAGTTCATACTGCATCTCTTGACGAGTTTTTAAGTCAAGAGCCGCTAGTGGTTCGTCCAGAAGCAAGACTTTTGGTTCGTTAATTAAGGCGCGAGCAATCGCAACTCGCTGTTGTTGACCACCAGAAAGTGAAGAAACTTCACGGTTTTCAAAGCCTTGCAGACCGACTAATTTTAAGTATCTTAAAACTTTTTTAGCAAGTTCAGCCTCTATTGACTTAGCCGTTACTCTTTTCTTTTTAAGTTCGGCAATTTTCTTTAAGTTGTCTTCAGTTTTCTCGCCTCTTTTTAGCGCTTTGATTTCTGAGTCAATTTTAGCATTTGGGTTTTTAAGTGCCCAAACTTTGGCTTTATAGGCCCTTTTTAGCTCTTTTAACTCTGACTTGTCTTTGGTTTTTTCAGACTTTTCTAAGTATTCTTGGTAAAGTTTTTTAATCGCTTCTTTTAATCTAAAGCGGTAGTCTTTAATTCTAAGCGGAAATGCGATGTTTTCAAAAACATTAAGGTGCGGAAAAAGTGCGTATTTTTGAAATACGGTGTTAGTTTGTCTTTTGTGCGCAGGCACATCAACTATGCTTTTGCCACAAAACAAAACATCGCCAGAACCAGGGGGTTCAAAACCACCAATGATTCTAAGTAAAGTGGTTTTACCACAACCAGAAGGGCCAAGAAGTGTAACAAATTCGTTGTCGTTAATGTTTAGAGAGACACCACGCAAAACTATTTGGTTGTCAAAACTTTTCGTGATGTCTTTAAGTTCAATAAGCGGGATTTCCAATGTTCGGGCCCACCTTAATTTGCTTTCGCAAACTGAACAAAAAAGTCAGTATCTGGGTTGTCGTAGTATGTTGACATCGCCTTATAAAGGGCTTTTCTAGTGTTTATGTCAGCAGATTCAGAAGGTGTTAAGCCTGAGTCTGCTTGGAATTTTTTGATGTATTTAATTGTGGTTTCATCAATATATCCGTCTGTACGCATAGTCTCTGAATTTGCTTTAAGCAAGGCAGCATAGCGAAGAGATAGATATCTTTGAATGACTTTTGCATCTTGGCTAACTGTGTCTTTTTTAATGTCTTTTTCAAGGAAAAAGTCTTGTTTGTCGTTTAAAGTATAGGCGTTTTCGTCAGGCAGCTTTTCCACTTCAAATGGATTGTTTTCCTTATCTAAGGTTTGCCATTTGTTTTGTGTGTGGTCAAAATAATGCCAAAAACCTTGAGTGCAAGAAAGTGTGATTTGTGGTTTTGAAAAAGTTGCTTGTTGCAGCACATAGTAACTTTGGTAAATGTTTTTACCAAAAGTTTCAGTTCCGTATAGTTTATATCCTCCACCATATTTTAAACAAGCTGCTAAAACTTCGGCGGCAGATGCTGAGTTTTGGTTCACCAAAACTTTGATATTATAAGGTTTTTTGCTTTCAAGATTACCTTCAATGATGTGTTCTTGCTTAGTTTTTGAGTTAACTAACTTAGCATATGGGTTTTCTGATTTTGGCAAAAGAGCGCCAACTATTGTTTCAAGAGCGCCAAGTTCACCACCTGGGTTGTTTCTTAAATCTAAAATTAAAGTGCTGTCGCTTGATGCTAACTTAGACTTTTCTAGTTTATCTAAAAGAGCGACAAAAGCATCGCCAGTAATGTCTTTTTTAAACTCACTAATTCTAATAACCGCGGTTTTTGGATCTGCTGTATTTAGTTCTTCTACTGAACGGTGGTAAGTTTTTCTTCTTTCAACTTCAACAATACGCTCATCGTTTGCGTCTTTGCTTTGCACAATTAACTTAACTTTACCGTTGTTTTCATCAGTTTGAGTTCTAATCATTTCAACAGCAATTCTTGCGCTAATGTCTTGAGCCTGTTCAAAATATAGTTTTTCTGAGTTGTTTTTTGAGTTAACTACACCAAGAATTTCGTCAGTTGGATAAAGTTTACCAAAAGCGCTTGACTGCTTGTAGACACTTTTGACAATCAATCTTGGAAACTTTGCTTGGTATTGAAAAGAAACACCGATTTCGTCTCTCGCTTCTTCTTTTGGGTCGTATGGTGAAGGTTCACTTCCTGAAAGTTCAGGGTAATTTACAAACACTCTTGAATATCTGTCTAAAACTGAGCTCATAAAGTTTTCAAGAGAGCCGTATTTAAGTCTATCAAACAACTGTTCGTCTATGTCTTTGTAGTAGTTTTGTTTGTAGTAGTCAAAAATTTTTCGTTGTAGTTGATCTATTTCGCCGCCGCTTTGAGTTTCTTTGTTGTCAGGAATTATCCAGCGTGGGTCGTATAGTTTGCACGCACTTAAACTAAGTACGCTTAACAGAGTTAAGATAAATAAAAATATTTTTTTCATATTAAAACCTCTCTTATTAAAATTATTTTAGGTGTTTAGACAAATACAGGTCAATGTATTTAAGTTCTAATAAAGTTTTTTTGTCATTTGGTCTGAACTTAAGGATTTTTATGCACTTTTCTTTAAGTTCAAGAAAGTAACTTTCATATCCTTCTTTATTTAAAATAAAGGGTGAGTAAAAACAGTCAAAAGGAGTTTCTGGTTTCTCGTTTTTTAGACTTAAAACAAGAACATTATAGTATACGCCTTTGTCAAAAACAATGTATTCGTCTAGTAGCCAAAAGCCTTTTTCGTTTAAAAATTGCTTAAGTTCTGCTAATTTTGAGTGCACAGAAACTATGTATTTTCCAGGTCTTGCGAGTTTAAGGATTTCAATCGCAGTAATTCCTCCAACTCCCGAGATATTACAAACCTCAAAATTAGCACTAACTTCTTCAAAACCATTTGAGAGTACAAATTCGCAATTATAGCCCTTTAAATTACGTTTAGCGTTTTCAAGAGGCAAGACTTTATTGTCAACGGCTATCCCTTTTTTTAAGTTATATTTATCAAACAAGATTTTTAAAAAATATCCGTGGTCACAGCCTATGTCTAAAACTACACTCGCACCTTTTGCAAGTCTGGCTAAAAACTCCAGTCTGTTGGTTTCTTTCATTTCTTTAATTTAAAATTTCGCTCGCTTCTTTAGTAAAAGCGTCAATTTCTACTTTACTTGAAGTTGTAGAGACTTCTTTTGTAGTTGCAGCAATAAGTTTCCTGATTTTTTTAATGTGCGCAAGGATTTTAACAATGTCTGCAGTAATCGCCGCGGGCTCTGTGCTTTCGTTGTTCTCTACGGTTTCAATTGCCGTGTTAATTTTCTTTAAAATCTCTTGTCTTTCTGCAGGCTTTAGGCCTTCTACTGTTTCAAAGTAGACCTTAACTTGAGTTGCTGTTTTGTTTTTGCCGTATAACTTACTTTCAATTAAGTGAGTTAAAATCGTAAAAAGTAAAATACTGTAACTTTGAAACTCAAAGTGCCTAAGGATATCTCTTTTAATTAAAGCAATAGCGTGTTCCTCAATTTCTGAGTTTAAGCAGTGTAATACCAGTGTGTTCATCGCCTGTCTTAGTTTTTCAATTTCTGAGTTAGCCTTTGGTTTAACTGCCGGTTTAAGCGTTGGTTTGACTTCAGTGAATTCTTTTAAACTTAAATCTATGTTGAGTTTTTCTTTGGTTTTGGCGATAAATAAGTTCTTAACTGTCTCGTCTGCATATTTAAAAACTTCTTTAAAGTTATTTTTAAAACGCATAACAGAAGTAATGTCAGAACTATTTACTTGACTTACTATTTTGTTAAAAAAGAAGGTCAAGATATCTTGTTTTTGGCTAAGTAGTTTCTCAATTCCGGCTTTGCCATTAACCTGAAAATATTCGTCTGGATCTTGTTTATTTGGAATATTTACAATATAAACATTGGTTTTGGGAAACCTTAAAAACTTAAAGCCTACGCTTTCGGCGGCCTTTTGTCCAGGTAAGTCACCGTCATACATTAAAACTATACTTTTTGCGTTATCAACAAGCATCTTTAAGTTAGTTTCAGTTAAAGTAGTTCCCATTGTCGCGCAAGCATTTTTAAAACCTGCGTTAAAAAGAGCAATCACGTCAAAAAAGCCTTCAACTAAAATCACTTCTTTTTTAAGGTTTTCTTGCAGTGCATCTGACAAGTGATAAATTACCTCTTCTTTTTTAAATACTAAAGTGTCTGGTGAGTTTACGTATTTTGGGTTATCTTTAGATTCAGTTAAAGCACGACCAGAAAACCCAACAATTTTACCGCTTACGTTTTTAAGCGGAAACATCACACGGTTTTTAAAGAAATCATAAATACGCTCACCATGCGTACCAATAAGCGAAGTGTTTTTTAAAGTTTGCGTAGCAATTCCTTGTTTAATCAAGGTTTCCGACATTAAGTTATCGTTAAGCGCAACACCTATTTGAAAGTGCCAAATGGTCTCTAGAGTTAATCTACGTTTTTCAGTTAAATAAGTCAAATACTCAGCCCCAGAGTTAGTTTTAAGTAAACGCATATGCATAAACTTAGCCGCCTCTGCGCACGCTGTGTATTCTTTTTCAAGTGGGTCTGGTTTGTATGAATATCCTAAATTTAGTCTTTTAGAAAAATAATCAAGGGTAGCCTTTGTATCTAATTTCTTGAACTTCTGATAGAAATTAAAAGGAGCGCCACCTGTTTTGCAAGACATACAATAGGCAATGTTTTTTTCAACAGAAATAGAAAGTGAGGGATTGCTGTCATTGTGAAACGGACAAAGTGCTTTGAAGTTCTTGCCGGTTTGAGTCACCGCTATCCCTAGTTCTTGAACTAACTCTAAAATATTGATTTCTGAGTTAATTTTAGTAAAGATGTTGTCTTGATTTGTTTGCAATTTTCTAAAGTTTAATTTTATTTAGCAGATATTGATTGATATCTTTGATGTTAATGCGCTCTTGTTGCATTGTGTCGCGGTCGCGAATTGTCACAGTTTGAGTGTCTTCGCTTTCAAAGTCCACGGTAATACAAAAAGGTGTGCCGATTGCATCTTGACGGCGATATTTCTTTCCAACAGAACCTCCGCTTTCTTCTAAATAGCAGTCAAAGTCTTTGGCAACTTGACGGTAAATTGACTCAGCGAGTTTAGAGTGTTTTGCCTTGTTTAAAGGAATGATTGCTGCTTTGTATGGCGCTAAAAATGGAGAGATTTTAAGAACTTGGCGAATATCTCCAGCTTCCACCTCTTCTTCTTTTAAAGCGTTTGCGATAAACATAAAAAACAAACGCTCAACCCCGACACTAGGCTCCACGCAGTATGGTACAAAACGAGAGTTGTCATCTGGATCTAAATAACTCATATCTTGACCTGAAAACTTCTGGTGTTGAGAAAGGTCGTAGTCAGTTCTAGAGGCAATTCCCCAAAGTTCATCAAACCCCCACGGAAAGCGGTATTGAATGTCGGTAGTGGCGTTTGAGTAAAAAGCCAAGGCTTCTTTTTTATGATCTGAGTAAATTAAGTCAGCAGGATTTACTCCGAGGTCTGTTAAAAACTGCATACAATATTTTTTAAAGAAAGCAAAAACCTCAAGTTCTGTGCCAGGTTTTACAAAGTACTCAAGTTCCATTTGTTCAAACTCACGAGTTCTAAAAATAAAGTTACCAGGTGTAATTTCGTTACGGAAAGCTTTCCCGATTTGGCCAATTCCAAATGGCAACTTAGCGCGAGTAGTTCTAAGGACATTTTTAAACTGAATAAAAATGTTTTGAGCGTTTTCAGGACGCAGATAAATTTTGTCTGTACTGTCTTGGACAACTCCTTGGTAAGTTTCAAACATCATATTAAACGCACGAAGTGGTAGCCACTCGGTTTTTTGACAGTTTTGGCAAGAAATTTTATGCTCAGCAATATACGTCTCAATTTCTTTAATTTTCATGCCGTCTACATCAAAACCGTTGAAGTCAAAAACTAATTTGTCTGCTCTAAATCTTTGGTTGCAGGCCTTACATTCAATTAACGGGTCTGAAAAACTTTTGACGTGTCCAGATGCTTGCCAAACTAAGTTGTTTAAAAGAATTGGTCCATTAAGCAGTTGATTGCGAGGAAACGCTTGGATAAAGTATTTAGTCCAGGCTGCTTTAATGTTTTGTTTAAGAAGTGCTCCAAGTGGTCCGAAATCCCAAGTATTGGAAAGTCCACCATAAATCTCGCTGCCTTGATAGACAAAGCCTTGTTGTTTACAGTAAGTAACGATTTCTTCAAAAGTAAGTTGTTTTTCATTTTTTTTCATAAATTACTCTTCCTTCCAGTTTTTAAGCATTAACTTCTCAAAGTTTTCACTAACTGAAACCACGATGTCAAACTCCACTTTTTGTTTAAGTTCTTCTCTGACTTGCATCGCTAAATTCTTTTTAAGTAGGTTAATAGCCGAGCCGTTTTTGCCAATTAAAATTGCTTTTTGACCCGGTTTTTGACACACAATTTTGACAAAAAATACGGTTTTTGCGCCGAGTTCTTGAGTGCCTTCTAGAGAAACTGCTACTTTGTAAGGGATTTCTTTGTCGTATAGTTTAAGCAGTTGCTCGTGGACAAACGACAAGATGTATTCTTGGTAAGTTTGCGAACTGTTGTAGTCAGCTGGATAAATTAACTCGCTTACCTTAAAGTAAGGCAAAGTGAGTTCAATTAGTTTATCTATGTTTTTTAAAGTTACGTTAGAAATCGGTATAAACTCAGCAAAGCTGTGCACGGCTTGAAATGACAAAATAATTTCAAGAATTTTGTTTTTCTTTAAGATATCTTCCTTGGTAATCACTAAAATTGTGGGTATTTTTTCACTTTTTAAAACTTTTAGTACTGGTAAAAAAGCCTCTGAGTACACACGGTCTACGAGCAAATAACAAACATCACTTCCGTAAATTGCGCTGTAGGCTTCTTTCGTGACTAAAGTTTCTAGTTGAGTAGTAGGTCTAAAAGTAATCCCTGGAGTGTCTACAAACCCGATTTGAAAGTTTTTAGTTGTCTTTACTCCAAGTAGCGCTTTTTTTGTAGTCTCTGGTTTTGGCGAAACCGCCTGCGCTCGGTAGCCTAAAATGTTGTTAAGCAAACTAGACTTACCAGTGTTGGGAGCGCCAACTATACACACCGAACCTGCTTTAAATTCGGTCATTATCTAAGTCAAAAGAAAAAGGCAGAAGTTCAGAAACAGTAGTTTCTTTGATGTCTTTTTTGGTGTTAGTTAAAACTACTTTCATGTCTTTTGGACAAAGTTCAGCGATTACTTGTCTGCAGGCTCCGCACGGAGAAATCGGTGTATTAGTTTTTGCCGCCACAAAAAGAGTTTTAAAATCAGCCTTACTAAATCCTTGAGACATTGCAGAAAACAGTGCTGTGCGCTCAGCGCAATTGCACATTGAATAAGCTCCATTTTCAATGTTAAAACCTAAAATAAACTTACCGTTTTTAAGTTCTAGGGCTGCGCCTACTTGAAAATTTGAGTAAGGGCAATACGCCATTTTCATAGCGTCAAGGGCTTTACTTATGCCAGTCATATTTCTTCCTTTCCATTCCGATAAACTTAAGGATTTTTTCAGTTAAATCCATCATAACTTGTTCTTCTTCTTTGGTTTCGTGGTCATAGCCTTTGACATGCAGATAGCCATGTACTGCCAGAAAACAAAGTTCGCGTTCATAGGAATGTTCATATTCTTTTGCCTGTTCAAGAGCTTTATCAAGCGAAATAAAGATGTCGCCACAACTTTGTTCGTCTACTTCGTCAGGAAATGAAATGACGTCTGTTGCTCTATCTATATTTCTGTATTGTTTGTTTAAGTTATGCAGATAAGCGTTATCTGTCAAAATTATTTGCAGGGTTTTTGTGTCATCTATGGTTTGAAATAAGTGAGTAAGTAGTTTAACCTCTGCTTTAATTTCGCGAGTACCTAACTCAGAGAAAATATTAACGCGCATTTTTTTCGTAGCGGTCAACTATTTTCATGACCAGCGGGTGTCTAACTACGTCCATTGGCTCAAACTCAATGAAGCGAATATCAGAAATATCGCTAAGCAGTTGTTTCGCCTGAACTAAGCCAGATTGAACTTTGGCAGGTAAGTCAATTTGAGAAATATCGCCAGTAATTGCCATTTTAGAGTTAAAGCCAAGTCTAGTTAAAAACATTTTCATCTGAGAACAAGTGGTATTTTGCGCCTCGTCTAAAATGACAACTGCATCTTCCAAGGTGCGACCACGCATATACGCAAGTGGTGCGATTTCAATCAAACCTTTTTCAATGTAAGAAATAGTTTTTTCGCGACCCAAAATATCGTAAAGAATATCGTAAATCGGAGTTAAATAAGGATCAATTTTTTCTTTTAAGTCGCCTGGTAAAAACCCTAGGTTTTCACCAGCTTCAACAACTGGGCGAGTAATTATAATTTTTTTAACGTTTTCAGCTTTAAGTTCATTTAAAGCATAAGCAACTGCTATAAAGGTTTTTCCGGTTCCAGCAGGTCCGGTTGAAAAAACTAAATCATATTTATTTAAAGCCTCAAAGTAAACTAATTGCGAGTAAGTTTTGGGAAATAGTTTTTTACCCTTTGCTGTGTAGCCAATTGGTTTGGTGTTTTTATACAATTTCTCAAAATTATCAAGGTCGTCTTTTTCGGCTAAATTAGCACAATACGCCAGGTCTCTTTTAGAAAGTACGATGTTAGAACCAACTTTAAAAAGCGAGTTAAACATTTGCGTAAAAATCACTTTTTCTTGTTCAGAAAAAGCCTTAGTGACAATCGCATCGTTGCTGACTAGAAACTCTCTTTGAAAGTAGTCAGAAATTGCTTTTAAGTTCTTGTAGCTAGCGCCAAAAATGTTGACCAAAGCATGAGGATTTTCAATTTTATAAATATATTTTGTCTCTGTGTTCATCAACTAGTATTATATCATTTGCCCAAGTTCAAATAAAGCAAGACTAATTTGTTTTTCTTAATTTTTTGCATTGTTTTTAAAAAGACTTCTTGTCTAAATTTCAGTGCGCAATATACTAAAAGATAAAAAAACTCCGCAAGCGGAGTTTTTCAAAGAAAGGAGCAAAAATGGAGCAGGTGATGGGAATCGAACCCACATAGCCAGCTTGGAAGGCTGGAGTTTTACCACTAAACTACACCTACAAGTGGTCGGGAAGACAGGATTTGAACCTGCGACATCTTGGTCCCAAACCAAGCGCTCTACCAAGCTGAGCCACTTCCCGATTAGATGGCGTACCCAAGAAGATTCGAACTCCCAACCTTTTGATCCGTAGTCAAATGCTCTATCCAGTTGAGCTATGGGTACAGGCAAGAATTTATTAGGTAACCACTTAATAAAATCTACCAAATAAGTATAACACTTTCAAAAATAATTTTCAATTTAGAGCCGCTAAAAGTCAAAAATTAAAACAGTACTGTTTTTTTCTTTAAACTCAGTCTCGCTTTGCTCACCAATTTGATGTCCGTTTTTTGAAACACTTTTGATTTTTTGGGGCTCTACAAAGATAAAAATACCTTCTGCTTCTGCACATTTTTCTTGTTTTTCGTTAAAAATTACTGACTTTGCTGAAAAATATTTTTCGTTAATCTTTAGAACTTTAGCCAAAGCAGTGTGATGATGATTTGTAAAAATTGGTTTTAAGAATTTAACTTTTAAGCTACCAGTCATTGCGAGTTTTTTAGGAAAATAAGGAATGTACGCACGGCATGCCAGTTCATCTAAAACAGCAGATATTGCACCACCGTGGGTAATTCCACTGTAACTTTGGTGAAATTCAGTTGGTGAAAAACTAGAGTAAAGTGTTTTGTTGCTAAGTTCGTATATCTTTAAGTTTAGGTCTGTTGGTCTGCTTCCGCACACCAAGCAATGCTTAGCGTTGGCGAGTTTTTTAAGCAAAGTTTCTTGCATCTTTACCTCTTTTGATTTTAAATTATTTAAAAAAATCGCTTAAGCGAACTTAAGCGATTTTAAAATCTTTTTTACCCGTACCCGCTTAGGGACTCGAACCCTAGACCCTCTGATTAAGAGTCAGATGCTCTAACCAAACTGAGCTAAGCGGGCAGTAAGTTAATTATATTTTAATTATTTTAAATATGCAAACTATTTAAAATCGCTTATAAAAGTTTTTGAAACAACGAAACCGAATCTAGCTGTTCCCAAGGAAAATCAGGATTGCCAAAATGGCCAGAGATGGCGGTTTTTGAGTAAAGTGGTTGTTTTAAGTTTAATTTTTGAATGATGCCTTTTGGCGAAAGGTCAAAGTTGGCCTTAATAAACTCAAAGAGTTTTTGTTCAAGTGCTTTGTTGGTGCCGCCATCTAAAGTAACAAATAAAGAAGTAGGTTGAGCAACACCAATGCAGTAAGAAATTTCAATAGTGGCTCTGTGTGCAAGTCCGGCGGCTACGATGTTTTTAGCTAAGTATCTGGCCATATAAGAAGCCGAGCGGTCTACTTTTGAAGGGTCTTTGCCACTAAACGCACCACCTCCGTGTGGGGCAGTTCCGCCGTAGGTGTCTACAATAATCTTGCGGCCAGTTAATCCTGAGTCTCCGTGTGGACCACCAATTACAAATCTTCCTGTGGCGTTGATAAAAATTTGGGTGTTTTTAGTTATTAAGCATGCAGGAATAATTGTCTGAATTACGTGTTTGTTAATTTGTTTTTTTAACTCATTTAAGTCAATATCAGGCTCATGTTGTGCAGAGACTACAATGGCGGTAATTTCTATAAGTTCGCCACTATCTGAAAACTTAGCGGTAACCTGGGTTTTCCCGTCTGGTCTAAGCCCTTTAACAATCCCTTGTTTACGAACTTCGGTAAGTCGGAGAGATAGTTTGTGTGCGTAGTATATGCAAGGCGGTAAATACTCAGGGGTTGAGTCTTCTGCGTAGCCAAACATGATACCTTGGTCGCCCGCGCCTTGGTCTTCTTTATCAACTCCAAGCGCAATATCTGGAGACTGAGTTTTGATCTTAACTAAGTACTCTATTTCTTCTACTGAAAACAAAAGTGCGGGGTCAGTATAGCCAATTTCTTTAATTGCTGCTTTTGCAAGTTCAGCGTAGTCAAATTTATGACTAGTGGTAACCTCGCCAAAAATTAAGCAAAAGTTTGTAGTTAAAGCAACTTCAACCGCACATCTGGCGTTTGGGTCTTTTTTAAGTACAGAGTCTAAGATGTAGTCCGCGATTTTGTCCGCGATTTTGTCAGGATGTCCTTCGCAAACAGACTCAGAGGTAAAGTAATAACTCATTTTCAAATCTCCTTTGTAGTGTTTTGTTTATTTATTTTTATTTTGCTACTCGTTATAAAGTGTTTCAAACTGAGTGTGAAAGTCAATAAAGCGAGTAAAGATGTCTTCCGGAATAAAAAAACGAAAAGTTTCTTTAAAACGAACAATAGTTTCACTGTGAGAATACGCTACTTTGTAGGCTGTAGACATTCTCATAATACAGTAAATGTCAGCGGTTAAAATAATTTGGGAAATTGGGGTATTTTGAATTTGATTTTGTTTTTCAATAAAAGTTTTAGAAATTCCAGATTCAAAAGAAGTTCTAACGATTTCTGCGGCTTTTTTGGCAAGTTGAATGCGCTTAGCAATCACGGCTCCGTTTTGAACTTTGGCGGTCAATTCACTTTGTGTTAGGCTTTTTAAAATCTCGTGGTCAAGTAGTGTAGCGAAATTACTTTGGTTATCTAAATACTGACAGTAAGTAACAAGGGTATTTAAGTTAGCGGTAGAAAGTCCCATTAGTTCACCCAGACGATTGGCTATTTTAGTTAAAAACTCAAGGTAGGAAGTGTCTGTTAAGGCTGAGTTTAAAACTACTCCAAACAAGTCAGAAGTCAACGAGATAAACTCGTTTTGCAGACGAGCGCGTTGCACTTTTTCGTGAATTCGGTCGTGTTGAATGGTTTCAGAAATAATAGTCAAGGCCCTTAATACAAGTGAGTACAAAATAAAGACTAGCGACCTTAAAATAACGTCTACAAGTGAGTTTATAAGGTCTTTGGAATTGGCAAACGAAAATGCATAGAAACGGTTTGTGACAAATATGTGCATGATAGTCAGAATACCAAAGAGAAACCCTGCGCTGTAGGAAAACGCTTTTCTGTCTTGATACAGACAAATAATTGTTAAAACTACGTAAAAAAGAGAATATGAGAAAGTCTCTAGAACTACAAAAGTCAGAGTCTTATTGTAGTGCAGACCGTTTCTGAAAAACAGTGGACTAATGTTGACCTTCAAGTAAAACAAAGAAACCGCGATAAACAAATAAGAAATGATAAAGTACTGAGCGATTTTTTGTTTATGGATAGCCACATCTCTGTTTTGATTTAACTCAGTTTTAGCAGGTTGAATCATTCTTTTTAGCAAAAAGTTAAAGACAAACAAGAAAGGAAAGGTAGCCACAGTTATTGCCCAGTTGATGATTGTACGGTTTTGTACAACTTTTGGATCCAGACCTTCTAATCCTATCTTGCTGACAGAAATGATTAACATCAGTAAAAATAAAAATAGGTTAAATAGAAAAATAATGTTCTTAATTACAGTATTACGTCTAGTTAAAACATTTAAATCGTCTGTAATAACAACATTATTTTCAAAACCAAATAGTTTAGAGAAACTACTAGAAATTAAATTTTTAAATTTTTTAGGTTTAACCAAGTTGAAAATTAAGACAAAAACAGTTTAGATAAACTATTTTTGTTGAGCAAGTACAGCGTTTTCAGTTAAGATTTGCGCAACACGAACGGCAGCAGTAGCAGCAATTGCGCCCACGATGTCGTCAAGGAAAGTGTGGCAAACTCCGTCTTTTTTACCGTCTTCATTTAAACGGTTAACAAGTCCGTGTTTATTTACGTCAATGTCACCAAAGTTAGTTTTACCAATGGTTCCGTACATTCCAGAAAGATCAAGCGCAAAAGTCTCGTCAATTCCAAAAAGTCCAAGGTCTTGTTCAATGATATCTTGAATTGGGCCTTCAAGTAATTTCTTTTCAGCAGCGATGTCAATAGCAATTCCAAGTTGCACGAAGTGGAACACGTCTCTTAGTGAAAGAATTTTTTCAACAGATTCGGTGCATAGTTCAAACGGAATGTCTTTGATGTATTTAGATTGTTGTAGATAAGCGATTTCAGCGATGTCTTTAACAGATACTCCTCTTTTGGCAAGAGCAGCAATATTTAGTTTAAGCATTTCTGGTCTACTAAAAATAATTTGTGGTTTTTTGTTCATATTTCCCCCTACATATACTTTATAATTATAGCACTCTAGGGATGTGTTTAGTATTTTGAATGCTATAATTAGTAGAAAAAGGGAATATTATGCAGTTTACAAAAAAAAGAAAACTAGTCTACGATATTTTAAAAGATATTGCCAAACCAGCTTCAGTTGAGCAAATTTACGCTAAACTTTTAGAGTTTGACATCAATATCTCCACAATTTATCGTGCTCTTGATTTCCTTACTCAAAACAAGTTAGTTGAACATATTATGCTTGACAAAACTGCGTATTTTTTTGTCAAAAAAGATAAGCACTCACACTACATGATTTGTGAAAAATGTCAAAACATGCTAGAAATTGACTGCAAAGTTCTGAACTTAATTAAAGATGCGATAGAACTGCAAAACTTTACCCCTAAAAGTCATGAACTGACAGTTTATGGGTATTGCTCCGAGTGTAGTTTAAAAGTCAATCAGTAAGTTTTTTAAAAAACTAAAAAATGCTGTATTCCAGAACACCAGCAAAATAAAAACAGGAAATGAATAAACAAAAAAAATATTTAAAGCTCTTAACTGTAAACGCAGCTATTGCTGCGATTTACTTTGTTCTAACTGTGTTGTTAGAACCTTTTTCTTATGGACAAATTCAGTTTAGAATAAGCGAAATTTTAATGGTCTTGGTGTTAATCAACTTCAAGGTAGCGCCAGGTATAGTCTTGGGGTGTTTTACTGCTAACTTGTTTAGCCCTTTTGGGATTTGGGATGTAGTTTTTGGAACACTTGCCACAGTTATTTGCCTGATATTGATGTTTGCACTTAGAAAAAATATATTTATTGCTCTGCTTGCTCCGACTATAGTTGGTAGTGCTGTAGTGGCTGTGATGCTTAATTTAATTTTAGGTCTAGCATTTATTGAAACCTTTATTTATGTAGCGATTGGAGAAGGGGCTGTACTTTATTTAATTGGCGTGCCATTTTACTATTTAGTTAAAAAAAACGAAATCGGTCAGACTTTGAAAGAATTGTAAAATTTAGATTGTTATTTACAAGGGTAGTATGTTTGTTTTTTTGAATTATTGTGTTGTTCTAAGTATTCTTTAAATGTATTAGGACCAATTTTTCTTTTATTTTTTAGCATCATCTGCCAAATCGCTTCACCTTCACTCTCATTTATTAGTTCTTCTTTTAAGGCCATAACTAAAATGTTGCCTGTAGTAATAAACTCTAAACTATATTTTTTAATATGCAGACATATATCTTTTAAATTGTTGCTAGATAAAATTCCGTTAAAGGTTTTTGCAAGCGCTATGCATATTGCTTCTCCACTACCAATTGACTTTCCTTCTTTGCCACAGATTAGTTCCTTGTATAATCTTTCTTCATTTGTGTTTATTTCAGTATAATAAATTTTTGCTTTTGAATTTTTAATAAAATTATCTAATTTTATTTTAAGTATATTTCTGATAGCAGGCCTATCAAGTTCTGCATATACCTGTCTAGGAATAACTATTCTGCCTTTAAACAATTTTTCAATAATTTCTTCTTTTTCGACTAATAAAAAACTGGCTAAACAATCTGTGTCAAAATATATTTGTTTAGCCAAGTTCAGGTATTTGTTTTTCATCAATTCCATATACTAAATCTGTTCTAAGCGCATCCAACAATAATTCATCATATTTGTTTTGAGAAATTTTTTCTTTATCAAGTAGTTTATTTGCTAAACTAATGTAGTGTCCAAGCACTGTTGTTTTCTTTTCTTCATTTGGAAAATAAAGCGCTGTGTCATAACCTATTTTTTTTGCTTCTTTGCAAACAAGGATATCTTTCATTTCTTTTAATTCATCTTCATCTATGAAGTTTTCGCCTTTTAACCTATACAACATAGCCTTGTGGCTAACTCCAAAATACTGTTCTAATTTGATTACATTTGCAATTGTTATTTTCATGGTTTTATTTTCATTTTGAATTTTTTTTACATTCTCTTTCAAAGAAATTTGTGGGATTAAAAAATACGAGGCAAATACTTCTGCTTTATTTTCATCTAAGTTGTTACTAGTGACATTTGTAGTACTAACTATGCTCTTATTAGGCTCTCCATAATATAGGTGATAAAGTTCGTGTGCTAACGAAAAATTTTGTCTACCTATAGACATGTCTGAGTTTAAAGCAATTAAGTTAGATTTTTTTCCCTTAAAACACGCACCACTAATATTTTTCCCAAGTGGATAAAATACTAATGTTAAATTTTCTATAACTTGAACAAGTTTAAAAGTATCAATAGGGCTGTAGTTGTCTAGACCAAGTTTTTTTCTTAGCTCTTCTGCTTTATCTCTTAATTCTTGCCTATTCATGTAGATTCTCCGTGTCAATTTCATCCATTTCAAACTGATTAATTGCTATTTTGTTGATTACCGAAAGGGATTCTAAATCGTTTGAATTAGTTTCTTTTGCTCTAAAAGAAATAGTTAAATTTGGTTTAAAATCATTATTAATCAACACATCTTTTAATGAGCAACAAAACAAAGTTGATATCTTTTCTAAAAGATATAAACTGATATTTCTTTCGCCTTTTTCAATTTTTGCAATCATGCTTTGGTCTAAAGAAAGAAACTGCGCGACATTAGATTGAGTTAAACCGGAGTTTTCTCTTAGTTCTTTAATTTTTTTACCAATTTTTGCTAAATCCATTTTTATCTACTTCCTTTCGAATTAAGTATAACATCGTTTGTCATAAAATTAAAATTATTTAATTGCTTTTTATGACAAACTTCAAAAAAATAAAAACAGCACTAATAATGCTGTATGTTTTTAGGGTAATTACGCATCTTTCAAACCCATACATAAAGCCGTCTTTAGAGTTCGTTGTTTTAGAGGGGGCGGAAATTGCACATCTCTCAAACTAAACATCAACAATGTATTTCGACGCTGGTGTTTTAGAGGGGGCGGAAATTGCACATCTCTCAAAAGGGTGAGAGTTGCAGCTGTTTAATTCGCGGTTTTAGAGGGGGCGGAAATTGCACATCTCTCAAACAGAGTACTTTTTTACAATTGAAAAAATACCGTTTTAGAGGGGGCGGAAATTGCACATCTCTCAAACACAATTAACAGCGAAACCTGGATGAGTGACGTTTTAGAGGGGGCGGAAATTGCACATCTCTCAAACTACGGTGATAGAGATGTCAATCTCTTTCAAGTTTTAGAGGGGGCGGAAATTGCACATCTCTCAAACCACCTGAAACAGGACGTTTAAACAATAAATGTTTTAGAGGGGGCGGAAATTGCACATCTCTCAAACCAGCCAGTCCAGCGGATGGTCGAAATTTACGTTTTAGAGGGGGCGGAAATTGCACATCTCTCAAACAGCAGAACGATTTATTTAACTTTTTTGAAGGTTTTAGAGGGGGCGGAAATTGCACATCTCTCAAAC
>CAUUGG010000011.1:0-26778 GCA_963544825.1 uncultured Acholeplasmataceae bacterium
TAAGCCAAATTGCCAAGTAGAAGTAAGCCAAATTGCCAAGTAGTTGATTATGTACTCAATTAGCTATACAATATAGCAAAGGAGCAAATATGCCTGAATACCTAAACCGAATCATAGAACATAAACTAAAAGAAACGCTTGAAACTTGTGGAGCTGTATTGATTAAAGGGCCAAAATGGTGTGGAAAATCCACTACTGCTTTAAAATTTGCTAAAAGTGCAATTTTTATGCAGGATATTGATGAAAAAGCACAAAATATAGCACTTGCTAGAACTTCTTCAAAAATTTTTTTAGCAAAAGAACCACCCTTACTTATAGATGAATGGCAAGTGATACCGTTTATTTGGGATGCGGTTAGATTTCAAGTGGACCAAAGAAAAAAGTTTGGTCAATTTATATTAACGGGTTCATCAACTCCTCTTTCTAAAAATGAAAAAGCGCAAATTATGCACTCTGGAGTCGGCAGAATTACTACTATATATATGCGTCCTATGTCTCTTTTTGAATCTTTAGAAAGTACAGGTTCAGTTAGTTTAAGTGAACTTTTTAGTGGTGTTTATCCAATGGCAGTAAATTCTAAATTAAACTTATCAGACTACAGTTTTTTAATATGCCGTGGTGGCTGGCCACAATCCGTTGGTCTGCCTAGAGAAAAAGCACTAAAAATTGCAAAAAACTACTTTATCCAAGTAATTGAAAATGACTTGCTTGAAGGTACAGATATAGTTAGAAATAAAGATAAACTGAAGAAAACACTAGTGGCATACGCTAGAAATATTTCAAGTGAGTGTTCTATTCAAACTTTGATAAATGATGTTAAATCAGACGGAAGCACCGCAATATCAGACAACACGGTAGCGTCCTACCTTGAGATTTTCAGAGAGAATTTTATAATTGAAGATATCGGTGCTTGGAATCCAAACATAAGAAGTAAAACAGCTATTAGAACTTCTCCAACTAGACATTTTATTTGTCCTTCAATTGCAGCAAACGCATTAAACATCGCGCCTGATGATTTGATAAACGACCTTAATACTTTCGGGTTAATGTTTGAGGATTTAGTTGTGCGCGATTTAAAAGTATATGTAGATAAACTAGGCGGTACAATTTATCATTATCGCGATAAAAGCGGGTTAGAATGTGATGCAGTAGTTTATCTTGATAATGGTAAATTTGGTTTAATTGAAATTAAACTCGGAAGCGCGGTTGGAATTGAAGAAGCTGCAAAAAATTTACTTAAATTAAAGACACTATTACCTGAGAAAAAACAGCCTAGTTTCTTAATGGTAGTTACAACTACCAACTTAGCTTATACTCGTGAAGATGGAGTAATAATTTGCCCCCTTGGTTGTCTCAAAGATTAACTTTTTTCATTTTTTGAAAAAGTTAAAAAGTTAAAATAATTTAGTTTTTTAAAGAGAATAAGAAAAAATTCTTAGACCAAAAACGCCAAATTATAAAGTGAAATTAAGCCAAATTATAAAATGAAATCGCGCCAAATTATAAAATGGCTTGATTGAAAAAGATTTTGCATTAAATGTATGTGCGGATTTTCATATGAAAAAATATTTAAATCGCATAATTGAAAAAAATTCAAGATAAATTAGCAAGTTGTGGTGCACTATTAATCAAAGGGCCTAAATGGTGCGGAAAGTCAACCACTGCCTTGAAGTTTGCCAATAGCGTTATCTACATGCAAACAAATAAAAATAAGGCTCAAAACATTGAACTGGCAAAAACTGAACCAGAGGGTTTTTTGGCAAAAAAACCACCTCTTCTAATCGATGAATGGCAAGAAATTCCTTTTATTTTGGATGACGTTAGAACAGAGGTTGACAAAAGAGGAGAATTTGGTCAATTCATATTAACAGGCTCTTCGACACCTTTAATGCAAAAAGAAAAAGTGTCCACTCGGTTGTCTTAAAGACTAACTTGCATATTTGAAAAAGTGTCTGTCAAAATTGAAAATAAGCAAAAACTGAGATTTTATATGTCTTAGTCCAAATCCTTTAATAACTCTTTTTTAATTTCTTCTAGGCTATATACTCTAACATTTTTAAAATCATTTTCTGCTTTTTCTAATTCTAAGTTAAATTCATCTTCCTTTAAATCTGAAATAGAAACCGGTTTATTAAAAGGAACCTTAACATCAAAAGGCAATCCATTTTGTATAATAACTTGTTTAAGAAAAACAGAAATTGCGTCTGACATTGAAACACCTAATCTTTCAAGCACAGCCTCTGCCTGCGCTTTGACATCATTATTAACTTTTACACAAATATTTGAAGTCCTACTCATCTATACCACTTCCTTTCGTGTCAATGATACCATTTACTTACAAATATCTACCTAACTAAAATAACACTTAAGTATATACTTACATAATCTAAAAAGAACGATTATAAATAAATTAAAAAATACATCACAATTGCTAAAATCACTAAACTGTTGTATACTTACTAACTGTTAAAGCACGCATTTATTTGTTTTAAATATCTTTAACTTAGAATGTAGTAGTTTGTTTATTGCTTTACAAATGAGGCAATTTAAAGATTATAAAGTTAAATAAAGGCGTTTTGCTGACTTATTCTATAAGGAGGTAAAAATATATGTCACGTTTCTTAGGATCAACTTGGAAAAAATCTCGCCGTTTAGGCTATTCAGTTTCAGAAACTGCCAAAGAACTGAAAAAAAGAGCATATGCTCCAGGTCAACACGGTAAAAGACGCGCTAAAGTATCTGACTATGGTTCTCAGTTAAATGAAAAACAAAAAGTTAGGTTTACTTATGGTGTTTCTGAAAAACAATTTGTCAAGACTTTCCACGAGGCTAAAAAACTTGCTGGTAACTTAGGTGAAAACTTCATCAAGCTACTAGAATCTAGACTAGATAACTTAGTTTATAGAGCTGGCCTTGCTAGAACTCGCCAACAAGCAAGACAACTTGTTAACCACGGACACATTTTAGTTGATGGCAAAAAAGCAGATATTCCATCAATGCGTCTAAAACCAGGTCAAGTTATTTCTTTAAAAGAACGTTCAAAAGATTTACTTGTTGTTAAAGAAAGTCTTAAGGCTAAATTCAGAAGTTTTGAATTTGTTGAACTAGATGAAAACAAAAAAACAGCAACTTTTGTGCGTTTCCCTGAAAGAAAAGAAGTACTTCAAGAAATTAACGAACAACTTATTGTTGAGTTCTACAACCGTTAATTAACTTAGGTTAAAAATAAAACACCACATTTCCTAGATAATTGGAAATGGGGTGTTTTTTTTGCTTTGATTAAGTGTTTTTTAGTTCTTACTCTAATGCAGTTCCTTCAGAAAGAATATCAACATATTGTTTATACACATACTGCTTATATCTTTGTTTATCTTCAAGAAGTTCAAGTATTCCGAGGTCTACTAAAGTTTCTAGTAAATTATTGACAGACGGTTTACTAAAATTTAAAAAATTGCAAATATCTTTGGCCTCTAAAATAGGGTGTTTAAGTAGGTATTCGTATACGCTAAGTAAATTTGAGGTGTTTCTTTTTGTCACTTTTCTGATTTTTTCTATGTCTGTTTTTTTAAGTCTTGTAATTTTTTGAATATACACAATTGCATCCTCAGATACTTCACAAATTCCTTTTATGAAAAACGAAACCCATTCTTCAAACTTACCTTTTACGCGAGCGTTATTTAAAAGTTCGTAGTACCTGGTTCTATTTTTTTTAAAAAAATAACTTAAGTAAAGAACTGGATATTCAATCAAACCATGTTCTTTTAAGAATAGTATTATCAGTAGTCTGCCTATTCTACCGTTTCCATCTAAAAACGGATGTATTGTTTCAAATTGGTAATGAATTAATGCAATTTTAACTAAATCAGAAATAGTGCTGTCTTTGTGAATATACTTTTCTAAAGCACTTAAAGCGTTTTCCATTTCAGCAGGGGCTGGTGGTACGAAAGTAGCTGTACTTAATGTACATCCAGCGTAGCCAATCCAGTTTTGAGATCTCCTTAACTCCCCTGGTAGTTTTTCGCTGCCCCGAACATCTGGAAACAAAATAGAGTGAGTTTCTTTAATTAGTCGTATACATAGCGGTAGTTCTTTTAATCTATTAAAAGCGTATTTGGCTGCCTTGACATAATTTACAATTTCAGCGGTATCTTTGATTTTTTCGCGTTTTCTGGCTTTTTGTAAAACGTCAATCAGTGATGCTTGCGTGCCTTCTATTTGTGAACTAATAACTGCTTCTTTTTGTACGTGCATGGAAACAAATAAATCAATATCTGGTAGACTTGTAGCCACTCCGTCTAATCTTCCTAAAAGCAAGTTAGCCTTATTGATTAGGCTTTGAAGTTCTAAATCTATATTCAATTTCAAATGTTTTAAATCGTGTGGAACAAAACATTCATAGCCACTTTGCATCTTTTTTAAAACGCCCGCTCTGTCGGTTTCTAGTTTCATAATTTCACCTTTTTAAGTTAAGTTTATTTTACTTAGCCTAAGTATATCGTTTTTAAGTAAAATTTTTAATCGTTTTTTTTACTTAAAATATGTTTTCTATTTTGTGGTTTTTGTGATTAGTCTATCGTGCTAGATGCATGATTGATAAACAGTGAAGTGGGTTGTATGATTTTTCTGGTTTATACTTTGCACGCACCATATAAAAAATACCCCATTTCATATGCGCAGGAAATGGGGTTAATTTCAAATAAAGATAAGTTTTTGTAAAAAATAAAGAATTTTTTTAAAAGCGGATTGTTTGCTAAATTGGATGTTTTGGTAGTTTAAAAATTTGTATCTCTTAAAATAAGAAATCGCAGGATATTTAATTTGTTTATCTTCAAAATTCCCATCAAGTGTATAAACAGAAGAACCAGAACCAGTAGTCTGTAGTTTAAAGCATGCTTTTTTAAGTGCAAGATATACAGCCTGTTCTTCTGGGTTTGTCAGTTCATAAATCTCATCAAAGTCGTTTTGAACACTCGCCCAAAACTCATCAGTTTTACCTTCATTAAATAACTTAATTAGTTCTTTTACTTTCTCGGTGTCAATTTCGGAAGGTTTTACTTTTTGATACATGCGAGCGGTTTCAAAAGGCTCATTAAAGTTTTTTAAATGCACATACTTAAAAGGGCATTTACCAAGATACTCAACAGTTGAACCAGTTTTTAGCATCACGCCAGGCAGTGGCTTTAAAAAATAAACGCAGTCTTGTCCGTATTTTTCAATAAAGTCTGCTTTTTGCATTAGTGTTAAATCTAACTTATATAAAGAAGACAAACAATTTAAAAGAGTTGCAAGCACAGTACTAAGACCGCCTAGTCCAGCGCCTAGCGGAATATTTTTTTGAATTCTTACATCAACTTTTTTACTAAGTTGAAACTCAGTTTGAAAGTCAGTTAAAAACTGACTTAGTTTATCTACTTTAAACCAAGGAGTTTTAGAAACGATTTGGTTTGTGGATTTGTTTGTCAATTTAACCCAAATTTTGTCATGCAAAGAAATTGGTGCAACAATGGAAACAATTTCATGCAAACCATTTTCCATTACCTCACACACTCTTAAATCTAGATTGATTTTGGCATAAGCCTTTGCTTTCATATTACCTCCTTAATTTTGATCAACTTTAAAAACAAGTTTTGAAACTCAATTGCGGTCAGTTTTTCTGCTCTGATGTTTTGATTGATTTCAAGGTCTTTAAAAACATTTAAAATATCTTGTTTTTCAATTTTGGTTTTAAGCAAATTATTAAACAGAGTTTTTCGTTTAGAAAAGAAGCAAGTTTTTAAAAACTCAAAGTATTTAGGTTTTTGGGTTTGTGAAATCAACGCTTGTTTTGCTTGAAAACAAACAACTGCACTATCTACTTTTGGAACCGGATAGAAGCAGTTTTTAGAAACAGTGAATGCTTCTTTAACTTCAAAGAAACTTTGAACTGAAACACTTAACTTTGAGTATTCTGAAGAACCAACACTGGCAACTAGTCTATCTGCGTATTCTTTTTGAACCATTAAGATAAATTCAGAAACCTGGCTATTGATGATTTTAAAGATTATGTCTGAAGATATATAGTAGGGAATATTGCCAATCACAATATCGTAATTTTGCCCAGTAAGGCTATATTCAAGAAAATCGGCGATAACGAAATTAAAATTTTTGTACTGATTTTTAAGGGCTGTTAGTTTCGCTGCCAGCTCTTTGTCTATTTCTACAGAAAAGACTGATTTTGACTTTTTTAAAAGAATTTTGGTAAGCGCGCCTTCTCCAGGTCCAACTTCTAAAATATTTAAATCAGGTCTAACTTCAGTACCTATTTTGTTTAAAATGTTTAAATCATTTAAGAAGTTTTGGCCAAAATGTTTTTTGAACTTATGCATTTAAAACCTCTTTTAATTGTTGCTTTGAGTAATTTGAATTATTTAAGAAATTCAGAAGTTGCTTTGTATTGAAGTGATAAATACCAAGTAGGGAGTGTAGTTTATTTTTATTTACTCTGCTTTCAGGACCTGTTATTTTTAGTTCAACTAAATCCGATAAAGAAAAATTATTTTGCTTTAAAATAGCCTTATTAAGCAATTTACCAGTATTTAGTATTTTTAAGAAATCTTCTTTAGATAGATTTTCAAGCCCAACTTTGTGCTTTTTAATACATTTGTCTTTAGGTAAATCTAAAAAACTCGCAGAAGGAATTTCTGATAAAACAATGTTTCTAATCTTAGTGCCAGCGCTGTCAGGATCTGTAATTACAATTATTTCGTTGTCTTTTTCAAGGCTTTTGAGTTGGTCAATAGTTGTCTTGTTAATGCCAAGACCGTTAGTTTTAATACAGACACTTTCAGGAAATACACTTTTGACAACTTTAATATCGTTTTTCCCTTCAACTACAAATACTTGCATCATTTACCCCAAGTATATTGTTTTACAACTTTTGCGCGCTTTGCTAAGTTAGCAACAAAGTCAGAGTAGTCTTGTAGTTTAACTATTTGCTTATCTTGAGTTAAAAGTAAAATTGGTTCTCTTTGAAAATCATAAATTTGTTTTTTAAGTTCCCAAATTACACCATTTGGTTTTTCACCAGTGAATTCTTTTGGTTGCCAGTTTTGGCGATATATAAATTCACTTGCTAACTTAGCGACTGGTGAATTACTTTTGCTAAGTTGTTTAAAATAAGTTAAAAAATAAGCATCGTCTAAATTTAAAAATAATTCTAAATCTGGGTTGTTAGGCGATTTTAAAACTTTTTTAAGTAGAGGGTCTTGCACACTTTCAAGGTCTTTAAAAATTTCTATTAAATTAAAATCACGTCCAATTACGCTAGGATGTAGATACACCTGCATATACATGTGGTAGCGAGAAATTAAATAATTTTCAATTGCGTATACTGCACTTTCTTTAAAGCATAACTTACCATCATGCACTGTTAGACTGTTAATTAGTTTGGATGAGTCTATATCTCCGGTTTTAACTGCAGCAAAATACGCATCTCTTTTTAAGTAATCTAGTCTGTCAATGTCTAGCTGACTAGATAGTATAGATTCAAGTAAAGGAAATCTTTTGTCTTTTGCTAAGACTGAGCAAACGTCTTTGACAAACTCTTTGTCAACTTCATTTAAAATACCGCTAATCTCGGGATCGTTTGCAATAATATAAGCACCTCTTAATTCATGAACTCCGTTAACTAGACTATCATACAAATGTGAAAAAGGACCGTGTCCGATGTCATGAAGTAAAGCAGAGACCATTAAAATTAGTTGCTCTCTTTTAGAAATTGGCAGTTTTTGACAAATTCGTCTTGCAAGTTCATAAACCCCAAGACAATGTGAAAATCTAGTGTGTACAGCGGAAGGAAATACAAAAAAGGAATTGCCCATTTGATAAATACGGCGCAACCTTTGAAAAAATTTAGTGTCAACTAAGCGCTTAATGATGTCTTCTTTTAAAATAACGTAGCCGTAAATCGGGTCTACTATAACTCTATCTTTCATTGCAACTCCTTTCTGAATTTAGTATAATTTTTAAAAAACGAGGTAATAATGGAAACAATTTTTAGTAAAATAATCAATAGGGAAATTCCTGCAAACATAGTGTATGAAGATGAATTGTGTTTGGCTTTTCTAGATATCAATCCACTAAGTAAAGGACACACTCTAGTAATACCAAAGAAATATGCATGTAACTTTTTAGATGTAGACGCAGAAACCTTGATGCACTTAACTAAAGTTAGCCAAAAAATCGCACTAACTATGCAAACTGCTTTAGGCGCTAAAGGTGTAAATATCTATACAAACGCAGGCAAGTTAGCAAATCAACAGGTAATGCATTTCCACATTCACGTGATTCCTAGATATACTGGTCTTGAGTTTAAAACACAGCGCTTTGAAATTGAACCTATTGATTTTAAAGAAACCGAACATTTATTAAAAGAAAGTCTGAAATAGACTTTCTTTTTTATTTTATTGGTTTAATTTCTTTAACTCCCATATATTTTTGCAATGCTTTTGGGATTAAAATTGTGCCATCTGCTTGTTGGTAGTTTTCAATTACAGCAATCGCGCATCTACCAACTGCCACGCCTGAACCGTTTAATGTATGCACGAACTCTGTTTTTGCGTCTTTTGTGCGTTTAAAACGAATATTAGCGCGTCTTGCTTGATAGTCGTTAGCAGTTGAAACCGAAGAGATTTCTCTATATTTGTTTTGTCCGGGCAGCCAAACTTCAATGTCATAAGTTAAAGACATAGAATGCCCCAAGTCTCCTGAGCACAGTCTAACAACTCGGTAAGGCAACTCTAATTTTTGCAAGACTAATTCAGCTTCTTTTAACATTTTCTTAAGTTCTTTTTTACTTTCTTCTGGTTTAGTGAAAGCAATTAGTTCAACTTTGTGAAATTGATGTTGACGAATTAGACCCTTTGTGTCTTTGCCAGCAGCCCCAGCTTCTGGTCTAAAAGCGGTTGAGTAGGCGCAGTACTTAAGTGGTAAAACACCAAAATCTAAAATTTCATTTCTATACATATCAATCATTGGAATTTCTGCAGTCGGGTTTAAATAAAGTTCAGTATCTTCAAGGCGGTAAGCCTCTGACATAAACTTAGGGAACTTACCAGTTGCATACATTGAGTCTTTTGACACCAAGTAAGGTGGAATACACTCAGTGTAGCCACGTTTAGAATGCAGGTCTAGCATAAACGAAATTAGCGCTCGCTCTAGTCTCGCACCAAGTCCGATGTCATAGACAAATCTAGCCCCTGCAACTTTCCCCGCTCGCTCAAAGTCAAACAGGCCTAGTCGCTCATTTAAAGCAACATGATCTATCGGGTTAAAATCAAACTTTGTAGGTTCTAGATAAGTTTTAATTACGGTATTTTCATTTTCGTCTTTACCAAAAGTTACTTCGCTGTCAGGAATATTTGGCAGGTCTAAAATCAAGTCTTCAAGTTCCTTAGAAACAACTTCAAAG
Organism: uncultured Acholeplasmataceae bacterium; assembly: GCA_963544825.1. Classification (GTDB taxonomy): domain Bacteria; phylum Bacillota_I; class Bacilli_A; order Acholeplasmatales; family Acholeplasmataceae; genus CALISC01. Next base: position 9,449 of record CAUUGG010000011.1, read on the forward strand.
TTTTGAGTAAGCGTGGCAATTTTCTCGCCGCACTCTTTACTTTCGGCTAACACCAAAGAAATGTCTTTGCCCTGTTTTTTAAGTTCAGGGATTTGTGCGGTTAGTGCATTTTTTTTGGCTCTTAAGTTGTCGATCTCTGCTTGGACTTTTCGTTTGTTTGAGATTAGTTTAGGTAATTTGACAAACTCTTCTTTGTTGAAGTTAGGTCTTAAGGCTAACTTGGCTTGAACTTTTTTAAAGTTTTTTTGTAAATAATTTAAATCAAACATCTATGCTTACTCGCTTTCTGTCTCGCTTTGAGGCAATTTATCGGCTTCTTGGAAAGACTCATCTAAAGTAATAGTTTGGACCTTTGAGCCTTCAGCTGGTTTGATAATTTTAACGCCTTGGGTGTTGCGAGAAGTTCTGGAAATCTCGACAATAGGGGTTCTAATTACTACACCTAAATTAGTTGAAGCAATTAAGTCTTGTTGGTCAGTTGCAACAATCAGCGCTACCAGACTACCGGTTTTTTCGGTGATCTTCATAGTCTTGACACCTTTACCAACCCGCGAAGTTGTGCGGTATTCTTTTGCTTGAGTTCGCTTACCAAGGCCAAGTTCTGATATTACTAAAACATCTGTTTCGTCGTCTTTAACGATAGAGCAGCCAATGATTTCATCGTCTTGTGCTAAAGTAATTGAACGCACACCTTGAGATGCACGACCAAGTGGACGTAGAGTATCTGACTTGAATTTCAAGGCTTGGCCTTGTTTGGTGGCAATCATAATAAAGGGATTTCCTTCAAAGTGCACGGCTTGCAGTAGTTCGTCGTCTTCAACCAACTGAATGGCTTTTTTACCATTTGCATTAACTCGGCTAAACTCGCTGTCAGGAGTTTTTTTAATCTTTCCGCCTTTAGTTAAGAAAAATAAATATCCGTTTTCTAAATCTGGGGCTAAATTGGTGATACATTGGAAATGTTCGTTTTCTTGAAAGTCAATTAGATTAACTAAAGGCAGCCCTTTGCCTTGTTTTGAGGCTTCAGGAATTTTAAAGGCTTTTAGTTGATATACACGACCAAAATTAGTAAAGATTAAAATTTGGTCGTGCGAGTTGGTTTTTAAAATCACTTGGACTTTGTCGTCTTCATTGACCTTAATGCCGCTGGCACCGACTCCACCTCTAGATTGCACTCGGTACTGATCTGCGTCTATTCGCTTAACATAGCCGTTTTCGGTAACTGTAATAATTACATCACGACGCGGAATTAAGTCTTCGTTTTCAATATCTAGCGAAGTTGAGAAGTTCAAAATAGACTTACGTGGCTTGTTGTATTTAGCAATTAGTTCACTAAGTTCACCTTTAATGATTTCTTTTTGTTTATCTGAACTGCTTAAAATTAAGTTGTAGTACTCAATTTTCGCAAGCAATTCTTGGTGCTCTTCGTGAATTTTTTCAATTTCAAGACCGGTTAGTCTTTGCAAGGTCAAGGCTAAAATTGCTTTTGCCTGAATTTCGTCAATGTCTAGATTTTCCATCAATTTAGTTTTAGCAATTTCTGGAGTCTTGGATTCTTTGATTAGTTTAACGCAAAGGTCTATTGCTGAAAGCGCTTTAATAAGCCCTTTTATAATGTGAATTCTAGCCTCTGCTTTCTTTAATTCAAACTTGGTCTTACGAATCAACAGTTCAATTTGAAACTCAATAAAGTTGCGAAGTATTGGAATAAGCCCAAGTTGTTTTGGAACTCCGTTAACAAGGGCTATCATGTTAATTGCGAAACTAGACTGTAGTTGACTGTATTTATATAAGTTATTTAAAACTACTTCTGGAATCACGTCTCGTCTTAAGTCCAAAACTATGCGAGTTCCTTTGCGGTTAGATTCATCTGCCATCCCCACAATTCCATCAACTACTTTTTCTTTGACCAGTTCAGAGATTTTTTCAATGAGCAGTTTACGGTTTACCAGGTAAGGAATTTCTTTAATAATGATTTGTGATTTACCGCTCTTGGTAGTGTTAATGTCAACAATTGAGCGAATAACCACGCGGCCTTGCCCAGTTAGATAACCGCGATGCAAGCCGTTTAAATCAAGAATCTCACCACCCGTTGGAAAGTCAGGACCCTTAATGATGTTCATCAAATCAGTAAGTGGTAAATCTGGGTTGTCAATCAGCGCTATGGTTCCCGCAAGTATCTCTTGCATATTATGAGGAGGAATAGATGTTGCCATACCAACAGCAATTCCTTTAACCCCGTTTACAAGTAAGTTCGGAAAACGAGCAGGCAAGACTTTTGGTTCTTTTTCACTACCGTCGTAGTTATCTACAAAATCAACTGTTTCTTTTTCAAGGTCTCTGACTAAGTCAAGGGCAACCTTAGACATTCTGGCTTCGGTGTAACGCATAGCAGCAGCACCGTCTCCGTCAACCGAACCAAAGTTACCGTGTCCGTCAACTAAAGGGTACAAATACGAAAAGTCTTGTGCCATTCTAACCATCGCTTCGTATACAGATGAGTCACCATGAGGGTGGTACTTACCAATTACTTCACCGACGATACGAGCCGATTTTTTGTGAGCAGAGCCTGGTAAAATGTTAAGTTCGTTCATAGCGTAAAGAATTCTTCTTTGCACTGGTTTAAGCCCGTCTCTGACGTCTGGCAGGGCTCGGTCAACAATAACCGACATCGCATAGTCTAGAAACGAGTCTTTGATTTCACTTACTATTTCAACTGGTTCTTCTTTGGCGTCTTTAAAATCAGCGAGGTTAGTCTCAAAGTCTTCTATTTGCTCTTCGTCCTGACTAACTTCTTCAAGATTATCGTCGTTAAGTTCTAAATCTAATTTTTCTTCGTCTAAAAAATTAAGCATGGTGTGCTCCTTTAGATGTCTAAGTTTTTCACAAACTTAGCATTTTCTTGGATAAACTCGCGTCTCGGCTCAACGTTGTCACCCATCAGCATGTCAAAAGTTTGATCGGCCAAAGCCGCGTCGTTAATTCCAACTTTAAGCAAGGTTCTGTTTTTTGGATTCATCGTAGTTTCCCAAAGTTGCTCTGGATTCATTTCACCCAAACCTTTGTAGCGCTGTATAGTGTATTTACCGTCAAGTTGAGCAAGTAGTGGTTCAAGTTCGTTTTCTTTGTAGATATAGTTAATTTTTTTGCCTTGTTGAACTTTAAAAAGCGGAGGTTGAGCGATGTATACATAACCTCTGTTAATCAGTTCTGGCATGTGTCTGAAAAAGAAAGTCAAAAGCAAGGTTCTAATGTGGGCGCCGTCCACGTCGGCATCCGTCATAATAATGATTTTGTGGTATCTGGCGTTGTCTGCGTTAAAATCACTAGACACACCACAGCCTATCGCTAAAAACAGAGATTTTAACTCGTTGTTTGCCAAAACTTTGTCAAGTCGCTCTTTTTCTACGTTTAGCACTTTTCCGCGTAGTGGCAAAATAGCTTGAAATTCTGAATTTCTGCCTTGCTTTGCAGAGCCTCCCGCTGAATCTCCCTCTACGATATATAGTTCTGTGTTTTCAGGTGACTTGTTGCGGCAGTCTGCCAGTTTTGAGGCAAACCCTAGATTGTCAAGTGGACTTTTGCGGCGAGTTGCTTCCTTTGCTCGGCGAGCCGCTAGTCTGGCTTTTGAAGCCATTAAACACTTTTCAACAATTGCTTTTGCAGTTTGTGGGTTTTCAAGTAAAAATTTCTCCAGGCCTTCGCCAACTAAACGACTAACTAGCGGGCGAACATAAGGATTTCCAAGTTTAGTTTTGGTTTGACCTTCAAATTGAGGTTCAGGCAATTTAACCGATAAAACTGCAATTAGTCCTTCTCTGGTGTCTTCGCCCAAAATTTGGTCGGTTTTCTTAATTAAATTATTGTCAGTTGCGTATTTTGAAATTACACGAGAAATGGCTAGTTTAAATCCATCTTCGTGCATTCCGCCTTCTTTGGTTAAGATGTTGTTCGCGAAACTCAAAATATTTGGCGTGTAGGTGTCGTTGTAAAGCATTGCGAGTTCAACGGTGGTGTTTTCAGCGGTAGTTTCAATGTAAATGGTTTCTTTGTTGATTCTGGCCTTTTGGCCGTTTAAAAAAGCCACGTATTCATTTAGCCCACCTTCATAGCGGTAGATGTGTTCTACGTGTTCAGTTTGCCTTTTGTCAACAATAGAAATAGTCAAGCCTTTGTTTAAAAAAGCAAGTTGTTGCACACGCACACGCAAGGTCTCAAAGTCATAGGCTTCGCATTCTGCAAAAATTGAACGGTCAAACTCAAAAGTAATGGTGGTTCCGGTGTCTGTAGTTGGAACTTTGGTGTCAATTAAATCGCTAACGGCGTTGCCGTAGGCAAACTCTTGACGATAAAGTGTGTTGTTACGGCTAACTTCAACAACTAAACTTGAAGAAAGAGCGTTAACTACCGCTGCCCCCACTCCATGCAAGCCACCCGAAACTTTATATGAGTCGTTGTTAAACTTACCACCGGCGTGCAAGACAGTTAAAATAGTTTCAACGGTTGAAACTTTGGTTTTAGGGTGCACATCAACCGGAATTCCGCGGCCATTGTCAGAAACACGAATTAGTTCGCCTGGCAGAATTTCAACATGAATTCGGTCAGCAAAACCTGCCAGTGCCTCGTCAATTGAGTTGTCTACAATTTCCCAAACTAAATGATGTAGTCCAGTTGGTCCGGTTGAACCAATATACATCCCTGGGCGTTTACGAACGGCTTGCAGACCTTCTAAGACCTGTATGTTTTCAGCGCCATAATTGCTATTACTTTCCATAAGTTAGTCTCCTTGTGTTTTTAAATAAATTACATACCTGCGTTGTTGTTTTGTTAAAAGTTTTTAAAAATTAAATAAAGGCGCTTGGAAATCGCACCTTTATTTAACTAAACTTAATATAAAACGCAGAAATATAGATAATTTTTAGTTTTCTTCTTCAATAATTTCGGTTAAGAAACCTTTTGCAATAGCCTTGCGGTCAAGTAGCGGGGTTTCTTTAAATACAAGTTGATACTCATCGCCAACTAAAGTAATTAACGCAGTTTTACCTTTAATGTTAACTTTAGATTTTGGAAACCAGACTGCGTATTTTGAGTATTCAGATTCAGCAGGGAATCCAACTAACACAGCCTTTGGCGTGCGTCTGATGATTTCAATGTTTTCAATTTTAATTTGTTTCATAACTTTTACTTCCTTTTTTTAAAAATTATTAAGTGGGGTAATTAGAGTAACTAATTCAGGCTCTTCAAGTGAAGTTATTCGAACTGCACGGTCATTTGAATAAAACTCAAGCGCAAGTTCCTCAATTCCTAGACTTTCGTAGACCGAAATTGCTTCTTGCAAATGTTTAAGTGAAAAAATCATTAAGAAGGTTTCGGCTAGTTGATTGTAAATTTCGCCCGCTGGAATTAAAATAGCGCGAGATGAGCCTTTTCCGTTTTCAGAAGTTGCAACTTCACAAGTCTTGTTCGGCTTTAAGGTGAAGTTAATTAAGTAAGTTGACTTTGATTTATCAGTAACTGCCGAAATTGTTTTAAGGGCATTGCTAAACTCAACGGTTTTTAAAGGAATTGATAGTTTAGTTTCAAATTGAGTAGCGCTGTTTAGATTACCGTATTTATCTGAAAGCACAGCGGTTTGAAAGAAGACATTTTTAATCACAAACAACACTTTTGAACAAAGCGGGTTCACAGAAATTTCAACATCGCCTTTAGTTTGTTCAAGAATTTTAAGTAGTTCTTTAATAGATTCAGCAGGTATAGTTAAATTCAAATTTTTCTTTGAGTTAACTTCTAAGCGTTTTTGGGCAAGTCTAGCGTTGTCGCTACCAGTTAGTGTTAATCTGCGTTCACCAAACGCAAAGTTCACACCAGTTAAACAAACGATTCTCGGTTTAGCGTCAGGATCTGCTGTGCAGTAAACCACTTCTTTTAAAGAAATTGCTAAATCTTCGCTAGAAATTACAATTGGTTTTTCATCTTCCTCAAAAATCAAGTGTTCAAGGTCGTAGTTTAAAGCATTTAGTCTAAACTCAGAAGTTCCAGCAATTATTAGAACCTGATATTCAGAAATTTGAATAAACTGAACTTCTTCGTGCAAAGCAATACCTGGTGACTTAATAATGTTTAAAATGGTTTTGCCATCTAATATTGCGTTGCCTTCTGTGAGTACTTCAATGTCGGTATCGACTATTGCCATAATTTCTAGATTTTTGTGGTTTGCAAATATTTTAATTGAGTCTTTTTTAACCGAGAATTTAATGCTTTCGCTAAGGGGTCTAGGGCTTTTGTTTGGTAAGGCTTTAGCAACCAAGTTGATGTATTCAATTAAGGTTTCTGTTTTAATTTTAAAGTTCATAAAAAATCCTTTTTTTATTTTATTATTTATTTATTGTTGTTAGGGAAAGTGGAAATGTGGATAACTTCAAAAACCACCGTTTCAATCACTATAATATTATATTATAAGGGCGAAAAAAACGCAAATTTCGTCCAAATTAAGCACACTTTACTGTCCACATTTTATCCACATTTTTCATTGATTCTCCACATTATTGGTAAGTTAAAACTGCAATAAAAAAGACGGTTCGCCCGTCTTTATAAAAGTAAAACTATTTTAAAATCCCAAGTTTCTTTTCAATATCTTCAATGGCTTTTCTTAACTCAACTTGTTCAGATATTTCTTTCTGAATTTTTTCAACTGCAGAAATCACGGTAGTATGGTCTTTACGGTTGAAAAGTTTCGCGATTTTTGTAAAAACTAAGTTATAGTGTTGGCGAATTAAGTACATACAAATGTGTCTGGCAGTAACTATTTTGTAACTTTTCTTCAGCGAAAGGATGTCAAAAGGCTGGAGTTCATAGTATTTAGCGACTATCGAAATTATGTTGTTAACCTCTTTTTCAACTGAAGCCTTTGGCACAAAAGTCTCGGTTTGTGCGTTGATAAGCACGCGAATGGCTTCTTTGACATTTTCTAAGTTAATCGGAATGTTAGACATCGTGCAGTTCATGATAGAGGAATACAGGGCACCCTCTAAGTCTCGGACATTGGTTTTAATAACTTTAGCGATATACATTAAAATGTCTTCGCCAATTTGGCTTGCTGTTTCTGGTGCAAACATTTCGCTAGCCTTTCTTTTTAAAATTGAGACGCGGTGTTCGTCGTTTGGAACTTCAATGCTGGCAGTCAAACCCCACGCAAAGCGAGAAACTAGACGAGAGTGGATGTTTTGCAGTTCACTGGTCTTGCGGTCAGAGGCTAAAACTATTTGTTTATTTGAGTTATGGAGATGTTCATATAGTTTAAAAAACTCATTTTGAGTCTTTTCAGCACCACTTATCATTTGAATGTCGTCAATAAGTAAACAGTCTAAGGATTTGAATTTTTTGTTAAACTGTTGCATGCGGTTAGTTTTATCAGTCCCGTAAAAAACGCTAGTAAATTCTTCAACAAAAGTACTTGCAGGAATATATAAAACCTTTAAATTTGGGTTGTTTTTAATCATTTCATTGCCAATTGCGTGCATTAGGTGAGTTTTTCCAACCCCAACTGCCCCAGAAATATAGAAAGGATTGCCAGTTGAAGCAGGCTGCTCAGCAACTGAAATTGCACAGCGATAAGCAAAAGAGTTTGAAACTCCGACCACAAAGTTTGAAAATGTATATTTTGGATTTAATTTACTGTCAAAGTAACTGTCAGTCTCAAAAGCAGCCGGACTTTCTTTTTCTTTTTCATATTCAAGGTCAGTTTCTGTAATAAATTTAAATGACAAAGGAGTTTCTTGAAACAAAGTAGCGGCGATTTCATTAATTTTTTCACTGTGGTATACAGAAAGTCTAGTTTTGACAAAATCGTTATCTACCAAAATATAGACAATGTTGTTATCCACCCTATAAATACTAGTTTTATTTCCAAAAAGCGAGTCGAAACTCTCTTCTTCAATTTCGTTTTTAAGTTGGCTGATAATATCTGACCAAAGTTTTTTTACGTCGCTGTCCATAAGTTCTCCTTTTGTGTAAATATTTTATCAATACAATGTAAACAAAAACAATTTAGTTTATCCACATTTTCTGTGGATAACTTAGCAAACGATTTGCTAATGTGGGTAAAATTGTGGACAATTTAGCCAAAAGAACCTTTTAAATAGCCGATTTTCACGAACTTATCCACATCTCCACATTTTGCTTTCCACACCCAAGTTGTCCACATTGTGGCTAAAATCAATTTTTGTGGATAAAAAACAGTTTGGTTAAACTCGCTATAAATGCACCAAAATTCTCAATTTACGCATTAAAAAAATTGCAAAAAAAGCTGTGGTGTGTTAAACTTTTAAGAGCATTGTTTGAAAGGACTAATATGAAAAGAACATATCAACCAAGTAAAATTAAAAGAACACGTACACACGGTTTTATGGAAAGAATGAGCACTGCAAACGGCCGTAGAGTTCTACAAAGAAGACGTGCAAAAGGACGTTTAGTTTTAACAGTTAGTGACACTAAACACCAAAAATAATTTAAATAAATATTTGAACCCAACCACCAGATAAATATTTCTAAATTAAATATTTTAAGGTGGTTTTTTTATACACATTATGGAAAAAAAATACAGAGTCAAAAAATACGCAGAGTTTGACCAAATATTTAAAACCGGAAAGAAATTTAGCACACCGCATTTCAAAGTTGTGTTTAGACCAACAGAAGAGCCACACTCCAGGTTTGGCATCTCAATTGGTAAAAAATTTGGCAACGCTGTTCAACGCAACAAAATTAAAAGACAAATCAGAAATATTTTGAGAAACTATAAACAATGCAAATTAAGTTTTTTAACAATAGTTGTAGTTAAACCTGTAGCAGCAACACTAACTTTTATAGAAATTAAAAAAGAACTAGCTAGTTCTTTAAATAAAATCTATAAAGTGGAGGAACAATGAATAAAATCAAAACCCTACTTTTGTTTTTTATTTCAGCAGTTTTAGTTTTTACTTTAGTGTCTTGTAATAAAAAACAAAAAATCATTGGGCTATACCATCAATTTGGTACCTACTCAGAGCGAGTGCAACTAAACTCAGGCAAAGAAGTTTCTCTGCAAGGAAATGACTTTAGAGCGCTTGCTCCGCTTACTGAAAACTTACCTTCTCTTTCTGTATATCGTCTACTTGAAGACGGATCTGTTCAACAACTTGACCGCGGTAACTTCAAAGATGGATATAGATTAACACTTGGCGAAAAAGTTGATGCAAATGGACTAATTGAGGTTACTTTAACCGATGTACAAGACAAAAACATCACTCGCACTTTTAAAGTAGTTTACGACAAAGCACTTTTCAAGGCAAGTAAGACCAGTATGTATTTTCAAACTTATGAGCTAAACATTGGCAATGCTAAAAACCCAGTTTTGGCACCTTTTCCGTTTTTTAGGAGAATTGGCGAGCGTGTTAATTTTTCTGACTTAGTTAAGTTTAGCAATATCTACCGCTTTAATTTAGACAAAGCACCAGAGCCCGAAGTTATTGAAAAATCGCTTTACACAAAAAGTCTGTTAGCACTTGAAGAAGGACATGATAAAAAAATCCAAACTAAGGACTTAATTGCCAAAAAAGTTATAGACAGCAACTTTGAACAGGCTAGATATTTAGTTAAAAATAAAGACAAAGAAGTAATTACTTACAGCTATCAAATTAACTTTAATTCAGCGCTAAGTGAAAACTCTGAGTTTAAAGCCAAATACAGTGACTTTAAACTAACCACAGATGTCTTTGTAAGTGGTGGTCAATATCCTTTACACAAACAAACTTTTGGTTGGTTTGACTACTTAACCACAGCCTGGATGGGTTGGCTACTTGGCAATACCTCAATTGCTGGTAAGTTTGCAGTTGGTATTATTTTCACAACCATTATTGTTCGTATCTTGGCCTGGCCAATTTACGCCCGCACTAACGTAATGTCTGCCAGAATGCAGAAAATGACCCCTGACTTAAATAAACTAGAGCGAAAATATCAAGGCAGAACCGATAAAGCCTCTATTCAACAAAAACAAATGGAGACGATGCGAATTTATCGTAAACACAAGGTAGGCTTCTCGTCTTTCTTAATTCCTTTCTTGCAAATGCCGATTTTTATTGGTGTTTACAACACCATTAACCGAGTTACTGTGGAAGGTGGATACTATGCATACCAAGTTTGGGACAAGTCTTTTATGGGTCTAAACTTAGGCGCTGGTAAAGACTTTTCTAACTATCTACTTGCTTTTATAGTATTTTGCACCATGGTTTTAATTCAGTTAATCAGTTCATATAAAACCGCAAAAATGCGCGAAAAAGACGCAAGAACAGTGGTAATTGACCCTAAAAAAGACCCTAAACGCAACCAACGCATGATGCTGATTTTCGGAATTATCATGGCGGGCGTGATGACCTGGTGGTCAATTAACGACCGAGGACTCGCGTTTTACTGGATAATTGGTAACTTATTTTCAATCGGTCAAACCGCTTTTTATAAAATTGTTTCAATTAAAAAAGAAAACAAACCCCAAACAGAGGAGTTATTATAATTATGAATATTAAAGAACTTGACAACATTCAAGCAGAATCTCAAGAAGCAGCCATTCAAATTGCTGCCAAAGAACTGCTTTGCAACCCAAGCCAACTTAAAGCAATTCCAACTACTCCTGGAACTTTTAATGTTTTTGTCAAACAATCTCCCGCACTAATTGCCAAAGAGTACTTGGAAAACATCTTTAAAACTCTTGACATTGACCTTAAAATTGAGTTTAGAACTCTTGAACAAGGCAAATTAATTGTTTTTAATTTAGAAACTTCTGAAAACGCTTTTTTAATCGGGAACCGTGGAAACACACTGCATTCGCTTGCTGTTTTGACAAAAATTGCGACAAAGCAGTTTTGCGAAGAGCAAACCGAGGTTGTTTTAGATATTTCTGGATACCTTGCTAAACGCAAAACTATTTTAGAGATTTTGGCAACTAAAGAAGCCAAGAAAGTCTTGGCAAGCAAAGCGTCTGTAGAACTTAAAAACCTAAACTCATATGAACGCCATATAATTCACGAAAAACTAAGCGACTGGAAAAAAATTCAAACTCATTCACACGGTGAAGGCAAAGACCGAGTTTTGACAATCTCATTTGTTGAAAACAAGAAACCTACCGCAGATTCCGAAGAATAGTTTTTTTAAGTAATTTTTAAACACTTTTTAAACTATATAGATATCATAAATTAAAAAAAGGAGCTGAGATGTTAATAGATTCACAAATTTTAGCCACCAACTTTCAAGAATACGCTGGCAAGGAAGTTACTATAAACGGTTGGATTAAAACAAATCGCGATCAAAAAGAGTTTGGGTTTATCGCTTTAAATGATGGACTTAGACTTGAAAACATCCAAGTTATTTACGAGGCTAGTTTGAGTAATTTCACAGATGTCGCTAAGTTAAACTCAGGTGCCTCTATTTCTGTGACTGGTTTAGTAGTTTTGACCCCAGACCGCGCACAAAGTTTTGAAATCAAAGCAAGTCAAGTTAAGATTATTAAAAACACAGACCCAGACTATTCAATTCAACCAAAAAGACACACTCGTGAGTTTTTGCGAGAACACCTTGAGTTAAGACCGCGCACAAACTTATTTAACGCAGTTTTTAGAACTCGCTCAGTACTTGCGCATGCTATTCACACCTTCTTTCAAAAAAAAGGCTTTATTTATCTAAACTCACCAATCATAACTTCCAATGACGGAGAAGGAGCGGGTGAGATGTTTGTAGTCTCTACGCTAAAGCCAGGTCAAACTGACTATAAAAAAGATTTTTTTGAAAAAAAGGCTAACTTAACAGTAACTGGGCAACTACACGCCGAGGCTTACGCACAAGCCTTTCAAAGAGTCTATACTTTTGGCCCTACTTTTAGAGCAGAAAAATCAAATACTCCTAAACACGCGGCTGAGTTTTGGATGGTAGAGCCCGAAATTGCTTTCTTTGACCTTGAAAAAGACATGGCTTTAGCTGAGGAAATGGTTAAGTTTTTAGTAAATGAAGCGTTTATAAAACTGCAACCCGAGCTTACTCTTTTTAATAAGTTTGTAGAACCCGGGCTTATTGACAGGCTAACTGAAGTTAAAGACAAACCTTTTGCGAGAGTCACCCACGCCGAGGCGATAGATATTTTAAAGAAGGCTAAAGTTAAGTTTGAAAACGAACCAAAGCACGGTCAAGACATATTTACTGAACACGAGAAATACTTAACTGATGTTTATTTTAAATCACCTGTTTTTATCTACAACTGGCCAAAAGAAATCAAAGCCTTTTACATGAAACAAAACGACGACAACGAAACCGTGGCAGCCTGTGATTTGCTTGTTGCTAAGTCTGGTGAGTTAATTGGTGGATCACAACGCGAAGATGATTACGATAAACTGCTTAGTCGTATGCAAGAACTTAAAATGGACATTGAACCGCTTAAATGGTATTTGGACTTAAGAAGACACGGTGGTACTCAGTCTGCAGGCTTTGGACTTGGATTTGAGCGACTTGTGATGTTTATAACTGGTATTGAAAACATCCGAGATGTTGTACCTTTCCCAAGAACATCTAAAAACCTAAACTACTAAAAAACAAAAAATAATTTTTAAATGAACAACACCATTGAAATTGTTGACAAAAGGAGAAGAAGTCAATTTTTCAATGTAGCTGAGGCTACACTTTTGTTTATAGCAATCTCTTTGGTTGTTGTTTTTTTATTGCTCAAAAACTTAGGCGATAAAAATAATCCAACCTCAGGACTTTCAATTGAACAAAGTTATAAAAATGAAATTTTAACTAAAGTATATTTGCCAAAACTGTATCTTGGAAAAACTGTTAACTGGTCTGTAAATAATAAGTTAATTGATTTAAAAACAGGTGATGTTACCCAACCTTTTTTAGATACTACAACTAGGTTAGTTGCTGAAATTAGTGGATTTATAAGAGAATTTATTTTGGAAATTAAAGGATATAAAAACGCTTTGTTAGGCGAAAAAATAAAAATAATTAAAGTAATAGAAAATCTCAGATATTATAATTTTGACCCAAGTTTTTTAAATACTTTCTCTAAGTTTAAGCAAAGTGAGTTTACGGAACAGGAGTATAGAAAAGAAGTTGAAAAACTGATTTACCAATTTTCCAAACAAGAGTATTTAGGTAAAGTTACGGCTAATTTTAAAAACTTTGAAAACATAAAAATCTATCCAGAAAAGCATGAATACATGGTCGGAGAGTTGGTTTTTATAAAAACCAAATACATATCTATCAATCAACAAAAATACGCAACTTTCTTATATTTACCTTATATTTGTGAAGGAAATAACGTTAACAATGACATTCAACTTGTAAAATTAAATCCGAAAAACAAGGCAGAGATAAACTCTTTAATCGCCTCGTTAAAAGAAAACTTTAAGCCCCAGACTTATCTCGCATACAGTCAATGTCAGGGTGTGCTAATAAACTCAGACAAGTCAATTGATGACCTTACACAAATTACCACAATTTATGACAACAAACTTTACCCTGCCGTTTGGGATGGTAAAGAACTTAACAAAGAACACGTTTGGCCAAACTCACGCCTAGGCTTGAAAAGGGTTCAACAAAGCGATCGTGATATTAGAACTGATCTGCACAACCTTAGGCTTTCAACCGCTAAAGTCAATCAGTTTAGGTCAAACTATTTTTTTAGCGAGCATCAAGATTTATCAAATCCTTTTAGATATACTTTAAAAAACCAACAATTTTGGCCGTCTAAAGACTCAAGCGGAGAAGTCGCGCGTATCCTTTTTTACATGGCTTTAATTTACCCTGAACTTAAATTAATTGATTTTGAAAACTTAAACTACAGCCGAGTTGCTACCGTAATGGGTTCGCTTTCAGAAATTAAAAAATGGGGTGTAGAAACCCCCATTTCTGAATTTGAAAAAAGACGAAATAAAATAATTTTTAAATACCAGGGTAACTCAAATCCTTTCGTTGAGTTTCCAGGTTTATTCGAAGCGCTAAAAGAAAGCGATTATTTTAATAGTTATAATTATTATTTGCTACAACTAAAATATAGAAAAGCAACTTTATTGTGTGTCTTTTTAAGAAAGCAAAAAAACCAAAATTTTTAAGTCTTAGATTTGTTTTTTTAATTAATTTCATTCAGTAGGTATCCTTCATCGGCCACTTTTTTGATGAGCATCAAAATAAGTTCACCATATTCAGCCTTTGCTTTATTTTTAAATAGTTTTTCGTAGTTGATATTTTTACTTTTAACGTATTTCTCAGCTTCAAGATATCTTTTAACATCTGAAACAACTTCATTTCGACAGTAATCTTTATTGTAAAAATATTTAGCAATTTTTAAAGCAAGGTCTATAGTCTCTGTTTGAAAGCGAATCAAGTTTACGCGCATATCTTTTTCAAGATACTTGTTTTCAATAATCTTTTTAACAAACTTAATTTGATTTTTAACTTTGTTCGTGTAGATAAAATATGGGTTTTCTTGTTTTTCAAAGAAATTAAGAAAAACCAACATCTCGTCTACGTTTATACAGTTAGTAAAACCATTCAGTAGATTGTCTGTAAACTTACGCTTAATAATTATATCAAACATCTCAGTTTCACGTAAATTATTGATAAACTCACGAAAATATCCATTTAAAAAAACCTTAGTAAACTCGCTTGTTATGCGTTCAGGGTGGATTTCTTTGATTAAATAACTAAGGTTATTTAAACTTTCTTTCGTGTTTGTTTCTATTGAAAAACCTAGTTTTGTTTGAAAGTAAATCAAGCGAATTAGTCTAAGCGCATCTTCTTTAAAACGATTCTCTGGCGTTCCTATTGTCTTAATTTGTTTGTTTTTGATATCAGAAAGCCCGCCAACATAGTCTAAAACCGTGTAGTTTTTATCCAGAATTAGTGCATTTATCGTAAAGTCTCTTCTAACTAAGTCTTCATTAATTTCTTTGGTAAAAACAATTGTTTCAGGATGTCTGTTGTCTTGGTAGTTTTTTTCACTTCGGTAAGTCGTCACATCGTAAGCAACTCCGTCAATCAACACGCCAACTGTGCCGTATTTAATACCTTTGTCAAAAGTGTGTTTAAATACTTTTTTAATTTCTTGAGGTTCTGCGCTTGTAGTGATGTCGATATCTGTACTTAAGTTCTTAAACCCACACACCAAATCACGAACAAACCCGCCTACAATGTACGCAGAATACCCTCCGTCTTCTAGTTTTCTTAAAATATAAAAAGCCCCCATAATTATGGGGTTTTTTAAGTCAATTTGCTTTTTTACGTTAATTTTGATTGCTTTCTGCATTGCATCTTTTTTTGCAAAGACATTTGTTTTGCAAAAGTCCAACTTTGACAATAAAGATAAGCGCAAATATTGGAATGAAAAAACCAATTAAGAAACAAACAAAATCAAACTCTTTAGTAATTTGGCTGTTTTTAATATAAGTTAGCACATAAAAAATTAAATAAGTAAACGCAGAAATTACTGCCACAATTAACATAATTGCCGCTGTTGTTAAAATCAAAAAAAGTTGAGCAGATGACTGAATTTCTGGTTTTAAGTCAGCAGCATTTGCCTTAATTAAGTTAAATGCACTTAGTAGCACCGCACTTGCGATAGCAGCAAGCGCTGTTGTAAGATATAAATAAAGAGCGGTTAGAGAAATTTGTTTTTCTTTCATTTATAAAACCTCTTTAGGTAATTTTAGCACAGTGCACACGGAGAGATTAGTGTATTTATTAAAAAACAACATAGAGTTAGTAACAGAAATTAAAAAATCAGTCTTTTACACACTTGTAATAAAGACTGAAACTATCGCCGACTTTGAACATAAATTAACAGAAATAAAAAAACAGTATCCTGGTGCTACTCACTATGTGTACGCATATAAAATCAAGCAAAACTTTAAGTTCAGTGATGACAAAGAACCAGGGGGAAGCGCAGGTTTTCAGATTTACACAGCCATTAAAAATCTAAATATCACTGATTTTGCTGTAGTTATCATTCGTTTCTTTGGCGGAATTAAGTTAGGATTAACTGCTTTAACTAGAACCTACAGAAGTCTTTCAGTTGAAGCCATTAAAAAAATTAAGAAAGTCAAAGAAGAGAAACACATACTTGCAACTTTTAAATTTAACTACAGCGCAAAAGAAAGAGTACTTAGCCTTGTTTCTACTTTAAAACAAATTGACAGTAAGTATTCATATAAAGACCAAATTTACGCAGAAATCAAACTAGAACCATCCGAAAGTTTAAGCACGCTTAAAGATTGCCCCGATATAGAAACTCTTGAAGTGAAAACGCTTACATTTTATGCAGATATTGATTGAATTTTTGAAATTGATAGTCTATACTAGTAAGTGAAGTTTTTTAAAAAAGGAGATAAAATGGGAATTTTTCAAAAAATCACTTTAGCACTTGTATTAGTATTATCAGCCGGATTTATGTTTGCGTGCAAAAATACACCAAAACCAAATCCTGCACCAAATCCACCAGCACCTGCTCCAGCACCACAACCAGAAGAAGATGGATTTCAAAAAATGAGCATCAAGGAAGCCGCAACTAAAGAAAAAGGTACAAAAATCCACGTTGAGGGTTACTATGTTAACGTTGGTGGTTATAACAAACTAATTGACGGCGATGGCAATGCTTTAAACTTAACTTATGTCTATGCAAAAGGTGTTAAGACTGGTGATAAAGTAAGCATGAAAGCAGTGGTAAACGAAAGTCAATATGGCAAGGAAATCGCAAAGAAACCTGCACCAGTGTTTACAAAACTAATCGACACTTACTTAGCTGTAGATATTTCTCACCGTCCAGCAAGCGAAGTTGAAACACACGAAAACAAAATTGTTAAGTTTAATGCAGAAATTAAAAACTACAAAGAAGAAACTAGAACAAAAAACAGTAAATCATATATTTATATAACTGTTAGAGTTTCAATCGCTGATACTGAGTATGAAATCAAATACGACGGAAGATCAGAACAAAAATTAAAAAATAAGCCGATGCTTAAGAAAATTCAAGAACTTAAAGGCAAAGAAGGCATGAGAAAATCCTTTGAAGGCTTATTTTTAGTAAGAGTCAAAGGCGAATTGAGATTTACACCAACCACAGGTTTAGGAATTTTTCAATAAAACCTGAGTTCAGAAATTTAGCACAAGATTTTTAAGATTAAAAAGTAATTTTTTCACAAATAAACGGCGTTATTACGCCGTTTTTATTTTTTTCTAAAAAAATAATTCATTTATCTTTTTCGCTAATTTTAATGTGTTCTTGTGCTATAATGTATGAGAGGTGTTAAAATGAG
>CAUUGG010000012.1:0-22839 GCA_963544825.1 uncultured Acholeplasmataceae bacterium
GAAAAAATTATTTTTTAGTCTTAAAAATATTGTGCTAAATTTCTGAACTCAGGTTATATCAAGTTTCGCCAAAACTTTTTACAAAAATATGCAAGAAAACTAGGTTTTTAAGTGCTATACTTTAAGTAGATATTTATTTTTTTAATCAAATTTAAAAGAAAGCAGGTATGTATGAAAAGCGGATTGTTTTGTGATCTTTACGCGCTAACTATGGCAAATTCTTGTTTTTTAGCCAATAAACACGAAGAGATTGTGTATTTTGATGTATTTTTTAGAAATATGCCAGAAAACGGAGGATACGCTGTGTTTTCAGGACTTGAAACTACGCTAAAGTTTTTAAAGCAAGTTCGCTTTAAAGCAGATGAACTAAAATACTTAGCCAGCCTTGGAATTTTTGCACCCGAATTTTTGGTGTATTTAAAAGATTTTAAGTTTAGAGGGGAAGTTTATTCTTTTTTAGAAGGTAGTTTGGTTTTTGCAAAAGAACCAATTATGACAATAAAAGGCACCTTGATTGAATGTCAGTTAGTTGAAGCCTTTATTTTAAACTCAATTAACTTCGAAACTTTAATTGCAACCAAGGCCGCCAGAATTGTGAAAGCCGCAAAAGGCCGTGCGGTTTTTGAGTTTGGCACCAGACGCGCGCATTCAAGCAGTGCAGCGGTTAAAGGAGCGCGTGCGGCTTACTTAGCCGGAGCGCTAGCGACTTCCAATGTTTTGGCAGGTAAAGACAATAAAATCCCAGTAGTTGGTACTATGGCGCACTCCTATGTTCAAGCCTTTAGCGATGAATACACAGCATTTTTAACCTGGGCTAAACATAACCCTGCAAACATTAGTTTGCTTATTGATACTTACTCAACTTTAGGCTCTGGTCTTAAAAATGTCATTAAACTTCAAAAAGAAGTTTTAGATAAGCAAGGACTAAAAGTGCAATCTGTTAGAATAGACAGCGGAGATATCGCTTATCTTTCTAAACAAATCAGAAAAGAACTAGACAGCGCTGGCATGAGTTTTGTCAAAATTTGTGCAACTAACTCACTAGATGAATACATTATTACTGACTTGCTTGCCTATCAAGGCGCAAAAGTTGATTTATTTGGAGTTGGAGAAAGACTGATTACTTCAAGTTCACAACCTGTGCTTGGAGCTGTCTATAAACTAGTTGCTACCGCGGAAAACGGAGTGGTAGTTCCGAAGATTAAAGTTTCTGCGACTGCTGAAAAAACTACTTTGCCTGGCGTAAAAGAAGTTTTTAGAATTTATAAAGATGAAAAAGCAATTGGTGATTTAATTGCTTTAAAAGGTGAAAATCTAGGACAAGAGACATCAGTATTTCCACTATCTGATATGCAGACTAAATTAAGTTTAAAGGATTGTAAGTTAGTACCTGCTCGCGCACTTGTTTTTAAAGATGGCGAAATTTTAGTTAAAGACACGCTTAGAAAAGCAAGAAAAAGACTAGGCACTCAATTTAAAGAAGTTTGGCCAGAAGTTTTAAGATTAAGCAACCCGCATCCTTTTTATATAGATATGACGGCGTCATTAAAAGGTCTGCAGGCTGAACTTTTAAACAAGGCAGGTCATGATGCTTAACATAGTGTTATTTGAACCACTAATTCCTGAAAATGTTGGAAACATTATGCGAACATGTGTAGCCTTAAATGCTCATCTGCATATCATTGAGCCGACTGGGTTTGATATAAACGACGCAAGAATGCGAAGAGCTGCACTTGACTACCGTCAGTTTAGTCGTGTTACTTTTTACCTAGACTACGGCAATTTTTTAAAACGAAATAACCCCGTGCAAATTTACTATCTTTCGCGCTACGCAAAGCAGTGCTACACAGACCTTCGCTTTAAACCAGATAAACCAGTTTACTTGATGTTTGGTAAAGAAACCACTGGGATTGATAAAGAAATTTTAAGAAACAACTTAGACAAATGTTTTAGAATTCCAATGTCTAGACATGTTCGTTCTTTAAATCTTGCCAATACTGTAGCAATAGTTGGCTATTTTTGGGCAGAGAAACTAAAATTTCCTGAAATGGAGAAATTAGAACCCGAATGCTTCAAAGGTAGTGATTTTTTAGAAAAATAGAAATTAAGCAAAATAAACCCCTTATCAATTCGATAAGGGGTTTATTTCTTTAGTTAGTAATTTAATTTAGATTAAGCAGGTACAACAACTACAGTAAATGAACTAATGTAAAGTGGTTCATCTGCGGTAATCACAATCTTTTCAACAGCATCCGCGAATGTGAAAGTTTTTGTAATATCTTTACCTTTACCTTCGCCTTCAATTTGGTTGCCATTCACATTACCAAATCCAGGTTTAGCGTTTGTACTTCCGAAAACTACAGTAATTGATTTAACTTTGTAGCCAGCAAAAGTAAGTTCAATGGTACCTTTTGCTTTAGTTGAAGCAAGTTTTATACCTTTTGCATCTTTGTAGTATTTACCTTTTTTAACAAGACTTGCAGGAATACCATTTACATTACTTTCTTTAAGTTCATCACCTTTAAACTCAAATGTTGCTGTTTTTTCTGGATTTACTTCACCTTCTTTTAAATATTTATAAGTAACTTCGTATTCAAAGACTTCGTCTTTCAAAATACCTTCTGAAACTGTGGCAGTAAACTTAACCTTGGTGTTGTCAAGACTTTGGTCGGTTTTAACTTTGACGTCTCCATCTAAAATGTCGGCAGGAGTATATGTCCAAGTTAATTTTTGGCCGTGTAGTTCTTGAGGTAATTTAACTTCATCTCTTGAACGAAGTTCGCTCTTTAAGTCAAAGAATGCTTTTAACTCAGATTTTACTCTATCGCGTGTTTGGTTTTTCTCAAACTCAGCGTCTAGTACAAGTCCAGTTTGACTTAATATAAACAAACCACGTTTAGTTCCAAAGTATCTGTAGACAGCGTCTTTGATGTGAACAGCCTTGCCATCTGCCAGTAAAGCCTTAGCAGCATTGTTTAATACAACTAGTTCAATTTTTTTTCTGCCGTCAATTTGAAGGTAATATTTTTCAGCTTTATTGTCCTTTTTAATTACTTGGCTGTTAATTGAAACCAAAGTACCAGTTTCTGTATTCCAAAGAGTATTTAGGTCGGCAACTTGAGTTGCTGCAACTGGGTCTATTGTTTCTGCACCTGTGTATTTGCGAATATCTGAATTTTCGGAGTCTTCATAGTCTTTTCCTTTAAAACCGTGAATTTCAATGTGTTGATAAGTAGTTTGTTTAAAGATGTCTTTCATAAAATCAAGAATAACGATATCGCCAACTTTAGCGCCAAAGTCTTTCATTACAAGCACTACTAAGTATTTACCAGTTTTATCAGTTACTGCGAGGTTAACAAACTCACCTTTTTGACCTTCTGAACCTTGAATTTCTTTAATGTCTGAAATTTGGGTGACTTTAGCAAGGAATGAACCCGCTTTGATGTGTAAGTCTCCAAAGTCCAAATAACTTTCTTTTTGGCTAATTGTTAGGTTAATGTCGTAGTCGATTTGGTTAGCACCGATTTTATTGTTTTCAATCTTAGTGTAAGGATCTGCGGTTCCGCGTTTAGTTAAACTCCAGTGTTCAAATGTATAGCCTTCGCGTATATCTAAAACTGGTTTTAACTCAAGACCATCAAAGTAGGTAAAGTTAACATAGCGTTCACCGTTTTCTTCTTTGAAATCACTTAAAGCAGATTTGGCCGAATTGTATGAAAATCTAGACATAGAAGCGCCGTCTAAGTAAGCCTTGTATTTAGTAATTTCAATGTTTGCGGTAATTACTTTGTCGCCGACTGAACCTTTTTCAATTTTAGCGATATCCCAACCTTTAAAGGTGTAGCCTTTGCCGTTTGCAAGTGCAGTGAAGGTAATTTCTTCACTTTCTACAGTGTAGGTAGTTGGGTTGGCATTAGCAACTTGGCCGATTTTTGAGTTAATAACATACTCAATTTTAAAAGTTATTAACTCAAATTTGGCGTGTAGAGTAATTTCGGCTTTAGTGTCAGTTAAGTCTTTTGCTTCTACTTTAGTTGTAAAGGTGTCTTCTTTATACCAACCAACAATACGGTAGCCTGGCATGTCTTTTGGAGTAATCATCTCATTGGTAATTTTGCTGTTGTGAATAAACTCTTTTTTCTCTTCTTGTGGACCATGTGCTTTGGTGTTGTATTTTAAAGTAAGCTCGTGTTTAAGTGGAGTTGCCTGTGGCTCTGCGTCTTTTTGTGTTTGAGAAAGCGCAGTGTTTACAGGAACTTTGTCCCATTTAGGTGCATCGCCTTCAAGAACTGACGATTTTAAGTAGAATGCAGGAACTTCAGGTAAGGTCATCATAGCAGCGTTCTTAATGTTTGCTGCTTTAATCATGAATCTTGAGTAAATTACGCCAGATCCGTCGCCTTCTGTGTATGAAAGTTTCTTAACGTAGTCGGCTTTGACAAATCCTTCTTCAAAAGTAATAGTCATTACTTTGTTTGCGTAAGTTATTTTAATTTTGTTTAAATCAAAAGCGTCTGGGATGTCTAGACCTTCTAATACTGATTTAGGGTCAGCGATAGCGGCCTCAAGTTTAGCGTCTTCTGTGAAAGTTAAGGTTACAGTATTTTGGTTTACAACTTCAAGTTTTGCCGTAAAGTTAGATTCTTCAAATTCTGCTCTTAAAGTTAAGTCTTTAAACTTACCATCGGTAGATTTGATTTCTTCATTAGTTTCTGTATCAATCCATCTTTTGAAGTTATGTTTTTCTTTAAATGCAGGTTTGAACTCTACTTTGTTTTCAACAGTATAGGTTGCTGTGTTGTCAGGTGAGTTTTGTGCACCTTCTAGTCCTTGATAAGTAATTGAGTAAGTGTGGACTGTTTTAACTTCAGAAATAGTGATGTCTTTTTCTGCGTTTTCAGGCATTTCAGACCATTTAAAGTCATAACCTTGTGTAGTACTTAGCGCAGGGTATTGGATTTTTTCACCATATGCATATTGTTTAGTTTCTTCAGGTCTTCCGTCAGTAAAAGTGAATTTAACAGTTGGTCTAAAATCTTTTAGTTTAGCGTAAACTGTGATGTCGCCAACTGTACCTTTTTCAATTTTGGTAATTTGAGTTTGAAAATCTGCTTCTTTATACCAACCTTCAAAGATTTTGCCAGGAGTATTTGGGAATGCCATTAAATTAAACTCATCGGTAGTGACGTCAAACTCTTTAGTTTGAATTGTTGTGTCGCCTGACTTGTAAGTTAAGGTGTATTTAATTAAAGTTTCTTTTACTTCAAAGATTTTGCCATCATGAGTTTTTTCAAACTTCGCGTTTTCGCCAAGTGCTTTTCCTGTGTCTTTAAATACCCATTGTTGTTCGTATCCAGGTTTTGCAGGAATAGTAGGTGAAGTAACTGGTTGGCCAATGTGTCCTTCTACTTTGTGTTCAGTTGCACCAATAAAGAAACGATAAGTAATTTTTTTGTGTTCTGTGTAGACAGGGGTGATTACTGTAGTTTCAGTGAAATCATGTGGGAAAGATTGTGACCATTTAGCATAGTTGAATTCTTTTTGAGGAACTTTTGGAATTCTTTTGTCTTTTGCTGTAAAGTGTGAGTTCCATTGTTTTAATTCTTTGTCAGTGCTATTGAAGTTCTTTCTAACTTGTAGTTTTGCCAAGTCTGTATAGTCTTCGTTTTTAAAAGTAACGTCCAAAACAGTGTACTCAACAATATTTGGCACAAGTTCTGTGTCTTCAGTTAACTTATTAATATCAGCAGGTTCGTTCGTTGCTTTATTTAACCAACCTCTAAAGTCGTACTTAATGTTTTTCTCTTTAAATAAGTCTTCATATTGAGATAACTCAAACTTACCAGGGAATGCCTCTAGTTTTCTTAGTTCTGTAGTGTTGTCTTTATCAAAGAAAGTTAAATTGATTTTTTTAGTTTGTACAGTGATTTCAGGGGTAAATACAGTGGCTTGAGTAAGTGAATTATATTGGTCTTCTGGCAACCATTTTAAAGTTTCGTTTTCTTTTAAATCAAGCAATTTATTAAAGTCAACGTCTTTTAGTTGAACTGGTTTGCCGTCTTTTGAAGTACCACGATAAATTTCTTGGCCGTCTCTACCTTTAAAAACTACACGGTGTGTGCCTTTGGCAGCAGTTTTTGCAACTAATTTAAGGTCGTGTGTAAGATTTTTCAAATCTTCTTCAGTAACGGGTTCTAACTTATTACCTTTTTTGATTTGCCAGTATAAAAACTCATCACGTTTAGCACTGTCGTATTTATCTTCTTTTGGC
This sequence comes from uncultured Acholeplasmataceae bacterium, assembly GCA_963544825.1. Classification (GTDB taxonomy): domain Bacteria; phylum Bacillota_I; class Bacilli_A; order Acholeplasmatales; family Acholeplasmataceae; genus CALISC01. The sequence goes on from CAUUGG010000012.1 coordinate 6,272, forward strand.
AATTGGCTAAGTTCAACGTTTGAACCACGAGTAACTTCAAGTGCTGGGATGTCGTCTTGAACTTGATTTTTTGAGTTAACAAAACTAATTCTGACTTTGCTGCCTTGCACATTTACTTTAAACTCACGAGTTTTGCCTTCAATTTCGGCAGTTAAAGTAACTTCAGTAGTAGTTTCTGGTGCAGTGTATTTTGCCTTGCCGTCTTCGATTTTTAAGACATCTGGGTGTGATGAAGTCCATTTAACTGGCTTACCATCAATTTCATTAGTTAAATCAAGGTCGCCTTCAACTGTTTTGGGCAGTGGTTTTAGTTTTTTAAGCAGTTTTTCCGGAGTTTCTAGTTGTGTACCTTTTTTGGCAACAGTGAAAGTAAATTCTTTTGAAACTGAACCTGCAGTTGCTTTTAAAGTAACTTCCACATCTTCGTCTTGTTGTACAACTTCAATAGTGTAGCCGTCTTTTATTGCCGCAGCATTTTGACCTTTTGTAATTTCGTAAGTAACATCAAAATTGCCAATTTTACGGTCTAACGAAAAGTTTTTGTCAATTGTTCCACTTGGAACTGTCAATTGAGTTAAATCCGGGTCTGTTGGTTTTGGATCTGGATTTGGTTTAGGTTCACGTTTGCACGAAAACATGAGTGCAAAAACACCTAGTGTTAAAGCAGTGATTGCAAATATTTTCAAGATTGTTGAAAACAATTTATTTGCTTTAGTGCTTGTTTTCATATTTACCCCTTTTCTGGCCAATGTTGGCCTCAATTCATACACTTATTATATTCTATATATAACGATTTTGTAAGCGTTTACATAAAATTTTTTAAATATTTTTAAAAAACTTCAAAAATCAGTTTTTTCTGCAAAAAATCGCATTAAAAACCACAAAAATAAAAAACTGCTGTGTTTTTTCGTGTAAACACAGCAGTTTATTACAGTTCTTTGAAATTATTTTAATAGTGCTTCTTTTGCAAGTTTATCGGCCACATCATTAAAAGAAATATTTGAGTGGCTTGGTACTTTATGAAACTTAATTTCACTAAACTCAGGCTTAATGCTCAAATAAAATTCAACATACATAAGAGAAATTTTAGAGTATGCGCGCCATTCTGAAGTTATCCAGCGAGCGAGACCTTGGTAGTCGTGGTAAATCTTGATTTTTTTAAATCCATGTTCCTTTGCCCATTTAAGCGCTTCGATTACACCAAAAACTTCACCCGCTACATTTGCTGTTTTCAAAAACTCACGGTCTGCTCTACTGCCAGAGATATTTTGTTTTTGTCCGTTTGGCAAAATTAGGTGAACTCCGTATGAAAACTTAGCGGCTTCTTTTGAAAAACTACCGTCTGAGAACGCCACCAAATAGCCTGCTTTTAAATCTTTTTCAACTACACTTTGCCAATAGTCTGTGCCTTTTAAAAAACACTCAGCCTCAGCCTTGGTTAAAAAAGACTTGAATGCCGGTTTTTTGAAACCAGCAATTGCTGCCTGGCATTCTGGCCAGGTCTCAAAAATCCCGGTTCTATTTCCTTCCTTTACAGCGTAGTATTTCACAAACTTAATTTAACTCACCCTCTGCTTCTTTTTCTTTGAATTTCTTAATTAAAGTTAAAAGACTTTGAATGAAGATTGAGCCAGTTGAGTTGCCAATAATTACGATAAAAATAAATAAAGTGACTTTTGCGTAGTTGTATTGGAAACCAAATGAAAACAAAGAAAAAGAGGCGATGCAGTGGTCAAAGCCAAGTAGTAAGAAAGTCCAAACCGCAAATAGCAGCGAAAGCAGACCAATTGCTTTGTTTTTAGCATTGTTAAAACTATAAATTGCCGAGTGCAACAAGATACCAGTTCCAATTGCTCCAAGGAAAGTTCGCCAAAGTGGAGTTTCTTTAAAATCTAGTTTTTTGGCAACCATTGTTTGAATTAAGTCTGCATAAGTTCTAGGACTTCCTGGTACATTTTTTGCTGGAAACACTGTGTAGTAAAAAAGAATTGTAAAAATTACTGTGCCTAAAAAATTAGTTAAAAAAACGATAAGAAGTTCAATTAAGTAATCAGGCTTTCGTTCAAAAACATAGCCGATTCTACCAGTAAAAAGTGCGGCATCTAGAGCAATGATTAAAATGATTCCGACACAAAAACCAACACCTGCGATAAAGTAAGTAGTCAAAGTTTGAATCCCACTGCCTTGAGCGTATGCAGTTAAAACTAAAAAGGTAAAAGCAGCAATGGCAACCAAAACTCCTGAAAGAAAACCTTGTAAGGCGAGTTTGGTGTATTTATATAATTTTATTTTGTTTTGCATAGTCAAAAATTCCTTTATTTAAAATCTATATAAGTAATTTTACTCTATATAAATAAAATAGGTTTAAATAAGCAAATAAAGATAATTTTTAAAAATAAAACCAAGTCCTACAAATGTGCCTTGCAAGGCAGTTTTGTAGTTTTATAAAAGTCTTAATTTTCTTATAAAAAAGCCTTATAAAGCGATTTTAACTAACTATTTATTACGGAAATTGTTTTTAGATTTTTAAAAATATTGTTTGCTTGTGTTTGCTTATTTTGGTATACTGAAAGCACTTAGAGGTGCACATATGTTTATCACATTTGAAGGCGGAGAAGGTAGCGGAAAATCTACTATCATCAAAAAAATTAAGGCTCTTTTTGAAGAAGGCGAAGATGGACAAAAATACTCACTTGTTAACAAAACAACAGGTGGAATTGTTCCGCTGATTTTCACCAGAGAACCAGGTGGACTTAACATTACTCTAGCCGAAGAAATTAGAGACGTTTGTCTGCACCCTAAGCACACTACAATGCAAAGTGAAACCGAAGCACTGTTGTTTGCCGCTTCTAGATCTGAACACGTCAGACAACTAATTGAACCTAACCGCGAAAAAGCACTAATTATTTGCGACAGATATATAGACTCTTCATACGTCTATCAAGGAGTTGCCAGAGGCTTGGGTATTGAATACATTAAGCAAATCAACAAAAGTATTTTAAACTGCTTACCTGATTTGACTTTTATTTTTATCATCAATCACGAAAACGGTCTAAACAGAGTATCAGCTCGCAATAAAATTAACCGTCTAGATAAAGAAAGTCGTGCTTTCCACAATAAAATTGATGAAACTTACCGCGAGCTTAAGCAAATTTTTCCTGAACGCAAGTACATAGAAATTAACGCCGAGGCTGCGGTTGAAACAGTTTTTAGACAAGTTTTTGACAGTTTAATGGAAGAACTTGCTAATAAAAATATCAGAATCGTGCAAAATGACTAAAAAAGACCATTTTTTTCACCTTTCGCTTTTACCTGCTGCAAAAAAAGACGAACACATTTCCTATATTTTTTTTCAAATTAGAGCAATTTTAAAACAAGAAGGTATGCCAGATGCAGAACTAAACGCCCTTGAGTTTAAACCATCTCGTAACCTTTTTATTTTAAACAAAGAAGAAATCACCAAAGAAGCCTTGCTTGAGTTTACAAACACCTTTAATTACACTTCTTTAAATCAATACTCTAGATTTTTTGTATTATTTGGCGTAGACCTACTGAATACTTCTCAAGCCTCTAGTTTACTTAAATTTCTAGAAGAGCCTAAAACATCAACTTACGGTTTTTTGGTACCAGAGAATCCAGACGCGGTGCTAGACACCATTAAGTCTAGAGCCTTTCCGGTAACTTATGAAAACAAAGAAAATGCAGACAAACAAGTTTCTCTTGATGAAGAAATCTACGAACTGTCTGGTGAACTTTTTAAAGACGTGCCTGAAGTTTTTGAAAGCAAAGTGTTTTTAGATAGTTTAAAAACACCTTTTTTGGAGTTTATTTCAGTAATGTTAGACCCTGAAAAAAAATACACACTAACTTTGGCTAAATATTTTTCAGTTGAACACGAAAGAACCGCTGGCCGTATTTTTTTAAAACTCATTCAAACTTTTTTAATGGACGCGATTAACCTTAAGTTAAAGCGAGGTCTGTATTTCAAAAGTCAGGAAGAACATATAGCTAAACTGGCTGGTTTTAGTATGAACAAACTAATCAAGACATTTGATTTTGTGCAAAAACGCACAAAAGCCTTTTATTTTCCTGTCAACGCACGCGTGCAAATTCTTACAGCCTTAGTTGCTTTTGACCAGTTTTTAAAATGAAGATACAAACTAGTTTTGAAAATAACTTTCCAACTCTCTATATCGTGCCCACACCAATTGGCAATTTAAAAGACATAACTTTTAGGTCCCTTGAAGTCTTAAAAGAAGTTGACGCGGTGTTTTGCGAAGACACCAGAAGAACACTTGTTCTAATTAATCATTTTGGCATTCAAAAACCACTTTTTAGATACGAGAAGTTCAACGAAAAAACAGCGAGCAAAAAAATTATTGCAATGCTTAAAGAAGGCAAGAATATTGCTTTGGTCTCAGACGCCGGAACTCCTGGAATTTCAGACCCACTTTTTGAAATAATTAAGACAGTCAAAGAAGAAAACTCAGTTAACGTTGTACCGCTTCCAGGTCCAGTTGCTTTTGTGCCTGCATTAATTTGCTCAACTTTCCAAACTAACTCTTTTACTTTTCTTGGGTTTTTACCAAGAAAAAAACAAGAAGCAGCAGACATTCTGCTTGAGTACAGCGAAAGAAAAGAAACTCTAATAATTTATGAATCTCCGCATAGACTGCTTAAAACCCTTGAATTGTTAAAGTCTGTTTTTAAGTCCAGAGAAATTATGGTTGCGCGTGAACTGACTAAGTTACATGAGACTTTCTATTGGTTTGATTTAGCGGAGACTGATTTTAGTGAAATTCAGAATTTAGGCGAGTTTGTTATAATTATAAAAGGTAGTGATAAGCCCAAAACAGATGTTAATTTGTCATCAAATGAACTATTTTTAAACTACCGAAACCAAGGTTTTTCTGATATGGAAGCAATAAAACTTACTGCAAAAACTCTTGGTAAACCTAAGTCAGAAATTTATAAAGAGGTTAAAATCAATGAAAAAAACAAATAAGTTTTATATAACGTCTGCACTTCCTTATACTTCTTCATACCCGCATATCGGCAATATGTATGAATTGATTTTAACTGACTGCATCGCTAGATTTTACAAACTAGCTGGTCGCGATGTTTACTTTCAAACTGGAACTGATGAACACGGTCTAAAAATTGCAGAAAAGGCTAGCGAGGCGAAAATGTCGCCAAAAGATTATGTTGATAAAATCGTTGCCTACATTAAGGACAACTTAAAATTACTCAACATAGAGTACGATAATTTTGTCAGAACAACAGACAACGTGCACACTGAAGCGGTTGCTAAAATAACAGACGCGATGTTTAAAAAAGGCGATATTTACCTATCTTCTTACGAAGGTCTTTACTCAAAAGCAGAAGAGGCGTATGTTAACGAAAAAGACTTGGTAGACGGGCTTTTGCCGAGTGGTGAAAAACCAATTTTAATGAAAGAAGAGTCTTACTTTTTTGCTCTTTCTAAATACCAAACAAAACTCGTTAAACACATTAAAGAACACCCTCGTTTTATCATGCCAGAAAGCCGCAGAAATGAAATTTTGGCTTTTTTAAAAGAACCGCTTTTAGATCTTTGTGTGACCAGATCTTCTTTTGACTGGGGAGTAAAGGTTAATTTTGACAAAAAACACGTGCTTTATGTTTGGCTAGATGCGCTTTGTAACTACATTACCGGAATTGGATACTCGCCTGATAAATCAAGTACTCAGTTCAGTGAATTTTGGCCGGCTAATGCTCACATTGTCGGCAAAGACATCACTCGTTTTCACTGTGTATACTGGCCATGTTTTTTAATGTCGCTTGGCCTTGAATTGCCAGAGACTGTATTTGGCCACCCTTGGGTTTTAACTCACCAAACAAAGATGTCAAAATCGCTTGGTAACACCATTTACGCAGATGAGCTAGTCAAAACTTTTGGTGTAGATAAAGTCCGTTTTTACTGTCTTTCAGAAATTCCTTTTAAAGACGATGGTAACTTAACATACGACTTAGTTCTTGAAAAAACTAACACAGAGTTAGTCAATACCCTTGGTAATTTAGTTAACCGAACATTTGGAATGTTGGCTAAATATTTTGACTCTAAGTTCAGACCAAACTACACAAGTTTTGATAAAAACTTTCAAGAAATTGATACCTACATTGAAAGTCTACCTGGTAAATTAACTGATTTATTTCAAGAATACAAAGTAGCAGAAGCTGCTAAAACTATCTTAGAACTAGCGCGTTTAGCTAATAAGTTTATTGACCTTGAAGAGCCTTGGAACTTATTTAAAAACCAAGAACACGACAAACTAATGGCTGTACTAACCACACTTTTTAAAGTCATTCGTGTACTTTCAATCACCTTGCTGCCGTTTATTCCAGAAACCGCTAAAAAAATTCAAGCGATGCTAGAAATCAGTGAAGACACACTTGAATCTGTACTTGTAAAAACTCCTTTTAAAGAAATTGTCTTTAAAAAACCAGAAATTCTTTTTGTCAGACTAGACAAAAAAGACCTTGAGTAGTTTTATGAAAACCAGAGAAAAAGCCCCTGTCTACATAGAACATACAGGCAAGCAAACTCAGTTAAATAAATCTAAAAAACTCACCTTTTACAGAACCCTAAATCCAGTTGAAATTCCTTATACTGAAAAACAAGCCAAGAGACGTGAGTTTATCAAAAACAAAGTTTTACCTGAAGCTAATCGCCTTTTTATGGCGGTGTTTTTCACCTTTATCTACGGAATTGGTCTGGCCTGGTTTTTAGAGGCTTCATACGTTCGTATGTATACAGGCGGAGTGCCCGGAATTGGGCAGTTAATAGTTGACTTTTTGCACCACGTTGCCAAAGTTAATCTAAATCAGGAAAACGCCAAAACTGTGCTTTCACTCTTTATCATAGTTGCAAATATCCCAATCTTATTGCTTGGCTGGTTTAAGGTTTCAAAAACATTTGCGTTTTACTCAACTGTGTCAATTGTTCTGCAAGCAACTTGCGTTAAGTTTCTGCAAATTGATTTACTTAAAACAACTTCACCTTTGATTTTAGCGATAGCAGGTGGGATTTTTATTGGCGTTGGAACTGGTGGAACCCTTAAATATGGAGGTTCAACTGGTGGTCTTGACATAATTGGACAAGTTCTGGCTTTAAATAAAGGCAAGATGTCGGTTGGAAAAATTTCAACTATTATGAACTTAACGATTATTTCACTGGGTTGTTTTTTTGCTATGTTTGCAGATCCTTCTAACTCCGTAATTAAAGCATTTGTTGAAAACATCGGCGGGCCTGATGGAAAAATCCTGAAAGGAATTGGTCAACTTAAAGACAAACCTCAGATGTTGTATGCTCTTTATGTTTTTATATTTACATCCATTAGACTATTAATTTCAATGGTCGTGATGGACAAAATCCACAATTCGTACAACTTAATTGAGGCGTTGATTGTCACAACTAAAGAAACTGAACTTGCGCAAACTTTGATAAAAGAACTTAAACACGGAGTTACTTTAGTTGACGCCAAAGGCGGATACAGTTTCCAGGACAAATCAGTACTCTTAACCGTTGTTTATCAGTTTGAAGAACAAAAACTAATTGACTTAATATTTAAAATTGACCCGAAAGCCTTTATTACCTTTAAACACATCTCTTCTTTCAAAGGTAGATTTAGAATTAAGGCTCTAGCCTAAAATTTTTAAAAATATTTAAACCCATTTAAATCAATTTGGTTTAAATGGGTTTTTAACTTGCTAAAAATAAAAAAACTCCGGTAAAACCAGAGTTTTTTAAAAGTCAAATGGCGATGCAGAAGGGATTCGAACCCCCGACCGATAGCTTAGAAGGCTATTGCTCTATCCAGCTGAGCTACTGCACCAACAAATAGAATTATATTAAAATAACCCTATTTTTTCAACTATCACTTTTAAGTTAAGAGTAAATCCTGAAATTAGTACTTTTTAATGTGGAAAAAAGCAATAACAGTGCCAGCGAGCAAAAAACCAAAGCCAAGCGCTGACAGACCAAGTGAAGTGTATACCAAAGCGTGTTGTAGCGAATCTATCGTTACTTTGTGTAGTAAAAACAGGTTTAGCGTGATAAACACAAAACTTAGCGTCAAAACATCTAAACCTAGTCTTAAAAACGCCAAATATTTCTTATCTGAACCCACTGCGTGGAATCTAGCAAGAAGTGTTAAAACACCAGGAGCAAGTGCTAACCATTTAAAGTGTGCAAAGTTTTGGAGTTTAAAAGAAGTTAGAATTTGTTCAATTGCTTTGTGGCTAAAAGGTTTAGTGTAGATACTTTGTATGAAAAAACCTGAGAACTCTGAGTTTTCATAGCGACTTTCTACGCCTTTTGGTGTAGGCATTTTAAAGTCAAAGTATAAACTTAAAATCACAACCACGCTAATAACAATCGCAGCGCTAACCCCAGTTATTTTAAGCAAAGTACTTCTGGTCGTACCTAAAATCAAGAAACAAAGCGCGACTAGAAATAAAGAAATAAAGGAGCAGTAGACATATACATTTGAAACTAATTTAAATTTCTTAAAAAAACCAGATTTAGCAAAATTAAAAATTTCGCCAACTGAAGAAGTCAAAGCTAGCAGAAAATAAGCGGTGGTTAAAATAATTAAGATATAGGCAATAAATCTAAAAACAATTCTTATTTTACTGGCTTCATTTGAAACTAAATATTCTCTAAACATCGCGTGCTCCTTCTTTTTGATTTTTGTTTAAAAACAATATCTATTAACAATGATAACACTTTTTAATCGAAGCTATTTTTTAATTAAAAAAGTGTGGTTTTCACCACACTTTTCCCGATTTATTTCGCAATTTCTTCTTTCTTAACTGGCTTTTTCGCTTTGTAGGCAAGTCCTGCGATTGAAGTTGAGATTAACAATACACAAACACCTAAGTAGTACCAAGCAGCGTAAGTTTGCATAAATACAAGTGATTTAGTTAAGGCTTTCATATTTGTTTTGTCAGCAAAGTTATTGAATGCTTTGAAAGCAAATGGAAGCATCGCTAACATAAAGACAAATAAAGTGAACACCAATAGTGAACTATCTACTCTTGGTTTGCGGATAGCTGCAACTAAGAAGAACACAAACAAGCAACCAAGATAAACATTTAATAGTTGAGGAAGAATTACTTTACTTGCGTTGGCAACTCCCTCAAAATAAAGCAGTTTTTTCATAGTTCCGTTTGCATTTACAAATAGTTTTCCATTAAATAGGTGTGGAATAAATGGTGAAGTTACGTTATTTGGGAAACCAGGTAAACCAGTATGTATGTTAATAGCAAGATAAAAAGCATCAACTGCAAATAACACGGTCAACAAACTAACTAACACTTTTCCTGCAGTAGATTTACATAGTGATACTACAGTTAAGCCCAAAATTAGTGAGAAAAACGGAAAAATTATTGAAAATACAACACCCATGTCTAAATGAAGTGCTATAAATATTTTTTCAATACCAGGTGCGATTTTAATTAAACCAGGAACTGGTGAATAAATTAAGAAAACAGCCACTAGTAGTGTTGCCACTAAAAGCAGAGCAAACATAGTTTTTCTAAAAGCAACAGAGTCTGACTTATTTTTATTTTTTTGAGTTTTTTTATTGTAATTGTAGAAATCCTCGTCTACACGGGCATTTTTTTGTTGAAAAAAATAAGGTCTTTCTTTATACATATATCTCTCCTAAGAACATTTTTATTATATCATGAGCCCATAAATCTCTATTTATTAAATAAATAAATCTCGCCAATAAACTAAACTCACCACTCAGTTTTTTAAAAAAATAAAATTAAAATCAAAATTAGACAAAAATCAGCGAAATTATGCTATATTTTATACAAATTGCACGTTGATGCGTTTGTATATTTCTAGTGCCTATTTTTAATCTTTTGAAATAGGTGGAATATATTAACATCAATGGAAGGAAACGAAAGAGGTGAATTTATATGGCTGTTGTAACAGTTAAGCAATTATTAGAAGCAGGTGCCCACTTCGGACACACTACAAAAAGATGGAATCCGTTAATGAAACCATACATCTTTGGACGTAAAAACGGCATTTATGTATTGGATTTAAACAAAACAGCGGAGAAGTTAGAAGACGCTTACAAGGCTCTTTTACAAATAATTAAAGAAGGTGGACAAATTATTTTTGTCGGTACCAAAAAACAAGCGCAAGACGCTGTCAAAGAAGCGGCTGACCGCACAGGTCAATACTTTGTAGCAGAACGCTGGTTAGGTGGTACTTTAACTAACTTTAAAACAATTAAAAATAGAATAAAGTATCTAAACGAACTGATTGAAAAAAGAGAAGCAGGTGAGTTTGAACAACTTTCTAAAAAACAACAAGCAGAAAACGTACACATTATCGCTAAACTTGAAAAAAATCTAGACGGAATTCGCACTATGAAAAGAGTGCCAGACGCTTTATTTGTAGTTGACCCTTCAAAAGAGTTCAACGCTGTGCGCGAGGCTAAAAAAGTTGGCATTCCTGTGTTTGCAATTGTTGATACTAACTCAGATCCACGTGGAATTGACTACGTAATTCCTGCAAATGACGACGCAACTCGTTCAGTTCAACTAATTATCAATGTTTTAACTAACGCTGTAGTTGAAGGACAAGGCGGTGTAGTTGAAGCAATCGAGTCTCAAGACGACATTCAATTTACTCTAGATGCTGTAGAAATTCCTAATCGCGATGAACGTAAATACGACTCACGTTTTGAACGTCCTGCTCGTAAACCTAAGTTCAACCGCGAACGCCAAGAACAAAAACAAGCAGAAAAATCTGCACAATCTGAAGAAAAAACAGAAAAACCTGCTCAAAAATCAGAAAAACCAGTTAAACCTGCAAAAGTAGAAAAACCAGCAGAAAAAGTAGTTAAACCTGAAGTTAAACCGCAAGAAACTAAGGTAGAAGAAAAGGTTGTTGAAAAACCTGTTAAAAAACCTACTAAAAAGGTAGAGGAAAAAGATGTTAAAGCAGAGGCTAATGTAGAAGAAAAAGTAGCTGAAAAACCAGCGAAAAAAACTACTGCTAAAAAAGCAGCAGAAGAAAAACCTGTTACTGAAACAGAAAAATCAGAAAAACCTGCAAAGAAAACCACTGCTAAAAAACCTGCTGCCAAAGTTGAAAAAGCATCTAGCAGTACTGGAACTAAAAAAGTTTCAAATGAAATTGAAGGTTCAACTTCTACAACTTTATCTGTTTTTGAACTTGAAACTAAAACTCTTGCTGATTTAAAAAACCTAGCAAAAGCCCTTGGCCTAAAAGGTTACTCAGCACTTAAAAAAGTTGATTTAATTCAACTGATTTTAAACCGATAATTTAAATCAACGAAATAAAAGGGATTGCTAGTAACTGGTATATCCCTTTATTTTGAAATCAATAACTAAAAATAAACCCAAAACTGCAATTATTTAGGAGGAATTTATATGGTAACTGCAAACGATGTAAAAATCTTGAGAGAAAAAACTGGCGCCGGCATGCTAGACTGCAAAAAAGCGCTTGAACAAACTAATGGCGATATTGAAAAAGCCGTTGACTTTTTAAGAGAAAAAGGCTTGGCAAAAGCGCAGTCTAAACAAGGAAGAACTGCGGCTGATGGTTTGGCTCGTATCTTTATTGAAAAAGACTTAGCCTTAATTTTGGAAATTAACTCAGAAACTGATTTTGTTGCCAAAAACGAACACTTTTTAGAACTAATTGAAAAAGTAGGTGCTGTTTTAATTAAACACCCAGTGTCTTCAGTTGAAGAAGCACTAGAAGTTAAAGAAGGCGCACAAACTATTTCTGAAATGCTTTTAGCGCTAACTGCTAAAATTGGCGAAAAAATCACACTTCGCCGACTAACTTACTTAAAAGCAGGTGCAAACCAAACATTTGGAACATACTTGCATCAAGGCGGTAAAATTGCTGCTTTAACTTTAGTTGAAAACGCAACTTTTGAAATTGCTAAAGACGTAGCAATGCAAGCCGCTGCTATGAAACCACAATACTTAAACCCAGAAAGCGTACCTGCAGAAGTGCTTGATCGCGAAAAAACCGTTCTTACTCAACAGGCCTTAAATGAAGGCACTAAACCTGAGTTTGTTGAAAGAAAAATTGAGGGTCGTATCCGTAAATACTTTGAAGAAGTTTGTTTAACTGAACAGGCTTTCTTTAAAAATCCGTCTGAAAAAGTCAGTCAATATTTGGCACACTCTCAATCTAAACTAATTGACTACATTTGCTTCAGAGTCGGTGAAGGTATTGAGAAAAAATGCCAAAGTTTTGCCGATGAAGTTGCAGAACAACTTAAAAAATAAGGTTTTTTCCTTCTTTTTAAAAACTAACTAAAGTAAAAATGTATAAGTCAATTCTTTTAAAAATTAGTGGAGAGGCGCTAAAAGACCCAAGTGGACATATTTTGTCGCCAAGTATGCTTACAGACATTGCCAAAGAAATTAAGCAATGCGTGGACCTTGGAATTTCGGTTTCCGTGGTAGTTGGCGCTGGTAACATCTGGCGCGGGGCTATCGCTGAAAAACTTGGAATGGCCAGAGTTCAGGCTGACTACATGGGGATGCTGGGGACAGTTATTAACTCTCTGGCTCTCCAAGAAGCGCTTGGGAAAGTTGGCCAATGCGCGGTTGTGCTTTCGCACCTTGAGGTTAAAAAAATCACTGAGCCTTTTGTGCAAACCAAAGCACTTGAGCATCTTGCAAACAAGCGAGTGGTGATTTCGGCAGGCGGAACAGGACAACCGTTTTTTTCAACCGATACAGCCGCAGCCCTGGTAGCATCTTCACTAGGTGCCGACTGCATTTTAATGGCTAAAAATGGAGTTGATGGCGTATATTCCGCTGACCCTAAACTAAACAAATCCGCTGTACTCTTTAAAGAATTGACATACACTGAAATTATTGAGAAAAACTTAAAAGTAGTTGACAAAACAGCAGCCGCTCTTTGCCTTGAAAACAAAATCTCAACACTGGTTTTTAACATGAGTAAAAAAGGCAACATAATTAAGGCAGCCAGTGGCGAACAAATTGGTACTTTAGTTAAATAATTTAAATAAAAATATTAAACAAACGTTAAAGGAGTTTTAAATGGTAGAACTAGATGAACTGCTTTTAGAAGCAGAAGATAAAATGCAAAAAACGATCGCGCATTTTGAATCTGACTTAACACAAATCAGAACTGGCCGTGCCAATCCAAAAATTCTTGACAAAATCCAAATCTCATACTACGGAGTACCGACTCCTTTAGCCCAAGTTTCGCAAATCACAGTAGTTGAGGGTACTCAACTTTTTGTCAAACCTTACGACAAGTCTTTACTTAAAGACATTGAACACGCAATTTTGGCGGAAAACCTTGACATGCCTGTCAACTCAGACGGAGTTGGTGTGCGCATAATTTTTCCAAAACTGACAGAAGACCGCCGCAAAACTTTAGCCAAAGAAGTTGAAAAGGCTAAAGAAAACGCCAAAGTTTTTATCCGCAATGTAAGACGCGACTTAAACGACCAGGTTAAAAAAGCCAAGTACCCGGAAGACCTTGAAAAAGAAGGACTTGACGAAGCGCAAAAATTAACCGACAAATACACTAAAAAAATTGACGAAATCGCACAAGTTAAAACTAAAGAGGTAATGTCTATATGAAAAAAACTACTAAACGCGTACGTACAACCCACAGACCCCGCACCTTTTCTTTAATTTCAATCATTTTAATTCTTTTTCCGTTCACAGGAATTCTTTCAATTGAACGTCTAATTTACGCGAAAGACAAACTACCTGGTATTATTCGCTTTGTTTTAGGCTTGTTTATCTTTATTGGCTTTTTCTTATGGATCGCCGACATCGTGCTTTTAATACTTAGACGCTACAGACGCGAGGCTATTCTTTAATGCAATTAACTAAGTGGGCTAAGTTTCTGATTTTGTGTCCTTTTACCAACATTTTTGGGCTGGACCGCTTTTACTTAAAAGAACACAAGTCTGGTTTAATTCGCCTTGGAATTTTCTACGTTGGAATTTTTTACTATTTATTTGACTTAGTTAAGTTTTTCCAAAAAAAATACTCAGCAAACCTAAACGACTATTTAAAGCAAGAATTAAAGCCAGGTCATCTATTTTTAATTCTTTGTCCTTTGACTTCTTTACTTGGAATTGACCGCTTTGTGTATGGATACAAAACAGCCGGTGCTATTCGCATGCTTTCTGGTCTAATTTTAGTTGGCTACGTTTTTCACTTAGCAGACCTTATTCTTTTGTCTGCCGGTAAATATAACGCCAACGAACTGTTTTAGTTAACTATGCCAAATATTTTAAAAAGAGCCGTTACTGGCTTTTTTATTTTAGCCCTGTATCTGCCGCTTTTAATTTTGAGCCCTGCTTTTTTGGGCTTTTTTTTGCTGAACCTAGTGCTCGCGCAAATCGCTGTATTTGAACTCGCCCGCGTTTTTAACTTAAATCAAAATAAAGCAAAACTAATCGTTCTCCATATTTTGGTATTTCTCTTGCAAGTTGCAACATCAGCGATTGCTTTTCAAAGAAGTTATTTACCGCAAACTGAACTAACTGAACTTAACTTAAGTATTTATCTGCTTTCGCTAGTATTAACGCTAGTTTTAGTCAACATTACTATTACTATTCTTTATTTTCACGAAAAGCAGCAACTCACCCAAAGTTATTTTTTAGTTAATTTTATTGCTCTTTCTTTCGGTGGCATGGTTTTTCTGCGCACTCATCACTTGCTTTTTGCTCTGTTTCCCTTGATTGTCACTATGCTAACCGATACTTTTGCCTATCTTGGCGGAATTACTTTTGGCAAACACAAAATGAGCAAAATTTCTCCCAAAAAATCTTGGGAAGGTTTTTTTATTGGAACTGTTTTCGCAGCCATTTCTACCAGTGTTATTTATTTTCTACTACTTCGCTTTTACTACACAACCGATACTTTTTTTGGACTTACTAAACAAAGCCATCCCGCTTACTTTATTTTACTTTTTTTAGCGGCATTTGTGTTTGCGGTAATCGCACAAGGCGGAGACTTAATATTCTCAGCTTTTAAACGCCAAGCAAACGTCAAAGATTACTCAAATATTTTGCCAGGACACGGCGGAGTTTTAGACAGAGTTGACGCGCTTTCTGTAACTACTTTTTTGACCTTCTTGATTTTCTTAATTTACACAGTCTTAGTTGCTTTTCTTTTAAAATAAGGAACTTACATTGCCAAAAAAATCAATTTTACTACTCGGAGCCTTGGGCTCAGTTGGCCAAAAAGCACTAGACATTTTGTTGACTGAAGAAACCCCTTACCGCCTAGTGGCGGTGTCTTTGTCTAAAGACCACGAAAAAAACCAAAAATATTTTGAAAAATACCAAAATAAAGTCAAAATTTGTATTCTTCAAAACAAACGTTTTTTAAAAACATACAAATCAACACACCCAGAAATTACCTTCATAGTTGGCAAAAGAAATATTGAAAAGCTAATTTATTCAAATAAAATAGACGCAGTTTTTAACTCAGTCTCTCAATCTTTCGGCTTAATTTACTCTTACTGGTCTTTGATGGCAAGAAAAACTTTAATTTTAGCCAACAAGGAAAGTCTCGTAATGGCGGGTTCAATTTTAACAAAAATTGCAAAAAGTAAACAGGTAAAAATTATTCCTGTAGACTCTGAGCACAACGCCCTTTTTTGTCTAAAAAATCATTTTGGCGAACTTAGTAGTATTGGAATCACGGCAAGCGGTGGTGCTTTTTTTAACAAATCAAGAGCAGAGTTAAAACAAGTTGACAAAACAACTGCGTTGGTTCACCCAACCTGGCAGATGGGCACAAAAATTACAGTGGACTCTCAAACCATGGTTAACAAAGCATTTGAGATAATTGAGGCGATGTATCTATTTAACTTTCCTTTAAAAGAAATTCAAGTGCTTCGCCAAAAGGAGTCAAAAATTCATGCTTATTGTGTGGCAAATAGGCATACTTACTATTTGCATTCTGAAAACGATATGTACCATCCAATTAAAAACGCACTGCTTTGGCCACATACCTACAATTATTTTGAAATCAAAGACACGCTAACCGAAGTAGTTGAAGAAATTCCAAAGGGTCGTTTCTTAGTATATGATAGTTTACTTACTGAGTTTGACACTCAGTTTTTTGGCACAGTCTTTTCAATCCTTGACGACATTTCTATTGCTAAGTTTTTAAAAGATTTACTTACCTTTCAAGAAATTGATGAGTTCATCTTAAAAAACCTTTATTTAAAGGATTTTTTTAAGCAATTTAACTTAGGAAATATCTTAAAATTAAGCAAAAAAATCCAAAAAAAATTCAAGCATTAAAAATTTTTTTCAAGCATTGCTTTTTTTTGACATATATATTTAAAAGTGCTAAACTTAATAAGGTTGTTTGAAATAAACAGCTCTTTGAAAACTAAATAAGACAAATACACCAATTCTTTTACAAGAATAAAACTAATTAGAGTCAATTTAAACTCTTAAACAATCAATGGAGAGTTTGATCCTGGCTCAGGATTAACGCTGGCGGTACGTCTA
>CAUUGG010000013.1:0-16982 GCA_963544825.1 uncultured Acholeplasmataceae bacterium
CAAGCAAATCAATATCTGAGTCTAGTCTTTCGGTGCCTTGTGCAAAAGAACCAAAGATATACAAATGTTTAAATCCAAATTGATTAAGCAAAACTTTATCATTCAACAAGGTTTGAAAGATTTCTTTAAAAGTTAGTTTTTTTAAATTATGATAATAAGATTTATCTTGCTTTTTACTTTCTTGAATAAATTTAGTAATATAGCAAACTAAATTATTTGAACTATTTAAAGTATATAATTCACTAAGTTCTTTTAATACAGTTTCATTAAAAACTAATGTAGGAATACCAACCTTTACTAATGAAAAATTCAAAAACATCAAACTAATCAAAAATCTATATTCGTTATCTAATTCCACCATTGTTTGAAAGGCTTTGTATGAAAAAATAATTGAATTTTCTAGTTGATTTTCTACACAGGTGTTGAAAAATAAATCGGTTAATCTTGTAATTAGATCAGCGGGCAATTCTTCTTCTTTCAAGATATAGAAAAATTTCTTTATTAAACCAGAGGAAAAAATATTTTGATTATTGCTAAGTAAATAAAAATAAGCATCATAAGCGCTTTTCATCTTCTCTTCTAGTTTAGTTTGAATGGGTGTCTCCATATAAACGATTTGTTTAAATAAAGTATGTCTAAAATCATAGCCTAGATAATGAAAATGCTTTTCAATAAATTGAGTTATTTTTTTTCTGACAATCAATTCTATTCCAGACTCAATATTAAAATTCATTATTCAATCTCCTTTTTTGTTTTAATGGATAACCTTTTCAAAATAATTATATCAAGTCCTTTATAAAAAGTTTAATCGCTCATTTTTATAAAAAAACTACCAAACTGAGTTTGACACTTCATAGATTTTTGGTAGTTTTTAAATTTATTTTAAATTAGTAAAACTATGTCTTTTATACAAGCTTTTTTAAATTATCCTTGAGACATAACTTTCAGTTCTATAAGTAATTTAACTAAATCTGTATAAATTTTGGCGTCTTGTCCGTCTTGTGGATCTTTGAAGTACTTGCCAATTTGATATAGTTGACGGTAATTTTCAATAGTTCCGGTTTTGGCACCAAAAACTTGGCCATAAACTAATGAAAAAATACTACTAATTGCTGGATGGATGTTTTGACCATCTTTTGAAATAAATTCAGATAAGTATCTAGACCATTTAGAGACCGCTTCATATAAGTTTTTGTCGCCACCTGGTTTTAACTCAGTAGTGTACGATTTATTTCCAACTTTTAAAACTAAGCCCAAAATAAACTCATGAATATTTTGAAATGCTTTAACATTGTCTTGATATTGTTGAAAGGCTTTGGCTCTGTCTTCCTTGTTTATGATTTTATCTAAATCTTTTTGGGCAAAGTTATGAAAAAACTTGCCAATTGAGTCAAACGCTGCCTTAAGTGCATCTTGGATTTTTTCTTGTTTAAGTAGTTCTTGAACTGCTAAAACTGCTTTATTTAAAGCGTTTTGCGCTGCTTTAAAATTAGCAATTTCTGCATCAATTTTACTTTGTTCAACTACATTGCCTGCGCTAATTTGGTCTTTTAAGCTACTTAGTTTGTTTTGACTTAACTTCAAAGCGTAGATGTTTTTGCCAAGTTCAACAAAACTAGGAAAAAGCGTAGCAACTTCTTGCCAAGCACCAAGGTTTGGCAGTTTTGGAAATAAGGCTTGTACTTGTTTTAAAAGCAAGTCAATTGATTTTTGGTTAAGTTCGCTTTTAATAAAGTCAATTACTTGTTTTTTATATGCTTGGTCTTCTTTACCGTCTTTTTTGAAAACAAAATTATCATCAATTAGTTTAGCAATCCCGTCAGCAGTTAGCAGACTAAGTAGTTTTGAAAAATCAAAGTTTTGCAGTTTAGGAACAGGTTGTTTTAAGGCTTTTTGAATTGTGTTGTAAAGGTCGATGTAGTTTTCAAGAATACCTGGGTTTTCTAAAGTTAATTTTTCAGGGAAAACTAACTCACCTTTTTCATTTTTAAATTGAGAAATAAGTTTGCCAAATACACCATCACTTGGAAGTTCACCATCTTTGATTTTATCAAAGCCAAGTTTAGACATTTGGCTTTCAATTAACTTAATAATCGTGCTAAGTACTGGGATTTTTTCATAAATCTCTCTGGCTTTAGCAGTAAACTCTGCTTTTTTAAGAGTTTCTTCAAGTTGTTGATATTGAGCAAGTTTAGCGATATCTAGTTTAGCAACAGTAAATAAAAAAGTGTGCGAAAGTTCGCCAGCAGTAGCGGTTAACTCAACGTCAACGTCTTTAGTTTGACGGTAAACTTGAACTTGAAGGCCTAATAATTTAGCAGCCTCTTTGCCTTTAGTGATTTCGTAACTAATTTCGGTGTCGCCTAACTTAGCGGGTAGCGCGAAGTTTTTATCAACTCGACCACTTGGCACCGCAAGTTTGCTTAAATCTAGCGTATCTGCTGGTTTTTGGGGTTCTTTTTTACAAGATGCCACTAAAAAAGCAGATAAAACTAGGGTAATTAAAAATAATATTTTTTTCATAATTTTGCTCTCCTTTATTGTTTCAAGGTAGGTTAATTTGTGAATTTACGTTCACCAATATTATACATCAGCCTGATTTTGACCGGGTTCCGCTTTTTCAATATAACGGCATTTTGGAAAACCTGTACAACCTTTGAAGAACCCATATGCAGATTTTCTTAAAATCAGTGGTTTTTCGCATTTTGGACAAGGTTCGTCTAAAATTTGGGCGAACTTTTTAGACGGCATTTTAGTCTCAGCAACTGTCAATGTTTCCATAAACTCACTGTAGAATTTTGCCAAAAACTCAACCTTGTCAATGTCTGCGTGTGCGATTTCATCCAGTTCTGTCTCCATTTTAGAAGTGTAGGCAGGATCCATTAGTTTAACAAAGTACTCGTCAAACGAAGAGACTAAGTCAAAGGCTAGGTCGGTTGGAATAAATTGGCGTTTTTCTACGTTAATGTAAACTCGGCTTTTTAGAGTTTCAATAATTTGGGCGTAGGTAGAAGGGCGGCCAATTCCCAGTTCTTCCATTTTTTTAATCAAAGAACCTTCGTTGTATCTAACTGGGGGCTGGGTTTGCTTTTCTTCAATTGCTAGTTTTGCGTCAATTTCTTGACCTAACTCAAAAATTGGCAAGACTTTGTCTTCGATTTTTTCGTCAAGCACGCGGTGTCCTTTAAACTGACACACACTTTCGTGTGCCTGAAATAAATGGCTGTTTTTAGCCAGAGTCACAGTTTTGTTTTTAAAAACTGCAGCGGCTAAATTAGCAGCCAGTGCTCGGTTGTAAATTAGTGTATAGATTTTAAGTTGATCTGATGTTAAAAAACTAGCCATGGCTTGAGGGGTGTTGTAAACCGAAACCGGACGAATCGCTTCGTGTGCGTCTTGCGCAGCGGCTTGGTTTTTCTTAACTGGATACACGCCTAAATACTCTGTGCCGTAAGTTTTTTCAATGTAGTCTTTAGCCTCTTGAATAAAAGCTCCAGACACCCTGGTTGAGTCTGTTCGCATGTAGGTAATTAAACCAGTCAACCCATTAGTTGTTTCCACACCTTCGTATAGGCTTTGTGCAACCTGCATGGCTTTTTTGGCAGACCAACCTAGTTTATTTGCAACTTCTTGTTGAAAAGAAGAGGTGGTATGTGCTGGTTTTGGATAAGTTTTAGTCTCGCTTTCCTGAATGTCTTTAACTAAATAAAGTGGAGTTGCTTCTCGCTCTACTTTTTCTTTAATTTCTTTAGTAACTTCGTGTTTTTTAACAGAAATATAGGGAGCCTCAAAACCGTTTCCTACTAATTTTAAGTCAAAGTAAGTCTCCGGCACAAACGCTTTAATTTCTTTTTCACGAAGTACAATTAGTTTCAAGACCACAGTCTGCACGCGGCCGGCTGACTTGCCGCCAATTTTCTGTCTGGCAAGTTTAGATAATTTAAAGCCAATAATACGGTCAACCATGCGTCTGGACTCTTGTGAGTCTACTAGTTTCATGTCAATTTGTCTAGGTTCATCTAAAGCCTTTTTAACCGCTTGTTTTGTGATTTCGTTAAAAACTATACGAATTGGCTCGCGTTTATCTAGGCCTAAGACTTCAGCTAAATGCCAAGCAATACTTTCACCTTCTCTATCGGGGTCAGATGCTAAATAAACTTTGGCGCCTTTGGCTGCTTTTTTTAAGTCAGCGACAATTTTTCTAGACTTAGTAATTAAGGTGTAAAGTGGCTCAAAATTATTTTCAATGTCAATGCCAAGCCCACCAGGTCCCGCGATTTTTAAGTCGCGGATGTGTCCTTTTGAAGAAAGAACATTAAAATTATCGGCTAAATAGCCAGAAATTGTTTTTGCTTTAGTTGGAGATTCAACAATAATTAAGTCTTTCATTTAAAAACCTCTAAAACAAATAATAACACAATCAGTCTTCAATGCTTGGCAAATCAAAATAAAGTTTACCAATTTTACCGTTTTGGATGTCTTTAATTAAAAAAACATATACTCGCTCGTAATCCGGTTCTTTTCCTTTAAGGACAGCCCCAGTTTTTTGACAAAGTGAGTTAAGCAGTTCAATTACACTTTTAGTTTCATCAACTCCATATTTGTTTTTAATCTGACCTGGGAAATATTTAGTTATATATTTAAGTGCGTAGATGCAAATTTCGTCCAGTGGCAAAATTTCTTTAGGAATAGAACCAAGTAGCGCTAAGTTTAAAGCAGAGTTTTGCGCAAGTTTTGGCCAAAGTAGGCCTGGGGTGTCAAATAGATCAAACTCGGGGTTTAGCCGGTAAAGTGTGATTAGTCTAGTGACTCCTGCTTTGTTTTCTACATTTGCAACTTTTTTTAAAGAAAAACGATTGACCAAACTAGACTTGCCTACATTTGGAGTACCTGCTATTAACGCAGTGATTTTGTTATTCTGAATTCCTTTTTTTGCGCGTTTTTCAAAAATAGACGGAGCTACGGTTTTTTTAATAAAGTTATGAAGACCGCTAATTCCAGAGCCAGTCAGTCCGTTTACTTTAAAAGAAAAGTAGCCTTTTTCTTTTAAAGCAGATATTGTTTTTTCTAAATGTTTACTTTCCACTAAATCTGTTTTGTTTAACAAAAAAACCACTGGTTTGTTTTCAAAAACTTGAATAAGTTTCGGATTAATTGACGAAAAAGGCATTCTGGCATCCAGAACGTGAATTAAGATATCGATGTTTTTCTGAATTTTTTCAATTTCACGAAAAGCCACTGCCATGTGACCAGGATACCAGTTGATTTCCACTAAATCACCTCACCAATGATTTTTTGCACAAATAAAGTGCCTGATCTTGAGTCTTGAGAATTTCTAAAGTTATCGCCAAAAAATAAGTAAGTGTTTGGCTTTACTCGGTATTTACCAGGCTCATTTGTTTTATTTAAAGTATATTTTTTAATATTGCTAATTTCGTTGTCTTTAAACCAGGTAAAGCCGAGTGGTCTGACTTCTTTATTCTCCACTGTTAGGCTCAAATAAGAGATTTCTACAGTGTCTCCAGGCAAAGCGTAGATTCTTTTAATTACGTTAAAAGTTTTGCCACTGTTTGTTTTGACCGAAAGTACGTAAACCCTGCCACGAACTGGCTGAATGCGAAAAGTTTTAATGGCGACTATCTGACCGTCTTCATAAGTCGGTTGCATTGACGTGCCTGCTACTCTGACTAAAGAAAATAAAATGATAGACAACAGGATGATTAGAAAAGCAATCGCCACAGAAACAGGTTCAAGCGCTTTTCTTATCCTTTGATACTTAGATAAGTTTAAAGTATTAAAGTAAGTTTTGTTTTTAATTTCTTTAATTTGAAAGTAAATATTTCTTGCGCAATACGGCAAGTAAAAAATTAAAAAAACTAAACCAACTATAAATTGCGAATTGGTATAATTTTGTTTAATTAAAAATAAAGTTAGTAAGGTAAGCGGTAGCACAAAAAGAGAAACTAAATTAGTATAAGCAAATAGTTTATGTGCGCGAGTTGCTTGAATTGGGCTAGGTAGGGTATGTTTGATTTCCATAAGTTAAATTAAAAGTTTTTCAAAATTTCTTCAAGTCTAACTGAGTTAACTTGGACTTTAGATGGTTTATTTGGACCTTCTGCTGGTGCACAAATTCCAAAACGCACAAAATCAGCAACGTATTTTTGAGCAGCGTTAAAACCTACTGCGAAATTTCTTTGAATGGCGTTAATCGACGCACTTTGTTCTTTGACTACAAACCTTGCAATTTCTTTGAAAAGTGGACCAATTTCGGTGGTTTGTTTTGCGCCAAAGTTACTTGCTAGTTTATCTGAACTAATTTCTGGCTCTTGTCTGGCGTAGTTAGTTTTAATGTAGTCAATTGCTGAAAACAACTCTTCATCTGAAATATATGCGCCTTGCAGACGAACAACTGTGTCTAGTTCTTTGAAAAGCATATCACCGCGGCCAAGCAAACGTTCGCAGCCGGTTTCGTCAATTATGGTAGATGAGTCTGTGTGGGTTGCGACTTTAAAGCCAATTCTGGTTGGAATATTTGCCTTAATTGTGCCTTTTACAACATCTGTAGTTGGACGCTGAGTGGCCACAATTAGGTGAATTCCGGCGGCTCTGGCTTTTTGGGTCAGTCTTTGGATTTTTGCCTCAACTTCTTGGCCGTATTGTACAATTAGCTCAGCCAACTCTTCAATAACTATGACAATATAGGGCATTTTGTCGCCAAAAACTGTCTTGTTTTCCACGCGCGCGTTGTAGTTTTCAATGTTTTTGCATTTAGCCTCGTCCCAAAATACTTTAAAACGACGCTCCATTTCACTAATTGCCCAACTCAAAACAGCTGTTGCTTTTTTAGGGTCGGTAATTACTTTGGTAAGTAAGTGTGGCAGACCCTCGTAAGGTTTTAGTTCAACAACTTTAGGGTCTATTAAAATTAGTTTTAACTCGTCTGGTGAGTTTTTTAAAATAAGTGAAGTAATAATGGTGTTTACGCAGACTGACTTACCTGAGTTAGTAGCGCCGGCTATTAATCCGTGCGGCATTTTAGTAATATCTAGATTTACGATTTTGCCATCAATGTCGATACCAAGTGGGACCACTAACTTGTTTTCAGGTGCTCTGAATTCGTTTTCACGAATTACATTTGAGTAATTTACGATTTCTGGGTTGATATTTGGCACCTCGACACCAATGTAAGGTTTACCTGGAATTGGAGTTTGCATACGAATAGAAGTCACAGACAAATTCATTTGCAGGTTATGAATTAGTGAGTTATAGCGGCTAACATTAGTTTTGCTGTCTGGCTCAATTTCGTATCTAGTTACAGTTGGTCCTTTAATTGAGTTTACAACTTTACCTGTAAATCCGAGTTCAACGATAGTGTTGTCAATAATTTTAATTTGTTCAAGCAACCAGTCTGGTTTATCGTTTAGACTTAAATTAGACTTGTGAAATAAGTTAAGCGGAACAAAGTATTCGCCTTCCTTTGGTTTTGCTGGTTGGTTTTGCGAGTAAGTCTCTGCTTGAACTGTGGTTTCGCTTGGCGTTGGTGAAACTTCTTTAGATATAGTAGGTTCAATTGATGGACTTTTAGTTGTAGTTTGAGTAAAACCACGCACTGAGTTTAAAATATCGGCATCCGAGTTTGCAGAAGTTGCACTAACGCTTGGTTTTTGAAACTCACGAAAATTAGTTTGGACTGCGCTTTGTTCTTGAAAGTAAGCGGGTTCCTGAGTTTTAGCCTTAGTGATTTTAACTTGGCTGTCTGCAACTCCGGCTGCTTGAAACTCAGCACTACTTTTGAAAGTTTCTGGCTCAAATGTAACGCTGTGGACTTCATCAAGTTGTTTAGATGGGTCTTCTACAACCACTTCTACAAAACTAGTTCTAGGTTTTTGCTTGCGAAAAATTGGCGAAATTGTAGTGCCTGTGTTGGTTTTCTCTGGTTTTCTTTGACTGGCCTGATAAATTTGCTCTTGACCGTCTGTGGGAATACTTAAGATGTTGTTAAACTCATAATACGCGTTTCCGTATTTATCAATAATTTCGTTTTGTGTCATTTTTTTGTCAGCCACACTACGGAAAGCTTCGTATTTTTCCAAGGCATCAAAACCTTCGCCAACTATTGCTTTTGGATTTGAAATGTTTTTAACGTTTCTACCAGTTCCAGGAGACGCCACTATAGAAGGCGTAAACTCCTCGGCTTCTCTAAGTCCATTTAGCGGGGCAAATTGGTGAATTTTGAATTTTTTAAATTGTTGGTTTTTAGTTAGTTTTTTAACTTTTTTTCGCCAGAAACACATAATTATTTTGCTCCTTTTTCATTGTTTTGGTTAACTTGCTTGTAAAGTTCTTCAAAAAACTCTTTATCAGTTTCAAAAAACATATCGTTGTTAAACATTTTTTTAGAGTAAATTTTGTAAGTCTCTTCACCGGTAATTTTAATAATTTCATAGCCGATTTTGTCAAAAATCTTGTCAATTAACTTATCAAATGTCAAAGTTTTTATCCAGTAAAGTGGGTTGAAAAGTCTGGTTTTAGAGTAAGCCTTGAGAGGCGCGGCTCCAGCAAGTTTGGAATCGTCAATTTCACTTTTTACTGACCTGAACTGATCAATTCGCTTCAAAGTCAAACCTCTAAATAAACTAAAGATTTTGGCCGACATCATCTCATCAATTCTAGCAGCCACATAACTTGCAAACAAAATAGTTTCATCAATTGTCAGCTCAAGATATGGTTTTTTTGATTTTGGAAAGTAAAGCGAAGTAATGTCATAGGCCAGTTGTTTAGAAAGGGTGTAGGCAAACCCAATTTGGCCTTGTTCTTTTTTAGCAACTTTATCGGTTTTATAGAGTTGCAAAGTCGCAACAATTGCTCTTTGCACATCGGTTTGCATATCTTTTTTGGCTTTTTTGACGCGAGTTTTTTTGTTTATCGCAATTAAACATGCGTAAATGTAGAAAAGCAACATCAAAAAGAAACCCAGCGCCACACCGGATAACATCATTAAGATAGATGAAATTAAATTTTCAGGGGCAAACGCTTTGCCTAAAGTAAAATAAATTGTTGCCTGCATACTTTATATTATATAATATTAAGACGTCTTTTTAAGACATTTTAAAGAAAGTAAATGAACAGAAAAAAAGAAATAATTAAACTGGATTTAGCATTTTTAATTCGCTATATGGGAGACGCTTTGCTTTACCCATTTATGTTTTTATATTTCCAAAGTCTGGGCTACAAAAACGACCAAATTAGCTATATTTTAATTATTTTTCCACTGGTTTCTATATTTATTAACCCGTTTTGGACATATTTTGCAAAAAACATCAATAGAAATATCTTTTTAATTGTGCTGCTAACGGCACTTGAAACTGGAGCAATTTTAGCCTTTATTTTCTTTACAAAAAACATTTACATTGTGGCTTTGATTTCTTTGGCAATCGCTATTTTTAGTCAACCAATTTACTTGCTTTTAGATTCTTTTGCAGGTGGTTTTTGTGAAAACAATGACTATGAGTTTGCAAATATCCGAATATTTGGTGCAATTGGCTACGCCTTACTTTGTGTAGTTGGTGGTTTAGTTGCAGATTACTTTGGTTTCAAAGTTTCTTTTTTGTCAGCTGTTACTTTGTTTGTTTTAGCTGGAGTTTTAATCTTTTTAATTAAGCCAATTAAGTTTACCAAAAGCGCTAAATTTGCTGAAAAAACTCAGTTAAAACTACTTTTTAAAAACAAAAAGTTTTGGGTATTTACCACTATTTTTGTCTTATTTATGAGCACATTTAAGGTTTTTGACCAATTTCAACCAGACTACTTTTCAGTAGTAGGTTCAATCAATAAGTCTTGGTATGGCGCAATTTTAACAGGTTTTGTGGTGGTGGAAACTATCATTATTTTTCTGCTTGCTAGATACTTTAAAGAAGTGGACTCTTACTTGCTTTTTGGAGTTGCAGTTGCGCTTACCTTGTTTAGATTTTTTGTCTATATCTCTACTGACAATATTTACGCAATAATTGCAGTAACTGTGCTTAGAAGTGTATCAATGGCGATATTTATCTTTGTTTACTTTAAACTACTATTTAGCCTTGTTGCCCCAAATAACTTTAATTTCTCGGTCATAATTATTAACTCACTGGTCAATGTTTTGTTTATTATTTTAAATATTTTTGCCGGAAAATTGACTAAAAATCACGACTATTTTTACTTCTTTTTAATCTGTATCGTGCTGTGCGGGGTTGCTTTTTTAATCTACGCGCGTGATATAATGAAAAAGATTGAAAAGGAATATTTTGATATCAATGTTAACACCTGGTCAAGTATATAAGTTTGAAATAATTAAAAAAACTGACATCGCCTATATGGCGAAGAATTTTTTTGATGAAGAAATTTATTTCCTGCATTTCAATGAAAGTGAGCACACTGATTTTAAACCGGGTGATGAGGCTGAGCTCTATCTTTTTATAGATAGTAAAAAAAGACCTGCTTTGACTGTAAAAAAACCATTCATTCAAAACGGTGAAATGGGTTTCTTAAAAGTAGTTGGTAGAGTTGATGACCTTGGAGTATTTTTGGACAATGGCGTTGCTAAGCATTTACTCCTTTCTAAAGATGCGCTTGGTGAAGACAGAGAAATCTGGCCACAAGTTGGCGACTACGTACATGTAAAACAGTTTTTTGAAAAAAGATTAGTTGCCAAAATAGTTTTTCCAATTAAAATTTCTGAAGATAAGTTCAGTGAAATGGAAATTGTAAATGCTCATGTTATTAACATCGGAAAAGACGGAATTAACTTACTTACTCCGAACTTTGTTAAATTGTTTGTCCACAAATCTTGCATCATTGACAAAGTCAGGTTAGGCCAAGAGATGTCAGTGGTTATCCGTAGACGCAACTTTGATGGCTACAACTGCACATTAAAAGAACTAAATAAAATTGACATATTTAACCTAAAAGCAAAAGAAATTCTTGCCTATATTCAAAAGCAACCGACACAAACTATTAAAAATAAACTTACGGCTGAACTGGTAGAAAATGAGCTTAAAGTTTCTAACCGCAGATTTAAAGAAATTTTGCACTATATGCTTGAAAAAAATCTAATTAAAATAGAAAAAGGAATTGTTAAATTAACAGGTGAACACCATGGCTAAAAAATTTGTTTCAAAAATTACTGATATGGATGTA
This sequence comes from uncultured Acholeplasmataceae bacterium, assembly GCA_963544825.1. Lineage (GTDB taxonomy): Bacteria > Bacillota_I > Bacilli_A > Acholeplasmatales > Acholeplasmataceae > CALISC01. Next base: position 11,179 of record CAUUGG010000013.1, read on the forward strand.
GATTTTGGTAAATGGTATCAAGACCTTTGTGTTGAGGCTAAGTTAATGTCTTACTCAGACACACAAGGTTTCATAATCTACCGTCCATACGGCTACGCAATTTGGGAAAAAATTAAAGAATTTTTAAATGCAAACTTCAAAGCAACCGGACACAGCAATGTCTACATGCCGATGTTAATTCCAGAAAGTTTATTTCAAAAAGAAAAGGACCACATTGTGGGATTTGCACCAGAAACTGCGACCGTTACAACTGCTGGTAGCAAAACCTTGGAAGAAAATCTAATCGTTCGTCCAACTTCAGAAGTTCTGTTTACTTCACACTTTGCAAGTGTTGTTGAAAGCTACAAAGACTTGCCACTTAAATACAACCAATGGTGCTCAGTTGTACGTTGGGAAAAAACAACTAAACCTTTTCTACGTGGTCGTGAGTTTTTATGGCAAGAAGGACACACAGTTCATGAAACTGCTAAAGAGGCTAAACAGGAAACTCATAAAATGCTAAAAGTTTACGAAAAACTTGGTAAAGATTTACTGGCTATTCCTTTTGTATCTGGTAAAAAAACCGAAAAAGAAAAGTTTGCAGGTGCTGAGGCAACATATACAATCGAGGCTCTAATGCACGACGGAAAAGCCTTGCAGTCTGGAACTTCGCATTATTTTGGTGATGGTTTTACTAAAGCATTTGGCGTGAACTTCCAAGATAAAAACAATAAACTTTGTGCACCTTTTCAAACTTCTTGGGGAGTAACAACTAGGTTAATTGGTGCTGTTATTATGGTGCACGGCGACAATGACGGGCTGGTTTTACCGCCATATCTTGCACCAACTCAAGTAGTTGCAGTACCTGTTCTTCCAGATAAACTAGACAAAACACAAGTTGATTTAGTAATTAAAGCAATTAAAAAATCAAAATTAAGTTACGAAGTTGACGAAAGTGATAAATCTCACGGCTTTAAGTTCGCGGAAAGCGAAATGAAAGGTATTCCTTTTAGAGTTGAGTTTGGCCCAAATGACTTAAAAGAAAACTCAGTAATTGTTTTTAAAAGAAATACTCGTACTAAAACTAAAGTTTTAATTTCAGAGCTAAGTAGTTTCTTAAAATCAGAAATTAAAGTTATGCACAAAGAAATGTATGAACGTGCACTTGAACACTTAAACTCAAATATTCGCCACGCTAAAAATTATGCTGAGTTTAAAACTTTGATTGAAGAAGGTGGCTATGTTTCTATTGACATTAATAAATCTGCTGAAGAAATCATCAAAGCAGACACAACAGCGACCGCGAGAGTTATTAGTAAAGAAAAACCAGAACTCACAATTTGTCCAGTAACTGGCAAAAAAGTAAACTACAGAGTACTATTTGCTAAGGCCTATTAGTGAAACGAGATTTTCTCACTATTTTGTTTAAAAATATACAACAGTGTTAAGAGAAATAAATAAAATATTTTGTAAAAAAAATATAAAAGTTCTGCGTCAAAACTGTTGCTAGAAAGCGGAAGTATTAACAGAAAAAAAGTAAAGTTTCCTTTTAAAAAACTAGAAATAATTGTAAAAATAATAAAAAAGGCTTGAATGATGAAAATCACTTGCCTTTTTTTATTTTTGACAAATATCAGAATAAAGAGCAAAAGGTACAAACTATCTAGCGGTGTTGTCAGCAAAGTTTTAAACTGACTGTATGTCAGAACCGGATATTTAGACAATTGAAAGAAAATAAAGGAAAGCGAAATAAAAAAGAGTGAGTATAAAAAAATAAGTGCAAAATAAAATACTAACTTTGCAGTGTAGACCACTTTTCTTTTTACAAAAGGTATTAGTTGCTTAATGTGTTGCTCATCGTGATTGATAGTCAAGAGACCTGTTGTGATAATTAGAAATATTTTTAGAATTTGAATATAGACGCTAAAAATTTGAGTGGTTTTTTCGCTTTGTTTTAAAAATACATCTTTGTCTGCGAAGTTAGGTGAGTAAACCAAAAAGAAAAGTGGCAAAAATATTATCATAGAAGCAAATATTAACACCTTTGTTTTTTTGTCAAAATAAGTTTTAAAAATATAGTTCAGCATAGCGTTATCTTTCTTGTTGCAAAACTGTTAAATATTTCTGGGTTGTGCGAAATTATTAACACAGTTTTGTCTTTAGTTTCTTGTTTTAAAATTTCAACAATTTTCTGCTTTTTCTTAGGATCAAATCCAGAAAGAGGTTCGTCTAAAATCAAAACTTCAGAGTCGCCGATAAGCGCTGCTAAAAAGGCTAGTTTTTGTTTATTTCCTTTAGATAGGTTTTTAATTTCTATATCTAAAGGCAGTTCTAAAAAGTCTATATGTCTTTTGTTAACATAACCATTTTTAGTCTTTGCGATAATTTCAAGATACTCACCTGCCTTTAAATTTCTTGGCAAATCTGCTTTTTCGGCAAGATAAGAAATCGGTTTATCTGTCTTTTTTAAAACACCAAATTTAGGTTTAACAAAGCCAATTAAAAGATAAATTAAAGTTGTTTTCCCACTACCGTTTTCGCCTATTATTAATACTTTTTCGCCTGCTTTAATTTCCAAATTGTAAGGTTTTTTAATATAAGGAACTACTACATCTTTAAGCATAAATACTTCTTTTAAATTAGAGTTCATAAGTATTTACCCAACCTTTTTCTTTAATGTTTTCAAAGTCTAAAAAACCTTCAAAGTCACATCTAATATCTCTTTTTAAACAGTTTTGATATATAGTTTTTTTGTCATTATCTAGTTTAACCACAGCAATAATAATAGGTTCTAAAACAGGAATCGCTAACTTTGAGTTTGTAAAAAAGAAAGTAGTTTCCTGTTTTTCGCTTTTGCTAACCGAGTATTTATCATCTTTAAATAAACTAAAATAAAACTCAGCAGTATCAGAGATAAAGTCTGCCAAAAACTTAACTTCAAAATTAGTGCCAGTTTTAAAAAAATCCTTTTCAATTTGGTTTTTTTTAAAACTAAAAAGCATATCTTGCGAGTCAAACTTATCGGCTTGTGCGATTTTAAATTTGCCTAGTTCTAGGTTTAAAACTTTATTAGTAATAAAGGTGATTTGAAGTGTTGTAAACTCTTCACTATCTGTAAGCAGTTTTGGAGTAAAAAATTCTAAAGTGATTTTAAATAAGTTTCTCTTCTGATTTAAGAAACTTTTACTCATCTTAATTTCTTTTAATTCAAGAGTTAGTTCATTCTTACTATTTAGCCTAGTTAGGCTAAAATACTTGATATTATTTATTGAGATTTTAGATGTTTTAGAGTCAGTATAAAGATAAATTTTAAACTTTCCGCTAGCATGGTATATTACGCTTCTTTGTTCTTTAATTAAATAAAGGCGTTCTGTGTTCTTCAAAAGTAGACTAGTAAAAGAATAAACACCAAATATATAAACAAGGATTACTACGCCAAAAAGCAGTACAAGTACTGCTTTTTTCATAGTTTTGCACTCGTAGTGTGAACTATTTTTGTTGTTTCTGATACCTTTAAAAGATTGTGAATTTGGGCAAAGGTACTTACCAGTAAATCGCTTTGTCTGGCAATTTTAACGCCATCTTCAGTATCTACAAATATCAAAATAAATGGATTGTAGGTTTGCCATAAATTAAGTGCACTTTCTTTTCTTTTGACAACGAAGTTTAATCTTTTGTTTTGTTCTATTTTTTCGTAACTGTAATCTGAATTACCCAATAGCATTTTAATGTCTTTAACTTTATCGGCGTATTCTTTTAAAATTGAAAAAGAAAACTCATAAACTTTTAATTGATAATCTACGCGGTCTTGATAATATCTGCTGTCATAAGTTACGTTAACTGAGTATTCTAAAGCAAAAGGTTTTGCAATTAAGCTAGACTGAATTATTTGAACTAACCCAATTTCTAAAGATAAACTTTTGCTATTTTTAAAATTAAGTACCAAAAGACTTGAGTCAAAAGTAATATTCTTTTTAAACTCATCAACTATTGAAACTGTCAAAATGCTTTGAAAATATTTAGTGTTCTTACTGTTTTCTTGAATCTCTTCAGAGCCTCTGTATCTAGTTTCAAGGTGTTTTGCTTCAATTGAGGCACTTGTGTTTTTGTTTTTTAAATAAATAGATTTAACTTTGTCTGGACTTAAAAACCAAGGACTTTTTCGGTTAGTATATAGATAAAAGTTTTGTCTATTTTTATACTCAGTAAAAACACTTGTTTGTTTAATTGTTTTAACTTTAAAGTTTTTTGGAACTAAATACGCCGCAATTAACAATGAACAAACAATTAAAATTGCCAAAATCGGTGTTAGAAAAACCAAGTATTTTAATTTTGTTTTCTTTGCCATCTAGTAGTCTCTTTCTATTCTATAAGAAATGTAGACGCCAGTGTGTTCAACATATTGAAACTCACCCCAATCTGTATATACCCACATAACACTAGAAGCAGCGTATCCGTTAAAAAGATAACCGTATCCCATTTTTCTAACTGCCAGTTTACAACCTGGTTCTATTTTAATAGTTTTGGTTTCTTTATTTTTTTCGGATTTACTTTTTTCTAGTTTATTTTCAAGTTTACTTTCAACACCTGCTTCGCCTTTTGCGTTAAGTGGTGATTTTGTCGGAGTGCTAATGGTACCACTCATACTCATTTTAAAAGAGCCACTTTGTGTATACTTTTCACTTTCTTCAACGATTCTCTCTGTTGTAATTTCTTGTATTGTGCTAGTTGAACCTTGATTAGAAAACTCAGATACAACTTGTAAAACAAACGAAACCTTTTTTGCATAATTAAGATATTCAACATATGTTTTTTTGAAATGTCTATATGAAGTTTTTTGTTTTGCAATTTCCAGTCTATCTCTTTCTTTTTTATCTTCATCTGACAACTTCTTTTTTGGTTCTTCTGTATAAAAGTTAATCAATTTTGTTGTTTTGTCTAGCATGTAAAAACGAACATATGGATATAGATTAGTTTTTGCGCTTGCTTTGCTTGGATATAAAACACTTAAAAACAGTATGCTTACCAAAATAAACGAAACAAGTAAATAAAGTTTTTTCATAAATATCACCTCGACAATATATTTATATGAAAATCTTTTTTTACTTAAAAAGTTTATAGGACCTTAAAAAATTTTACTTAACAACAATATGTTTTGGAGTTAAGTACTAAAGTAATGAGTAATACCATTATAAATCGATATTTGTAGCTATTATTTCAACAATTTTTATTGTATCTGAAAAACTCAAGTCTTTTATGTATGGGTTATCTTTTAAGTAAGCAGTCCACAATTCCTTAAGCTGCTTATCATTTTTTATATCAACAATAATATCTTTTGCTTCACGCAAAAAGGGTAGACTTTCTCATTTGGTAGCAGTTGAAATAATTGCTTGTTTCAAAACAACAAAGTCTATATCGTTTTTCTTTAGATTATACAAACTGTAGAGATCATAAAAATCACTCATTCTAGTTGTAGCAATATTCCTTTTAATAATACTTTCGTATTTTTCTGCAAATATAGTTTCAAATGGATAAGCCATTACACTAATACTTTCTTTTTGAAACATGCAATGGTATAGATATTCAATTTCTTTTGGTGCTACAATGTCACCAGTTGTAATATCTATTTTTAAACTATTTTTAATCTTATCTAGACGGCCCATTAAGTTAACTCTAAAGTTTTCATATTTGTCTTCTTCTCTGATGTGTTTTATATTAACAATTTCAAATTTTACACCATCTGCAACAATTGTGTTAATGATTTCTAAAACCCGAGTTCAGAAAATTTTTTTAATTTCTTGTGCTAAATATAGGTTTATAGCCTA
>CAUUGG010000014.1:0-10504 GCA_963544825.1 uncultured Acholeplasmataceae bacterium
TTATTTTTGAATTTGCAAAAATTCAAAAACAGCAAAAACTCTTTTTATATAAAACAAGAAATTGCGTTATTAAGCCATTTATTTTTTTTTTTTTTTTTTTTGATAAAAAGACTTCTAAAAGTTTTATTTGATGTCTGATAATCATGTTTTATTAAATTTTCGTAATACGATAATGCAGTAAAATACACTTGTTAGGCTATTGTACTAAAAAATGAATGAAGTCCTAAACCGGAAATTTCATTTCGCATTTTTTACTAGATAGAATGAAGATGAAACAATAGTAATTATTGTTTTCTTTTTTCGTAACAAGGAGTACTAAATATGCAAACTAACAAAAGAAAAGGCTATCTGATCTCTGGAATTTTTATTCTGATTTTAACATTAACAATTTTATTTTTAATTTTCCTATTTATGCACCCCAAAGTTTATTTTTCAAAAGCCAGCGGTTTTTCTCAACACGACGGTATTAGGTTTGGTAAAAATAAACTACGCTTTGTGGTGCCAGAAACCGTGGATGTAACTAAGTCTACCTTTATTCATGTCAAACAAGAGTGGTTCACAACTAACCGTTTAGGTAGAATTACTGCAATTAAAGCAAAACCATATAAATATTTAGCACTTGACTTTACAGACCGTGAATACAACTCAGAAATATTTACAATTTACACTAAAAACTTGTTCGGAATTACGAGAGAACATGATGTAATTGTTGATTACTCTAATTTTCTTCGCATCTTTTTTCCAGTACCTAATAAAGGCGAAACCGCACGCAAACCAATAATTCTTCCTTACTCTAAACTTAAAACTACCTACATGCATATTTACGAAGAACTTCTTAAAATAAATACTTTCTATGCTTTTGATGAAAAAGGTCACCCTAGCGGACAACCTATAAGCAAAGAAGATGTTTTTACTAAAGAAAATGCAAAAGGTCGCGCATTTATCGTTAACAATAACTCTCATATTTCGCTAATTTACGATTTCTTGCTGTCAGGCATCTTTAAAAACCAAACACAAAAAACACAAATATACGAGTTTATTGAAAAAACAGTTGACAAAATCAAAACCCTCGACCCAGAAAAACATGGATTTGATATTAAGTTAAACACTCCACCATTTTATATTTCTAAATTCTTAGGCTGGTACTACATAGATCCTTCTGGCAACCGAGTTGACTTAAAACCTGGTCAAGAATTTCAAATTCCTAAGTGGGTAAAATCTGAACTTAGACTAATTGCAAGATACGACATCACTACAGATACTGACAAGATAGGACCAGAACTAGACAAACAAGGATTAGTCGCAATTTCTTATTTTGATGGTGTTGAAAGAGTATTTTTTGATATTGTTAAAAAAGGCAGTCCTTTAAAAGAACATGTTTATCAAAAACCAGGATATACATACGAAGGTTGGTATAAAGACAGTTCTTTGACTAAAAAAATAGACTTTGCAACCGAAGTCGCAAACACTCACACTGTACTTTATCTAAAATCAACTAAACAAAACCAACCTCATCCAGAAAAACCAATTAAATATCACACTATCAACTTTATAACACCAGTTGACGCAAATCAGCTCTTGTCAACTAGACGAGCACACGGACAGAAATTAGAGACTAATTACTTGACTCCTTCATTGGTGTCTAGAATCGATGAAAATGGTAATTTAGAAGAACTAGATTACTGGAATTTAGTAGACCCTATAACTGGTGTTAGAACTAGATATGACTTTAATACTCCTATTACTGAAGATATTACTCTTGAAGCAGTTATGCGAAAAAGAGTAGCCCCTAAAACTAAATACACAATCAAAAGGTACTATGAATCTGTAGACCAAAACGGTAGTTTCATTGAAGATAAAACAAAAGAAGAAATCATAGATGGACAAACTCCGTCGCAAGTGGTTGAGTTATTGCCAACTCAAGCTAAGGCTCCATATGGATTTACTTTAGATAACACCAGTGTCTTAAAAAAGAAAATTAAAGCTGATGGTACAACTGTATTTGAACTTAAATACAAAAGAAACCGCTACAAAGTAAACTTTGAAGTCAACTACAATGGTAATCATTTTAAAGATGTTAACATTTTCTCAACTCCTGAACAAACTGTTCCATATGAAGGCAAGTTAACTAGACCATCAAACCCTACTATTGCTAAACCAGGATATACCTACACCTTTAAACATTGGCAACTTAAAGACGAGATGGGAAATGTTTATAAAGAAGTTAGTGAATTCGATTTCAACACCAAGATCACTAAAAATACAACCTTAGTTGCTTACTTTGAAGAGAAAAAAGACACAGCAACTTATACTGTTCAGCATATTTTCCAAGGCATTCAAAATCAAATTGAAGAACGAATTGAGGAAAGAAAATTCACAGAACAAGTCGGCAAATCAGTTACTGTTACTCAACAAAACAGAGACAAAAGCTACGACCAGCACTTTGAAGTTACAGATTTCTCAGAAACTAAAAAAGTAGAAGCAGATGGTTCTACTGTTTTTGAAATCAGATACATTCGCAAGAAATATAAAGTCAACTTTGAAGTTAACTTCAATGGGAATAATTTTAGTGGCGTGATATCGTCTATTGAGCCTGAGCAAACAATCCCTTATGAAGGAAAAGTCAAACAACCTCAACACAACCCGACAATGTCTAAATCAGGATTTACCTATACCTTTAAACACTGGCAACTTAAAGACGATATGGGTAATGTCTATAAAGAAGTTGACGCTTTTAATTTTAGCTCTAATAAAATCATTAAAAATACTACTTTAGTTGCTTATTTTGTTGAAAAAATAGAAAATGCTAACTATACAATTAAACACATTTACAAAGGATTCAATTCAATTCAAGATATTGTTGAAACCGAAGTTAAACAAGCACAAGTTGGCTCACAAGTTACAGTAACTGAAGCAGATGCCCGCACAAGAGAAGGTTTTGAAGTTCAGCCAGTAAACGAAACTAAAACAATTAACGCAAATGGCCAGACTATTTTTACTTTAACATATGAAAGAAAAGTTTACTCGGTTGAGTATGACTACAATGGTGGTACTTTAAACGGAGAAAGCAAAAGCACCGAATCTTATAAATTTGAAGAAAATTTAAGAGATATTGAACATCCTAAAAAAACAGATCCAACTCAAATTAAAACTTACACTTTTGCAGGCTGGCAAAATATAGAAACTGGAGAAATTGTAGATTTTTCTAAAAATTTAAATGTTACTAAAAATCTATACCTAAAAGCAACCTGGACCGAAGCAACTGCTACCCGTCCAGTTTGTCTTAAAATGATTTGGGAAAAGATAAATGAGCAAATAGACACAGTTGTTGAAAGACAACTTGCAAAACAAAGAGAAATCGGTGATACTGCGAAGTTTTCAGATCAAGATGTACAAGACATCTTGAATCAATATCTTGTTAATAACCCTCGTCCTTATCATGAAACTAACTTTGACATAGCAAATTCTACAACAGAAGTTAGAATAACTACTTCTTTAGACAAACACTACATAACAGTTTACTTTAAAGCAAAAACTTACACAGTTGAGTTTGACAGAACTGGTTTAGTTCCAGCGTCTGTTGCGCCAGAACTTAAACAAACACTTACCTTAAAACATTCACAAACTGTTCCAAGTGATTTGATTGCAAAAATGAAGTTAGTCCAGAAACAACAAACTGCTACAAGCGATTATGTTTTTGATAAACTAGTTGAAACTACAACCAGTCAAGACTTTAATGAAAACTTAGCTTACAATCAAAATATTAAAATAAAGCCAGTATTCATTGAAAAAGACGCACAAGCCACAATAATTCCTAAATTATCTGCTGGCGATACAGATAAGGCTGATGCAAGTGCATGGAGACCGCAGAATGGTAAAGTTGGAACAAAGTTTGACTTTAATCCACAACAAAGTGTAAAAAAAGGTTGGAAGTTTGTAGGTTGGGCAAAAGCAGAAGGCAACCCTGCTGAAACTATTTACTTTGAGCGCGGCACAAAAGAAGTTTGGGCAGTATTTGAACCTGCCGAAACTACTTATACAATTCGCCACGTCTTTAAAGGAATTGAAAAAGACAACATTCCAGATGATATAAAGACAACTGTTAATAGCGCTAAAACTAATTCAGTAGTCCAACTAAACAACTCACATGAATACAGTAGTTACAACAAAAACGGGTTTATTGCACAACTTCCGCCTCAAAGCGAAATTATAAAAGCAGACGGAACTACTGTTTTTGAAATAACTTATCAGCGCCGAGAATTTGATGTTAACTTTGTAGTTAACTACAAAAACCAATTTGACGCTACTGTTTCACCAGTTCCACAAACCCAAAAAATTAAATATGAGGGAAAAGTAGAACAACCAAACGAAAACCCTACTATTAAGAAAAAAGGGCGAACTTATCAGTTTATCCATTGGCAAACCGAAGTTTCAATGAATGGAACCTACTCAGAACAAAACGCTTATGACTTTTTAAGCAAGGTAACTAATAATCTTACCTTAGTTGCATACTTTAAAGAAACTATCGATACAGTTAACTATAAAGTTGTCCATAAACTAGAAAAGCAAGGAAAAGAAAACACTTTGGATGGTAAATACGACGAAGTTACAGAAATTATTGAAAATCAAAAAGTTGAAGACGGCGCTGTATATAAAAAATATTCAGCCTTAAATACTGAACTATACGAAAAAGACGACAATCATCCTGAAAATATACTAACAGCACCACTTACTACCGGTAATAACAACACTGTAGTGCGCCAGTATTATAAATTAAGAGAAATTACTGTTGAATTTAAGGAAACCGACGGTATTAAACGCTTCAAATCAGCCAACACCATTAAAGTCAAAAAAACTAGAAGTATTCCTTTACCTGAATATGAATTAAAAGATACACACAAGTTTATCGGCTGGGCTTTATCGTCAACTGGTGCAACACAAAGTGAATTTATTGCTAGTGGCAATTTTATGCAAATATACGCAAAAACTGACTTTCAAGACAGAAACATAATTTACACAATCAAAACTCAAAAAACCGACAGTAGTTACACAGAAAGCACTGAAATTAAGAGCGGAAAAATTGGTTCAATTCATGCAGTTACTTATTTAAATCCTAATAGTACTGTGTATCAAAACCCACAATACAGCACAGAAAATTTAACGGTAAATGCAGATGAAACCCAAAACAAAGTAACCATTACTATTAACCGAAAAACCTACACTGTTCAATACGAAGTTAAAGGAACCACCACAGGTATCGCTGACAAAACATTTTTACATGGCGCCGAACACGGCGAAATTGATGAGACAAACTTCCAAAAAGAGGGTCTTGAAATTAGTAGAATTGAATTAGATGGAGATGTAAAAACCAAAGAAGAAATTAAGAATTTAAAGATTGAAAAAAACCACAAAATAACAGTTTATGTCGATGAACCTAGTAGAAAAATAGGAAAATATCCACAAACTAAAGTAGATAACCCTGTTGGAATAAGGCATATTGAAACCTCTCAACGTGAACTTAAATTTAAAGTATTTAATAAAGACTACACTAAATACTTCAACCGTGAATACTATGAAGACACCGCCGGCAATAAATACGAAAAATACAACGGCCAGTACTATAAATTTGAAGACGTTGAATTTATTAAAATTCCTTATAAAAATACTTGGTTTACTAAACGCATTATTGACTATTCTCCATTTAACGTTTATTACGCTGATTACTCAATACCTAACGAACCAAAACACAGTATTTTAAAAGCAATGGTTGACGATATCGGCAAAGTTATCGGAGAACCAACCTACATGCCTTCCAGAGATGGCAACGATGACTTTGGTGTCATTCAGGCTGTAATAAATAAATTATACAAAAAAATGCAAAAAACTCCTACAGATTATGCAAAAGCGGTTTTAACACAATACACAAACGCAGATATTAGATACTACCGCAGCATTAATTTTCTTTCATTTCTTGAAAGGGACATTCAATTACCACATTATAGATTTTCTAGCATTAGTAAGTGGTGGCTTGGCACATCTTATCGTGCTAATCAAGCATACTCTATTAACAGAGCTGGAAACGTTGATGAAGACTATTACATGCATGTTGTGTTTGGTGTTGTAGTTTGCATTAGATAAATTTTATTTACTTTTTGTAATTTATCAATCAACTTTTGTCTATTGTTGTGTCTTAAAAATAAACCATTTGTTTCAGATACTTTTAATTTTAGACTAATCAATTGGTTTGTTCTAAACTCTAGAACAACACAATTAACCTAAAATAAAATGAACTCATTAAAAAAAGTGATAAAGATTAAATGTTTATTGCTTTTTAGTTCAGCTATAAAATAAAAGCGGAATTACAAGTCTATTCAAGACTGCAATTCCGCTTTTTTATTTAGTTTTAAGTAAAAACTTTAACAACTACACACTAGTTTTGTTAACTAAATACCTAGTGCTTTTACCTTGTTTGCGAATTAAGATAAAGTTTTCTTTAACTAACTTCGCCAAAGTTCGCTCAATTGTGATTTTAGAAAAGTAAGGACACTCTTTCATAATTTCTCGTTTGACGAAAACCTTAAACTTATCTTGAATTTGTTTTCTGACAACATCAACTGCTTTTTTACCTGCTTCAATTGCCGAGATTTGCACTCTAAAGTCCTCGTAAGTTTTGGCCAAAATTTCGGTAAAGAACTTAATAAAGTCAATAGTTGAGTCGTTAGCAGTGTTTAGATTTTTTTGAACATCTACCAGAGTTGTCTCCATTTTGGCTTTATTTCGGTTTAAAAACTCATCTAACTTACCAACTCTAGAAATCGCGTAGCCTTCTTTTAACAAGCAGGTGTGGATCAGTAAAATCGCAATGATATAGTTGAAACGAATAAACGGAGAAACATAGATAAACTGGGCAATAAAACGTGGAATGATAAATAATTTTAAGTCAGGGTTAGCTGCTAACTCTGCGTTGTACTCTGCACAAATTTCTCTTAATTTGTTTTTAATTTCGTTAGCCTTCACGCCTTCATAGCGGTCGCCTTTTTTGCTAGAAATGTTAAAGTAATTTGTAAATCTAGTCTTGCGGTAGGCCTTTAGCAGGCTATTAGTTTTTAGACCTTCACTGATCTTGTTGTAAAAAAACTCAATTGTGCTGATGTCAATAGTGATGTCTTTATAATTTAAAAACACAGTTTTAATTAACTTAGCGTAGTTAAGTAGCGCAGACTCAGTTGAGTTTGCAGGTTTAATTGCACCACTAAAAAGTTTGTCATAGCGGGAACGTGTAATATTAGTGCCGTATAGTTGCGAAATTTCAAAGATATTGTTTTGAATAGAAGACGACACAAAAAATTTAGCCTTCTTCACATTTTGCTTAAACATAAGCGAAATGTATTCAGTAGACTGATTTACATAAACTACATTTTTAATTAGCTTGTTGGCATCGGAGAGCAACATAAATATTTCTTTGTCTTGCATACACCTATATTTTACAACTTTTGATATATAAAAACACAATTAAAATAAAATTTTTTAGTTTTTTTGGCAAACTGAAAAAAATTTAAATAAACTATCGCGACAAAATAAAGTATTTTACTGCTATAATTTAAGTAAGCAAAGCGAGGAAAATATGGCAGAAAATTTATCAACCTATCACGTATCTCAAAATAAAGAACCTAAGACTGAAAACTACAAAATGTGGAGAGTCAGAAAAGAAGGTTCAGATAAAACTATTAAGTTCTTTGAAACTCAAAAAGAAGCAGTTGCTTACGCAGAGGCCTTAATTGAGAAAAACGGCGGTAGTTTAGTAATTCATAAACTAGATGGCAAAATTCGCAGACAAAAATACTAATTTTCTGTTTATTTTAAAAAGAGATTTAATTTATGAAACTAATTGTTGCAATCATTACCAACGACGACGCAAATAAAGTTCAACGCGCTTTAAACCAAAATAAGTTTCAAACTACTAGACTAGTAACTACTGGTGGTTTTCTTCGTTCTAAAAACGCGACATTTTTAATTGGCGTCAACGATGAGTTAGTTCCGCAAGTTCTAGACATTATTGACGATAACTCCAAAAAACGCAGAAAAGATGTGCCAAGTACTATTTTAAATGAGTTTGGTGGCTTTTCTTCAATTCCGGTTTCAGTAGAGGTTGGCGGCGCTGTGGTTTTTGTTTTAGACGCAGAACAATTTTTGCGTTTCTAAGTCCACTACTTTTTAAGCAATTTAAAAAGGTCTGGTTATTTACCAGACCTTTTTTATTTTTGGTTAGCGTAATTTATTTTTTTACTTCGCCTTGGTTAGCCGCGTTCATCTGAGCGACAATTTGTTTAACTTGTTTTTCAGAAAAAGTACGGCCCATTTGGCGTCCCATTGCGCGAATCGCGGCTTCGTTAATTGGCGGGTTTTTAGCCAGATAGCGTTTAACGTAGAAACGCGCTAAATAAAAGCCGAAAAACACACCAACAATAAATACAACAATTGGTGCAACTATCGCTACCCAAAGTGGGGCAGTTGCTGCCATGATAACTAAATTATACATATTTTTTAAACTCCTTTTTTAAAAGGTATACCCCTAGTTTTCCTTTTGGAAAATTAGTAGTTTTTTATTTGAGTAAACTGTGGATTTCTCTAGCGTGTAGCCAGCGACTGAAAAATCTTCAAAATCAGCCTTACACTCAATTGCGACCTTGCCGTTTGGTTTAAGTATGTCTTTTACAGTGTGCAAGATATTTTTATAGTAGTTGGTGTTAAAGGGTGGGTCTAGAAAAATATAGTCAAAAAACACTCCTTTGGCAGAAATGTGACCAAGATAATCAAGGTAATCCATGCGTTTAACCTCAAAAGTGCTTTTATCTGCTTTGCATAGCGCTAAGTTTTCAAGGACAGTTTGTTCAGACTTTAAAAAACGGTCATTAAAGTAAACCAGTTTAGCGCCGCGAGAAAGTGCCTCGATGCCGATTTGTCCACAACCTGCAAATAAATCTAGAAAAACTTTATCTTCTAGGTCAAAAAGCGAGTTAAAAACCGCTTGTTTTAAGATTTCAGAAGTTTCCCTGGTTTCATCTGAAAACACACGTTTTAAAGTTTGTCCTTTAAATTTACCTGTTAATACTCGCATCTTATCACTTCCTGTTTAGTTCGTAGTATTTACGAATTTTATCGGCATTTTTATTTTGTTTTAGTTTCTTTAAGGCTTTGTTTTCAATTTGGCGAATGCGCTCACGGGTCACGGAAAAAATATTGCCAACTTCTTCTAAAGTCCTAGTTTGTCCGTCGTATAGCCCAAATCTTAGTCTAAGCACACGCTCTTCGCGGTCAGTCAAACCTTGCAAAACCTCGTTTAAAACATCTAAAAGTAGTTGTTTATTGTCGTATTCTTCTGGAGTTATTGCGTTTGGATCTGAAATAAAGTCAGCCAGAATTGAGTCTTCCTCTTCGCCAACAGGTTGCTCTAAGGATACAGGGTCTTTAGCAATGCGTCTGACATGATTTAACTTCTCTTCGGTTAGCCCAGGCATGCGTGCACAAATCTCTTCGTCTGTTGGAGTTCTGCCGAGTTCTTGGGTTAGCTGAGATTGGGTTTTAGTGATTTTAGAAATCGTTTCGTTCATATGCACAGGAATGCGAATCGTTTTTCCTTGATCCGCAATTGCTCTGGCAATCGCTTGGCGAATCCACCAAGTTGCGTAAGTTGAAAACTTATAGCCCTTTTTGTAGTCAAACTTATCGGCTGCTCGTGCCAAGCCCATTGACCCTTCTTGACAAAGGTCTAAAAAAGACATGTGTCCGCGGTCGTATTTTTTGGCAATGGAAATGACCAGACGGTAGTTGGCGTCAATTAAACTGTGCTTAGCCTTCATACCTTTGTATTCAACTTTTCTTAAATCCAGGATTTTTGGATCGTACTGGTCAACTCCGTTGGCAAGCATTTCGTTAATTTGTACAGTTGCAGCTTTTCCGTCTTCCATTTGAATGGCCAACTCTTGCTCTTCGTCAAAAGTCAGAAGTTTAATTTTAGTAACATCAGCGTAGTATAGACTAATTAAGTCAGTTGAAGGGATGTTTGTACCTGTATTTTTAAAAAGATTTGAATGATTGATTTCGTTTTCAAGGTCTTCGGCGTCTTTTAGTTCTTCAGCATCTATTTCAGTCTCGTCAACTAGACCAGTTACTTCATATCCTTCATTTTTCAGACGCTCTATAATTGCATCCAGTCCGTCTGCAGAAGTATTGATTTTATTTAACTCTTCTAAAGAAATAGTTTGTTCATCACCAAGTTTTTTAACTATTTTTTTATAAACGCTGTCTATTTTTTTCAAAGAGCCTGCGTTTTCTTTAGTGGCCTTAGTAGTTTTTTTAGGTTCGCTTTTTTTAGTAACCTTAGCCACCTTTTTTTCTGTGTCTTTAGAAACTTTAGCCACTTCTCTTTTTGTGTCTTTGGTGACTTTGGATGGTTTTATTGCTACAGTATCTGCTTTGATAGCCTTTTTAGGTTCGCTTTTTT
>CAUUGG010000015.1:0-3984 GCA_963544825.1 uncultured Acholeplasmataceae bacterium
TTGCTACAGTATCTGCTTTGATAGCCTTTTTAGGTTCGCTTTTTTTAGTAACCTTAGTCACCTTTTTTTCTGTGTCTTTAGAAACTTTAGCCACCTTTTTTTCTGTGTCTTTGGTAACTTTGGCTGGTTTTTTTGCTACAGTATCTGCTTTGATAGTCTTTTTTGGTTCACTTTTTTTAGTAACCTTGGCTACTTCTTTATCTGCGCCTTTAGTTGCTTTTTTGCTAGATTCTTTTGCTTTTTTTACAGTTTTTTCTGTTAATCTTGCTTCTTTTGGCATCTACAGTCTATTTCGCTAATGCTTTTTTTGCCTTATCGCAAAGTTCGCTAAACGCTTTTTGGTCTGAGTTTGCAAGTTCTGCTAAAACTTTTCTGTTAATCTCAATTTTCGCAAGTTCAAGACCATGGATGAATTTTGAGTATTTTAAATCATTAAGAGCGCACGCTGCGTTGATTCTAGTAATCCAAAGTTTACGGAATTCTCTTTTTCTTTGTTTACGGTCTCTAAATTGATAGCGAAGTGAACGCATCACTTGTTCGTGTGCTGTTTTGTATAGTGCGTGTTTTGAACCAAAGTAACCTTTTGCTAGTTTTAATACTTTATTTCGGCGTGCTTTGGTAGTTTTTGAATTTTTAACTCTTGCCATGTTTGTATTCTCCTTAAATATTAATTTATATTTTTGTTTTACAAGTTAGTTAGTTTTTAAAAAAACTAACGAAGTCCTGCCACAAGTTGTTTAATTCTTCTTTCGTCTGATTTAGAAACTTGTGCGCCTTTTCTTAAATGAACTGTTTGTTTGTGAGTTTTGTGTGCAGATAAGTGACTGCGGAACGCACAACCTCTTAAGATTTTTCCAGTTTTAGAAATTTTTACTCTTTTTTTAAGACCAGAGTGGTTTTTTTGTTTTGGCATAATTTAAACTCCTTTATTTATTTTCTTTTTTTGCCGGGGCGATGGTTGCAATTAAACTGCGTTTATCCATTTTTGGTTGAGCCTCAACAACACATTCTTCGCCCAATTCTTGAATGAACTTCTGCATAACTTCCATACCAAGTTCAATTCTTTGAATCATTCTACCGCGGAAACGCATCGAAATTTTGACTTTATTGCCTGCTTTAAAGAAGCGTCTGGCGTGTTTTAACTTGGTGTTAATATCGTTAACGTCAATAACTGGCGATAGTCTGATTTCTTTAATTTCAACGATAGTCTGATTTTTCTTCTGTTCTTTTTCCCGCTTTAGTTTGTCGTATTTGTATTTTGAGTAGTTCATAATTTTACAAACTAATTTTTCAGCCTTGACATCTGAAACTAAAACTAAATCAAGTTCAGCCTCAACTGCTTTTTTTAAAGCGTCTCTTTTGCTCATCACTCCTAAGTTTTGGCCGGTTTCAGAGATTAGCAAAATAGTTCTGTCTGGAACAAACTCATTGACATACTCAACAGGTTTTTGAACTCTTACTCTTTGGTTGCGATAAAAATTATTGATAAATTTACTCCTTTCTGGAAAGCATAAATAAAAAAAGAGTGCAAAGCGAGCACTCTTTTTAAAAAATTACAAAATATTTAAAAAATTTATTAGTAACTTTTTGCCTATCACTAAGATGCAATCAGGCGAGAGCGTTGCGTTTTTTGCAAACTGCTGCTGCTTTCTACGTTTTTAATTTTAGCATACCTTTCTACTTTTTTAAGCAAATAAGAAAGATTGTTAAAAAACACCAAAACTAAGCGAGTTTGGTAAGTTAAAAGCATGGAAAAAACCAGCTTGATTTGGTAAAATTATGGTGTTTATGGAGGAAAAAATGTTAGAAAAAGAATATTTATCTAAATTAGAAAAATCAATTAAAGCAGACAACAGCAAAACTGTGCTTCGTCGTGCTTTGACTAAAGGAAATCTACAAGACGTTGCTTATATACTTGAAGAAGAGCAAAACACTCAGTTTAACTTCTCAGTTAACATAGAGACACTACCTGTTGCCAACCAAATGCGTTCAGGTCGTTGCTGGATTTTTTCAGGTCTAAACTTTCTTCGCGAAATTACTGCGAAAAACCTTAAATTAACCGAATTTGAGTTTTCACAAAACTACATCGCTTTTTACGATAAACTAGAGAAAATCAACTTCTTTTTTGAATCTGTTCTAGATTTTTTAGATGCAGAAGTTGATGACCGCACTCTTCAATTTTTACTAAATCAAGGTATCCAAGATGGTGGTCAATGGGCAATGCTGCAAAACCTAATTGAAAAATATGGGCTTGTGCCAAAATCTGCAATGCCTGAAACTACTTCTAGTTCAAACACTGGTTTGATGAACGAAATTATCAATGTTCGTCTACGTAAGTTTGCAGCAGACGTTCGCAGAGCGCACAGAGAAGGCAAAGATTCAGACATTCAAAAAATCCGAGAAGTTGCAACTCAAGAACTTTATAACTTCTTAGTTACAAACTTCGGAATGCCACCCCAAAAGTTTAATTTTGAATACACCGATAAAAACAAAAAATACCACCTTGTTCAAAACTTAACTCCACAAAAATTTTACGACAAGTTCGTTGGACTTGACTTAAACCAATATGTTTCTGTTATCAACTCACCAACTAAAGACAAACCATTTTTAAAAACTTACACTATTTCTTACCTTGGCAACGTAGTTGAAGGAAACAAAGTAATTCACTTAAACTTACCAATTGAGCGTCTAAAAGAAGTGACAATCGCACAACTTAAAGACCAAGAACCAGTTTGGTTTGGTTCAGACGTCTCACTATTTGGCGACCGCACACACGGTGTTTGGGACGACCGTTTATTTGACTTTGAACAAATTTTTGACATTAACGTAACTCTAGATAAAGAAACTCAACTTGACTATCGTGCTTCTGCTATGAACCACGCTATGCTTTTAACTGGCGTAAACTTAGTAGACGGAAAACCAAACAAGTGGAAAATTGAAAACTCATGGGGCGACAAAGTAGGTTCAAAGGGTTACTATCTATGTACAGATTCTTGGTTTGACCGTTATACCTATCAAGTTTTGATTAACAAAAAATACTTATCTGACGCTGAACTAAAAGCCCTTGAGGCAGAGCCGACTGTGTTAAAACCATGGGACCCAATGGGTACTTTGGCCTAAGTTGTAGACAGTTTTTTTCAAAATAAAAAAATAATTTTCAAATTAAACCAAAAGTATTTTTCAGAATTATTAACTTTTTTGAACTTTTATAAGGTTTTTTAGCAATTGATCGTTAAAAAGGAATTTAGATTATGTATTTCAATATTGAGCATGGAACTGAATTAATTGTCAGAAAAAAACTTACTCAGTTTATTGAAAAGTATTTTCGTTATCTAGAATACGATTTTAGACATACTTTATTTAAACAAATTGTCTATATGGAGACATCAATTCAAACTCAATTAGAACAGACGCTAAAAAACTCTTATGATGCTTACTTTTATTTACTTAGTAATAATCAAAATATTTTTTCTTCTAGTTTATTAAAGAAATTTTTCTATATCTTAAAAGAAGAAGAACCAACTGCTGACCTAATTACAAGATTAACCGATTTATTTTTCAAGACTTGCGTTGAAAATTCACTGGAAAACTTAATTATTTTTTCACACAGTGCTTTTCAAACGATGGTGGAATTAGATAGCGAATATAGATTTTTGATTAGTTTGATGTTTTTAAACTTTTCATTAGTAAAAGTCGGCATTCCTGCGTTAGTTTTTAATGAAACCGTATTAAAAGAACTAAACGAATTATATATTTTAAATAGTCCAAGTAGTTTAGTTTCTTATATTACTAAATTTATATTAGAAAGTAAAAAACAAGATAAATCTTATTATCAAAATTTAAAAAAACTAACATTTAAAGAAATCTTTCAAACCTTGTTGGATGATAGAGTTTTGCTTAATCAATTAGGAGTTAAACATTTGTATATTTTTGGTTCTTTTGCACAAGGCACCGAAAGACTAGACTCAGATATTGATTTGCTTG
>CAUUGG010000016.1:0-3348 GCA_963544825.1 uncultured Acholeplasmataceae bacterium
GGCTATAAACCTGTATTTAGCACAAGAAATTAAAAAAATTTTCTGAACTCGGGTTCTATACGCCAGTGGCGACACTAACTTACTTGCCTACATGGACGAAATAAGTGAACCAAGCCCAATCCCTGAGGCTTTTTTTAACCTGCTTTTAGAGCGCTTAAAAATGTATTTAATCACTGGAGGAATGCCAGAGTCTGTTTATCTTTGGACAAAGGAAAGAGAAATTGAACACTCAGACCGCGCACTTTTAAATATTTTAATATTCATACGAAAGTGATTTTGGTAAACATCTAGCCAACTTTACTAACTCAAACACCAACCACGATATTCACAAAATCAAGTTAATTTGGCAGTCTATTCCAAGTAGTTTAGCAAAAGACAGAAAAAAGTTTCTCTACTCAAATGTCAAAAAGGGTGCAAGAGCTAGAGAATACGAAACTAATTTAGAGTGGTTAATTAATGCAAACTTAGTTAAAAAAGTAAAAAAAATCTCTAAACCAGCGCTACCACTTGCTGCGTACTCAGACCCTGCACACTTTAAACTTTATCACCTTGATGTTGGCCTTTTGCGAAGACAAAGTAAATTAAATTACCAAATATTTTTAGAACATAATAGCCTTTTTAGCGAGTTTAAAGGTGCTTTGACTGAAAACTTTGTGATGCAAAGTTTAAATACACTTTTT
The DNA here is from genome assembly GCA_963544825.1 of uncultured Acholeplasmataceae bacterium. Taxonomy (GTDB): domain Bacteria; phylum Bacillota_I; class Bacilli_A; order Acholeplasmatales; family Acholeplasmataceae; genus CALISC01. Next base: position 681 of record CAUUGG010000016.1, read on the forward strand.
CAAGATGACCTTTACTTTTGGGCAAACGAAAAATACGAAGTTGACTTTATACTTCAAATCAACAACGATATTTATCCAATAGAAGTAAAGTCTGGAAAAAATATGTAGCATCACCTAGTTTAAACTTCTATAAAAAACTGTATTCAGAAAATACGCCACTAGTTATCAGATATTCACTAAATAATTTGTCTCTTGATGGCAATGTGTTAAATATTCCACTTTTTTTGATTGACAAAACTAAAGAGCTAATTGGTCTCGCTAAAGAAAAAGACACTTTTTCGCACGCAAAAGTGTCTAAATAAGAAAAATATTTCAAAATTAACCTATAGTTTGAGAAAATTGTAGCGCTTGCGCTACATTTTGCCAAAATAAGGAAATTTGTAGTGCAAGGACTGCATTTTTACAAGTTAATTTTGTGTTTGCTGAATACAAAACTTAAAAAGTTATGTTTTTGAGATGTGTATAGAATTTCAACTTACTTCCATGATAAACTTAGATTGTGAATACCAGCCAAAGCACAGCTAATTTTTGCTTTTGTGGTTTTAAATAAAATTAAACTGACTTAATTTCATTTTAATTAAAGGAGAATTAAAATTATGAGAAAAATCACATTCTTGTTTCTAGGCATTTTAATCTAGTACTGGCATTTACTTTGGGTTCTTGTACAAATCCGTTTAAAGAACCTAATAAAGTTGAAGTTACTGATATGCTTGGAACTAAAGTTTACGTTAAGAAAAACCCGAGTAAGGTAGCCTGTATTTCTAGAACCACATATGACTTGCTTGTAGCCTATGGACTTGGCGACAAAATAGACGGTGCTTATAAAGGAACTCTTAACAACAAATGGTTAAAACGAATTTATCCAAACTCAAAAAATCACTATGTGTATGGCTACAAAAACAGTTTTGAACTTTTTTTAGAACGCAAAGTTGATTTAGTGTTTGCACCAGAGAAATATATAGCTGATGAATTAAATCAGCGCGGAATTCCTGCGGTTTGTGTTTCACTTTACGCAAAGCCTAACTTTGAAAAATATGTCACCTTCTTTTCTAGACTAATTAGACAAATTTGGGACAGCGAGGAAGTTAAAGAAAAATCAAGCAAGTGGGAAAACGAAGTTGAAGCAATAATTTCAAAAATTAAGACTACACTTGAAAAAAGTAAAGTTGCAAAACAAAAACTTTACTATGTTCGCGGCGATAAACCAAATGGTGTTGGCTACACAGACAACACAGGTTCTTTTACAGAATACGCGTATTCTGTTTTAGGTTTTGAATATCTTGGCAGTAAAATTACAACTAACCGTCCGTCTGATGAAGAGATTTTAAACTATAATCCGGATGTCGTAGTTTTTGGTGGCATTTATCAACACAGCAACTTACTTAAAATTGCGCAGGCTCCTTTCAATGAGTTAAAGGCTGTTAAAAACGGTCGCTTGTATAAAATTCCGTTTGGCGTGACTGCGTTTGAACAACTTTCTGCAATGACACCAATATTTTTTGCCCATCAAGCAATGTTCTTGCATCCAGATTTATTTGCCTTTGACATTGCTGACATGTTAACAAAATCAATAAAAGAATATTTTGGCTACTCACTAAGTGCGCAAGATGCTGCTGCGATGCTAGCAGGCCTTGGTCCAAACTTAGACCCACTTGTTTAGTTGAATGAAAAAATTTAAAATTGCACTACCTTTAGCTCTGCTAACAATGGTGGTGATTTTTACAATTGCTTTAATGATTGGCAGATACAACATTGGTTTTAGTAGTTTCTTTAAAGCGGTTTTCACTAAAGACACAGCCTACTCTGTACAAAGAACCATAATTTTTAAACTAAGACTACCTAGAACCACAATGGCTATGCTAGCGGGTATTGGCCTTTCTGTCTCTGGTTTGCTTTATCAAGAGATTTTTCAAAATAAGTTAGTTTCACCAGACTTACTTGGAGTGTCAGCGGGTTCTTCAGTTGGAGCAGCAGGCGCTATACTACTTGGACTTGGCCCAGTTTTCATTTCTATGTTTTCCTTTTCTCTAGGTTTACTTACTGTGTTTTTAACCCTGCTTATCGCTAGGTTGTTTAAAAATGGGTCTCAGACTATTTTGTTAATTTCAGGGATATTAGTAGGTGGTTTAATGTCGGCAGTTTTGGCTTTTTTAAAATATTTTGCAGACCCACAAACTACCCTGGCTTCAATTGTCTACTGGGAAATGGGTAGTTTCGGAAATGCCTTGTATTCGCAAGTTTTAATAATGGGGATAGTAGTTCTAGTTTGCGTGTCAGTTTTACTTTTAATCGCTTGGCGAATTAACATTGTTGCTCTCGGTGAAATTGAGGCCAAAACAAAGGGAATTAACTACCAAATTTATAAACAGAGTATTATAATTATTGCTACTTTGCTTACAGCAATCTCTGTTTGCTTTTCTGGTAAAATCGCCTGGGTAGGCCTTGTTGTACCACACATCACTAGACTATTTATTGGTAGAAACACCAAATACTCAATTCCACTTTCCATAACTATTGGTGCTACTTTTATGGTAGTTTGCGACATTATCTCTCGTTCTTTTACAGACTCAGAAGTACCTTTGAGTGCAACAACTTCACTACTGAGCACACTAATTGTGGTTTTTATTTTAGTTTTCAAAAGGTTTAGACAAAAAAATGAATATTAAAA
>CAUUGG010000017.1:0-3115 GCA_963544825.1 uncultured Acholeplasmataceae bacterium
TAGACGTACCGCCAGCGTTAATCCTGAGCCAGGATCAAACTCTCCATTGATTGTTAAGAGTTTAAATTGACTCTAATTAGTTTTATTCTTGTATAAAAGAATTGGTGTATATCATTTTCATATTTAGTTTTCAAAGATTTGTTGCCTTTTGGCACACTTAAACTATTATATATTAAATAAAAAAATATTTCAACAAGTATTTGTAAAAATATTTTTTTAAAAACAATATATAAAAGATGGTGGGCAGGGACGGATTCGAACCGCCGAAACCGGAGGTAACAGATTTACAGTCTGCCGCGTTTAGCCACTTCGCTACCTGCCCAAACACTTGTTAAAGTATATAATAAGTGGTTTAAAAATGCAAATAAATTAAAACTGTTTTTATTTTAGTCTGGTTTTACTGCAAGCAAGTTAAGAAATCAAGGTGTTTAGAAATAATATTATTTATAATTTGGGCATAGATTTAGAAAGTATAGGTTTAAATATTGCAAACAATTGAAAAGATTATCAAAATTAACAAGGTAGAAAAACACCCGATTAAGGACTTTTATTTTGTCTTTGGTGTTTTTAACGGTGTTTTTGAAAAATATTTAGTGAACTCAAAGAAATACAGTAAGTATGGCGAAATGCAGGTGAGTGAAAATTACACAGTTGTGGTGTCTGGCGTTGGTTCTGTGAACAAAAGTCAAATTATTCAGAGTTTTAAAAAGATAGGTGATGCGGTTGAAGATGTGAAAAGAGAAAAAAGCAGCGTTTTTGAAATTTCTAAAAAGAAGATTTTTGTTCAAAGTTTGGAGTTGTTCTTAAGTGAGAAAAGTAATTTATCTAGTCTACAAATTAAAGAAATTTGTGCGTGGATTTATTCAAACCACACACTTTTTCTAGAAAACCCTTATTTACCTTTGCAATTAAACTTAGATTTAAGTTTTCTAGATATTGACCAAGCTGCTAAGTTTATTGGTTTTTCTAGTAGTTCAAAAGTCAGGGTTAAGGCTTGTCTAGATTTTTGTTTTAAAAATGGAGTTAACGGCAGTGCTGTAATCTCTAGACGAGAGTTGTTTAGGGTATGCTTTGATTTGCTTAAAGCGTTTTACCTTGAGTTTCAAAATGTTTTGCAAATCAAAACTGTTTTAGTTGAGTTGTTGAAATCAGGAGAAGTTAAAGAGTTAAAGATTAAAGGAGAGGGTGAGTTTTTCATCCATTCTTGGTATAGTCGTCAAACCAAGTTGTTAGTAAGTGAGTTAAAGAGAAGAAATAAAGAGATGGGTGAATTTGCACAAAGTGTTGTTGGAAGTAATACAAATGATGATTTTCAAAAGTGTTTAGACAATGCAATGAACCGAAAAATAAGTTTTATTACAGGACCTGCTGGTAGTGGTAAGTCTCATATGTTAAAACTGCTTTATAAAACCTTTTCGCAAATGTTAAATAATGAGAAATATAGTGAAAAAGTTGTGGTTTTAACACCTACTGGCAAAGCCAGTGCTAGACTTAACTTAGACTTAAAAGTTCATTCAAGTACAGTGCACTCAGCACTAGGATGGTGTGCAAAAAGTAGCGTAATTGATTTAAACAATTACTACAGTTTTTCTTTTAACTACAAAGATAAGTTTAAAAATACTAAAGTAGTTTTAGTAGATGAAAGTACAATGTTGGAAGATGCGTTAGTCTGGGTTATGTTAAATAGTTTTCCTGAAAACTGTCATTTTGTTTTTGTAGGTGACTCAAATCAACTAACCAGTATTTTGCCAGGTTCTTTTTTCAAAGATTGTGTTTCTTCAGGTATTTTTCCAACTAGTCATCTTAAGTACAACCATAGACAAATTAACAATGACTTACCTATGCTACTTAATCGTGTGTTGGTAGGTAATAGATATTCTTTAAACTACAAGTATGAATCGGTAGTTGTTAGTCATCTTTCGTACAAAAACTTTCTTCTTAAATTGAGTTTGCTGATTCGCAAACTTAATCAACAGACAAATAGTTTTTATACAGATTTCCAAATTTTACTAGCGATTAAAAATCCAGAAAGAGGAGTAATTGACCTAAATAAGTTTATCCAAAGTATTTTTATCAAAAATAAAGAAAACTCAGTTAGTGGTGTCATTTATGATTTTTATGTTGGCGACAAAGTTATTCAAGTTTTTAACAATAAAGAAACTAAGGTACTAAATGGAGAGATCGGAATTATTAGAAAAATTGTAGAAGACAAAGTTACAGTTGAGTTTCAAAATGGCTTTGTTTGTGAGTACACAAAAGAAAATATTTCTGAACTTGAACTAGCTTACGCCTTAACTGTACACAAAGCACAAGGCTCTGAGTTTAAGTATATTGTTTTTTATGCAGATAAGCATTCTGGCAGAATGCTTGATAAAAATTTAGTTTACACTGCTTTTTCTAGAGCAAAAACTAAGTTGTTTGTGTTTGGAGATATTGAAAAAATTGCCGACTCTGTCGGCAAAGAAAACACAAGCTTTAGTTATTTTTGGCATTTGCTTGAAAAAGAGGAGGACGAGTAATTTAGGCAAATATCTTTAAGGTCTCTAGTTCTTTTTCTTGGTTTTCTTTTCTCCTAAGTTTTTCAACAATGCATTTTAGTAAGTAGAGTCCTTTGATTGAAGTGTGCGTGTTTAGTTCTTTTTTCAAGATTGACCTATATGCGTTAAAAACAGAGTAAGCATGCAGGTAATTTGTTTTACCTGATTTAAAAAACAGAATTTCTTTTGCTATTTTCTTTTGTGCCCTTAACACAGTTGAGCGTCTAAGTTTGATTTTAAAAATTTGTTTATTGTCAGACTTTCGTCTGTCAATAAAATAAGTGTAGCCAAGATAAGAAACTCCGTTTGACATAGGTGCCAGTCTGGTTTTTTGATTAAAACTTAAATGTAGGGTTTTAATAAACTCATTTAATCGCTTTAGGTGAGATTTTAGTTTATTTTTGGTTTCACCAAAAATCAGCAAATCATCCATATAGCGAACATAGTGCTTTACTCTTAAGGTTTGTTTAATGAAGTTATCAAGTGGAGTTAATATTAGGTTTGCAAGAAGTTGTGAGACTTGATTGCCAAGTGGTAATCCCTTTTCACTTAATGGGATATTATCTGAAAGAAAAGAA